>JACQFI010000078.1 GCA_016200135.1 Planctomycetota bacterium
CTTCTGTAAAACTGAGAAATCGTAGTTGCAGCCGACCTTTCAATACTCGCGCGGAAAGCAAAGCATGCGAACGATTTCTCTGATTCATAACATAGGGGCCAAGATCTGTTTTCAAGTGTCTGATTGAGTCCAGGAATTGAGAATAATCTGTCCCTTTTTTTAATCCTGAAATCGTTAGACGATGAACTTCGATCTTGCGCATTTTGGAAGGCATTCTTCATTTCCTCCATTTTACAAGTTAAAACATCATATAATAAATTAAGAATAATCAAATGAATATTTTCGCATGAGAATTATAAACATCTTCTACCCGATTTTGGAAACTTGACCAACCTACATCTTATATGACACTTATCTAATCGCTCTGCCACTCGATCATATAACCCGATTCTCAGGAGACTTTCGGTGAAGATCGCCTTCAACACCGCCAACCTCGTCGCCCGCTGCAGCGGGTATCGCTTCGAACTCAAGCACTGGGGCGACCAGCACAAGAAGACGGTCGCCACCACGGATGAGAAGGAGTGGACCGCGATCTGCCGCGAGGCGGCGGCGGCGGGCTACAAGGCGCTGGAAGTCTGGCAGGCGCACGCGGACCCTGCGGGCATGAACGAAGGTCGCGTCGCGGCATGGAAGAAGATCGCGGCCGACAACGGCCTCGCGCTGATCGGTTACGCGGGCGGGTTCACGCCGGAGACGGTGAAGATCTGCCAGGGCCTCGGCATCCCGGCCGTCAACGGCGGCACGCCACTCAAGCCCGCGGAGGCGACGGAACTCGCGCAGAAGTCCGGCGTGCGCTTGAACGTGGAGAATCATCCGGAAAAGACCGCAGAAGAGATCCTCAAGCGCATCGACGGCGGCAACGAGTGGCTCGGCGTGGCCATCGACACGGGCTGGCTCGGCACGCAAGGCGCGAACGCGCCGCAGATCGTGGAAACTTGCGGGAAGCTCGTGCGCCACGTCCACTTCAAGGACGTGAAGGCCGCGGGCGGGCACGCGACCTGCCTGCTCGGCGCGGGCGTCGTGGACCTGCCCGGCGTCGCGAAGACGCTGGCGAAACTCGGCTACGCCGGCTGGTACGCCTGGGAAGACGAACCCGAGGACCGCAACCCGATGCTCAGCGCGGTGCAGAACCGCGAGTACATCGAGCGCCTGATCGGACGGTAGCAGAAAAGATCGCCTCACTTAGCTCTGTTGAAAACCCGCGGCGCGCCGAGAATTCCCCCCCTTATGTAAGAGAGGATACAGGGGGGTAACTCCTACGCTGCTTTAACCTCCCCTAACCCCTCCTTACTTAAGGATGGGATTTCAACTGAGCAGCCTCGCTTCACTTTTTAGCCGCGAGCAGCGCCGCCTGCGCGACGCCGAAGAGAGCGTCGTAGGCCGCGAAGGGCAGGTACGCGCCGCCTTGGGTGAGGAAGAACGCCGCCGCACCGGCGCGCGCAATAACCACCAGCCAGCAGAGCCGCCCGAGTTTCTCCGGCAGCACCGCGACGGGGACGTACATCAGGCTCAGCAGGATCACCAGCAATCCCGCAAGCCGCGTCCAAACAAACGTGTCCGGGAGCGGCAGACTGAAGAGTCCCAATCCCCACGCGGGCACAAATAGGAGCGGCACCGCGAGCGCCACGTTGCCCGCGATGCCGAGCCAGACCGCGAGCGAGAACCGGCGAAAAGATGTAGGTTCCACGAGCGACCTCCTTCCAACCTTGTCCAGCGCTGCTTTCGCAGCCGCGAATCACTCGTTCGATTTCGCTTCCGGCGTTCCGGCCTCCAGCGCGTTCAGGTGCTTGGCGGCCTCCGCGTTCTTCGGGTCGAGGCGCAGAACTTCTCGGAAACACTTGGCGGCTTCCTCTTTCTTGCCGAGGTGCTCCAGGCAGCGGCCGAGGCCGAAGAATGCGCGCGGGCTCTCCGGCGCGAGATCGCCCGCGAGCGCGAAATGCGCCGCGGCCTCGGCGTACTTCTTCTGCCGGTAAAGGACCATGGCCAGGTCGTAATGCGTCCCCATCTGCCGCGGATCAAGTGCGAGCGCCTCCAGGTAACGCGTGACGGCCTCGTCAAGCCGGCCCTTCTTTGCGAGCACCTCACCCAGACCTTCGTGCGCGGCGGCGAGGCTCGGCCGCAGTCTGATCGCCTCCCCGAATTCCTCCTGTGCCTCGTCGAGCTTACCCAGCCGCAGCAGCGCGTATCCGAGATTGTTTCGGACCTCCTCATTGTCCGGCTTCAGGTCGCGCGCCAGGACGAACGCCGCGGCGGCCTCCTCTACCTTGCCCGTGCCCAGCAGAACGCAGGCGAGGTTGTTGTAGTTGGTCGAATCGCGCGGGCGGATGCGGATGGCCTCGCGGTAATGCGCGCTGGCCTCCTCGGCCTTTCCGGCGCGCGCGGCATCGCCGGCAAGGTTGTAGTGCGCGGGCCAGGAGTCTGGGTTGTGCTCGAGGTTCTGCGTCCAGAGCGTCTGGGAATTCTCGAAGTCCAGCGCATGCGTGAAACTTAAGGCACATAGCCCCGCCAGCAGCGCCGCGCCGGCTACCGCGCCGAGCTTGCGGGCGTGCTCTCCCAGCGCCGAGAGCACGCCGTCCGCCGCCGCCACCGCAAGCGCCAGCAGCGCGATGCTGGCGTGGTACTGATAGTGGTCGGCGGCGAGGGACATGGACATGGTGGAGTAGTTGAAGAAGCCCAGCACTGGCGCGAGCGCCCCCACGAAGATCAGCACCGCCGCCAGCGCTCCGCGCCCGAACTGCTCGCGGCGGAACCAGAGCAATCCCAAGGCGGCCATCACGGCAACCGGATAGAGGAGCAGCGCGGGCGCGGCGGAGACGTCGGCGTCCCAGCGCGGATAGACCGCCGTGAGCGGAAACGGCCAGAGGAGTTTGCCCGCGTAGAACCAGAGCGCGCGCCCCGCGATGGCGCAGCGGTCAAAGAACGTGTACGAAATGAGATCGGCAACCGCCGCAACTTTCGGCGCTTCGGCCTTGACCGTCAGCAGCGCGAAGAAGAGCCCGAGCGCGAGGAATGGCACGAGTTCAAGCGCCTCCCGCACGCTCACGCGCCCGCGCTTCCACCAGCTCAAGACCAGGATCGCGGGCGGCAGCGCGACCACGACCGTCTTGCTCACGCTCGCCAGAAAAAAGCATCCGAGCGCCGCGGCATACCAAGGCCACGCGGGCGCAGGCGGAGATTCATCTTTAATGGGCCGGAAACGCAGGTACGCGAGCAGCGACAGCAGCGCGAAGAAGAGCGAGAGCACGTTCTTGCGCTCGGTGACCCACGCGACGGACTCCACCTGCACCGGATGCAGCGCAAAGAACGCCGCGCCGAACCAGGCCGCGCGCAGCCCGAGCTTCTTCAGCACCTGCCAGACAAGCAACGCGTTCAGCGCGTGCAGCAACACGTTGAGGGCGTGATACCCGAGCGGCGCGTAGCCCCAGAGGTGGTACTCGGCCCAGAACGAAGTGAACGTGAGCGGATAATAGTGCGGGCCTTCGCCGGGCCTGAGCCAGATGCGCTCGAGGCCCGCGGACGAGCGCACATCCGGATTGTCGAGGAGCCACTCGTCGTCGTCCCAGATGTATTGGGCGCGGAACGCCGGCGCGAACGCCAGCGCCACAAGAACCACGAGCAACGCGCCCGCCGCGTAGGGCTTCCAGCGCGGATCGGGAACGGTGCCTGCGGCGGCGTCCATCGTCAACTTTCCCGCGCCCGGTCCAGCCGCCGCGTGGAGACGTCGTAGCGCCAAGCCTGGCCGTCGATCTTGAACTCGATCCCTTCGCGGGTCCAACGGGTCTCAACGCGCGGCGCGCCGAACGTCAGCAGCAGGGGATGGAGATTGTGCGTGCGGTCGTACGCGGCGGTCCAGGTGAACGTTGTGAGTGGGCCGTCGTGCTCCCAGTCCTTCGTGTTGAAGTAGCCGGTGTCGCCGAGGAACTGGACTTTCAACCGCGTGTCACGGCCATTCAGAATCAGGTCCTCCCCTTCCCGGCCCCATGCGCGCCGCGACTGCAGATGCCAGCGCGCGCTCGTGCGGCGGGACTCCGTGCCGAGGAGGTCGTCGAGGACCAGCAGGTGCGCGTCGTCGAGCAGCAGCAGATGGCGGACGTAATGCTTAAGCGCGTAAGGGAAGCAGGCGGAGAGCTCGCAAGCGAGCAGGAAGCCGCCGTCGAAGGCTTCCAGGCGCGTGATGCGCGCGGTAGAAGCGTCCGTCTGTCCGTTGCCGCGCACGGTCACGGCGTTGTGCTGCTCGGTCTGCGACGCGCCGTAGCCGGGATCGACGAGGAAGCGCTCGGTTCCGCAGCCGAGAATGAAATGGCCGAGATCCTTGTTGTTGTGATTGCCGCCGTTGAAGCCGGAGCGGAAACCCAGCCACGTGCGCGCGCCTTTCCATGTCAGCCAGTCGATGCCCGCGAAGTGCTTCACGCCCGCGGTAACCGGCGGTTCGGACTTCGCGAAGGGTTCGCGGAACCAGAAGCACTCGACATCGTAAAAGCAGCCGTGTGTGTCCCGCCAATCGCGCATGACCTCGTGCTGAAAATGATTCCAGTCGGGCCGCCCAAGTTTCCCGGACCACCAGAAGACGTGCGGCATGCCCCACTCGGTGGTGCCCGCGTCCACATTCGAGAAGTTGTACGGACGGCGGTCGCCGCCCACAAGATACTGCCACGCGGTGATCGTATCGTGAAAGTCTCTGTTCTGGAGCAGGCCCAGGTCGTCGCCCGTGAGCCGATAGAGCGGCACGGCGAAGTCGGTGAGGTGCCCGACGCCTGTGCACTGATACATCACGCCCTCGATCCAGCCGCCGCCCGGATAGTAGTTCTTGAGCACCGGCGTAAGGCCCGCGCGCGCTTCGGCAAGCACGCGGCGGGCGAGTTCGGGCTCGTCGTTGCGCAGCGCGAGCGCCGCGAGGCCCGCGTTGCCGTGCAGCGCCGCGCCCCAGTTGAAGTCGCAGCGCTCCCACCAGTCGTGCAACGCAAGACCGTTAAAATACGCGGGCAGTCCGACGTCCCGCAGCGTCGCGACGCAGCGCTTTTTCTGCTCATCGGTGAGATACGGATAGAGCACGTCGTACGCGAAGGCGACCGTGTAGAGCAGGTCGCCGGTCTCGAGCGACGCGCCGCGGACGCCGTGGATGCGGCCGGGCTCGGGCGACCAGTCTTTTGAGATACACGCGGCCTCGAGCGCCTCGCCCGCGAGCTTGAGATAGCGCTCGTCTTTGGTGATGTACCACGCCGCGGCCGACCGGATCACGCGGTTCTTGAGCACGCGGTTGGGGATGTTCGTGCGCTTGCCGCCGCGTCCGAGGTACCACGGCACGTCGGCGATGTTGCCGCCGGCCTTCTCGGCTTCGAGTAGGCGCAACGCTTCGAGATTGTTCTCGTGGAGCTGCTTGAAGAAGGGATCGGCGAGCTTCTTTTTAAGGTCCTCCCAGCCCGCGCGATCGAGGAAGAGGCAGGGCGAAGGCGTTTGGGGCAGCGCGCCGTCGGGCATAGCGGTGCGGCCTCCGGTTACTCGGCCGATTCGCGCCGGCTGGCCTTATAGTGGCAGAAGCCGCGCTTCGTGGGGTGTTCGTAGAACTCGATCCAATGCCGCACCGCCGGGCCGTCGAACTCAGCCTTCAAGCGTGCCAGCGCCTGTTTGAGGTCCAGCTCCGAGCGGTAAAGAATCTTGTACGCAGCTTTGATCTGGTGGCGGTCGGCGTCGCTCATCTCCTTGCAGCGGCGCAGGCCGACGGCGTTAAGGCTCGTGACGGCGTTGGTGCCGTCGCCGATCAGGTACGGCGGCACGTCCATCCCAAAGCGCGAGCCGCCGGAGAGAATCGCAAGCTGGCCGATGCGCACAAACTGGTGAATCACCACGTTGCCGCTGACGATCGCGCCGTCGCCGATCTGAACGTGCCCCGCAAGTTGCGCACCGTTGGCCAGCATGACGCTCCGGCCGAGCTGGCAGTCGTGCGCGACGTGGCTCCCGGCCATCAGGTAGCAGCCGTCGCCGACCGTGGTGGGCTGTTCGGTCTTGGTCGCGCGGTGGATCGTGACGTTCTCGCGCACGATCACGCGGTCCCCCAGCACGGCGGCGGTGGGCTCTCCTTTATAGGAGAAATCCTGCGGCGCGTGCCCGACGACCGCGCCCATGTGGACCTCGCAGGCATCTCCAAGCACCGCGTCCTTGCAGAGGTACGCGTAGGCCATCAGCCGCGTGCCCGCACCCGCCTTCGCGCCGGCCTCGACGATGGCGTACGGGCCGACCTCGACGCCGTCGGCGAGTTCGGCCGTGGGATCGACGAGGGCCGTCGGATGAATCTTGCGGGGCATGGGATTGAAGGGTAGCGAACGAGAGTAAAACGTAAAACGTAAAACGTAACGGCGCTTTAAGGAATGCGGGAATAGAGGCGCTTCGATTTACGATTTACCTCCGGTTCCATCCGTTTAGGTTGCTTTCAGGAATGAGGCCTCCCGCATGCGCGCCGAGCGATCGTTCGTCCTGGACGCCCCGCCCGCCGCGCTCTGGCCGCTGGTCGCGAACACCGACAGCCTGAACCGCGAGCTGGGCCTGCCCGTCGTCGCCTACAATCCCGTCCCCAAAGCTTCCGGCGGCACCACGATCATCGCGCGCGCGAGCATGATGGGCCAGGAGATGGAGTGGGTCGAGCATCCCTACGAGTGGATCGCGCCGCGCGAGTACAGCGTGGAGCGCGAGTTCGTGAAGGGCCCGTTCAAGCGCCTGCTCTGGGGCGTGAAGCTCCTGCCCGAAGGAACCGGCACCAAAGTCGAGGTCTTCGCCGACCTCGAACCGCGCGGGTTCCTCGGGCAGATGGGCGCGACGCTGGTGCTCAAGCGAAACCTGGAAGGCTTCCGCAACGCCGCCGAGAACTTCAATCGTTTCCTGAAGACCGAGTTGAACTCGCCCTACCCCAAACGCTTCACCATGGCGCCGGTGGATGAGACCGCTCTCGCCGCGGCCACGGCACGGCTGCGCGAGATGGGCGCGGAGCCCGGCGTTGTTGCGCGGCTCGCCCAGCATCTCTGCACGGCCGTGGACGAACAAGTCACGCGCATGCGCCCATTCGAGCTCGCAAGCCGGTGGAAGACCGACCGCTATGCCAGCCTGCGCACGTTCCTCTACGCGACCCGCGCGGGGCTCGTGGACATGACCTGGAACGTCGTCTGCCCCAGTTGCCGCGGCGTGACGTGCGAGCTGCCTTCGCTCAGCCAAGTCCGCCGCGCCGCGCACTGCCCGACCTGCGGCATCCACTACGACGCGGACTTCGACCGCACGGTGGAAGTGCGCTTCAACGTCAACGCCGCGGTCCGCAAGGCCCAGCACGAGACCTTCTGCGCCGGCGGACCCGGCAACACGCCGCATTACATGGCCCAGTTGCGCCTCAAGCCGGGCGAGACGCGCGCGCTCGAGCTCGACCTGGCGCCGGGACGCTGCAAGGTCAGCGCCGCGGGCCTGGGGCATCCCGCGGAGTTCGAGGTGCTCGAGGGCGAAGGCGGCGCGGAGGCCGTCGCGCACCTGGACGCGCAGGGAGTCCACGTCCAGGGCGCGCCCCTGCGCGCGGGACCAACGCAGTGGACCTTGAATAACGCCTCCGGCGCGGAGCTCATCGTCCACCTCGAACGCGCCGAGTGGTCGGAGGAGGCCGTCAACGCCGCGATGATCAGCACGCTCCAAGATTTCCGCGACCTCTTCTCCAAAGAGATGCTCGCCGCCGAGGAAGAGCTCTCGGTCCGCAGTCTGACGTTCATCTTTACCGACCTCAAAGGCTCGACCGGCCTCTATGAAGCGGCCGGCGACGCGCAGGCCTACACGCTGGTCCGCGCCCACTTCGCGCTTCTCATCCGCCAGATCCGCGAACATCACGGCGCGGTCGTGAAGACCATCGGCGACGCGGTGATGGCCGCGTTCCTGGCGCCCGAAGACGCCGTGCGCGCGGCGCTCGCCATCCAGCGCGAGCTGGCCGCGAGCGGCCTCGGCCAGGAGGGCCGCAAGATCGTCCTCAAGCTCGGCATGCACACGGGCCCGTGCATCGCGGTCAACGCCAACGACAAGCTCGACTATTTCGGCACCACGGTGAACCTCGCTCAGCGCGCGCAGTCGCAGAGCCTCGGCCACGATCTGGTGCTGACCCAGGCGCTCTCGGAGCGCGACGGCGTCCGCAAGCTGCTTGAAGCAGCCGGCGCCAAGCTCGAGCGCTTCGAAGCCGAGGTCAAAGGCTTCTCGAAGAAGATCCCGCTCACGCGCGCCGTACTCGTCTGAGTTTTCCCGAGCCGTTTTTACGTTTTACGTTTTACGTTTTACGTTTTACGAATACCTTCTCTCGCGATCCATCCCGGCCCAGGAGAAACGCCCGTGTCCGACTGGCTCAAGGAATTCGTGAATGCCGGCGCGCTCTGGCTGCACGACGGCAAGCGCACGCGCCCGCACGCGCTGTTGACCTCCGGCCTGCACTCCGACGGCTTCGTGAACTGTACAATGGTGACGCAGAAGCCTTCGCTGCTGCGCAAGGTTCTCAACGAGCCGGACGGTCTTTCGCCCAAACTGCCCATCGGCGCCGATTGGGTGATCGGCTCGGCGCTCGGCGCCGTGACCTTCGCTTACGCCGTGGCCGAACGTCTGAGTTGCCGCGCGGGCTTTACGGAGAAAGATGGCGACGCGATGAAGCTGCTGCGGTTCGAGATCGCGCCCGGCCAGAAAGTGCTCGTCGTCGAAGACGTGATCAGCACCGGCGGTTCGACGCTGAAGACGCTGGAAGGCATCAAGGCCGCGACCGGCGGCAAAGCCACGCTCATGCCGACCATCGTCTGCCTGGTGAATCGCTCGGGCAAGGTCGAACTCGACGGCCGCAAGATTCGCGCGCTGCTCACGCCCGACATCAAGACCTGGAAGCCCGAGGAATGCCCGCTCTGCAAGCAGGGCTCCGAGCCCGTCCGCCCCAAGAGCCACTGGAAAGAACTCACCGCGCCTTAATGGATATGCACGCAAAAGGATACGCACGCATGGCCAAGCTCACGATTTACCACAACCCGCGCTGCTCCAAGTCGCGCCAAGCGCTCGACCTGCTCAAGAAAGAGAAGGCGGACTTTGAGGTGCTCGAGTACCTCGACCATCCGCTCGCGAAGCCCGAGATCGAGAAGCTGGTGAAGCTGGTCGGCGGCGACCCGGAACAGCTCTTGCGCAAGAAGGACGCGAAGTTCGCCGCGGCGGGCCTCGACCCGAACAAGACGTACTCCGCGGCCGAGGTCGTCGCGGTGCTGGCCAAGCACGGCGAGGTGATGGAGCGCCCGGTGCTCGTCTGCGGCAACAAGGCGGTGATCGCGCGGCCTACCGAACGCGTGCACGAACTGCTCTAGTAGCCCAGCCCCCGCCGCCCGTTCGCGGCTCCGCCCCTATCGCAACTCCGCCGCATTCGTAGCGCCGCCGTCCCGGCGGAGGTCGCAGCGGCGTCCCACCGCTGCCCGGCAATTCCCAGACAGCACGTCTATAATTTGAGAAAGTCCCGCTCCGCTGGCTTCTTTCGTCCGAGCGTTTAAACTTCTCGTATGCGACACGACACCGTCATCTGGGCACCGCGCCGCGCCAAGCTCAAGGAGTTCGAGCAGGCTCTTTCCAGCGCCTGTCACGCCACGTTTCAGCGCACCACGGCGATCATCACGCCACTCTTCCATTCCGCGCCGGAGCACCGGCAGATGACGCCGCAGCCGCACCGCCTGCGCCTGATCACGCTCGAGAACGGCGACTACCAGCAGATTCACAATCCCAGCGACGAAACTTTCGACCAGCTCTTCGACGAATGGCCGCGCGTGATCGTGCAGTACAAGGTCGCCCCGCTGGACCTCTTTGCCGGCGGCGGCGACCGCCAAGCCCTGCTCGAATGCCACGATCTCGACACGAACTGGGACAAGGCTGGCTGGACCTCCGGCACCACCATGATTCACCAGGACGCGCGCAAGGACCGCCCCAAGGTCCTCTTTGGCTTCTACCCCTACGGCTGGCCCGACGCGGCGACGCTCGAGAAGGCCCTTGCCGCGGCTGCTTTCTCGCTGGCGAAGATGCTCGGGGGCAAGTGGTCGTTCTTCGATCCGGCGGTCGGCGGGCACCAGAGCATGCTGCGCGGATTCTTCGAACGCCAGGGTAAGCCCCAGGAACACGAGATCGACCCGCTCCACGAGATTCGCTCCATCGAGGACACGGACGTCGGACGGATTTGAGTAGAGCGTAGAGCGTAGAGCGTAGAGCGTAGAGCGTAGAGCGTAGAGCGTAGAGCGTAGAGCGTAGAGCGTAGAGCGTAGAGCGTAGAGCGTAGAGAGTA
>JACQFI010000079.1 GCA_016200135.1 Planctomycetota bacterium
GCGCAGATCGTCCTGGCCTACCTGGTCTTCAAATATCGCGAGCGCGGCCAAACGGCGATGCACCAGCCCAGCCGACGGTCCATGACCCTCATCGCGCTGATCCCCATCGCATTCGTCACGATGGAGATCATCTTCAGCATGCTGAGCCAGAAGGTCTGGGCCGAGATGCACATGAAAGAGCCTTCCAGGGATGCGGTCCAGATCGAGGTGAACGGACAGCAGTTCAAGTGGTATTTCCGCTATCCGGGCAAGGATCGCGTCTTCGGACTGCGCGAGCCCGCGCTCGTGGACGACAGCAGCCAGAACTTTCTCGGCGTGGATTTCGAAGGCGACGCCAAAGCCAAGGACGACGTCATCACCGGGAGCATGAAAGTACCCTGGGAACGCCCGGTGGTAGTGCTGATCCGCTCCCGCGATGTCCTGCATTCCTTTTTCGTGCGCGAACTGCGCCTTAAGCAGGACGCCGTGCCGGGCCTAGAGATCAAAGTCTCATTCAACATCCGCAAGGACGGTCTGTTTAAATTCAATCTCGAGGGCTTGAACGCGGCGGATCTGGACGGCAAGAAGATCACGCAAACGCTGCGCGATCGGTTCTCGGCGCACGGCATTAACTTGGACGAGGCGGCCGAGCTTTCCATCGTGGAGAAGCCCGCGAAGCGCTGGGAGATCCGCAACCGCGTTCAGGACTATTATGACGCGACCAAGTACTACCCCGTCAAGTACGCCATCCTCTTCGAAGAAGGCAAATTGAACGTCTACAAGACCACGTACGAGGTCTTCTGCGCAGAGCTCTGCGGCCAGGGCCATTACGGCATGCGGGCAGAGATGGAAGTCCTCTCGCCCGAGGAATTCGAGGCATGGGAGCGGACCGAGTCGGAGTCGAGCGCCTCGTATCGCTGATCGCATGATCGTCAGGATGGAGACGGCATAGGGAAGTTCGAAGCGGGACCCACGACACCTGGGTCGCGCTTGAAAGGGCCAAGCGAATGCACGCGCATGTTACCGAACTGCCTCCCGGCCGTGTGGCGGATGAGGACGATGAAGTCCACGTCCACGAGGAACCCAAAGCGTTCATCTGGAAGCATGTCTTCAGCACCGATCACAAGGTGATCGGCAAGCAGTATTTCATGCTCGCGGTGGTTTCGCTGGTGATCGGCATCACGCTCTCGCTGATGTTTCGCTATCACCTCTCCACCTGGTCGCCACAGAAGATGTTCCTCTCGCCCGAGACGTACATTCAGGTCCTGACCATGCACGGCACGATTCTGGTCTTCTTCGTGCTGACGACCGCGCCGCTGAGCGGCTTTGGGAATTATTTTTTACCGATACAGATCGGGGCCGTCGACATGGCCTTTCCCCGGCTGAACATGCTATCCTTCTGGTTCACCTTCGTCGCGTTTCTGATCATGATGGCGGCGTTTGTGGTTCCCGGCGGCCCGCCGGTCTCGGGCTGGACCGGCTACCCGCCCTTGAGCGCAATCAACAGTTCGACCACCGGCATGGGCTGGGGCCAATCGCTGTGGGTGCTGAGCATCGCGGTCTTCTGCATCGCGTCGATGCTGGGTGCGATCAATTTCATCGTCACTACGCTGGACCTGCGGGCGCGCGGCATGTCTTTGACGCGGATGCCGCTCTCGGTGTGGTCGTGGTTCTTCACCGCGATCGTAGCGCTGCTGACGTTCTCCGTGCTCTTTGCCGGCGGCCTGCTGCTGCTGCTCGACCGGCACCTGTGCACGAGTTTCTACCTGCCCGCGGGCGTCATCTTCGGCGCCAAGGAACTGAACCATAAGGGTGGCTCGCCCCTTCTCTTCCAGCACCTGTTCTGGTTCTTCGGGCATCCTGAAGTGTACATCATCATCATGCCCGCCATGGGCATTGTCACGCAGGTCATCTCGAACTTCTCGCGGCGGGCGGTGATGGGCTACCGCATGATGATCGGCTGCCTCGCGTTCATCTCATCGGTAGGCATGCTGGTCTGGGGGCACCACATGTTCCAGAGCGGCATGAGCCCCTACACGGCGGTCGCGTTCAGCGTGCTGACCATGGCGATTACCGCGCCGTCGGCGCTCAAGACGCTCTATTGGCTCGGCACGCTGTGGGGCGGAAAGATCCGGTTCACGGCCGCGATGCTCTTCGCGCTCGGATTCCTCTCGCTGTTCGTCACGGGCGGCATCAGCGGCCTGTTCCTGGGGCAGAACGTCGTGGACGTCTACTTCCACGATACGTACTTCGTCGTGGCCCATTTCCACATCATCATGGGCGTCGCGGCGCTTTTCGCGACCGTGGCCGGCACGTACTTCTGGTTTCCAAAAATGTACGGGCGCATGCTGAACGAGACTTTAGGCAAGCTTCACTTCTGGCTCACGTTTGCCGGCGTTTACTGCGTCTTCATTCCCATGCATATCATCGGCATGCTCGGGCATCCGCGGCGCTACTCGGGCTTCGAATTCGAGTTGCTCAGCGATCCGACGATCGTGTGGATTCACCGCTTCACGACCGTGGCCGCCTTCTTCACCGCCTTCGCGCAACTGATCTTCCTGTACAATCTTTTCTATAGCATGTTCAAGGGCGCTAAGGCGGCCGATAATCCGTGGGAGGCCACGACGCTCGAATGGGCCACGTCGTCGCCGCCGCCTTTCGACAATTTCGGCGGGAAAGAACCCGTGGTGTATCACGGCGCATACGAGTTCAGTGTGCCCGGCGCGGCGAAGGATTTTATCATGCAGAACGAACCGGTTGCACCTCCTTCGAATTCCCCCGTAGAAACTCCGGCCGAAACGGCGCCCGTGCAGGTCTAGGCCTTGCCGGCCAGGCTGAGCTTCTTTTCTTGAGCGGCGCGCGCGCATTCCACCATCAGCGGTTCGAGCGCATGCAGCGGCTTGAGGTGCTTCAGCCGCTCCGGCGGCGCGGTCCGCAGCATGATCTCCGAATGGAATTTCGTGGCGCCCACCGAGCCGTAGTGCCGCCATTCCGCTTCGAGTTCGGCTTGCTGCTCCGGCGTATGCGCAAAGGCGCACAGATTCATCGTGAACATGCGGCGGTTCTTGCCGCCGCCGTACGACGCGTGCTTCAAGTTGTGATGGAAGACGGCAATGTCGCCGGGCTTGGTTTCGAGCGCCACGGAAGGAACCTCGGGGCCTGCGCAGAGCTGCCACACTTCTTTCTGCAGCGTGTCGGAGAAGCGGTCGCCGGGGAGATGGCTGCCCGGAATCACGCGCAGCGCGCCGGTCTCGCGGGTGAGCGGGTCGAGATAGAACGCGATCTTGATGTGCCGGAGCGCCTTGTACATGCCCGGCGTTGGCATGAGGTCGGAATGCCAGCCGGTGTCGCCGGAATAGTAATTTCCATCGCCGCCTTCGTAGAGGAAATCCGCGCCCATGAGGCCCTCGCACAGGCCCACGATGCGCGGATCGTCCAGCAGCGTGCAGAGGCGCTCGTTCTGGTCGATAAAGCTGAGCGGGAACATCGTCCGCTTGCTTCCATCATGCACGACATCCTGGCGGGATTTAAAGACGGCCTCGAACTCCCGCGTGATCCACTCCACGCTGTCCTGCATGAGTCCCGGCAGGACAAGGTAGCCAAAGGTATCGAAGAATTTCTTCTGCTGCTCGGTCAGGCGCACGGTTCGACTCCTCCTCTGAAAACCATGGAACCTTCACGCTGCTGCGAATGACACAAAAGGTCCGAAGGGGGATTTTTCGTTTGTCCAAAAAGATTCAGACGCGGGCGGCGCCTTTTCGTTCCGCGGCGCGCGCGATGGCTTCCGCGGACTTCTCTTTAGGCTGTGCGGCCACGAATTCGAGACGCGCGGCCAGCAGATCCATGTGCGCTGTCGCGGCGCGCTCGGCGCGAGCGCCGTTGCGGGCTTTAATGGCTTCGAGCAGTTCGAGGTGCTGGTTACCCGAGGCTTTGGGCAGGCCGGGCTGATCGAGCGTCTGGACCATCGCGGCGAAGATGAACTCCTGCAGCACCTCGAGCACGTTCCGCATCAGCTCGTTGCCGCCGATCTCCACGATCTTGAGGTGCAAGTCGAAGTCCTTGCGCATGGAAACCGCCAGGTCGTCCTTGCTGTTCATCATGTCCTGGTAGATGCCTTCGAGTTCCACCAATTGCGCGTCGCTCACGCGCTCCGCCGCATTCCGGGAACATGGACATTCAATCAGCCGCCGGAACTCGGCGACTTGCAGCAGATCTTTGGGCGAGATCGCCATCGCGCTGCGAATCAACTGGGTGGTGACGGAAAGGCCCGCGCGATCGCCGACAAACGTGCCGAGACCGCGCTTGACCTTCAGCAAGCCAATCGATTCCAAGCGGCTGATCGCTTCGCGTAGTACCGTGCGGCTGACGTGGAGGCGTTCGACGAGTTCGGGCTCGCTGGGCAGGCGGTCGCCTGCGTTCAAATTGCCCGATTCGACCAGCCCGCGAAGGCGTCCCGCGACCTCGTTGACGAGCGACGTTTGAACGATGGGTTTGAGCTTCACGCGTCGTGCCTCCATGGTACTTCCGCAAGCAGGATGTCTGACATCCTATATCTATTTTGCGCTGAAATCAAGGCTGAACAGAAATTACGCAATCAGATATCACAACCTATTAATTTAAATAATGTTATACGATGACGTAAACGCACTGTAGCCGTCATCCAGGTTGACCCGGGGTCACTTAACTCCCTGCATGTTGTGTGCTTAGGTTCATCCTCGGGTTGGCCGATACCGAGGTGAGCAACGAATGCTCCTTTTACCCGCATTGAAGGGAACAACCCATGCGACTCGAAACCCTCATCCGCGCAGCCCATGCAGAGAACGTCCTGCAATGGTTCCCGGGCTTGAACATCACCGGACTAAGCGTCGATTCTCGAAAAACGGAGGCGGGGCATCTCTTTGGCGCGCTTCCCGGTGCGAAAGCGGACGGAGCGGCGTACGCAAAGCAAGCCGCGGAGCGCGGCGCGGTCGCGATCCTCTCGGAACAGAAGGAACCGCTCTCGCACCTGCCGCAGCTCGTCGTGGCCGACGCCCGCGCCGCGATGGCGCGCGTGGCGAACGCGTTCTACGAATTCCCCGGCAAGAAACTGCGCGTGGGCGCCGTTACCGGCACGAACGGCAAATCCACGACCGCGTTCCTCGTGAGGCATCTGCTGCGCGCTTCGCAGGCGCGCTGCGGTCTGCTCGGCACCATTGAATACGACTTGGGCGGCAAGGTCATTGAAGCGCCGCTCACGACACCCGAGTCGATCGATCTCTTCGCCTACTTGAAGGCCATGGCGGATGCACGCTGCCAAGGGGCGATGATGGAAGTCTCGAGCCACAGCCTGTGCCAGCACCGCGTCGAAGGGCTGGATTTCGCGGTGGCGGCCTTTACGAACCTGACCCAAGATCACCTCGACTATCACCGCACCATGGAAAACTACCGCGACGCCAAGGGCCTGCTCTTCTCCGGCCTCTCCAAGGGCGCGACGGCCGTCCTGAACTTCGACGATCCGATCGGCGAGTACTACGCGCGGCGCACGCCCGCGGAGGTGCTCGGGTTCTCGATGAAAAAGCACAAGAAGGCCGAACTGCGCGCGCAGGTGGCCAGCATGGACATCCACGGCACCACCTTCATCGTTCAATCGCCGTGGGGTTCGCGCGAGGTCCGCTGGGGCATGGTGGGCGCGCACAACATCCAGAACGCGCTCGCCGCGCTGGGCTCCGCGCTGGCGCTCGGCTGCGGCGACGCGCGGACGTTCAGCTTCGATAACGCGCTGAGCGCGCTCGAGCGTTTTAAAGGCGTGCCAGGGCGGCTCGAACCCGTGGGCGACGGCGTGGCGCCCTTCCGCGTGCTCGTGGATTACGCGCATACCGACGACGCGCTGCGCAACGTCATCAACGCGATGCGCGCGCTCAAGCCTTCACGGCTGATTGTGGTTTTCGGCTGCGGCGGCGACCGCGACCGCGCCAAGCGCCCCAAGATGGGCCGCGTGGTGGAGGAACTCGCCGACCTGGGCATCGTGACCAGCGACAATCCGCGCACCGAAGAGCCCTCGGCAATCATCGCCGATATCTGGGCCGGCATTCAGCGGCAGTCGAAGTTCTCGGTCGAACCCGACCGCGCGAAAGCGATCGAGTTCGCCGTCCGCGAAGCACGTCCCGGCGACATGCTGCTAATCGCGGGCAAGGGCCACGAGGACTACCAGATTGTCGGAACAAAGAAGCATCCCTTCGACGACCGCGAAGAAGCGCTGGCGGCCATTGAGCGCAAGTTCGGCGCGGGCGTGAAGTCCGCGGCTGCCGCCGGCGCGTGATGCGAGGCCCCTTCGGGCCATCGCTTTCCACCTGCCTAAAAGCGGATATACTTTTCGGCGGTGAAACAATGCTCGATCAAGATCCGAATAAGCTTCCGCGTTCCTTACGCCCACTCTTTTGGGACTGCGCCTTCGAGAAGCTCTCGTGGCGCACGCAGCGGGACTTTATCGCCGGTCGCATCCTCCAAGAGGGCGCCTGGGGGGATATTTGCTGGCTTCGCGAGCGAATGACGCCGCGAGAAATGCGCGCATGGCTTGTGAAGCATAAGGGACGGGGGCTCAGTACCCGGCGCCTGCGTTATTGGCAGGCCATGCTCGGGATGCCCAAGCGCCGCGTGGATGCGTGGCTGGCCGGGGAGGCGCGGCGCATCTGGGAACACCGGGCGCGAACATGACCTTTCAAACGTCGATTCTCACCTCCAGCCAACGCAAAGCGTTCAAAACGCTCGGCCTGCTTGCAACCCGGGAAGGCTACTACCTTGCCGGCGGCACCGCGATTGCGTTGCTGGCGGGACACCGCAAATCGGTCGATCTGGATTGGTTCGCCGCGCATCAGCCCAAGGACCCGGGAGCGTGGTCGTCTCACCTCGGCAAGATGGCCAAAGGGTTCGAGACGCTGCGCGTGGCGGAAGGAACCGTGCACGGCAGCCTCTACGGGGTTCGCGTATCTTTCCTTATGTATAAATATCCGCTTCTGGAACCCCTGCTCGCATGCACGCCCTTTGCGTGCAACCTCGCGTCGCCTCGGGATCTCGCCTGCATGAAACTGGTGGCGATTGTTCAGCGCGGATCGAAAAAAGACTTCACCGATATTTTCGCGCTGGGCAGGCGTTCTCTTCCTTTGCCGGCCATGCTGGATGCATACCAGGAAAAGTATAAGGTGCGGGATGTCTCCGAAGTGCTTTGGGCGCTCACGTACTTCGACGACGCGGAAGCAAGCGCGATGCCCGTCATGCTCTGGAAAGAGAACTGGAAGGCCATCAAGAAGCAGATCGTTGCATGGGTGCGCGCATACTGAATTCGGCGTTCTGATTGCCGCTTTCCTTCCGCGCCATGCCGTTTATGTTTCTGGCTTCGCCCTCGCAAAATACCCAACGGATTTAAACAAGGAGCGCAGCATGAACGGCCACACGGACATTCGTATCGGCACGCTGGCTTCGGGCAATAAAGGCGCGGATTACCTGCGCCAGATCATCCCGCATGGGTTCGAGAGCTTCGAGCTCACTTTCTGGAAACACATCGACGTGGACCTGAAGAAGCTGGCGGCCGGGGTGAAGCAGGTGCTCGAGGAGACCGGCCACACCGCCGTGATCAGCGCGGTCGGAATCTACGGCAACCCGCTGGTGGACAAGAAAAATCAAAAGGGTTGGGCGCAGCTCATCGACGCCTGCGAACTCTTCGGCTGCAACGTGGTCTGCGGCTTCGCCGGGCGCGTCGTGGACAAGCCCGTGAACGAATCGATGAAGACCTTCAAGAAGGTCTTCGGGCCGTTGGCCAAGCGCGCCGAGAACCGCGGCGTCAAGATCGCCTTCGAGAACTGCGACATGGGCGGCGACTGGCAGCGCGGCGACTGGAACATCGCTCACGCGCCCACGGCCTGGGAGATGCTGTTCCACGAAGTGCCGAGCGACGCGCTCGGCCTCGAGTGGGAGCCCTGCCACCAGATGGTCAGCCTGATCGATCCGCTGCCGCAACTGCGCAAGTGGGTGAAGAAGGTCCACCACCTGCACGGCAAAGACGCGACGGTGAATTGGGACGTCATCCGCACGCAAGGCATCCGCAGCGGCATGCCGTACGTCTACCACCGCACGCCGGGCTTCGGCGACACCAACTGGACCGATGTCATCACCATCCTGCGCATGGGCGGCTTCAAAGGCGCCATCGACATCGAAGGCTGGCACGATCCTGTCTACCGCGGCGATCTGGAGATGACGGGCCAGGTCCACGGCCTCAATTATCTCAAGAACTGCCGCGGCGGCGCGTTCGTGCCGAACCCGACGTAGCCGATGGAAGGCGCTCAGGCCGGCTCCGGCATCGGCGAATTGGCCGCGCTCGGCACGGCCTTCTGCTGGACGCTGAGCTCGCTCTTCTTCACCGCTTCGGCGAAGCGCATCGGTTCGCTTGCGCTGAACTTCATCCGCCTCGTGCAAGCGTTCTTCTGCCTCTCCATCTTTTGTTTTTTCTGGCGCGGCATGGCGCTGCCAATCGATGTCGGGGCCACCAGAGCGCAATGGCTCTTCTGGTCGGGGATGGTGGGCTTCGTCTTCGGGGACCTGTGCCTCTTCCGCGCGTTCGTGCTCGTCGGTCCGCGCATTTCCATGGTGCTGATGGCCCTTGCACCGCCCATCGCCGCGCTCTCGGCCTGGACTCTTCTCGACGACGATCGGCTGAATGTCCTCGGGTGGCTCGGCATGGCGTTGACCATGGCGGGCGTGGTGTGGGTGGTGTTCGAGCGCCAGGCCTCGCTTGAAGAGAAGGATCACAGTCATCTGAAAAAGGGCGCGCTGCTAGCCTTCGGCGGCGCAGTGGGCCAGGGCCTCGGCGCGGCGCTCGGTAAAAGGGGAACGCTCGATTACGACCCGTTTGCCGCCACGCAGGTGCGCATTCTCGCCGGACTCGTGGGCTTCACCGTCATCTTCTTCGTGGTGCGTTGGTGGCCCAAGGTTTGGGAGGGCCTCAAGCATCCATCCGGCATGGGCTACAGTTTTCTGGGCGCGGTCTTCGGGCCGTTCCTGGGCGTCTCCCTCTTCATGCTCTCGCTGAAGCACACGCAGACCGGCGTCACATCAACCATCGCGGCCACGGTACCGGTGCTGATCCTTCCGTTCGTCATCTTGATTCACAAGGAACGCGTGAGCTTCCGCGCGATCTTCGGCGCGGTTCTGGCCGTAGCCGGCGTCGCGCTCCTTTATCTACCCAATGCGCTCCATACTCCCCAAGATCCGCCCGCCGCCGTCAAAGCCGATAGCGCCGCGCGCGAATGAGGCTATACTCCCGCGTTCCATGACCACACGCCGACGCCAAGAGAAAGAACTCCAAACCTATTACAAGCGCCAGGAGGTCCTGAAGACCGGGCGCCTCCCGCGAGTGGAACTGCGCAGCACGCGCCACGGGAACCATCCGTGGGTCTACCGCCGCATGCTCGCGGGGCCGTACGAAGAGATCGAACCGGGCTCGCTGGTCGATGCCTACAGCCGCGAAGGCGCGTTCGTCGGCCGCGGGTTCTACAACGCCAACTCCGAGATCGCCCTGCGCATTCTCACGCAGGACTACGAAGAGAAGATCGACGCCGACTGGTTCCGCAAGGCCATCGCGCGCGCGGTGAATCTGCGCCACGAGGTCCTCAAGCTGAACGCCGAGAACGACGCCTACCGCGTGGTTCACTCCGAAGGCGACGGCCTCTCGGGGCTCGTCGTGGACCGCCTTGCGCACTGTCTCGTGCTGGAACTTTTCAGCGCCGGCATACACAAGCACCTCGATCTCGTTACCGCCGGCTTGAAAGAACAGTTTCCCGAGGCCGAGATCGTTGTGCGCGCGGATCATCGCAGCGAAAAATACGAAGGCGTGAAGATGGACGGTCCAGCGCCGAGCGAGAAGGCGCGCACGGCCGTGATTCGCGAAGGCAACAAGAAGTTCAACGTCGATCTGCGCAAGGGACACAAGACCGGCTTCTTCGTGGACCAGCGCGAGAACCGCGCGCGCATCGCGGCCCTGAGCGCCGGCGAGGATGTTTTCGACGGCTTTAGTTACACGGGCGGCTTCGGCATCAGCGCGGCTTTGGGTGGCGCGAAGTCCGTCGAGGCTGTGGACCTGGACGAGAACGTCGTCGCGCTCGCCGAGCAGAACCGGCAGTTGAATGGCATCTCCACCGAGGTGATGAAGTGCGTGCATGGCAACGTCTTTGATGTGCTGCGCACGCACCGCATGGCCGACCGCAAATTCACGCGCGTGATCCTCGACCCGGCCAAGCTCGCGATCTCGCGCCACGAGATCCCCAAGGCACTGAGCGCCTACGCCGACATGAACAAGCTGGGCATGCAATGCCTTAAGCCCGGCGGCGTGCTGCTCTCGTGTTCGTGCACGGGCCTGATCAGCGAAGAAGAGTTCCTCGGTGCGCTGCGCGCCGCCGCGCTGGAAGCGCGCATGGAGTTGCAGGTCTTCCTGGTCACCGGCGCATCGCCTGACCATCCATGGGCCATGCGCATGCCGGAAGGAAGGTATTTGAAGGCGGTATTCTCGCGGGTCTTCCCCTTGTAAGTTTTTCTGAAGCTCTCCGCGACCTTTGCGGCTCCGCGGTGAAATAACGCATTATCGCGGTACCGGAATCTTCTCCAGCGTCTCCTCGATAATCTTCTTCGGCGTCAGGCCGCCGTATTTCGCCTTGGTGTCGAGCACCACGCGATGCGCGAGCACCGGCACGGCGAGCGCGCGTACGTCTTCCGGCAGCACGTAATCGCGGCCTTCGATGCGGGCGCGGGCTTGGCTCGTGCGAAAGAGCGCGAGGCTGCCGCGCGGCGAGAGTCCCAGCCGCAGACGCGAATCGCCGCGCGTGGACTCCACGATCTTCACTACGTACTCGGCCACGGCTTTCTCGAAGCGCACGGCCTTCACCTGTTCTTGCAGATCGAGCACGTCCTTGCATGAGACCACCGCCGTCAGGTCCTCGAACGGGTGCTTCGCATTCTGGCTGTAGAGGATCTCCAGTTCGTGGAGGAATCCGGATAGCCGAGCGTTACGCAGGCCGTGAAACGGTCGAGCTGCGCTTCAGGGAGCGGATAGGTGCCGTGGAAGTCCGTCGGGTTCTGCGTGGCGATCACGAAGAACGGTTTGGGCAGGTCGCGGCGCTTGCCCTCGACGCTCACCTGACGCTCGCTCATCACTTCCAGCAGCGCCGACTGCGTGCGCGGCGAGGTGCGGTTGATCTCGTCGGCCAGGACGACGTTGGCGAAGACCGGGCCTTCGCGGAACTCGAAGCTGCCTTCCTTGGGATTGTAGAACGTGCTGCCGGTGATGTCCGCGGGCAGCAGGTCGGGCGTGAACTGCACGCGGCGAAATACGCCGTGGATGGAACAGGCCAGCGACTTCGCGAGCGTCGTCTTGCCCGTGCCCGGCACGTCCTCCAGCAGCGTGTGGCCGTTGGCCAGAAAGGAGATCATCAGCAGCCGGATGCTCTCGGCCTTGCCCTTGATGATGTTCGACAGATTTTCTTCGATTTTGCGAACGGTCTCGGCGAATGGCGCGCTCATGCAGGTTCCTTTTCGCGGGTAGGCCTACGCTGTCTCTGCGGGGGTTTCCAGTGCTCGCAGCATTCCTTCAAGTTCCCCAGCAGCAGGGTTGGTTACGTGGCCGAAGCGCGCCCGGTTGTATTCGTTCACGAAGGCCAGCGCTTTGGCAGAATCGAGTTTGAGCAGCGGCTGAGCATGTGCGGTGGAAGCCGCCGGAACGTGCGCGAGCTCGCGCAGGTGTTCAAGCCAGGTCTGCTGCGGGGGACACGGCGTTCCAACGCGGGCAAGCAGCGCCTCGAATCGCGCCGCCAAAGGCGAAAGCACGCCGTCGGTGTTCTCGTAAGGCGGCCGATTAGACTTTCGCTTCTTGCGGCGAGCCAGGAGTTCGCGAAGCCAGAGCAGCGAGATCACCGCCGCGGCGAGTCCGGCGCTAAGCATGCCCAGTTGCATGAAGCTGAGTTCCGCCAGCCAGTCGCCGAGGCCGAGCGCCGAGTCGTTGACCCATTCCCACGCGCGCCTCCAGAACGGCACGGGCGCGGCAATGCGGTCGGGCAGTCCTTCTGGCGGCGTGGCCTCGACCGTCATCCAGCCCTTCCCGTCGATCCAGGCTTCGGCCCACGCGTGCGCGTCCTGCTGCCGGACGACCGCTGCGCCATCGCCCGCGTTCTCGTGTACATAGAACCCGACCACGTAGCGGCTGGGCACGCCAGCGCAGCGCAGCAGAATCGCGGCGGCGGACGCGAAGTATTCGCAATGCCCTGTACGGCCTTCGTGGAGCAGGAAATCGGAGACCGGGTCGCCTTTCGCCTGCACGGCTTCCAGGCTGTACGCATGCGTTCCGCGCAAGTAGCGTTCGACCGCATGCACCCGCTCCGCCGGATCGTTGACGCCTTCCACGATCTTTTCCGCAAGCACGCGGACGCGCGCGTCGAGCGATTTCGCAAGCGCCAGGCAACGCGCGCGCGACGACTCGTTCGGCGGGACGCAGAGCGGCCCTTGTTCGCCTTCGAATCTGGAAAGCACAATCTCATACGAGTACGGCGCGGGAGCGCTGACCCGAATCAGCGTCTCGTCCTGCTCCACCTCCTGAACGCGCTCCGGCGCGAGCCCTTTCGCGTGCAGCGGTGCGAACAGATACGGATAGCCATCAATAAGGCGCGTGACGCGGCAGCGCGGCCCTTCGGCCTCGGGATGAAGTTCCGAAACACGCGTGGTGGCCAGTTGCCGGCCCTCCACCAGTGGACTCCAACGCCCGGCTTCGTACGTATCGAACGCCATGCCGCGCAGGTGCGCACCCGGCGGCGCGCCCTCCAGTCGCAGCACGCGCACAAAAGACTTCGCCAGGCTCACCCGCTCACCCAGGATCGGCCGGTCGGAGAAGCCGATGGCCTTTCGCGGCCCGCGGATCGAGTCGTCGAGATCGCGAACCAGCCGGTAAAGTTGAATGCGATACGCATAGATACCATGCGAAATTCCAAAGCCGATGCCAAGCGCGAGCGCCAGCATCGCGCTGCCGATCCATGCGCCGGCCATGCGCGCCAGCCGCCGCTCGGGAACGCGGACGCGTACGGCCGCGGCGCGTGCAGCCAGTGCAATAAAGAACAGATAAGGCGGAGCGAACCAGCGGATGTACCTCGTGTCGAATGTGTTGCAGGCGGTGAGGAAGACGAGTCCCGAGAGCAACAGCGCCATCGCGCCGCCAGGACCGCCGGAAGGCCGTTCGCGCCAGCATTGGATCGATAGTTCGGCGGCGCACAGTTGGCCGAATGCGTGAATGTAGGCGGGATCGTAAAACCCGTGGCCCCGGTCCTTGGATGGATCGGCGACGTTCGCCGCGACGACCGCGCCGAAGGCAATCAACCGGATCATCCACGCGCCCCACGAGCCATCCGCGAGCCGCCAGGGCACGAGGTAACTCGACAGGATGACTGCTCCGAGCGCCGGCAACACGCCGTACCCCTTGCCGGTGACGGAAAGCGCCGCAAACGCGACGAGCGCAGCCGCGGCCGCAGGCCACGGGAGGCGGAAGACCGGAACGTTGGGTGACGTTTCGCCCGCCATGCGCTCAGATCTCCTCCAGGCCGCGCCGAATCTCGGCGGAGGAGAACGTCGCGACGGGGTTTGGGAAACCGGACTCGTTGCTTGGGTCGAGCGTACACAGGCCATCATGAACAACGACCACTTTTACCGCGACGCCATGGCTCCGAAGATTCTGCACGAAGGCCCGGCGCGTTTCGTCCCAGTCCAGGAATACGGCCACGATCGCGCTGATCTGCGACAGGTTCTCGATGAGTTCGGGCTCGAGGGCTTCAAACGGCTCTGTAGGATGCGACTCGACGCAGGCAAGGATGTCGAGAATCTGGTCGAGGTACGCGAGGCCACGGCCGGCGGTTAGGTGGTAGAGGTTCGGGCCGGCGGCGAAGATATCGACGATGTACTCCTGGCGCGAGAGATAGTCGCCGATGGCCGCGCTTACAGATACGGCGTGCTCGAAGTTTTCCCTTCGCGATGCCGCGGAATGCTTGGACACGTGCGTATCGAGCACGATGGCCACGCGGACGAAGTACTCTTCGCGGTACTCGCGAACGATGAGCTTGTTCAGCCGCGCCGTGGCGCGCCAGTCGATGTCGCGGACATTGTCGCCCTCGCGGTATTCGCGGTCGCCGATGAACTCCGTGCTGTCCCCAAGCACCGAGGCCAGCGCGACGCCGCCCGGCTGGTATCGCCGCCCGCTGGGCATCTCGAAACGTGCGAGCGGTGAGAAGCGCGGATAGACCAGGACGGAGCGCTCGGCAGGGAAATGAGTGTAGGCGCGGAAGATTCCAAACGGGAAATCGCTCTCGACCTTGAAACCCGGCAGGCTGTAGACGCCGCGGCGGTTACAGCGCAGCCCCAGGCGCGCCCGCGCCTTGTCTCCCTTGGCCAGCGGCGGCAGAAGCGCGCCCTCCAACGGCGCCGGGTCGATCTCCGGAGGCAGGCGATGCGGAAGAATTCTCAGGTCGATGCCGCCGAGCCGCGAGCACTGCTCGACTTCGGCCTCGACCGGCAGCACTTCGCCTGCGCACACGCGCTCCGCGTGAACCGTGTTCAAGCGCACTTTGGGCCGGAAAAGAAGCGTCGCCGCGAGCGCCATGAACCAGAGGCCGAACGCGTACGCGAAGGGCACGTATGCTTGCAGTTCGAGCGTGGTGATCGAGTAGCCGAGAAACGTCAGGCAGGGCCAGAGCAGCCAGCGGCCGGCCTTGGTGAGGCGCTGCGTATATAGACGCCAGATCCACCGCCAAACGACGCTGCGGAAGAACGCGTGGCCGCGCGTGTCTTTGGCGCCGGAATACTGTTCTTGCCGGAGCCAGAACGCACGGACCTTGCCGTTCCCGTTGAGCGCGGCCGAACCGTCTGGAGAAGCATCCGCCATATGCCCTCAATATTCCCCACGCCATGGCGCGGCACAAGCCTCAACGCCACCGATCTTCAAGAATTACGAGTAGCCATGCCAACGGTTCGGGCAAGCACGTGTGCGAATGGGCGCGGCAGAATATTGGTTGAAAGGAATGGGTGAAATAAATTAAAAATCGCGGACCGCCGATGCTGGCCGGCCCGCGATGAAATCGAGTCCAATGTTCGCGCTATTTCTGTATCACTTTCTTTGCCGTCGCCGCGATGTTCTGCGGGGTGAAGCCGAACTTCTCGTAGAGAATCTTGTACGGCGCGCTTGCGCCGTAGCGTTCCATGCCGACCACCGCGCCGTCGAGGCCCACGTACTTGTGCCAGCTCTGCGGATGCGCCGCTTCCACGGCCACGCGCGCGCGGACCTCCGCCGGCAGCACCTCGTTGCGGTAGCTCTCGGACTGCTTCTCGAAGAGTTCCACGCTGGGCGCGCTGATCACGCGCACGTGCACGCCTTCTTTCTGGAGCAGTTCGGCGGCGGCCAGCGTCGGATCGACCTCGCTGCCGCAGGAGATCAGGATTACATCGGGCTTTTCGTTCGCGCTTCCCAGAAGGATATACATCCCCTTCTCCACGTTCGCAGCGGCCGGGTACTTCGCGCGGTCGAGCACGTTCGTATTCTGGCGCGTGAGAATCAGGGCCGTCGGGCCGTTGCGGCGCTCGAGCGCGATCTTCCACGCCGCGGCGGTCTCCGTGGCGTCGGCTGGGCGCAGCGTGACGAGCCCGTAAATCGTGCGCAGATTCGCGAGGTGTTCGATGGGCTGGTGCGTGGGGCCGTCCTCACCGAGGCCGATGGAATCGTGCGTGAAGACCCAGATGCTCTGCACGCCCATGAACGCGCTGAGACGCACCGCCGGTTTGCAGTAGTCGTAGAACTGGAGGAAGGTCGCGCCGTACGGAATCAGGGCCTGCGAGAGCGCCATGCCGTTCAACGCCGCGCCCATGGCATGCTCGCGCACGCCGAAGTGGAAATTGCGTCCGCCGTAGTTCCCCGTATCGCCCTTGTTCTCGGGCGACTGGAAATGCGCGGCATCTTTGATGATCGTGTTCGTGGACGGCGCAAGGTCCGCGCTGCCGCCCAAAAGCATCGGCAGTTTCGCCGCGACGGCGTTGATAACCTTGCCGCTTGCCTGGCGCGTCGCCATCGGCTTCTCGCCCGCGAAACTCGGCAGGGCGTCGGTCCAGCCCGCAGGGAATCTCTTTGCGTGCCAGTCTTTGAACTGTTTCGCGAGGTCCGGGTGCGCCTTCTCGTAAGCCGCAAACTTCGCGGTCCACTCGGCTTCCGCCTGTGCTCCAGCCTTTAACGCCTTTCGGAACTCGGCCTGCGCCTGCTCCGGCACAAAAAAGTCCTTCTCGGGATCCCATCCGTACGCCTTCTTGGTCAGCTTCACTTCATCGGGTCCGAGCGGCGCGCCGTGGGCATCATGGCTGTCTTTCTTGTTGGGCGAACCATACCCGATGATGGTGCGAACGTTGATGATGTGCGGCTTTCCCTTCACCGACTTGGCGGTCTCGAGGGCCTGCTGGATTGCGCCGAGGTCGTTGCCGTCGGCCACGCTCTGCACGTGCCAGCCGTAGGCCTCGAACCGCTTGGCGCGGTCCTCGCTGAAGGAAACGGAGGTGTGCCCTTCGATGCTGATGTGGTTGTCGTCGTAAAGGTAGATCAGATTGTCGAGTCTCAGGTGCGCTGCGAGCGAGGCGGCCTCGCTGCCGATGCCTTCCATCAGGTCCCCATCGCTTACGATCGCATAGATCGTGTAAGCGACGATCTCGTGGCCGGGCCGGTTGAAATTCGCCGCGAGATACTTCTGCGCGATCCCCATGCCGACGCCGTTGGCGAAACCCTGGCCCAAGGGACCCGTGGTGGTCTCGACGCCCGCGGTGTGGCCGAACTCGCTGTGCCCCGGCGTCTTGCTGCCCCATTGGCGGAAGTTCTTGATCTCGTCGAGCGTCACGTCCTTGTAGCCGGTCAGGTGCAGCAGCGAGTAGAGCAGCATGCAGCCGTGGCCGGGCGAAAGAATAAAGCGGTCGCGGTTGGCCCAATGCGGGTTTACGGGGTTATGGCGCAGGTGGTTCTGCCAGAGCACGTAACCCATCGGCGCGGCGCCCATCGGCATTCCGGGATGGCCGCTGTTGGCCTTCTGGACCGCATCGATGGAGAGGCAGCGGATGGTGTTGATGCAGAGTTGATCGAGATCCGAACCGTAGTTTGCCACGTTTGGCGCTCCTTTATTTTTTTAGATCGCGTGCGCTGGCCGGGAGCAACACGTTAGTGCCGTTTTCCGCGCAACGCAAGGCACAAGGAAGCTCGATTCGCGAAGGCATGGAAGGCTGGGCATGAAGATGAGGAAACGGTTGGAGGCGTGCGAAGGTTATGCGTTATTTCGCCGCGCTGGTCTTCGGCCCGGGTGCCGGCGCGCCCCAATCGTCCTGATCCAGATTGGAGGGCTTGGGCTTCATAGGCGGCAACGCAGGCTGTGCGACATCCGTAGGCGCGGCCGGGGCGGAAGACTCGGCGGGCGGCGCGGGGACCGCTCCGCCTTCCTTGGGTTTGTCGCCTTCGGGCTTCGGCGCGGGCTCGGTGGGCGCGGCGCCCGGATTGGCCGGAGCGTTATTCCCGCCGGAAGAGCGCTTGGAAATCTTCTTCTTGTTGATCTGATTGAACGGATCGAGATTGACCTGCTCTTCGGGAGCCTCCGCCGCGGCATCCACCTGCGCCGCTGGAACCACCAGATTCGCCGACGGCACGACCAGATTCCGGTACGCGAAAGCCGGCGCAAGCGAGAAGTGCCAGCCGGAGTCGTTGATGCTGTGATTGACCGTGTAACGCACGGAGCCCACGAGCGGCCCGTAGCGGCGGCTGAGCATCAGGTCGAACTGGTTCTTGCCTTTCTTGATCAGGAAGCCCGCCTTCCGCTCGGTGCTCTGCTGGAAGGCGAGGCCCCAGCGTTCGCTGAGCTGTACGTCGAGGCGGACAAAGATGCCATCCGAACCCAGGATCCCGCGGTCTCGATCCGCATAGTTGAACCGTTCCGAGACGTTCAGCCTCCAGCGCCCGCCCGGATCGAAGTTAACGCCATAGACGGCGGTTTCGACCCGCTTCGTCTCGAGGGACGCACCCATGTCAGCGGTCAATTGCACGGCCCGGCCGACATTGATAAAGCCGTTAGCGTGGAAGAGGTCTTGATGATCGCCGCCCAAGAGCCTGCGGCTGTCAGTCTCGCGCGGGTAGATATCCAGCCACATGTTAAGTCCGCCAATCGTGTTGCTCTTGCCGGCCTTCGTGCCGTTCTGGAAGAGTTGGTCCAGTTCCAAGCGGACGACATGGACGCCCTGCAGATTGTCCACTTCGTCGAAATCCAGAATACGATCCGGATCTTCCGACGTATCGCCCACGGCTACGTACTCGAAGTGCGGTTCGATGATGTGGCGGAAGCCAGAGATGCCCAGGGCCTCGTTGCGCACCCCGGGAAATTCACCATAGAGCCGCGTGGAGACATCCAGGCCGTAGGTCGGGGCGTACTGCAATACGCTGTCGCCGCCGCTGCGGGAGTTGTCGTACGCCGCGCCGGCCAAGCCCACGTGCGGGCGCCAGTTCATGCCCATGAAATGGAAGGGGCGCTCGATCTCGAAGCGGCCGGATAACCGCCCGGCCTCGTACGTCTCTTCATCGACGACCTTGCGCTCGAATTCGCGGCGCATCCGGGCCGCCTGGGCCTCGCCGCCCAGATAGAAACCACCGGGCAGCCGCATCTGCATCAGCGAATAGGTGAGTGCCGGTTCGTAATCCGTAAAGGTGCCGTAATCGACCGGCGAGCGCGGCGGCGAACCGTCGAACGTCTGCGGGCTGGTGCGATAGAGCAATTCGGCCATGTAGTTGTCGCCGCCCTTGCGGATGGACGCCAGGGCTTCCGGCTGGTTATCCGTATAGTAGTTGTTAGGGAAATACTCGAGCAGGAAGTCGCGGTCCGTCTGACGCTGGTACTTGAAGTCCAACTGTACGTTATCCAGCTTCGCGAATTGAAGCAGCGGCTGGTGGTGCTGAAAGTTGACCAAGGCCCTCACGTCGTCCCGATAGAGATCCAGATCCTGCGAGGGCGGGCCCGCCTTGTCGCGCGCGCGGCGGTTCACGTACAGCAGGTTCGCGTCGTACTTGCGACGGGGATCGCCGTCGATCTTCTGCGTGACGCGGCGCGTACGGTCGTCCAAGGACCGCGTCTGGTCTTCCTTCACGTTGGTGAAGACTTCATCGATCCCATACACGCGGATGCTGCCGCGGCCGCGTTCAAAGGCGTTGGCGGCGTCGGGTTCCTGGGGACGAAGCCCGGTCTGATATTTGAACTCGCCGCCCAGCGCGGGGCCGCGGTCCTGGCGCATGTCAATATCGAAATAGATGCGCGTGGGATCGAAGAGCTTATTCTCGTGGCCGCCCAGCCCCCAGCCAACGCGGAACAATCCAAAGTAACCCCAGCGCGTGGACCGTCCGTAGTCCGCTCTAAAAAAAGCCTGGTGCCGCGTGATGTCGTAGGTCACTGTCGGCAGCGGGAAGAGCGTGAGCGGGCCGATTTTAAATCGCGCACCTGCCGCGCGCACGATCTGCGGCTTCATCTGCGTCTTGCCCGGATTGTCGGGGTCCGGTTCGTCATGAAGAATAAAATCGAGTTGCCCGACCTTGAGCCCGTATAAGGGCTGCGCCATGTCGTCGTTGGTCATGAACGCGTTCTTGGCGGTGTAGTGCAGACGGCTCTGCCGCACGATCGTTTGCGCCTTGAAGATAAAGTTCAACCGTCCCTGCGGATCGTCGGTTTCCTGCAGGTAGACTCCGTAGGGGTCGCGCGTGTTCACCAGGGCCTGCTGGTTCGAGATGGCCTTGGCGAGGTCTTCAGGATGTTTGCGGTCGGTCAGGTTGAGCGGCTTTTGGCCCGTGCCCTGTTCTTTTGAGACACGGAGTGTGGCATCCACGAGGTAACCGCGGTCGTTGGCCACATCGAGGTAAGCGACTTCCGCGGCCATCTCGGATTCGCCCTCGCGGAGCCGGATGTGGCCCTCCGCGTAAAGCTCGCGCGTCTGCCGGAAGAAGACGATGTGGTCGGCCTCGAGTTTGATGCCGCTTACCTTCACCCAGGCGGAACCCGAGAGCACGACCGCGCCCTTGTCTTCGACGAACGAGAGGTTCTCAGCCCACCAGTCCACAGCGCCCGGAAGGTCGCCCTTAGCGGGAGCCTTGGCGGCCTCGCCGCTGCCTTCCGCCGGGGCAGGCTTGGGGGCCGGTTCTTCGCAGCGGGTTGAAACAACGCAGCAAGCCCCCGCCAACAGAAGGGCGCGCGTGATCGATTTCCACATGATGCGTAATGGCATAAGCCGAGATAGTAACTCCGGTTGGCAACAAGTCAAAGCACGAGTGCACACGAATTATTCGGCGTGAGCAGCTCCCGAACTTAAGTATCGTTCATATAAGACGTGACCGATAGATAAGTTACTAAACTATCTGGAGAAATGAGTGGGCCCGTCCACATAAAAATTGGCACATAACCAATTAATTTCAAAGCGGTTATGGAAACTAGTAGGCGGTCTTGAAGCGCAGGCCATACGCGGCCTGATTGCAGCGCTGCGCCTCGGCAAGATTTCCCTGGCGCTGGAAGATCTCGGCGGCCTTGGCATACATGTTTGCGGCGCCGACTTTGTCTCCTTTGCGCAGGAGGTCTTCACCGCGC
>JACQFI010000070.1 GCA_016200135.1 Planctomycetota bacterium
ACGGCTCGTGTAAGCCCCGCACCCCGCTCCGCGGCACCCAACAGCCGGTTAAATCTACAAGCACTGGGGCTCAATGGGACTCGGGCTGGCCACGCGCCGATAGCCAAACGTCCTGCTTACTGAGAAACCAAGTTAGAAGTCGCATTGCTGCATCGAGCCCAGCACGGACTTCCAATTCCTGCTTCTCGATAGCTATGTTTGCCGTCAAGATTGGAACTTTGAGTCGGATCGCAGCGGACTTTGCTGCCAGCGTAAGTTCCATATTTGGATCGAAGTGCGGCCCAAGAATTGTGTTTACCATGTTGAGTTGGTTGCCCATTCCGTTGAGTTGAAGATCCACAAATCCTCGATTGAACTTGTGGCAAATCTCAACGTCACGTGGCAAAGACGGCGGACGGAAGTAAATGAACCCTGATCCTGATGGCTTTGAACTTGGCTCTTTCATTTCCAGTCGAGGGGCAAAATTACGTGCGTATTGCCAATAGGTCCGCCAAAAACTCGTTGTCGGTGCATCTTCCACAGGCTGGTATCCAAGAGTAGCCTTTTCAATTGCAGATCGCAGTAGCGCGGCTTTGTAATAACGCCGTTCTCCAAGACTCTGTTCGTCTAGGAACCATTGAAGAATTTGCTCATACGTCACTCGACTGCCGAAACCCTTATGGCCCTCCATTTCACCGAAATAGCGGGCCGGAGCGACAATTACAGTGTAGTAGGCAGCGCAATGCCCAGTAGCGATATAGGAATCGCCCCGCAGACGGTAACGTTCCGCCTGGAGAGGCTGTAACCCGGCACCAACCTTGTTCTCGATCATGAGCCGAGTGTGTCGTCCCTCTGGATTTGAGAAAACCACTTCAAGATCAGACTCGCCCGTGGAATGAGTGACGGATCGCTGCGCTCCGACGCACTGACCGAGATGGATGGACGGGCCGAGAGCCCGTAACACGAACCAGTCCTGAAAGGCCGGAGACGACTGAATTTCCTCCAGGAGAAGAAGATCAACGTCGCGCTCAGACACACCTGCGATTGAAATTCGTACGCCCATTTTCTGTGTTGCCCAACCCGTATTCGCCCGCATCCATGCGGCCTATTCTTGACGATACCTTTACCTGTTTCTCCGGTCGTTCGCAATCCTTTCCCGCCCAACATCCGCCTAACTTGAGCCCTTTTTCGGCCTTTCTTATGCCAATAGATTCCAGCCGGGTGAGAAATTCCTAACTCTTTCGAGCGAAAAGACTAAAGCTTAACTTCGACTGTCCACGATACCTAAAGAACGGCACGGTTCTCTGGCGGGCTGGTTTTCTCGTTGGCTGGTTTTTCAAGCCGTGGGCCACGAGCTATGAGCCGCGAGCCGGCATCCGCAGTCCCGCCCGGGGGGGTCGGAGATGACGGAACTGAACGCAACGCCTTCGAACATGGCCCGAGTCTGGGCGCGCGTCAATCTCGACGCCGTCGCGCACAACGTCCGCGCGATCAAGGGCCTGCTCAAGCATGGCGCGGGGCTGATGGCGGTCGTGAAGTCCAACGCCTACGGCCACGGCGCGAAGCAGGTCGCGCAGGCCGCATTGGCCTCGGGCGCGCAGAGCCTCGGCGTCGTGCGCGTGAGCGAGGGCATCGAACTCCGCGATGCGGGCATCGAGGCCCCCGTGCTGCTGCTCGGCCCCTGCTGCCCCGACGAACATCTGCCCGGCATCGAGGCCGACCTGACGTTCGCCGTTTCGAGCGAAGACGAGATCGAACAACTCGCCGAGAAGACGCGCGCCGCGCACCAGGGCCACCGCCGCGGCAACAAAACCAAAGTTCACCTGATGGTCGATACGGGCATGGGGCGCAGCGGCTTCGCGCCCGACGAACTCTGGCCCGCCGCCGAACGGGTCAAGGCCGAGCGCACGCTCGCGCTCGAGGGTGTCTTCACGCACTTCTCGTCGGCCGAAGAGTCCGACCCCGCGCCCACGCGCGAGCAAGTCGCGCTCTTCCGCGGCCTCGTGCGCAGCCTGGAAGAGAAGGGCGTGCGCTTCCGCGTGCGCCACGCGGCCAACAGCGCGGCCACGGTCTTCCATCCCGATGCGCAGCTCGATCTCGTCCGCTGCGGCACGCTGCTGCATGGCTTGCGCGCGTGGCCGGCCGGACGCGACGGCCTGGAACTGCGGCCTAGCTTGAGCCTCCATACACGCATCGTCCACCTGGGCAAGCGGCCCGCGGGCTGGACGGTCGGCTACAACCGGACCTTCAAGTGCGCGCGCGAATCGGTGCTCGCGACGCTGCCCGTCGGCTACAGCGACGGCTACCGCCGCGCGATCAGCGGGCGCGGCGAAGTGATCGTGCGCGGCTGCCGCCTGCCGGTGGTCGGGACGATCTCGATGGATTACATCGTCGTGGACGTGACGGCGCTCGCGCATACCTCCGCCGGACTGCCGGACGTCGGCGAAGAAGTGACGCTGATCGGCGCGGGGCCGGACGGCCGCGAACGCATCAGCGTGGAAGATCTGGCCGCCGCGTCGGGCACGATCCCCTACGTTGTCACCGCGCAGCTCAACGCGCTGAACGTCGAGCGCCGCTACGCCGGCGGTCCGGCGGTGCGCGAGGCCGACACCGTGATCATGCCGCGGGTGGTGAAGGCCGCCAAAGTGCCGATGGAACTGCGCAAGGTCGAGCCGCCGAAGGCGATCCCGCTCGTGACTGTGCCGGTGGAAGAAAAAGCCCTTCACCGCGCGGCAGGGGCGTGACCGAGAAAGTGTCAAGCGTCACGCCATGATATCATTTCAGCTTGAATGTCTGTTCGTTCTTCGTCCACCACGCTTTCCATAAATCGAGATGCTTCAAACCGCCGGATCCTACTTCCCGCACGCTCATCCACGGTTCCACGGGAAGCGCGGCGCGTTCGACCAAGCGCATAAGGGCGCTTAACGCGTCGGTGCCGCAGCGGCCGGGTTCTTTTTCCGCGCAGGCCAGCAGTCTCGGGAAATCCGAAGCATCACCGTGCTCGCCCAGAATGCGCTGGATCGGACCGGTGGAACTCAAAAGATGCTTCCGCAGCAGCGGAAGCGCGTCCGCGCCCTGTAGCTTCCATAGAGCATCGGCGGCAGCGGGATCAACGGTGCCCTGCCGCCCGGGAGTGGCGCCGAAAACGAGCGCGCTTTGCAGCACCGGCAGGTTGTCCTTATCGGCCACCAGGGCCAGTGCCGCGATGAGCGGGTCGCCGGTACCATTCTCGATGTTATCGCGCATGGCCTCGCCATCCTTCCGGTAGCGCTCCGTCAAGACCGTGCATATGCGCTTCCGGAGTTCCTCAGGTGGCGCGGCTTTCCGCAATATGAGATGCAGGATTTGCACCGGTTCGCCAAGGCCGGGATCGACCATGTAATTGCCGGACCCTTTCGAAATGACCGTCAGAAGGAGGGGCACGGATTTTTCCTGCGGCAGCGCGGTAAGAAGCTCGCACAAGCCCGCGTTCCTCTTTTCGATCGCCGTTGCGGCAAAATCGCCGAAACGAGCGGGCTCCAGCGTGGCCATCAAGTGCACGCCAAAGACCGCGATGTGCCCGTTGGGATCGGCGGCCAGCTTGCGAATTTCATCCTCGGCGGGCGGCTTGCCATCCTTCACGTGCTGCTGGATTTCGACGATGCGCGCGATGAGTTTAAGGGTATCGTCGTCGGCCTTGAGCAATCCATTGACGTCCGGCATGGCGTACGTCTGTTGTTTCTCCGGGATTTTCGTTAACACCCACACGCAACGCTGGCCTTGGGTGGGTACAAGCATGCCGAACGAATCCATCCCGCGTTGGAACGTAATCTCGACCTGTTTGAGCGTTTGGTCGCCTTTGAGCGTCTTTTCGATCTTGAGCACGGCCTTTTCGACGGTACCGGGCGCGGGTTCCTTGGCCTCCGGCACTTCGGCCGTGGCGAGCACGATCAGGACGCCTTCTTCGAGCGTTGCGTACATGTCAGCTCGGATGATCCTTAAGGCCAATACATTCGGCTGAGGCAGCAGCAAAAGCACCAGCAGACAAAGCAGCGGTGCGCGGAGACTTCGAATCTTGAACATGCAGGGCTCCTTAAATAGCGCAAGCGATAGACTTAGTTAGATAACGAAAGCAGCGTCGGGATTCTGGAAAATAACATTCCAAATTTCATAAAAGCGAACAGGCTTGGTACGGCTGCGTACGCATCTACCCCAACGTAATCTCGGGAAAGACGTTACAGGTTGCTCGGCATTAACCGCTCAAAGCGCTGGGTCACTCGGCCCGGTACAAGAAGTAATCTTTCTTTCCTTTTCGCAAGACGAGGTATTTGCCGTGGAGCAGGTCCGCGGCGGCGATCTTTTTGCCGAGGTCGGAGAGTTTGGCGTTGTTCAGGTACGCGCCGCCGCCGGTGATCGCGCGCTTGGCTTCGCCCTTGCTCGGCCAGAGCTTGCTCTCGGCCATCAGGTCCAGCAGCGAGACGCCTTCGCCCTCGAGCCGCGCCTTGGCGAGCGGTCCGCTGGGCGCTTCCTTCGCGAGCTGCTCCAGTGCCTCGGGCGTGAGTTCTCCCGCCGCGCCGCCGCCGCTGAAGAGCGCGACGGTTGCCTTTTCCGCCTTCTCGCACTCCTCTTTGCCGTGGACGAGCGTCGTAACGGCCTTCGCGAGCGCCTTCTGCGCCTCGCGCTTCTGCGGCTCGGCCTGGGTGCGCTTTTCGAGCGCCTCGATCTCTTCCTGTGTCATCTCACTGAAGCTGCGCAGGAAGCGCCCGGCGTCGGCGTCGGGCGTATTAATCCAGTACTGGTAGAATTCGTAGGTACTCGTCTTGTGTGCACTTAACCAGATCGCTCCGGCCTCGGTTTTGCCGAACTTCTTCCCGTCGCTGCGCGTAATCAGGGGCCAGGTGAGACCGTAAACCCCACTTTTTGTTCCCTCTAATTCTGCAAGATTTCCTGCATAATGAGCGTCATATGTCTTCATGTCTTCAGTAATGCGATGTAGGTTTTTTTCTCGTGCAGTAGTACTCCTCATTAGAGCGTCAGCTTGCCTCTTCTCTTCATCGGTTCTTGATATCTCACGTAATGTATTAAACGCAGTTCGCTCCATCGATGCTTGAGAAGCAATTTCAGCGTGCTTTCTGTCACTGAAATCCTCTTGGTATCTTTTCCTTCTGATCAGACTGCAACCTTCTGTGATATTGCCTAGTTGGTCGCTACCACCAATTTGGATTCGGCAACCAAATTCTTTGTATAAGTGCCAAAAATCGTACGCCTGTAATAGCATGTAACTGAATTCGGTGTAGCTAATGCCTTGGGCGCGGTCTTCCAGGCGCGCGCGGACGGACTCCTTCTCCATCATGTGATTGACGGTGAAGTGCTTGCCCACGTCGCGGAGGAACTCGATGAGCGAGATCTTGCAGAGCCAATCCGCGTTGTTGATCAGCTTCGCGTCGCCGGCGTTGGCGTTCTGAAAGACGCGCGTGATCACGCCCTGGATCGCCTGGCAGTTCGTGTCGAGCTGCTCCGCGGTGAGCAGGCTGCGCTCGTCGCTCTTGCCGCTGGGGTCGCCAATGAAGCCCGTGCCGCCGCCGGCGATGGCGATGGCCTTGTGCCCGGCCTTCTGGAAGCGCGCGAGGTTTACGATGCCCAGCAGGTTGCCAATGTGGAGGCTATCGGCGGTGGGGTCGAAGCCGCAATAGACCGTATGCGGCCCGGTCATGAGGTACTTCGCCATCTCCGGGTCGGTGGTTTGGTGTACCAGCCCGCGCCACTTCAGTTCGGCCACAATGTCTTGCATGTCTGATTCCCTTTTACCACAAAGCCACACTAGCCAACGCGAAGCCGTTTTTAAACAAAGAGGGGAGGGGCACAACTGCGGTTTTGCGGCTGCAAGGTCATAGGATGAACCGCCAGGGCACCAAAACGCCAAGACAAAGGAAAGTTGGACTCAGATTTCCAATCCCCTCCCCCCTTGAGGGGGAGGGTCAGGGTGGGGGGTAGCTGCGCCCGCGACTTCCCCCTCCCCAATCCTCCCTGCAAGGGGGGGAGGGCGCATGGGCTTCCGGAGTCCCGATGGAATGTTACACACCCTTTACAGGCGGCGGAGCTTGGGCGCGGTTCTATATACAAGACCAAGGCCCAGAGGGTACCGCCATGCTCAAGTCCACGACCGCCCTTCCTCCTTACATGCTGCTGGGCGCTGCGCTACTCCTTAGTTGGCACGGCCGGGCCACGGAGGCCGCCGCGGCGCAAAGGCTCTCGCAAGCTCCGGCGGTGTGCACGGCCCTGCCTGCCGAGGCCAACGAGGCCATCCGGCGCCTGCGCGCGCAGGGCCCCGAAGCGCTGGACGTGCTCTTTGAACAGTACGCCAAGGAGATCGAGGTGCTGCGTGCCCGCAAGTCCTCCGACGAGGCGCTCGATCCGCAAGTCGAGCGCGTGCGGCGCCTGCTGGACGCGGTGGCGCAGCAGAAGGACGCCTATAGTTCTGGACTCTTCTGGTACACGGATCTCGACCAGGCGCGCAAGGCGGCGAAGGATTCGGGCAAGCCCATCCTCGCGCTGCGCATGCTGGGCAAGCTCACCGAGGACTGTTCCTGCGCGAACAGCCGCTTCTTCCGCACGGCGCTGTACGCCAACGCCGAGGTCGCCGGGTACCTCAAGCAGCATTTCGTGCTGGTGTGGACTTCCGAGCGCCCCGTGCCGCTGATCACCATCGACTTCGGCGACGGCCGCAAGATCGAGCGCACCATCACGGGCAACAGCGCGCACTACATCCTGGACTCGAGCGGGCTGGTGGTGGATGCGCTGCCGGGCCTGTACGGCCCCGGCACGTTCCTGAAGGAGCTCAAACAGGCGGAGGCGCTCGCAAGAGAGACGGCGGCGCTCGGCGCGGACAAGGTCCAAGAGAAGCTCTACGCGTACCACAGCAACCGGCTGGTGCAGATGCAGGCCGATTGGAGCGGCAAGCTCCAGGCGCTCGCGCTCGCCGCTCGGAAGGGCGGGGACGTTCCCAAGGATAAGTTCCCGGCCGCGGCCAAGGCCGCGAAGGTCGCCGAGGGCAAGTGCGCGGTCGAGATGCCCATGGTTCAGGCGCTGCGCATGCTGCCGCTCTTTGAGAAAGCGACCGACGATGCGGCGTGGGAAGCGATCGCGTGCGGCTTCGCGGAAGACGCCAAACTCGACGCGGGCAGCATCCAGCTCATGCGCGCCAAGTACCCCAAGGCGGCCCAGGCCGCGCCGGTTGCGATCACGAAGGCCAGAGCCGAGACGCCGCTGCTGCGTGTGCTCCGGAACTTCCAGAATTCCATCGCGTTGGACACGGCGAAGAACGAGTACCTGCTGCACCGGCAGATTCACGCCTGGCTGGCGCAGACGGCCCTCAGCCGCGACCTCGACGGGTTGAACAAAAAGGTGTACGCGGAACTCTTCCTAACCCCCGCGCAGGATCCATGGCTTGGGCTGGTCCCCGCCGACACCTACACCGGGCTGGAGAACGAGGGGCTGGTGCTGAAGTAGTGCGGCGAACAACAGAAACGGTGAACAACAGAAACGGAAGTAACTGAAGTGATCAGTTTTCAGTTACTGGTTACTGGTTACTGGTTACTGGTTACTGGTTACTGGTTACTGGTTACTGGTTACTGGTTACTGGTTACTGGTTACTGGTTACTGATTACTTCGATACGGTCCGTTCATTGAGTGGAGCTAATGGTGGTTAGAGTTCGGGCGGGCCGGCGACCTGGTCGGCGGTCATGCGGTAGATGCTCAGGACGATGCCCTGGTCCTTCACTTCGCCGACATCGAACTGGCCGAAGACCGTGATCGTCTGGTTGGGCACGTATTGGCAGGATTTATCCTTCTGCATCTTGACGTGCATCCATTGGTTCATCTTGATGGTATCGCCGAAGCAACAGGCGGGAACGAACTTGCAGAGGATGAACTCGGTCACTTCGCCCTTCTTCGTCCGCAGCGGAACCATATAGCCCTGCACCAGCACCTTCTTCCCGTTCATGTCGGTAATCGACTTCGGGATCTCGTTCTTCGGCTTCGGCAAGCCGGGAATCGGTTCCGCTTCCGGGTCCGGCGGCTCGTAGAGGTAACCGCCTAGCGTGTCCCAGGACGTATAGGTGTACGTCTCGTCGTCGGTCTTGCCTTCGCCGGACTTGGCGGCGGGCGTCTTGGCCGATGCGGCCTCGGTTTTGACCGGCGCTTCAGCGGCGGCGGACTTCTGCGCGGAGGCGTCGGTCTTATTGGCGTCCGTGGCGGCATCGGGGGACTTCGCGCCGATGCCGAGCAACGGCTGCCCGTGGACGACGGCCGGCGCATCTGCCTGCGCCGTCTCTTTGGGTTTGGCCTGCATCATCCAGTAGAGGAACATCACGCCGAAACCGAGCGCGAAGAAGATGAGGAACTCGACCCAGAGCGGCCGGGACGGCTGGGTAGCTTCGGGTTTCGCTGCGGCTACAGGGGTGTTGGGTTCGGACATCGCGGCCTCCACGGCTACTTATCAGACTATACGCCGATAGCTACGCACTGTCATGGCAAAAGGCGTGGCGCCTATTCCATTCCTTAAGACGAATTTGCGGCCGTAAAGCACCGCTAAATCCGGCTAGTGCTGCGCCCCGTCGGGCTCTTCGTTGCCCTTGGGGTAGTTGAACCCCACGTCCTTAAAGGGCTGGCCTTTGAGCTCAATGGTCAGAATCTTACCGTCGAACTCTTTGAGACCCTTCAGCTTGTCATCCTGCCCCTCGAACTGCGACGAATCGCCGACAGCCTCGCCCGTGAGCGTGCTGGCGACCGCCTTCAGCTTGACTGGGAACGCCTCGGTTTTCGCGGGCGTCACGGCGATCTCGATCTCGGCCTGCTTGATGCGAATCGCGTTATCGGCTTCGCCGTCCAGGGCGTATGCGGTGAGCTTGCCCGACACGGGATCGAGGACGAGTTCCAGGTGCGCGAACTCCTCGCCGAACACCACCAGCGTGCCTTTGTGCGGCGCGTGATGTTCGTGGACGGCCTCGGTCTTCGTCGCTTCCGTTTTGGCCGGCGTCTTGGCCGCGGTCTTGTCCGTCTGCGAACAGCCTGCGAGCGAAAGAGCGCTTCCCGCGAAGATACTCACGATGGCAAGTTTCATAGCTTGTCCCTTCTGTCTCGCATGGGCTAAGAGGTTGGCGTCAGATTGGACGCCACATCCGTTGAGTACGCCTTGATCGCCGGAACGACGCCGGCGAGCGCGCCGATCAGCACCATCGCTATAGGCGCTACCACAACAACGGGCAGGCTGGCCGAGCCGATCTCCAACTGCCCCGAGCGGAGGATGTCGATCACGACGCCGGTCTGCTGTCGGATCACGACCGCCGCGCCTTCGATGATCACAGCGTAGACGCCGAAGCCGAGCAGGCTACCGAGCAGCGCGATCGCGGAGGCTTCGGTGACGATGGCCGAGAAGACCGTCCCCTTACGCGCGCCTAGCGCCCGCAGGATCGCGAACTCGCGGCGGCGCTCGTTCATCGTGTTGTAGATGCTGGCCAGGATCGAGCCCGCCGCGACGGCGACGACGAGGTACGCGACCAGCGCGAGCACGCGGTCCACCCAGCCGATTTTCTCGAAGAGCTCCAGCATCACCTTGCCGATGGGCCACGCGAGCGTCGCGGCCTTGCCCTGCTTGTTGATCTGCTGTTCGAGCGCCATGCCCGCGAACTCGCTCTTGAGCTTCAACATCACGGCGCTCACTTCTTTCGCTTCGTCCGGGATGGGCTTGCCGGCCTCGGCTTTGTAGTCCTTGCCGGTCCCGCGCAGGGTGTGGCCGCCCATGCGGAAGAGCCCATCGATGGGAATCCAGATCACGCGGTCGTTGGGTGTGTTGGTCGGTTCGAGCACGCCGACGACGTGGTAAACCTCATTGTGGCGCAGCGTGGGGTCGTAGTCGAGCCCGTGGAACGGATTGAAGGTGTCGTTGACCTTGAGCCCTGTCTTTTCGGCGACATAGCTCCCGACGATGGCCTCGGCCAACGTGGGATCGAAGAAGACGCCGCCCGGTTTGAGCAGGAACTTCTTACCCTCCTGGTACTCGAACTTGGTGAAGAGTTCGTCGCTGGTGCCGACGATGCGGAAACCTTCGTAGTTGTCGCCGAGCGCGTAAGGAATCGCGAGTTCAACCTGCGGGTTCTTCTTTATTTCTTGGTACATCTTCCAAGGGATGTTGCCGGGCGAGGTCTCGAGGTGGAAGACGGTGTTCAGCACAAGCTGGAGCTGGCTGCCGCGCGCGCCAAGCACTGCGTCGTAGCCGATGTTCCCGCCGGTGAAGGCCTCGTGCGTCTGCGTCTTGATGCTGAAGACGGCCATCACCAGCCCGCAGGCCAGCGCGACCGAACCCACCGTAATGCAGGTCGAGAGCGCGTGCTGGCGCAGGCTGCGCCGGACCAGTAGGAGAATGCCGCTCATGCCTTGGCCTCTCCTGCCGGAGCCTGCTCGGCCGCCCGGTTGATCTTCGCGAGTTCCTCCACCTTCTCGAACTGCGCGAGCACCTCGCGGTCGTGGCTTACTAAAAGGAGCGCCGCGCCACATTCTTTGCAGGTCTCGCGGATCAGCAGGAGCGAATCCTTGGCGAGGCGATGGTCGAGGTTGCCGGTGGGCTCGTCGGCGAGGACGAGCTTGGGCCGGTTGGCGACGGCGCGCGCGACCGCGACGCGCTGCTGCTGGCCCACGGAGAGCTGCCGCGGACGGTAGTGCAGGCGGTCCTTCAGGCCCACGTGTTCGAGCAATTGCCGGGCGCGGGCGGCATCGATGCCGGGGCCAAACATCATCCCCAGTTCGACGTTCTCCAGCGCCGTGAACCCTTGCAGCAGATTAAAGGTCTGGAAGACATAGCCTATGGCGTTGGCGCGCGCGGCGTCGCGGCCGGACTCGCTCATACCGGTCATCGCGTGCCCGGCGACGGTGATCTTGCCCTCGTCGGCCTGCAAAATGCCCGCGATCAGGTTCAGGAAGGTCGTCTTGCCCGAACCGCTCGAGCCCGCCAGCGCGATCTGCGCGCCTTCTTCAAGGGAGAACGCGGGCACGTCGATGATGGGCGTGCGTTCGCCGTCCGGCGAGACGAAGCTCTTCTTCAGTCCGGCGATCTGGAGGACGGGCATGCGAAATCGCTTTCAGGTTCGGGCCGCGTAGGTAGCGCAGGCATCCTTGCCTGCCGTCTCGCAGGCTTTCAGCCTGCGCGCGTTACCCCACGCATCGGGACTCGAAAAGACCCGCAGGCAAGTTGCCTCGGGATGGGCAGGCCGGAAGCCTGCGCTACTTTGCGGCATGTCGATTAGACGGCGTAGTCTCGCGCCCCTGCGAAGAAAAATCAAGACTATTGATAATGACTTATCAAAATTGCATTCGCGCTGCCGTCACGCTAACATGCGCCGCATGGAACGAAAGACGATCCAGCGACAGGCCATCCGTGACGCGATCATCGAGGCCTCGCGCCCGCTCTCGCCGCAGGAAGTGCTCGACGGCGCGCGCGGCCACGTCAAGAATCTCGGCATCGCGACCGTCTACCGCACGCTCAAGTCGCTCCTGGCCGAAGGCGCCGTGCAGGCGGTCGACCTGCCCGGCGAACCGCCGCGCTACGAGCCCGCGGGCAAGCACCATCACCACCACTTCCGCTGCCGCGCCTGCAACAAGGTCTACGAGATCGACGGCTGCCCGAAGAACCTCAAGCGCATCGCCCCGCGCGGCTTCCGCGTCGAGAGCCACGACCTGACGCTCTTCGGCGTCTGCGCCCGCTGCGCGACCTGAAAGCCGGCTCGCGGTTCATAGCTTGCGGTTTCACTTCATCCGCGCGCTGTGAGCCGCGCGCTATGCGGTTCGCAGTTGCGGTCTCGCCAGCACCACAACTCGGCTGAACAACCAGACCAGGCCCAGCACCACGATCTGCGCCGCAGAGGTCGGCAGGTTCCAGTCTTCCAGAACATACGAGGCATAGAAGCCGCCGAAACCGCAGGTAATTCCCAGGAGCGGCGCGAGCAGGTAGAGCTCGCGCATCCGGCGCACGAACGGCAACACGGTGACTGGCGGCAGCACCAGGAACGCGAAGATCGCGAGCGGTCCCGCGCACAGGCCCCCGAGAGCGATGGTGACGCACACCAGTGCCATGGCCAGCGCATTCAGTCCTCGAGCAGGCAGGCCCGTCGCATACGCCATGCGGCGGTCGTAGAGGACCATCTGCAGGGGATGCCGCAGCAGAAAGAGCACCGCAGCCACGGCCGCGAAACCAATGGACAAGCAAACAAGCAACCCGTTCGAGATGGCGAGGATCTCGCCCTTGAGCAGGTCCAGAATGCCGAGTTCCGTGATGAGATTGCTGGCCGCGAGCGCCAGCGTCAGGCCAAAGGCGAGCGCGAAGACCGCCCCGGTCTCGGAATTCTGCGGCGCGGCTGCGCGGCGTTCGAGCAGTAGGAGCAGCCCGAGCGTCAGCGCCATCGCAACGAAAGCTCCGCCGAGTCCCCAGAAGAAGAACGGCACGGCGCCGGGATGATCGTGAGTGATGTGGGAACCGAGGAACACGCTAAGCCACGCCGTAAAGGCTACACCCATGCCGCCGGCCTCCGGCAGCGCCAGCGCTAGGATCGCGCGGCGGCTCAGTACGAGATGGATGCCCGCGAGTGGGACCACCGCGCCGATAAGGATGCTGGCGTAGACGGAGTTCCGCAAGACGAAGTGCGGATCGAGGATCTCGAGAAGCTTTTCCATCACTTGACGCCCGCCGCTTCCAGAAGCGCCTGGATGTTTGCGTCCACGGTTTCGATCCACGTTTTCGCTTCCGGATGCCCGCCGACCATGACCGCCACTTTGGCTACCTTTGCGCCCGTCTTCTGTGCGATATCGTTCGGAAGTTTTTCCGAGTATTGCGGCTCGCGGATGACGATCTTCACGCCCTGCGCCTTCATGTCCTCGATAAGCTGCGCGGTGTGGCTGCTCGACGGCGGCACGCCCGGCTTGGGCTCGATCTCGCCGATGGTCGTCATACCAAGGTACTCGACCAGGTAGATCATGTCGCGGTGGTACGAGACGCACTTGATGCCCTTGAGCTTTTCCGCGGCGGCCTGCCATTCCTTTTCCTTGGCCGCAATCTTTTCCAGGTACTTCGCGAGGTTGGCCTCGAAGTCCTTCGCGTATTGCGGCGCGTTGGCAGACAGCCCGTTGGCGATATTTGTCGCCATGGCTTTTCCCTTACTGGGATCAACGTTGAGGTGAGGATTGCCTTGGGGATGCTGCTCCCCTTCCTTTCGGCTAAGGTCCTGCGGCACTTCCCGTGGCAGTACGCCGTCCGAAACGATGATGTCGCCTATGCCTTTATGGTCCTGCTGAATTTTTTGATTATTGGAAGTTTCAACCAAAGCAGGCACCCAAGCGTGTTCCGCGCCTAAACCTAACTCGATCAATACGTCGGCTTGGGCCAACTTTGCAACAATACTTGGACGCACGGGCACGCCATGAATGTCTTCGATTCCTTTCGTGAGGCTCTCAACCTCTACATGGTTCCCACCGATCTCCCTGGCCATGTCGGCAAAATCAGGCATGGTCGTTACAACTTTCAGCTTCTTACCTTCTTCGGCGTACAGGAAGCGAGAGTTTGGAGTCAACAGCAGCGTTGCTAATGCAATCCAGATGAAACGGCGCATTCTTTATCCTTTCATTATTCTCGATGTTTAGCGCATATCAAAGTTATGGGTATGCGCGCCCCAAAAGACCATCCACTGAAGAAAGAATTCGTTCGCGGAATGCCCATCATGATACTCGTGGCGGCTGCCTTGAAAGCGTATCAGACTAAACTCCGTGAACTTGTACGTCGTGAATAAAGAGTACGTCTGATCGTAGGTATGGCGCGTATTAGCACGGGACGAGGTGGGATCGGTCGGCTGAAACAGGTCGGCGCTTGCGCCCAGCGACCAATGGCGGCTCAAGAAATACTCAACATACGAATACCCACCGTAGCCCGTGTTCCAACGTCGATTTTGGCGTGTCGCGACGGTGTCAGGAGCCCCGTCGCCGTCTGTGTCAACGTTGAAATCACGTAGGAATGTGTTGTGAACTTCGTTACGGAGCAGTTCCGTGCCCCAAACGAGCTTTTCTCTCAAGGGCGACCCGGTGGGATGCCATTTGTAAGTAAACTCAATGTTTGTGAGGTTGCGGCGCATGGCTTGGTCAGGAACTTGGATTGTGCTGGCACCCAGTTCGAAGGTGTGAGTATCGCCGATATCGAAGGAGGTGAGCATCTTCAGAGCGTAGGTGAGTTCGGCGCCGTTGCGCCGGCTGTTGGTCGCATCAGTGCCATCGAGCGGGTGCAGTAATGGGAATTCGGCCCCTACCTTGTTGAAAATGCCGCCGGTTACTAGAAAAAAGTGCTTGATGGGAATCAAGGCCTGTACCTGCACGCCATCCCCGGCGCTCTCACCTCCCACGTAGGTATCCAACACGCGAGGCCGAGTCACGAATGGCAATGCGTCGTCGTGGAAAGCCGAGAGGCGACCGAAAGGCACAAAGAATCGTCCTCCCTTGACTGAAACATGGCTCAATGAGGTCGTGTAGATGGCGGCTTCTTCGACAGTCGGCACAGCCTCGTCGTTGCTGGCGGCGTCCGCTGCTCCATTCAAAACCATGTATGTCTTGAAGAACGTGTCCACGTCGGCGCTAAAGACCAATTCGGCTCCGCGCATATTGAAATCCTGACCGGCCGGACGTTCCGCTTTGCTGTTGGGACCATCGAAGGACCTAAACGAGGTATTTAAGGAAGCGCCGACGGCCATGTTCAGATCGCCTGGCTTCTTGCGCGTGGCGGCTTTGAGCGCGTCCGCCGACTGCTGTTCCACCTTTTGCAGCCGCGCAAGCACGTCTCCGGCGGGTCCGGCGGCGATCTTTCCGCCGCCGGGCTTATAGACCGAGAGCAGGTTGTCCTGCTCCTTGAGTTTCCTGTTTTGGTCCTGGATCGTCTGGTCCTGCGCCTCGAGCTTCTTCTCCTGCGCGTCCACCTTTTCACTCAAGGTCTTGAGCTGCTCCAGCACTGCCCGGTATCCCGGCTCGACTTCCTCCGCGGCGCGTCCCCGCGCCCAAGCCCCAACCGTCAGGACGGCGGCCCAAAGGATTCGGTATCGGGTCATTGCATGCTTCCTTTCCGGAACCTTCGTCAGGCATCTTGCCCCACGCACGGAGCACTTATATGCTATTGATAAATCAGTATCAATTATCAATAAGTAGTCAAGCAAATTCGCTGCAATATTTCAAATCGCTAGCAGACGCGATGGTTGGGGTGGGAGCGCGCGCGGCACGGCGGGTCTTACTTCGTGGCGGCTTTGGCCTTCAGGATCAGTTCGCGGTACCCGGCCCACTGTGCTTTTTGCGCGGGCGCGTCCTTCTCAAGTTGCGTAAGAAACTCGAGGGCCTCGTCGAAGCGCGCCAAGCCCGCAAGCGCGCGCAGGCGTTCCACGCTCAGGCCCGGATCCTTCGGATAGAATTTCAGAGCCTCATCGGCGGTGGCGAGCGCCTCGGCATGCTTCCTTCCAAGAACGAGCAACTCGGCTTTTAAATGCAGCAGCGTGATATTGTAGGGCGCGTCTTTTAGCCCCGCTTCGAGCTCCTTTTGCGCGCCCGCAAAATCTTTGGCGACCATGCTCATGTAGGCGGTGTACGCCCGGACCTGGGGATAGGTGGGATTGGCTTTGCGCCAGCGTTCGTAAAGTTCCGCATTCTCCGCGGCGTGGCCGAGGCTGTTGCCCAGATTCAGGTAATTGGCGATGAGCGGCGGCCATTCGTAGGCGTCGGCCACGACTTCGCCGATCAGCTTATACGCGGTGGCGCGGTCTCCCGCTTGCGCCGCGCGCTGGGCCTCCCATTCTTTTAGGAGCATTGGCGAGGCCTTCAGCCGCCGCGCCGCGGCGAGGTCCTGTTCGGCGCCCGCGGCGTCGCCAGCGCTTAAGCGCGCGCTGGCCCGGTGCAGGAACCGGTTGCCGTTGTTGGGTTCGAGTTCAACGGTACGCTCGATCAGCTTGCGCGCCTCGGCCTGATCCTCTGGGTAGCGCCCCAGCGTCAACGCGAGCCAGCTTACGGCCTCGGCTTGCCGCGGCGCGAGATCGACGGCCTTGCGGAATTCAGGGATGCTTATCTCGCGCAGCGTCGAAGGCGGCAGAACCCCGTCCTCAGACATTTCACGCGCGATGTACCCGACCGCGAAATGGGTCTCCCACAGGTGCGGCGCGGCGAGCAGCGCGTCGTCGGCGAGCCGCTGCGCCTCCTTCAGGTTGCGGTTATGCGCGAGCCGGAAGATCTTGCCCACGATTGCGAGCGGATCGTTGGCCCCGTTGTTCTCGGCGCGCTCGAAGGCGTCCTCCGCCTCCTTATAGAAGCCCGCGCCGTCGAAGGCGAAGCCCGCGTACACGATCGCCTGCAGGTTCGGGCGGTTCGCGAGCTTGCGCGAGAGTTCGTCGGCCTTGAGGTACGCCAGTGCGGCCTCGTGCGGCGAACCGCTGAAGCGGAGCGACTCTGCCAGCGCGAACTGCGCCTCCGGGAAGTCCGGATCGATCGCCAGGGCGCGCTTCAGGTCTTCGGCCGCGCGCTCGGGCAGTTGCCCGCGCATGAGCAAGTCCATGGACCGCGCGTAGGGCTCGAAGGCTCGCAGCCTGCGCTGGGCTTTTTCGGAACTGGCGGCGAGGACCTTCTGCTTCTGGAGTTCCGCCTGGAGCTTTTCGGATTCGGCCTGGAGGCGCTTCGAGTCGGACGCCTGCGCGCGCAGGCGGTCGGCTTGCGCTTCGTCCTGCGCGTTGCGGGCCTCGCGTTCCTTGCCGGCCACGATTATTGCGGCGATCGTGAGCGTCAGCAGCAGCAGCCCAGCCGCCGCGCCCGTGATGGCCACGCCGGTGCGATGCCGGCGCGCGAAGCGGCGCAGCCGGTCCAGCGAAGTATCCGGCAGCGCGCTGACGGCCTCGCCCGCGGCGAAGGCGCGCAGGTCGCGCAGCAGGTGCTTGGCGTTGCGGTAGCGTTCCTTGCGCGACTTCTCGAGGCACTTCTCCGTGATCGCCACCAGCGCGGCGGGAAGCTGCTTGCCCGCGCCGGTGCGCCGGAGCGGGGTGAACTTTCCGTGCGCCGCGTTGCTGACGGTGTCCTCGACCGATTTGCCACGTATCGGCGCGTGGCCGGTGAGAAGCGCATAGAGCACGCCGCCGAGCCCGAAGATGTCGGCGCCCTCGTCGAGGGGATCGCCGGCGGCCTGCTCGGGCGACATGTACTCCGGCGTGCCGACGGTCAGCCCGTCGAGCGTCAGGTCCTTGCCGAGGTCCTGCCGCACCGACTTGACCTCGGTCGCGCGCGATTTGATCGTTCCCGAGCCGTCCTTTTCCTTGATGGCCTTGGCCAGGCCCCAATCGAGCACCCACACTTCGCCGTGCGAACCGATCATCACGTTGCTGGGCTTCAGGTCGCGGTGCAGGATGCCCTTCGAATGCGCGAAGCCGACGGTCTCGCAGACGCGCTCGAAGATCGAGAGCAGCCGCGTGAGCGGGTATTCCTCGAGCGTCTCCGCGTCGCCGGCGTGCCAATTGCGGACGATCTGATCCAGCGGCAGGCCGGTCACCAGCTTCATGCTGAAGAACGCGCGGCCTTCGGCATCCTGTCCGAGGAAGTGGACCGGGACGATGCCGGGATGTTCGAGCTGGCCGGTGACTTGCGCTTCTTCGGTAAAGCGCAGCCGGCGCCCATCGTCGCCTTGCGCTTCGGGGCGCAGGATCTTGATGGCGACCTCGCGGCGCAACGAGGCATCGCGGCCGCGCAGCACCAGCCCCATGCCGCCGCGTCCGATCTCTTCGAGGATCTCGTACGGGCCCAGCTTGGAAGGCGTCGTAAAGGATGGGGCGGCCGGGCGCGGTTCAGGCGGCGGGGGCGCCGGGGCGGGCGTGCCGGGCTTCCCCGCGGTTCGTGTGGAGACCGCCAGGGTCTCTTGCTCGTGCCACGACGGCGTGCTGCGCGAGCCAGCCGCGGGGGTGCGCCGCGCTTCGCCGGTGCGTCTGGCCGGCGTGAGGTTTTTGCTGGAACTCATGGTACCGCATGCGGGGCAGCGCGAAGGCGCGCCGGTCTTCACCGCCGCTACGGCGTAGGGGGTCTTGCACTTATCGCAGACGATTTGGATCGAAGCCACCTTTACCGCCATGTTTCGGGTTCCTGCGGACCATACCTTAGACGCAAGTGTATTACGGGAACAAGGTCACTTTTTTCAGGATCAAGTGCTGCACCCGTGCGTAATTTCGATATTCTTTATGCATTAAGGCCCTGCGTTCGCTTCGTCGGACAAGTGGCGCGTTCGCGCTACCTTTTCGTGTGGTTTGTGTGGTGATGAGGCCCCAATATGCCGAAAGCTCCAATGCACTCGGAGACCGTGCAGGAGATCTTGGGCGCCACGCTTCAGGCTGCGGACGATCCCGGCCTGACCGTGCACCGCCTTCCCGAGGCCAGCAAGGCCGATCTCGAGAATCTCGGCCGCACGCTACAAGAGACGGACGCCTCGACCAGCGGGCGGCACATTTCGACGCAGACGATGGTGCGCGAGACGACTCCGCAGAAGACCGTCTTCGACCATAGCGACCTCCAGATAGCCCATGCCCAGGAGACGCTCGAGCGCCACAGCGGCGCGCGGGCGGTGCTTCCCGAACCCGGCAGCGCGACCGAGGGCGTGAGCGGGCACGATTTCTTCGCCCTGTCGAAGCAGCTCGGCAAGGGCGGCATGGGCGTCGTCTACGGCGCGCGGCAGATCTCGCTCGACCGCGACGTGGCCGTCAAGACCATGCGCGAGGGCGCCGCCAGCCCGCAGCAGCGCGCGGCGTTCCTGCGCGAGGCGCTCACCACGGGCGTACTCTCGCACCCGAACATCGTCCCCGTGCATCTCTTCGGCCGCGACGCAGAAGGCCGGCTCTTTCTGGTGATGAAGCAGGTCAGCGGCAAGCCGTGGAACAAGATTCTCAAGGAGGCCGCCGAGCCGCGGCAGGGGTTCGACCTCGGCAAGCATCTGGACATCTTCCAGAAGGTCTGCGACGCCGTGGCGTTCGCGCACGCGCGCTCCATCGTCCACCGCGACCTCAAGCCCGAGAACGTGATGATTGGCGACTACGGCGAAGTGACGGTCATGGACTGGGGTCTGGCGCTCGACGTCTCCGGCACGGGCAGTATTGCGGCCTCGAAGGAGAAGGCGACCACCGTCGCCGGCACGCCCGCGTACATGGCGCCCGAGATGGCGCTGGCCCAATTGGACAAGATCGGCCCCGCGACCGACATCTATCTGCTCGGCGCGATCCTGTACGAGCTCGTCACCGGCAAGCCGCCGCACACCGGCCGCACGGTCTTCGAGGTCCTCGAGCACGCCGCGTTCGGCAAGGTCGAGAGCATCGTGCCGCGCGAGCGCCTGCCGCGGGAGGTCCGCGACCTCGAACGGATCATCCGCAAGGCCATGGCCCAGGAACCCGCGCAGCGCTACGGCGCCGTCTCGGAACTGCAGGCCGAGGTCAAGTCGTTCCAAGCCGGCCAAGGCGACCGCACCGAGAGCGACGCGCTGACGAAGACGGCCCGCGAAGAGTTCGCCGCCCTCGCCAAGGACGTGGACGGTATGCGCGTGACCTCTCCTTTTTATGCGCGCTGCGGCGAGGTCCTCGCCAAGACCCAGCAGGCGCTGGCGCTCTGGGGCTTCAACCCGCGCGCCGTGCGCCTGCGCCAGGAAGCGCTCGCGCTCTATGCGGACCTGGCGGTGACCGGGCGCGACTGGGGCCTGGCCGAGTCGCACATTCGCGACCTGCGCCTGAGCGGCGCGGGCGGCGCGGCGCTGGCCCAGCCGGTGGACGCGCGGCTGCGCCAATCCCGCGATACCTGGAATCGCCGCCAGGCGCTGATCGTACGGGCCTCGCGCGTGGCCGCAGTCTTCTTCTTCATCACGCTCGGACTCAGCATGTACCTGTACTTCAAATGGAGCGAGACGAAGATCCTGCTTGAACAGAGTGAACAGGATGTGGCCGACCTACAGGCGAAGGTCCCGCCCGAGCCCAAGAAGACCGATCCGCACGCGGTCAAGACCGGTTCGCGCCCGCCCGAACTCGACCCGAATCCGCTGGCGGTGCATCCGCTTCCAACGGTACCCAAGCCCGACCCGGTCAAGCCGCCGCCTCCGGTCGTCCCGCCGCGCGACGCGGCCTGGTGGATTCGCACGGGAGAAGGCAGCGCCGTGCCGCCCGATCCCAAGAGCGTCGCGCATCTGCAGGATGTTCTGGGCTTGGACCGCAAGCTGCTGCTCTGGGACGACGCCGGCGGTGCCTGGACCTGGAACATGGGCACACCGCCGCCCGAGGCCGGCGCGGCGCTCTTTCCGCCGGGCAAGATCGGGCGCGTCGCGCGCGCCGCCTGGGTCGACGACCGCACCCTGGCCTTGGCCGATGAGAAAGGCGTGGTGTACGTGGGCGACTCGCCCGACCGGCCCTGGAACACGATCATGCGCTGCGGAGAGGAGGTTCAGGCCCTGGCCGCGCGCCGCGAGGGCGGCGAGGTGGTGATTGCGGCCGCCACCAAAGGCACGCTCCTGCTTTCCAAGGGCCTGAACGCCGAACCGGTGAAGGCCCCGCTGATCGAGCCCGTGCTGGCGCTGCATTTCTACTCCGACCGCTCCCTGGCCATGGTGACCACGCTGACCCTTGAATTGCGCGAGCCCAAACGGCAGCCGATGCGCCTGCGCTTGGGGAACAAGGAGATCGCGCGCGCGGTGGTGGCCGCCAACGCCAAGCGCTTCGCGCTCGTGGTCGCCGAGACGCCGAAGTACATGCAGATGGTGGGCATGGAAAATCCCAATGCGCTCTCGGTCGGATTTCAGAACGGCAATGTCGCCTGCCTGGCCATCTCGGACGACGGCGAACTGACGATGGCGGGCTCGGATCGCGGCGAACTGATGCTCTGCGCGGGCGGCAAGGGCAGGCTGCTCCAGGCGGGGCCGGCCCCGGCGTTCAAGGCCATCGCCATCGAACCCGGCGGCGCGAAAGCCTACACGCTTGACGAACGCTTCAGCGTCCGCGAGTGGGACCTTACCAAGCCCTGATTTAGTTGAACGGCCGGCGCTTCAGGCCGAGATGCCCACCGAGAAGGTCTTGCACTTGAGGCTCTGGCGCACCGAGACGAGGTTGCGCGCCTGCAGTACGAGTTCGGTCAGGCCCTCGGTCTTGCGCAGACACGGCACGCTGGCCTTGCGGAGTTCGGCGATGACGGCCTCGTCGTCGTCGAAGGCCGTCACGATCAGTGTGGGTGTCAGGTCGTGCATCTGGCTGGCGGCGAGCACGAACTCCGGCCCGTTCATCTCCGGCATGCGGAAGTCCGAGATGATCAGGTCGGGCTCGAAGGTTTCCAGCGCTTCCAGGGCCTTCTTCGCGGAGGTGAAGCCGCGGAACTCCCAGCCGTCCTCGCGGAACATGTACTCGGCGAGCTTGACCGTCATGGGATTGTCGTCCACCAGCACGACCTTGGGCCGGCCAGCGCCGCGCGGAACGGCGGGACGTAATCGAGTGGAACTTGCCATCGGCCCTACCCCCACAAGCGAATTGCTTTGCACGTAGTACAATACCCTCTCATAGTTATTAATCAACCCAGCAGGCAGTTAATTTAAGATTAAACTATTTCATCTGTTACATGCACACGTGAAAACTATAATATGGGCTAATTTATGTGCTGCTTTGCGTATATTCTAAATAATAAATTAGATGGTTTTTAGGTATCCTGAATCGGTGGGTTTCTGCTTTCGCCACTGGCCAGGAGGCTGCCCGAAGGTCTTGCGGAAGACCCGCACGAAGTAATTGGTGTCCGCGTACCCGACCTTTTGCGCGACCTCGTCGACGCTCAGGTAGGAATTCAGGAGCAGCTTGCGGGCGAGTTCCATGCGCAGGTTCTGGTGGTGCCGCAACGGCCCGCAACCGAAACGTTCGCGGAAGAGCGCGCTCAAGTGGCTGTAGCTGGTGTGGGCCGCGTGCGCGAGACGCTCGGCCGCAACGTGTACCGTAAGGTGTTCCTGCAGGAAAGCCTCCGCCCGCGCGAGGCTCGGGTGCAGGGCGTTCATCATGCGCGTCTGGTCTTCGAGCTTGGCCAGGCGCGTCAAAAGCGCAAAGAGGAGCGCGTCGGCGACGGGATCGGCCATGCGGCGATTACTGGCGCTGAGTTCGCAGAGGTCGTCCATCCACCTATGAAAAAGCGGGTCTTGCGCGAGATTCAGCGTGCGGGGCGCCTCGTCGAACTGGCTGCCGTCGTGGTCCAGGAGCAGGCACTGGGTCTTCCAGCGCCCTATGCTGCGCTGATTGTGGGCGACTTTGCCAGGCAGGATATAGAGCGTGCCCGCCGGCCCATCCAGGCGCTTGCCCGCGACCTCGATCCATGTCACCCCGAGTCTTACGAAGACCAGCTCGGCGGTGTCGTGGGTATGGAAGTCGACCTGGCGATCGGCGTCGAAGGCGATGGCCGAGCGCAGCCGCGGGACGGGCTGCAGAGACACGCGCGGCGTGGCCGAAGTACGCGAAGCTGTAGCGGTTGGAGGCATGGCGCTTCCTGCGGCGAGATACGCACGATGCGCCTCGGCCTAAACCATCAAATCGTGCTATAAGATAATCAAAGCGTCTCTAGGTTCAAGCCTTTATCGGGAGTATATAGCTCGTGTGGTTCGACCGCGTGGCCCAGGCGTGCTCAACGGAGAACAGAGAATCATGCTAACCGAACAAGAGGTCGGACAGTTCTGGGAGGACGGCTATCTGGTCATCAACGATATCTTGAGCACGGACGAGCTCGAAGAGATGCGCGCCGCCGCCGCCGACCCGGGCGTGATCCGCGGCTTGAAGGACCGCGGCGCCGACGAGCATTGCGTGCACTTCCTCGAGATCACCGCCAAGCACGAGGCTTTTAAGAAGCTGGCGCGGCATCCCGGCATCACGGGGCGGCTCGCCAAGCTGATCGGCGCGGACATCCAGCTCCAGCATTCCAAGCTTGCCACCAAGCCGGCCAAGAAAGGCGCGGGCGCGTTCGGCTGGCACCAGGACTTCGCTTACTTCCCGCATACCAACACGGACCTCGTGGCCGTGATGGTGATGCTCGACGACGCCACGCCCGAGAACGGCGGCATGTACGCGGTGCAGGGCAGCCACAAGCTTGGCCTGCTGAACCATATTCGCGACGGGTACTTTGCCGGGAGCTGCATGGAGCCCAAGCACTGGGAAGGACAACCCGAGAAGGTGGTCCCGCTGATGGCGCGCGCGGGCGGCATCAGCCTGCATCACGCCTATACCTTGCACGGCTCGCCGCCGAACCGCTCGGGCGCGCCCCGGCGCGGCATCGTCTTTCAGTACCGCGCCGACGACGCGTACCAGCTCGCCGACCACGTCTGGGTCGATACGGGCTACCAGGTCCTCGGGCAGAACCGCGGCCAGGTCCGCTGCGAGAACATGAAAGTGATCCTGCCCAAGTTCCGCGGGCGCGTGAACGAGCTCGGGCAGTGCTTCGGGAACGTGTACAAACAGATCGGCGAGTACGCCGTGCGCTGGAACAAGGAAGGCGTCCCGGCTGAGGCCGGCAAGGAAGCGGCGCTGGCGGTGAAGTAGCGCAGGCTTCCAGCCTGCCCGTACCGCAGGCATCCTGCCTGCGCGTTTGCACGAGGACGCCGCCACGACCTGAGTGAGCGGGAGAAGAGGCAAGCATAAGGAGCGCATACATGGCAGGTGGCGACAAGGTTCCTCTGATCCTGGATACGGACATCGGCAGCGACATCGACGACGCGGTCTGCCTCGCGTATCTGCTGCGGCAGCCGCGCTGCGAGCTGCTGGGCATCACGACCGTCAGCGGCATGCCGCGGGAGCGCGCGGCGCTGGCCGATGCCGTCTGCCGCGCCGCGGGGCGTCGGGACGTGCCCGTGCATTCGGGCATCGACCAAGGTTTCATGCTCGGGACGGTGCAGCCGACTTGCGGACAGGCCGCGGTGCTGCCGAAGTTCGAACACCGCGCGCCGGCGGAGTTCAAGCCCTACACGGCGGTGAACTTCCTGCGCGAACAGATCCACGCGCGGCCGGGCGAGATCACGCTGCTGGCCATCGGTTCGATGACGAACCTGGGCGCGCTCTTCGCGCTCGACCCCGAGACGCCTAAGCTGCTGAAGCGGCTCGTGCTGATGTGCGGCGTCTTCACCAACCGCCTTCCGGGGGTCGGGCCGCTCGAATGGAACGCGCTCTGCGATCCGATCGCGACCGCGCTCACCTACAAGGCGCCCGTCGCGGGGCACACCTCGATCGGCCTGGAAGTCACCTGCAAGTGCAAGCTGGAGTCCGACGAGTGCATCAAGCGTTTCCGCGAGGCCGGCGGCCCGCTGAACGTCGTCGCGGCGATGACCGAAGTCTGGGCCTCGCACCGTGAGAAGGTGACCTTCCACGACCCGCTCGCCGCGACCGTGATCTTCAAGCCGGAGATCTGCGAGTACCAGGACGGCCAAGTGGACGTGGAACTCCTGAGCAACCGCGTGAAGGGCATGACCCACTGGAACCCCAAGGCCGACCCGAAGCCGCACCGCATCGCGATCGACGTGAACCCGGAGATGTTCTTCGAGCACTACTTCGGGACGGTCAAGTCTGGGAAGTGAACCTTTTTCCTGTCTGTTGCTTGCCACCAGATTTATCTGGTGGTTCCAGGTTCGCTCCGGAACCATTAGCCGGACTTCAGACGGCTTCCCGTTTGTGAGTTGGGCTGAAGCCCTCGGCGATGCCTGGCAAGCCGGCTTGAAGCCGGCTAAAGACCGAAAGTAGAGCCCGCCTCCACCAGCTAAAGCTGGTGGCAAGCAACATCTCGAATCCGGCTGAAGCCGGATAAATTCCTGTGATGCCTTCCTCCATCTAACCGTCAGCCGGTGTAGTTCACGCTTCACGCTTCACGCTTCACGCTTCACGCTTCACGCTCCACGAGCCTTCGGCACGCGTTCCGGCGCGGGCGCGGTGTTGTGCGCTTCCTCGCCCTGGAAATGGTACTCGGCCTCGAGCGGGCCTGCGGCGCGGAAGCGCGCGCTGGCCCAAGGGAGCCACGCGCCGTGGGACTTGCGGAAGATGCGCAAGCCCACGATGCCGTCCTCGACGCGCGCGGCGCAGCGGATGACGTCGCGCGCGGGTTGCTCGCGCTTCAGCCCGGCATGAATCACGGTCAGGAAGCAGTCGCGCACGGCTTGCGCCTTGGGCGAGACCTCGATGCGCCACGCGCCGGTCTCGGCTTGGCCTTTGGGCGCGGGATAGTTCACACCTTTTACACCGGAAGCCGCGTTCACGACGGCGTGGTCCACCCAGCTTTCGAAGCCCTTGCACCCGACAGCGCGGACCTTGCGCGCGAGCGGTAGCAGCGGCCAGACGGTCATCCGGCCGCGCTCGTGAGCGAACTCGAAGGGGCCTTCCGGCGGCAGCGCGTGGATGCCGCGCGCGGCGGCGCGCTTGCGGCCGTTCGCGAAGTACGCGGGCGCGCCCATGCTGTGCAGCAGCCACGTCTTCTCGAAGCGCGCGCGAGTGGCCTCGACGCGGTCGAAGACGACGAGCAGGTCCGGCTTGAGGAAGAGCATCTGCCGCACGCACTCTTCGACGCGCCGCGCGGGGTTGTCGCCGACACCCAACCAAGGATAGGTGTAGGCGCGCGTGGCGTCGCCGGCCAGGTAGTCGGCCTTCGCGCCGGGCGCAAAGGCGGCGTAGTGCCCCATGTCGAACTCGTCGGCGAAGCGCGCGCGCCGTTCTTCGCACAAGACCGCGTGCGGCGCCCCGGTGAACCGGTTGGGCGGCGCGTAGGCGTTGACCACGAGCCGCTGGCCGCCGTCGTTAACGGTCTTGAGCCCGTGCTTGCCGAGCCAGTGCGGCTCCGCCGGATCGCGCACGAGGATCGCGTTGTGGGCCAGCGTGCGCATGGCGTACTCGGGGCGATGCGGCGTGGTGTAGTCGATGCCGCCCGAATCGATGGCGAGCGCGCCGCCGCGGTAGATGGTGAACGAGTTGTGATCGAGGTGGTTGTGCCAGCCGCCGTGCCGCCCGCAGCGGAAGGTGACGACGGTCCCGTCTTCCTTCCACGAGGAGCGCAGTACGGCGATGGGATCGTGGAGCACGGACAGCGGCTGCGCGCGCAAGGCTTGCAGGCCGCGCCGGTCCGGACCTTTTCCGCCGGGCATCGAGTCGTGGTTCGCGTGCAGCAGCAGATGGATAGGGTAGGGGCCTTCCGCCGACTGCCCGTAGGCGCGCAGGAACGCGGCGAACTCCGGGCGCGGCGTGCGCGCGTGCAGATGCAGCAGGATGTTGGCGACGCGTGTGCCGCGGGTGGTGGAGAACGTCGTGCTGTCGCCGAGGACGAGGTTGCAGCCGTCGGGGCGCATGAAGTGGAGCAGGCTCGTGCCGGCGAGAACGAGTTCCGGCCAGACGAGGTTCGGTCTGTTCCGCTGCTGGGGCCGCGTCGCGGAACTCCAGAACGAGCCCATCTTCACCAGGTCCCAGCCGTCCACGCTGTGGTACGCGCCGGTGGCTTCCGTGTGCCCGGCGAAGCCGGCGCCGCCGCCCGAGCGCAGGGCGGCATCGAGGCAGCGGACGGTCTTCGGCAGCTTGTAGGCGTCCTGGAGGAACATCTCGTCGCAGGTGAGCCCCGTGAAATGCAGCGCGTGCAGCGTGCGCAGCAGCGCGCCGTCTTCGAGCTTCGGGTGGTCGAGGCCCACGGCGAGTGCGCCCGCGAGCGCGCCCGCTTGCAGGCCGAGACTGTAGTTGTGCCAGTCGTCGACGATGTAGACGCGCAGGGCTTCATCCAGGGCGCGGCGGGCGCAGTAGAGCGCCGCGCGAGCGGCGTGTTCTTCCAGGTCTTTGCGGCGCCAGTAATCGTGGAGCCAGTCGTAAAGGACCGCGGCGGCCTCGGCGACGACGCCCCAGGTGTCGTAGCCGGTGGGCTTCTCGTGGGCGCAGTATTCGAGCGCTTCGAGCAGCCAGCGCGCGGCGCGGCCGTAGCGATCGGCGCCCGTAAGCCGCCACGCCTGGCCGAGCGCGAGCGCGTTGTATTCGGGGTTGGTGGTCAGACCGCCGCGCACCGCGGCGGACGAGGCGATGTGAGGCTCGAGTTTCTTGAGCAGCAGCGCGCGGTAGCGTCTGCGCGGGCCCTGGCTCATTTTTCGGAACGCCGGCAGTTCGCGCGAGGTGAGGTAGAGACGCGGATGTCCTGCGGTGATTTGCGGGATCAAGGGATCTCCGGGAGCGGGTTCAGGCGTAGCGGTCTTCGCGCCACGGATGCGCGGTATTCGAGTAGCCGCGCACTTCCCAGTAGCCGGGCTTGTCGCGCGTGAGGAACTCGATGCGCCGGATCCATTTCGCGCCCTTCCACGCATAAAGCTGCGGCGTGATCATGCGCACGGGCCCGCCGTGTTCGCGCGGCAGCGGCTTGCCGTCGGCCGTGTGGACGAGCAGGACATCCGGCTTCAGCGCCTCTTCGAGCGGCACGTTGGTCGTGTAGCTGTCGTACGCGTGGCAGAGAACGTGGGTGGCCTCGGCCTTGGGCACGGCGACCGCCGCGAGGTCCGCGAAACGCACGCCCTTCCACGGCACGTCGAAGCGCGACCACGTGGTGACGCAGTGGAAGTCGCTCACGTCCTCGCTCTGTTCGAGTTCGAGGAAGTCGTCCCAGCGCAACTTGAGCGGGTGCTCGACCGCGCCATCCACGACGAGCTCCCAGTTTTCCTTCTGGATCTCAGGCTGCCAGCCGAGATCGAGCACGGGCCAGCCTTTGGTCTCGTGCTGGCCCTGCGGAAGCTGGGGCATGCCGTGCCGGTTCGCGGGCCCGCTACCGAGCGGCGTGCCGTCGGCCAGCGCGGGCGTCGCGCGCATGCGCTTCTCGAAACGCGCTTTCAATGCCATGCGCGCCTCGACGATGCGTTCTTCTTTGGTCTTGTTCGACATGGCATGCCTCGCGGCCAAGTCCCAAAGTATAGGACGTGGCCCGCAAACCGCCAAGCGGCAACAAGGCCCTGCGGGGAACTCGGCTATGTCAATTCAGCGTAGGGTTCTGGGTGGCCGCTCTCCTTTATTGGGCTGAGTGCTGAGGAAAGGCACCAGCCGGCATTTTCGAAAAAAGTCTGCACCAGTTGAACTGAGAGGCTCGGGTCTCGGCCTCCCGCACGGTAGCTCCCGCGCCACGGGTCCAAGTCCGAGGCCGTTGGAGGGACTGCAAGCGCGAGCGCCGCCCAGCGCCCGCGAATTTCGATGGCGTTCTTCGCGTAAAAATGAGCACCATGTGAACGGAAAATCCGAAATTCGAAGCACGAAATCCGAAAGAACGGGGACGGATTGTCCACGAAGTTGCACGAATCGGCACGAAGAACGGCAAATCGAATCTGATTTCTTGAAAAAAGATGCACGGGGTGAACTGCGAATCTGAAATTCGAAGTGCGAAATCCGAAACAAACGGCATGGCAACACGACGAAAACCGAAAAAAAGATGCACTTGATGCGCACGAGTCCGTGCTGTTAGCCCCGTGGAACGGGGCTTCGCCGAGGCCCGGCTTGACGGGCCGAGCATAGCCCCCGGCTTTCAGCCGGGGGAGGGCGGGCGCACTGCCGATTATTTTATCCCGATTTATCGGGATTAATTCGGGAGTCACGGAGTTTACTCCAAGCCGATTTAACCCTCGTAAACGAGGGTGAAATACGAACAACAATACGCCACCAGACCCCCGGCTAAAAGCCGGGGGCTATGCTCGTCCCGCTTGCGCGGAACTCGGCGAAGTCCCGATTTCATCGGGACTCACTGCTAGAATGGAGCGGCTGCGCCGGGCATTCATGGGCGGGCACGGAGGCCCGCCCCACCGATCTGGCGGCTGCTCACTTGGCGTGACTTGGCGTCGCAGGGCACGGGGCAAGCACCGGCCCCTCACCCCCTGCCCCCTCTCCCTCAAAGGGGAGAGGGGAACGACGACGCGGCTGCGCCGGGTTCATTTGCTCTGGTTTTGGGTTGAGAATGACCTCGGGTTGCGGCGGCGTGGTTAGGAGCGCCCATAGGGAATCACGCGACCGCTAGTAGGAACAGTAACCTATAAAGGAGCCCTGTCAAGGGGTGACCTATTTTCGATTTTCGATTTTGGATTTCCGATTGAACGGCAGGGGGATGCCGATGGACAAGGGGGCGGTGGCGCGCAGCGCGAGCCACGCGAATGGCGCGCGGGCGGATGGTAAGGAGCGGTGGGCGGGGTTTAGCGCGCCCTGTCAGGGCTTGGACTTCGGGTGGGGCGCGGTCCAGGGGCTGCGTCCCGATGAATCGGGACTCCACCCCTGGCTATTTCCGCGCGCGCCTGTAGCGCTAACGGCGGAGACGAAGCGTGGATTCACGCGAGCTAAAAAATACGGGCCGCCATTCGGCGGCCCGTTTCGTTCCACTGCTCTTGTGCCGTACTCCGTGTCTCAGCGCCTCCGCGGTGAAAGAAGGCTTACTTCTCGTCCACGCGCTTGGGTTCGACGTCGATGACTTCGCCTTCGGCGTCCTTGGTGGTCTTGCTGGGGCGCGGGCCGCTGCTGGCGCTGCCGTCGGGGGCGCCGGTGGGGTTGTCCTTGGTGGCGCCGGCGGAGGCGGCGTAGACTTCCTCGGCGAGCTTGTGGCTGGCGCGTTCGAGGGCTTCCACGGCCTTGTCGAGCGCGGCCTTGTCGTCGCCTTCCTTCTGGAGCAGTTCGCGGACTTCCTTGATCGCGGCCTCGGCCTTTTCGCGCGCGCCGGACGAGACCTTGGTCTCGTTGTCCTTGACGAACTTCTCGGTCTGGTAGGCGAGGTGGTCGGCCTTGTTGCGCGCCTCGATGTATTCGCCGCGCGCCTTGTCCTCGCTCTCGTGCGTGCCCGCTTCCTTGACCATCCGTTCGACTTCGTCCTTGCTCAGGCCGGAGCTGGCCTTGATCTCGATCTTCTGTTCCTTGCCCGTGCCCTTGTCCTTGGCGTTCACGTTGAGGATGCCGTCGGCGTCGATGTCGAAGGTGACTTCGATCTGTGGCACGCCGCGCGGCGCGGGCGGAAGGCCGGTGAGCTGGAAGCGGCCGAGGGTGCGGTTGTCGCGGGCCATGCGCCGTTCGCCCTGGAGCACGTGGATATCGACGGCGGGCTGGTTGTCCGCGGCGGTGCTGAAGGTCTCGGCCTTGCGCGTCGGGATCGTGGTGTTGCGCGGGATGAGCGGTGTCATCACGCCGCCGAGGGTCTCGACGCCCAGCGAGAGCGGCGTGACGTCGAGCAGCACGATATTCTTCATCTCGCCCGCGAGCACGGCGGCCTGGATGGCCGCGCCGACCGCGACGACTTCGTCGGGGTTAACGCCCTTATGGGGCTCCTTGCCGTTGAAGATGCTCTTGCAGATATCCTGCGCCTTGGGCATGCGCGTCGAGCCGCCGACGAGCACGACTTCGTCGATCTCGCTGGGCGAGGCGCCGGCATCCTTGAGGGCCTGGAGCACGGGGGACTTGAGGCGTTCGAAGAGCACGTCGCAGAGGGACTCGAACTTGGCGCGCGTGATCTTCTGCGTCAGGTGCTTGGGGCCGCTGGCGTCGGCGGTGATGTAGGGCAGGTTGAGCGTGGTTTCGGGGAGCGTCGAGAGGTCGCACTTGGCCTTCTCGCAGGCTTCCGTGAGGCGCTGCAGGGCCATGGGGTCCTTGCGCAGGTCGAGGCCGTACTGCTTCTTGAACTCGTCGGCCACGAAGTCCACGAGGACGCGGTCCCAGTCGTCGCCGCCGAGGTGCGTGTCACCGTTGGTGGCGAGGACCTGGAAGACGCCGTCGCCGACGTCGAGGATCGAGATGTCGAAGGTGCCGCCGCCCAAGTCGAAGATGGCGATTTTTTCGTTCTTCATCTTGTCGAGGCCGTAGGCGAGCGCGGCCGCGGTGGGTTCGTTGAGGATGCGCTTCACTTCCAGGCCCGCGATCTTGCCGGCTTCCTTGGTGGCCTGGCGCTGGCTGTCGTTGAAGTACGCGGGGACCGTGATGACGGCCTCGGTGACTTTCTCGCCGAGATACGCTTCGGCGGACTTTTTCAGGTCCTGCAGGACCATCGCGCTGATCTCGGGCGGGTGGTAACGCTTGCCGTCGATATCGACGACGACGAGTTCGTCCGGACCGCCGACAACCTTGTACGGGACGAGCTTCTCTTCCGAGTCGACTTCCTTGTGACGCCGGCCCATGAAGCGCTTGATCGAGTAGATCGTCCGCTTGGGATTCGTGACGGCCTGGCTCTTGGCCGGGCGGCCGACGAGGCGGCCATCGTCGGTGAAAGCGACCACGGAGGGCGTGAGGCGGCTGCCTTCCGCGTTGACGATCACCTTGGATTCCTTGCCCTCGTGGATCGCGACCACGCTGTTGGTCGTGCCGAGGTCGATGCCTACGATCTTACTCATCGGATGATCTCCCCTAAATGCGTTCGGCGGCTGGTGGTTGGAAGTCGTCCAGCCGCAACCTAAACACAGCAAGACAAAGGCCACGCCATGCGCAGGCGGCGATATACGCAAGATACTATTTGATAAAGGATTATGGGCTGAAACGAGGGTAAATGGGAAGGCCGAGGGCTGGCTTCCGGAATGACGAATTGACTCGGGTTAGTCAAAGTGACGCATGACATTGCACGAAGTGAAGTCGAGTGCGATGCTTGGGAAAAGATTCTGGCTGAATTCCTTTCCAGTCGTGGCGGTTGAACGGCACTTATGAAATGTGGATGCCACCCTGGCCATGAGCATGGTTGACGTAACGACTTCAGATGCGGAGTTGCTGAGCCGCTTCGTGAACGCGCGTTCGGAGGAGGCCTTCCGGGCGCTGGTGGAGCGGCACGCGCCGGCGGTTCACCGGACCTGCATGCGCCTGCTTTGGAGTAACGCAACCTTGGCCGACGACGCGGCGCAGGCCGTGTTCATCGTGTTGGCGCGAAAAGCGAAGGAGGTCCGGAACCCGCAGGCGCTGCCGGCGTGGCTCTTCCGGACCGCGACGCTGGTGGCGGAGCAGGCGCGGCGTGCGGAGTCCACGCGGCGGCGGCGCGAAGGCGGAGGCGAGGCGATGAGTGTGAGCGAGGCTGCGGCGAAGCCCGCCGCCGAATTGAGCGAGGCCGACCGGGAAGAGCTTTACCGCGCGATTGGCGCTTTAAAGCCGGGCTACCAGGAAGCGGTGATCCTGCATTACCTGGACGGACGGCCCCGGGACGACGTGGCACGCGCGCTGGGGTGTTCGCTGGAGGCGCTGCACAAAAGATTGTCGAGCGCGCTGGAGAGCCTGCACGGAACGTTGTCGCGGCGTGGCGTGGCGTTGAGCACGGCGGCGTTGGGTTCGGCGCTGGCGCAGGAAGCAGCGGGGCAGGCCGTGGCGCACAGTGGAACGGCGGCCGCATGGGCGGTTGCGGCGGGGAAGGGCGCGGCCGGAACGGCGGCCGGTGCCTGGGCGAAAGGGGCGCTGCAGGCCATGTATTGGACCAAGACGCGGCTGGCGACATACCTCTTAAGTGGAGTGCTGCTGGCGTGCCTGGGGTCGGCCGCGTTCTTTGCGCGGGCCCAGGAGCAAGCAGCAATTCCGCGGCCGGTTCCGGAACCGGCGCCTGCTGCGCCGGTGAAAGGTCCGGACGCGCCCGCGGCCCCGCTGGAACCGTTGCGCGTGCTGGGCGCGTGCGCATTTCAGGCGGACAGCCAAGTGTATGCGCTTGCGCTCAGCCCGGATAACAAGCATCTGGCCGCGGGCATGGAAAACGGATGGGTGATCTGGGAATTGGAGACGGGGAAAGAGGTAGTCCATGCCGGGGAAGGAATGCGGGTTTGGAACGTATCCTACCTGGACCAAGGCAAGAAACTGCTGTTGAGGGTCAATCAGGAGGCGCTTGCGCTCGAGTCTTCGCCCGTATTGCTGTTGTGGGATGTGGAAAAAAAGAAGAAGCTTCGCGAGTATTTCTATCCCAAGAGCGATGAGAAAACCCAAGGCGGCGTTTTCCAGACGGGCGGGCCGGTCTGGATAACGCCGGACGAGCGCATAGCCTTTGCCCAAGACGGCCGGAACTGCGGAAGCCTGATCGCATGGAACCTGGAGACCGGCGAGGTCGCGGAGCAACTGAGCGCCGTTGCCCGGCCGCCCAATGCCAACCAGTACGGCATTGATACCTTGGCCTTCAGCACCGACGGCCGGTGGATGGCATGCCGGGATGTGTGGCAGGGATCTCAAGGGGCGGATCTGAACGACTTGGCCGAGAAACAGGACGAGATCAAGTCGGTGCGCTTCGTATTTGTGGATCGCGAAAAGAAGGAGAAGCCGCGCGCGTGGCACCTGAAATTGAAATACCTCCGGTGCGCCGGAGAGATCACCTGGCTTCCCGGCGGCAAACAACTCCTGCTCGATTTAGTCTGGAAACGCACGGATAATCCGGGGAACCAGGATGGTCCCTATACACTCTTGGTGGATACCGAGGACGGGAAAGTAGTCCGGGAGTTTCCGGGGAACGTCTCCGCGTCCGGCGACGGCCGGCGCTTCTACACGCTCAAAGAGCGGCGTCTCCTGAGCGGCCCAACGTTCGATGAGGCTCAGGACGCGGGCATTCTCACGCCGGATCTTTCCGACTACTCGTATACGATCCTTCGGATCAGCGGCGACGGGCGCTGGTGCGCGAAACTGCTCGGCGGACAATCGATCTTCCTCGCGGACCTTGAAAAGAAAACCCTCCGGGCGCCCCTGGGCCACCAGACGAGCCCGAATGGACTGGCTTACCTCGGAGATGGAACGCTGATCTCTTACGACGGCCTGGTCACGCGTATCTACGACGACCGCACGGGCAAAGTCCTCAAGACCATGCGCGCCAGTTGGGGAGACTATTACGGATGCGGGCGCAGCGGCGACGGCAGGTGGTTCATCGCGAATGGCGCGGGTGAGACCGGCCAGGCCGAACTCTGGGATGCGGCGAACGGCGTGATGGTGGGCAAACTGGCCAAGCACGACTGCGCGTACGTGCAGAGGACCTCGGTATCCGGCAACGGCATGACTGGATACACGACAGGCGCTGAGGACGGCGCTTTGCGTTTTCACGATCTGGCGACTGGCCGTCCGCTTGGGATCATAGTGAATCCCGCACACGAATTCTTCGGACGTAGGTCGTATATCGCAGGTTCGTGCTGGTCGGCAAAAGCCGAGCGCGTGTACCTGGCGGACGCCACGACCGCATGGTTCCATGGCGATCTTGCGACGCCCACGCTGGAGACGGTACGGCCGATCGGGATGACGGGCGCGTTCGACCCGCGCACGGGGAAGTGCCTCTTCCGCTTCAAGGACGATCAAGACCGCGCGCTCCATCTGGGCCGCGACGTGGACCTGTGCGAGGCGCGCGGGCTGGCTTATCTGGCCACGGGCTTGAACCAGAACCCGGACAAGGACTGGAAGGCCGGACTTTTCAAGGCTGCGGACGGGTCGTTCGTGCGCTGGATCGATTTCCCTGGCCTCCCCGCGCGCTTCGCCGACGAAGGGCGCCTGCTGGTCGGCCCCGACGCCGTGGTGGATGCGGAGACCGGCAAGACGCTGCATACGTTTGAGGGCGGGACGCACCGTTTCCCGAGCCCCAGCGGGACGTACGTCGCGCGGCTGGATGCAACGCCGGTGGTGCGCCTTTTCGATATCCGCACTGGGTGCGAGGTTTGGCAGCGCGACATTGTCTGCAAGGAGATAGGTGCATTGGAACTGGAGCGGCTGATCTGGCACCCGGGCGAGACGCAGGTGACGCTGCTGGCGAAAGGCAAGGCCGCGGCGTTCCAGGTGGACCTGTTCCCGGACGAGGATACGAAGGCCGCGGAACCCGCTACGGCGCAGACGTTGGCTGCCTGGACCGGCGCGCTCGGCAGTCAAGATCCCGCGGAGCGCGAGGCTGCGATTCGCGGGCTCGTGCAGGCCGGCGAGGCGGCGCACAAGAGCCTGAGCGAGATCGCCACAGGCGAGAAGCCTTCGCTTCAAAAGATGAAGCTCGCGCTTCTTGTATTTGAATGGCAGGCGCGCGAGGGCCTGGCGCCGGCGCGGTCGTACCTTGAAACGCTCGCGCGCAGACCTGCTGGAAATCTGGCCGGCGATTGCGCGCGCGATGCGCTGACGCGCCTGGTTGCCGGGGAGCGCGTCCGAACGCTACGACAGAAGAACGCGCAGGCGCTGCCTCTGACCTGGCCCGCGACCGTGAAAGAGGACACCAAGGACGATTTTTAAAGCGCGAGCGCTCACACGCCGCGCGCGGCTGGGTTCCAGATGTGTTTGTGAAGCTGCAATACGCCAGGCGACTGTTTCGGGTTGATAGTGAAGCACGAGCAGATGTTTGGCCTCCACCGGGACGACGGCGTAAGCGCGACCCGCGTTGTCGCTGAATTCGACTTCAAAAAAGCCGCCGTCCAAGATTTCAACGATCGTACCGACCTGGCCCCGCGAGAGCTTGTGCTCGGGCAGGTCAACGGTCAATGCTACTTCTTTCAATAGACGGATCATCTTCGTCATTTGGAGTTTCCCTCACACTCCCCGCGCGGCCGGGTCCCAGATGTGTTTGTGCAACTGGACCTGGAAGCGCACGGGCGGCGGGAGCTTGTCGGCGAGGACCCATTCGGCGAGCGTGCGGTAGTCGAGTTTGCCGAAGACGGGCGAGAGCAGAAGCGCCTTGGCGCGCTGGGCGAGACCGTGCTCCGCGATCTGCGCCTTGGCCCACTCGTAGTCCTCGCGGCTCGCGAGCACGAGCTTGAGTTCGTCCTTTTCCGGGCGCAGGTGTGCGAGGTTCGCCCAGCGGTTGCGCGCTTCTTCGCCGCTACCGGGGGCCTTTAGATCCATGATGATGTGGACGCGCGGGTCCACCGGCGCGAGGTCGTGGCTCCCGGCGGTCTCGAGCAGCACCGTCTTGCCGGCATCGCAGAGCTTCGCGAGCAGCGCGTAGCAATTCTTCTGCGCGAGCGGTTCGCCGCCGGTGACTTCGACGTGCGGACAGGCGTAGGCTTCGACGCGCGCGAGGATCTCGGCGATGGCCGTCTGCTTGCCTTCGTAGAACGAGTACGTGGTGTCGCACCAGACGCAGCGCAGCGGGCAGCCGGTGAGGCGCACGAAGACCATCGGCACGCCCGCCCAGGTGCTCTCGCCCTGGATGGAGTGGAAGATCTCGTTGAGGAGGATCGCGTCGTCGGCGCTCATGACGGGGACAATTTAACCGCCAAGGCGCCAAATGCGCCAAGAACTTCTCGTGGTTGGAGGCGAGGCGGCGGTTTAGCGCAATCCCACGTCCGTGAGTTCGACCGTGCGGCCTTCGAGGTCGACGAGTTCGATCGACTGCTTCCGGATGTCCTTCACCTTCAGGTCCGAGTCCGGCAGCGGGTCGCCTTTGTAGACGCGCAGGGGCGTGCCGTCGGGCTTGCGGACCAGCGCGCAGGCGCGGGCGTCGTTAATGACGATGCCCATAAAGGAGAAGGCGGGCGGCGGCGCGGTGGGCTGTGGCCGAGGCTCTACTTTGGGCGGAAGTTGGGGCGGTGGGTTGGGTGGGGGGACGCTGACGTCATGGCGCGGCGGATTGTCGGGCAGCACGATGGCCTTCGGCGGCATGAAGGGGGAGGCGCGCGACGCCACGCTCTGCCGCGACGGCGCGTCCGTTGACGCCTTTGCGTGCAGTGCGGGCGGGGCGACTCTGGGCAGCGGATCGTTTTCGGCAAGCCGGATTACCTGGTGTTGAACGAAGGTGAAGAGCGCCGCGAGCAGGACGGCCAGGGCGAGCAGGAAAACGGTCTTCTCCTTATTCATCGAAGCGGTGCGCATGAGCATTTCCTTGTACCGGGTCTCCATGGATTCTAAACCGTCCAAACGCCTGTCGGACACCGGGATTCCGGCTAAGATGGGCGGGCATTCACGGCGTCTAAGCGGAGTACATGGGACCCTTTATGCGGCGGCGGCGCGGGCGAACTGTTGCGGGAGTGCTGGGCGCGTGCGCCTGCGCGGCGGCGCTCATGCTCTGCGCTTCCTGCGATAAGGAGGCCGGGCACGAGAAAGAGAGACCGCTGCCGCCGCCGAATCCCCCGGCCGAGCCTGCCGGTCCCATCCTGCCCGTGGAATCCGACGACCGGCCCAAGGGCAAAGTGGAATGGCTCGACGAGGCGGCCTGGATCGCGGCGCGGCCGGGCAGCGCTGCCGCGCCGGGGTTCAAGCTGCTCTACTTTCGCACGCCGCGCGAGTTCGGCTGTGGGTTGCTGGAGCGGTTCTCGTTTGGGAACGCGGAGGTCGCAGCTTTCTTAAAGGAGCGCGCGGCGGCGCGTTTTGCGGACCCCGAGCGCGAAGAAGGTCTCGCGCGGCGCTACGGCGTCGCCGAGACGCCCGCGCTGGTGGTGCTCGACCGCGACGGCGGCTACGCGGGCGCGATCAACGGGCACCGCCCGGCGGCGCGGCTCATCGAAGATTTGAAGAAGCTCGCGGCGGAAGGCGAGGCGCAAGCGCAGCGCGCGGGGGAACTCGCGGCGAAGGTGAAGCAGGCGCAGGGCGCGGCGCGCGTGGAGGCGCTCGACGCCGCCGCGGAACTCGCGATGAAGCGCAAGGCGTTCGCGGAGGCCGAACGGCTGCTGGGCGAGCTTGCGGCGATCCCTGACGCCGCGCAGACGCGGGCGCTCGCGGAGTTGCACGGCCGCCGCGCGCAGGCGCTCGCGGAACTGGGCCGCATCGACGCGGCCGTGGCGGCGTATGAGCAGGCCATCGCGGCGGACACGCTGAAGATGTACGCGGAAGCCTACGCGTTCCAGCGCGGGCAGATGCTGCTGGAGGCGAAGCGCAACGAGGCGGCGCTCGCGGCGTGGGACGCGTTTCTTAAAGATTATCCTAAGAGCGCGCGAGGAGAGGCCGCGGCGTACAACCGCATCTTCGCGCTGCTGCGGCTGGAGCGGAAGAGCGATGCCGCGCACGAGATCGAGATGCTGCTGGAGGGCGCCAAGAGCGACGAGGCGAAGGACGCGCTGCGGCTGCTGCTCTATTCGGCGCTGGGTGAGGGCGCGGCGCTGAGCGCGCTGAAGGTCAACGAGGCCGAGCGCCGGAGCATCTCCGACGCGCTGCTGGACGGGCGCGATCTGGTGCGGAAGTTCTCGTGCAATGACTGCCACCTGCTGATCGAGCCGCAGGTGAAGTCCCTGCAGCAGACCTGCGTCGAGTGCCACCTCGTGGTCCGCAAGTTGGAGACCGAGCCCGAGAAGCACGACGAGATCCTGAAGACGCATCCGCACTTCTTTCGCAACTGCACGCGCATCCGGCACCTGCTGCGCGCGCCGAATCTTTTTGGGCTAGGGGCGCGCGTGCGCGGCGACTGGATCCGCAAGTTCCTCGAGAGCCCCTACGACGTCCGGCCGCACCTGGAAGAGAGCATGGTCCAGTTGAACCTGGACGCGCACGAGATCGAGACGTTGGTGCGGTACTTCCAGGCGATTGCGAAGACCGCGGGGCAATCTCCACCCACTAAAGAGGAGGAAGCCGCGGAGGCCGCCGCGCCGAAGCAGGACCCGCGCAATCTCGAGCGCGGGCGCGAGCTCTTCGCGAAGAGCCACTGCTACCAGTGCCATCAGTTTGGGAACGTGAAGTTCGCCGAGGACCAGGGGTCTTGGGGCTGGATGGAAGGCCGCGCCGAGGCTCCGAACTTGCGCTACGCGCGCGAGCGGCTCGTGCGACGCACGGCGTTCGAGTGGATTCGCGATCCGGCCAAAATGAGCCCTGGGACGCGCATGCCCAAGTTCAACCTGTCCGACGAGGACGCGATCGCGCTGGTGGATTTCATCTTCGAGGCCGACCCCGGCAAGCCGCCGGCGGACCTGAACGCGCCCGAGCCCGCGCGCAAAGCGGCCAAGGCGCCGACGTGGGACGAGATCAACGCGGCGGTCTTCCAGGAGACGTGCATTCATTGCCATCAGGCCGACAACCTGGGCGGTCCCGGCAACACCGGCGCGTACGGCTACCGCGCGCGGCGGCTCGATCTCTCCAGCTACGCGGGCATTCGAAGAGGCTCGCTGCAGCCCGACGGCACGCGCCTGGATATCTTAACGCCGCGCGAGGGCGGCCTGGCTCCGCTGATTTTGGAGCGCGTCGGGCGGCGCGTGGAGGAGAACAAGCGCGACAAGATCGAGCCCTTCCGCGACCCGCTCACCGATCTGGCGCAGAAGCGCGCGAGCCGCGTGAAGCCCGGCATGCCGTTCGGGCACCCGGCGCTTACGGCGGAGCAACTCGCCTTGCTTCAAGCCTGGCTCGAAGCCGGCGCGCCGGGCCCGCAGCCGAAGCCGCTCGGCGAGGTTGAGGATAAGAAGAAGGCGCAGATGGAGTAAGTCCGACCGATTGAACCGCCAAGACGCCAAAGCGCCAAGGACCTCTCGTACTACCTTGTAGATCTGTTTTTCTTGGCGTTATGGCGTCTTGGTGGTTCAGACACAGCCTGCACCTTACGCATTTCATTTAAATTGATGCATAAAAGCCGGCCCAGCGTCCGTGATCATCATGTGGATACGCTGAGCGCCAGGGACCCCGGGTGGATTCAAAGCGGCTCGAAGACCTTTACGTGCGGCACCGGCAGGGGCTCTTCCTGCTGGCGCTCTCGATCACGCGCTGCCCGGCGGCGGCGGAAGACGCCGTGCACGAGGCGTTCGCGCGGCTGAGCGAGGGCCGCACGGAGCTTGCGGGCGACGGCGTGGCGTACGTCTTCTCGTCGGTGCGGAACGCGGCGATCGATCAGGTCCGGCGGCGGCGCACGGAGCAGGAGCACCCGGCGTCGCTCTACAACGGGCACGCGCCGAGCCCGGAAGTCTCGGCGCTGGCCGCGGAGCGCGACCGCGCGCTGCGCCAGGCGGTGGACGGCCTGTCGCCCGAACAGCAGGAAGCCGTGGTGCTGCGCGTGTACGCGGAGTTGAGCTTCGAACAGATCGCGGACGTATGCGGCGCGCCGCTGCCGACGGTTTTCGCGCGCTACCAGCGTGCTCTGGAGAAGCTGAGAGACCGGCTGGGGTCGTTAAAATGAACGAGCCGAACGGACACGAAGAGCTCGAGGCCCTGCTGCGCGGAATGTCCGTGAAGCGGCCTTCGGAGGAACTGGACCGGCGCGTGCTGCATCCGGGCCGGCGGTCGTGGGCGCTGTGGCTGGGCGTGGCGGGCGGGCTGGCGGCGGGCTTCGCGCTCGCGCTGGCGGGGATGCGCGGTTGGAACGCGGAAAAGCCCGTGCCGCCGGAGGCGCGCGTGCCGGAGGCCCGGCCGGAGATTCCGAGGACGGTGGACAACGGCGCGAAGGATTGGCCGGCGAGTCCTTCCTGCTTGCAGCGGGTTTGGTGCGCGTACCAGGACGCGGGGATCGTCGGGGAGAAGGAGAACCAGCCGGTGCGGCGCGTGGACCGGCAGGCCCTGCGCGAAGTGATCCTGTACGACCCCGAGCACAAGCGGACGATTCAGTGGACCGTGCCCGAGAAGGAGACGGTGTTCCTGACGGCGGAGCCGTACTGAGGGCCGCTTTCACCGCAGAGGCGCAGAGGCGCAGAGGACGCGGAGAACGCCTCTAAAACATAGATAACAAAAAGGAGCGCGGCATGAAGCGATGGAACCTTGTAGCGATTTTGGCGCTGAGTCTAGCGGCGCTGGTCCTTTCGAGCGCGGTGAACGCCGAGGATAAGGACGCGCCGGTTCCGCCTAAGCAGGCGCCCACGCCGCCTCCGCCGCCCGCGCCTCCGGCTCCGCCGGAAGCGGGATACGGCGTGGTGAACGAGATTCGCCGGATGCTCGTCTCGCCCGCGGGCGGCGCGGGCAATGTGTTCTTCACGAAGCGGATGGCGGCGGAGAAGGTGAAGGCCGCGTATCTGGGCGTGGTCACGCGCGCCGCCGACGCGACGCTGCGCAAGCAGCTCAAGCTGCCCGAAGGCGTGGGGCTGGTGGTCTCGTTCCTCGATAAGGACGGCCCGGCTAAGGCCGCGGGGCTGGAGCTCCACGACGTTCTCTCCAAGCTCGACGACCAGATCCTGATCAACGAGCGCCAGTTGGTGACGCTGGTGCGGATGCACAAGCCCGGCGACAAGCTCGAACTGACGGCGATTCACGAGGGCAAAGAGCAGAAGTTCACGGCGGCGCTCGTGGAGAAGGACGTTCCGCCGCTGGACGCGTTCGACGAGACCGGTCTGGCGCCGGGCGAAGGCGAGCCCATGCGGATGAAGTTATTCAACATGCCCGCGCCGCCGCCGGGCGCGCTGGCAAACCCGGTCTGGTCGAAGGCGCTGGCGTTCAGCGATCCCGAGGTGAGCGTGACGGTGGAGACGAAGGACGGCGAGGCGCACATCGTCGCGAAAGACAAGGACGGCAAGATTCTCTTCGAGGGTCCCGCGAAGGCCGGCGTGCAGATCCCGCCGCTCGTGATCAAGCACCTCGGCGAGGCGCTCAAGTGGACCCAAGGCGCGGCCGGCAAGGACGTGCTCTTGAAGATCGAGGAGGCCGCGCCTGAAGGCGCGATGCGGTTTGAGGAGAAGGTGGATGAGGGAGAGTAATTTCAGATCGCGTTGCGAAGCGGTACCGCCGCCCGGCTAAAATGCCGGGCGGTTCTTTTTTGTAAAGAGCGCGCGGTTTTGCGTCTTCATATCGGCACGGCATCCGTTAAAAGGGTGGGGATGAGAAGTTCCCGCGCCTTTTGTGGAGACTTGCGCTGCCGTGACGCCTGAAGTCAAGACCATGCGCTGGAGTTCCGCGCTGAGCCAGGACCCCAACGCGGAAGTGGCGGCGGGGGAGTGCGCGCGGCGCATCGCGGCGGACTTCAGCGACGGCACGCCGCCGGATGTACTGTTTGTATTTGTCTCGCCGCACTATGCGCCGGCCATCGAGGCCATGGCGGAGACCCTGCGGCTGGACCTCAAGCCGCGGAACGTGATTGGCTGCACGGCGGGCGGAATCATTGGTGGCGGGCACGAGGTCGAGGACGGCCCGGCGCTCTCGGTGGCCGCGGCGCGGCTCCCGGGCGTGCGCGTGCACGGCTTTCACCTGCACGAAGGCGCGCTGCCGGACCTCGACACGAGCCCGCGCGATTGGGAAGAGGCGCTGGGGGTGAAGCGCGCGGACGAGCCGCAATTCGTGCTGCTGGCCGATCCGTTCTCGGTGCGCACGGATGAAGTGCTGGCCGGGCTGGATTACGCATTTCCAAATGCGGTGAAGGTCGGCGGGCTCTCGAGCGGCGCGCGCGGCCGGGGCGGCAACGTGCTTTTTCTGGACGACCGTTCGATCCGCGAGGGCGCGGTGGGCTTGGCGCTGATGGGCAACCTGCGCCTGGATACGCTGGTGGCGCAAGGCTGCCGGCCGCTGGGCCAGCCGTTCACGGTGACCAAGTGTCATAAGAACCTGCTGCTTCAGCTCTCCGGGCGCAAGCCGATGGAGGCGATCGCGGACCTGTACGAAACGCTGGAAGACCGCGAGCGGAAGCTGGTCCGTTCGGCGCTCTTTCTGGGCCTCGTGATGGACCCGCTCAAGACCGCAGCGCCCAAGGCCGGCGACTTCCTGATCCGCAACATCCTGGGCCGCGATCCGCACACCGACGGGCTGTACGTCAATGCGATGCTGCGCGAGGGCATGCGGCTGCAGTTCCACGTCCGCGACGGCAAAGCGGCCGCGGAGGACCTTGAAGAGGTCCTGCGGCGGTACTCGACGGGGCTCTTAAAGGAGGGCCAGGGCGAGTCGGTGCCGCGCCCGCCGGCCGGCGCGCTGCTCTTTTCGTGCCTGGGGCGCGGGCGGCACATGTACGGGAAACCCGACCACGACTCCAAGCTCTTCCGCGAACTGGTGGGCGAGGTTCCTTTGAACGGGTTCTTCTGCAACGGGGAGATCGGGCCCGTCGGCGGGACCACGTATCTGCACGGCTTTACGAGCTGCTTCGGGGTCATCCGGCCAAAGTCCTAGCAACCAAATCTTCACTTTCTTCTCTAATTCGTTTATTCGCCAAGAGTTCCGTGCCAAACACAGGATACGGTTGTCCCTTGTTGAAGCGCAGTCTTTGCGCTAAAAGTTAGGTGCTTTCTAAGTCTTAGAGCGGTCCTAACCGATACTTAGGAAGCGTCGTTTTAAGGGCTTGAACAACGGGGATCTCGAACATTCCATGAAGTTCCGCGCGCGTATTCCGATGATCGCCGCCGCCTTGGTTCTCGGTTGCCCGGCCTGGGGGCTGGCGGCGACGCCCGCAGCCGAAGGCGGTACGTCGGCCGGCCAGGTGGCCGAGCAAGCGCGGCCGGCGATGGCGCTGGCCGAAAAAGTTCCTCCGCCCGCAAAACCCGCCGGCGATTTGAAGACGTCGGCTGCGAACGCCGCCGCGGCTGCCGCGGCCGCGGCCCTGAATTCGGCCAAGCGCACCCCCGAAGCCCCCAAGGTGAATCCCAATTCGGTGCTCGCGCTGGACGGCAAGCCCGGCGAGGTGCGGCTGGTGGTGATGCAGACGGATGTGATCCAGCGTTCGCGCTGGATCGTGCCGAAAGTTCCGATCCCGCCGTTCATCTTCTGGAACAAGTGGCTGGACGAGCATCCGTTCGTCTCGCACACCGCGCTGGATTGGGTGAACGAGAAGGGCGAGTGGTGGCACACCGAATTGCGCGGGATGTACCAGATGGAGGAGAAGTACCGCGTGGGCCAGGGCGAGTTCCGCGCGACGGGCACCACGATCTACGGCATCTTCGTCGCGCCGGGCCGCACCGACACCGAAGGCCAGGCCGTGCTGCTCGACGAAAAGATCACCCTGGACTGGCACAAAGTGGTTGAGATCGCCACGGAATACGGCCGCAAGGACAAGCGCCCCGGCGATCCCGGCACGGGCGGCCGGGGAAAACGCAACGTGGGGCTGGGCGGCCCGGCTTGGCGTCCGTCGTGCAACAGCAACACCTATATTAACTATATCCTGAAGAAGCTTGGGGTAGAACATCCCATGCCGGAAGGCGCGGTGGGCTGGGACCGCACGCCGACCTTCCCGTACTCGTCCGATGCCGACGCAAACGAGCGTTAAGAAGTGAAGGCGCGTGGGGCGCCCCCGTCCAATCGTACGAGAGTTCCCACGTTATCCCGTAAAGCGAGGACCGATCTTGATGGGCGGACCGACGTGCGCCAGCGAGTCTCCCGCCGTGCCCGGCGCGCGCCGCGGCGTGGCGTGGGTATGGCTGGCGGGCGCGGCCCTGGCTTTGGGCGGATGCGGGTCCGTGCGCGAAGCGATCCCGTTCATGCCGCCGTCGCAATACGTGGATGTCGGCGGCCGGAAGCTCACGCGCGAGGAAGTGAAGTGGTCGCAGGACGTCCGCGAGCTCGGCAACGCGGTGCGCGTGAATCCCAAGGACAGCGTCTCGTACGTCTCCATGGGCGAGCTCTTCCAGAACAAAGGCCACTACGAACTCGCCAGCCAGCTCTACGTCGAAGCGATCAAGATCGACCCGAACCTCGACACGGCCCACTACAACCTGGGCGTGCTGGCCATTCACGAAGAGAACTGGAAGGACGCGCTGCAGCACCTGAGCAACGCCCAGAAGCTCAGCCCGATGGACGCGAAGATCATGCATCGGATGGGCCAGGCGCAGGACGGGCTGGGCAACAGCGGCGAGGCGGTGAAGGCCTACGACCAGGCCCTCAAGCTCGACCCCGAGTACACGCCCGCGTACCTCGACAAGGCCAAGTGCCTGTACCGCGTGAAGCGCTACAAGGAAGCCGAGGACGTCTGCCGCAAGGCCATCGCGAACGTGCCCAAGAAGCTGCCCAACGCCAAGGCCGGCGACGACCGCAGCGAACTGCTCAAGATGATCTGGCCCGGCGGCGAGCCCGAGGTCCGGCCCGATACGGCGCTCGAAGAGGCGCAGTTCGACCTGGCGTTGTGCCTGAAAGCGCAGGGGCGGCTGCGCGAGGCGCTCGAGGCGCTGGCGCCGATCGAGAAGACCGTCTATCCGCACATGGACGTGCAGCTCATGAAGAGCCAGCTCCAGGAGGCCTCGGGCGACCGCGCCGGCGCGATCGTAACGCTCGAGGCGCTGCGCAAGGAGTTCGGCGATACGGCGGAGATCCCGCGGGCGCTCGCGCGGCTGTACCAGGTGAGCGGGCAGGCGGATCTGGCGGCCAAGACGCGCCTGGACGCCGCGGAGCTCGACCAGTCCGACCGTGGGCTGCAGCTCGAAGCGGCCAAGGACGCGCTCGCGCGCAAGGACTTTCCCCGGCAGGTCGCGGTGTACGAACGGCTCGTGCGCATCGATCCCTCGGATCTGGACGCGCGCCGCGCCTTGGCGAAAGCCTACGACGACCTGGGCATCGACCGCGAGGCGGCCCTGACCTACCAGGAAGTGGTCAACCGCGCGCCCGAGGATATCGTCACGCGGCGGCGGCTGGGCATCCTGTACTCGGACCTGCCCGGCTTCCAAGGCCGCGCGATGCTGCAGTTCAAGACCGTGCTGGAGAAAAACCCCAACGACGCGGAAGTGCACCGCAAAATGGGCGAGCTCTACTTCGGCACCCGCAACGTGGCCGAGGCCGAGAACCACCTGCGCAAGGCCCTGCAACTGGACCCGAAAGACGCGCGCGGCCACGCGGTGCTCGGCGATCTGCTGGTGGTGCAGAAACGCGGCGAAGACGCCGTGGCGGAATACAAGAAGTCGCTGGAACTCGATCCGAAGCTGGTGGGCGCGAACTACGCGATGGCGCGGACCTTGGTGAGCGTGGACCGCCGCGAAGACGCCGTGAAGCCGATGGAAGCGTACCTCAAGGACAAGCCCGACGACGTCGAGGCGCGCAAGTTCTACGCGGACACGCTGCGCGACCTGAACCGGCGCGAAGACGCGGTGAAGCAGTACAACACCATCGCCGAACTGCGCCCGCGCGATCCCTCCAACGCGATGGAAATCGCGCGCCTGGCTTCGCTGCTGGGACAGCGCTCCGACGCGGCCGGCCTGTACGAGAGCATCATCGAGAAGAACCCGGCCGACGTGAACGCGCTGCGCGCCGCGGCGCGCATCTACGACGAATCGAAGCAGACGCTGCGCGCGATGTTCTGCTGGCAGCGCCTGCTGCGCATCAAGCCCAGCGACGAAGAGGGCCTGGCAAGCCTTGCCGCCAACTACAAGTCCATCGGCGAAGACGAGGCCGCGATCAAGTGCTATGAGACGCTTGGGCACGCCGACGCCTGGCGGCACATCGCCTTCCTGCGCATGAAGCGCGGCGAGAAGGACAAGGCGATGGCCGCGTTCCGCAAGGTGATCGAGTTGCAGAAGGCCGACGTGGACGCGCGCTCCGCGCTCGCGGGGCTGCTCCAGCACACCGGCAAAGACGAGGACCGCGACCAGGCTGTCGCGCTCTATCAGGAACTGCTCCTCATCAACGAGAAGGACCTGAAGGCGCGCCTCAATCTGGCCAACCTGCTCTCCGAGTGCAACCGCTACGCGGAGGCGCAGGAGCACTACGAGTACGTCCTGCGCCAGGACGCCGGCAACGTGGGCGCGCACGTGGGCCTGGGCGTGATCATGCGCAAGCGCGGGCGCATCAAGGACGCGCAGGACCACTACGAGGCCGCCGTTAAGGCCGACCCGAACTCGAAGCTGGCCCACTACAACTTGGGCGTGTTGTACGATTATTATCTGGAAGACACTGCGAAGGCGAAGGAGCACTACGACGCCTTCGTGCGCCTGGGCGGCGACGCCGCGCTGCTCGAAGATAAAGCGGACGCGGATGCGAAGAAGGAAGGCGCGAAGCCGGCGCCGAAGGACGTGAAGCTGGAGCCGAAGAAGGACACCAAGGAAGCCTCCGGCGGCAAGGACGAGAAGAAGCCCGCCATGTCCACTACGCAAGAGCCCAAGGCCGAATAGCCCGCCGTGCCGTTATTTCGCGAAACGACCCCCGATGTGTGGAGCGTGAGCCCCGGGCGCCACCAGGAAGTATTCGGCCTGCTGATTCTCTGCGCGGGCATCGCTTTGATCGGGATCACACTCCACGCCATGCTAAGTGGTCTGCTGGAGTTTGCGCTGCCGCTCATCGTGGGGCTGGGCCTGGGCGCGGTGGGCGTCGAGTTCTTTCTGTGCACGGACCGGTTCGTCTTCGACCGCACGACCAAGACGGTCTTCTTTAAGCGACCCTACCGGCGCACGGTGGCGTGGGACTTCAAGAGCCTTCAAAAAGTTGAACTGGTGAACGCGCCGGGCGGGAACAGCGACGCGGAACTGATCTTTCAGGACGGACGGCGGGCGTTTCTCGCGCGTGCGCCGAAGCCGGCGATGCTTGCTCAGGCGAAACGGCTCGCGGAGTTCGCGGGCATCGGGCTCGAAGAGAAGTAGGCTGGACGTTAAGCGTGCTTGCCGTGCGCGGCGTCGGCGAGCGCTTGGACCTGCGCGCCGATCGCTTTCACGAGTTTTTCGCCCGTGTTTCCCGCTTTCACCAGCTCGGCGATCTGCTTCACCAGGGCGCTGCCGACGATCACGCCGTGGGCGATCGTGCCCACCGCCGCGGCCTGCTCGGGCGTGCTGACGCCGAAGCCGACGCAGACGGGCGTCCGCGTGCGGCCGCGCAGGTCTTTCACGTTCGCTTCAAGGTCCGGCGGCAAGGCCATGCGCGTGCCGGTGATGCCCGCGACCGAGATGTAGTAGATGAAACCGGTGCTGCGCTGCGCGATCAGGGCGCGGCGCTCGGGCGGTGTGGTGGGCGCGCAGAGGAAGACCAGGTCGAGGCCCTTGGCCGCGGCGACGCGTGCGGCGTCGCCTTCGTAGCCGGCGGGCAGATCGGGCACGATCATGCCGTCGAAGCCGCTCTCCTTGGCTGCGCCGAAGAACGCATCCAGGCCGCGGTGGAAGACGAGCGAGTCGCTGACCATGCAGAGCAGCGGCGTCTTGAGGCCGTCCTGGCGCAGCGCGCGGGCGAGCTCGAAGACTTGCTCGACCTTGAAGCCCTTGTCGAGCGCGCGGTAGTAGCTCGCCTGGATCACCGGCCCGTCGGCGATGGGATCGCTGAAGGGCACGCCGATCTCGATTAGGTCCGCGCCGCGCGCGGCGGCCTCGCGGACCAGGGCCGCGGTCGTGCCGAGGTCGGGATCGCCCGCCGTGAAGAAGGGGATGAAGGCGGCGTGCTTCAGGGAGGCGAAGGTCTGTTGAATGCGCGTGACGGTGCTCAAGATATCTATTCCGCTCCAAAGGCTTCGGTTACTTAAGCAGCCGCCGCACTTCCTCGCAGTCCTTGTCGCCGCGGCCGGAGAGGTTGATCACGAGGATCTTGTCCGGGCCGAGTTCTTTCGCGAGCTTGCGCGCATGGGCGATGGCGTGGGCGCTCTCGAGCGCGGGGATGATGCCTTCCAGCCGCGCGAGGTACTGGAAGGCGTCGAGCGCTTCCGTGTCGGTGGCACTGACGTATTCGGCGCGGCCCGTGTCCTTCAAGTAAGCGTGCTCGGGGCCGACGCCAGGGTAGTCGAGGCCGGCGCTCACCGAATGGACCTGCGCGGTCTGGCCGTCGGCATCCTGCAGGACGTAGGTCTTCATGCCGTGGAGCACGCCGCGGCGGCCCCGCGCCAAGGTGGCCGCGTGGCGGTGGGTATCGACGCCTTCGCCAGCGGGTTCGACGCCGACCAGGCGGACGTCCTTATCCAGCAGGAAAGGATAGAAGATGCCCATCGCGTTGCTGCCGCCGCCTACGCAGGCGACGATGGCGTCGGGCAGGCGGTGTTCTTTCTCCATCATCTGTTCGCGGACCTCGCGCCCGATCACGCTCTGAAAGTCGCGGACCAGGGTGGGGAAGGGGTGCGGCCCCATCACGCTGCCGATGATGTAGTGCGTGTCGCGGACGCTGGACATCCAGTCGCGCATGGCCTCGTTGCAGGCGTCCTTGAGCGTGCGCTGGCCCGACTGCACGGTGACGACCTTCGAGCCGAGCAGTTCCATGCGAAAGACGTTCAGCGCCTGGCGGCGGACATCTTCGGCGCCCATGTAGACGCAGCATTCGAAGCCGAAGAGGGCCGCCGCGGTCGCGGTCGCGACGCCGTGCTGGCCCGCGCCGGTCTCGGCGATGACGCGCTTCTTGCCCATGCGGCGCGTGAGCAGCGCCTGGCCGAGCGTATTGTTGATCTTGTGCGCGCCGGTGTGGTTCAGGTCTTCGCGCTTGAGGTAGATCTTTGCGCCGCCCAGGTCCTTGGTCATCCGCGCGGCGAAGGTGAGCGGGTTCGGGCGGCCGACGTATTCGCGGAAGAGCTTTTCGAGTTCGTTGACGAAGGCGGGGTCTTTCTTCGCGGCGAGGTACTCGCGTTCGAGTTCCTCGCAGGCGGGCATGAGCGTCTCAGGGATGAAGCGCCCGCCGAAGCCGGTGGCTTCGCCGCCGAAGAAGCCGCGCGCGTCGGGCTGCGCGGCGGTTGCCGCTTGGGTCGCGTCCGCCATCGTGGTTCATCCTTGCAGAGCCGGAGAGACAGCGTACGGGCGGAGGCGGTTCGAGGCAAGTTGAGCAGGAGAGGCGAAGGGTAAAAAAAATGGGACCCCCTGGGGAAGGGGAGTCCCACGGGAGAACGAGGCATGCCGGGCAAGGCATACCCCTTAGGGCACTCCGTCAGCACTACCTACCTGTGCAGCACAGCATCCTTCGTACGATCCGTAAATACATTCTGGCAATTTACTGGCCATTACGAGCGTTAAATGGCTGCCGCGATAAACCATTCAAGACACGAAGGTTGTCAATAATGAGAAAAGCGCATGGAACGAGTGCCTTACAATCTTTGTCACTCCGCCTTGACGAAGATTGTCAGCGGCACAGAAGGTCGTTGCAAAAAGGTATAAGCATAGACAATTGCTGTTTATTGGGCAGCGCTCAACGGCCGGCGGGCTCAAAGCAGAGGTGCCGCACCCGTGCAGGCGGGAGGTTGATCGGCACGATGATCGACTTGACCTGATGAGCGCGCGAGAATGCCTCGACCACTGCGCTGACGCCGTTGAGGCGCGTGCGGCGCTCCTTCCCGACGAAGGGCGCCTGGAGCCTGCGGATGGCGACGTACTCGAAGTAGGAGAGCGTGCCGCCCGGCTTGAGCAGGCTGCGGAAGTGTTCCAGGAAGCCGCGGACTTCTTCAGCGGAGAAGTTGTTGAAGGGCAGCCCCGAGACGATGGCGTCGAACGTGGGCTTGGCGGGCAGTTCGCGGATATCGCCTTGATGGAGCTGAATGTGCTTGCGCATGGGCGCAAAGGCCGCGTCGGACTCGATGCGCCGCCGCAGATGCGCGACGAAATCGGGGTTGATCTCCCAGAGGTCCAACTGGCCCTGGCCGTTCATGCGCTTGGCGAGGGCCGCTGTGAAAGGCCCGGTTCCGGGGCCGACTTCGAGCACGCGGAAATGCTTTGGGAAATAGCCCTTCTTCGGCAACAGTTTGACGATGGCGCGCCCCAAAAAGGGGCTGCTGGGGGCGATGGCGCCCGTGGTGCGAAACGATTTCAGGGTCTGCTTAAAGAACGCGACCGGCTCGCGCATACCTGACCTCTCTCGGTTATGCCGCTGTGCAGACGATTCGGCGCCCAACCCTAAAGGCAGCGCCTTGGATAACCAAGTCGAATCCGTCCGCCGCGACCGCTTTATTCCCCAAGGCATGCATGGGCCTGCATGGCTCATTCAGCGACTTCGCACGTCTCTTTCGGTTGAGATCGACAAACCGTGAGGTATTATCTTTATATGGTTCTTTGCGGAATCCGCCTGCCCGCGCGCCTCGAACTGACTCTGCCCGGAGTCGATCCGGGATGCGGGTTCCCTCCGCTTGCCTGAGCGAGCGTTCGCCGTTTCACCGTTCCCCGCATTGCCAAGTTAAGAAAATTCCGGCCCGAAAGGCTCCGCGATGCCGCCGCTGGCCCCCGCGCCCGACCCAAACGCCACGCCCGCGCACGCCTGGGGGCTCTTTGCCCTGCTGGTGCTGGGCATGCTCGCGCTGGACCTGTTCGTCTTCAACCGCCGCGCGCATATCCGGGGCGTGCGCGACGCGGCGATTTGGTGCGGCGTGTGGGTCGCGCTGGCGCTGGGGTTCGGCGTCTGTGTATACGAATGGAAGGGCGAGCATGCCGCGGTGGACTTCGCCACGGCCTACTGCGTCGAACAGGCGCTCTCGGTGGACAACCTGTTCATTTTCCTGATCATCTTCCGATACTTCGGCGTGCCGACGGTTTTCCAGCACCGCGTGTTGTTCTGGGGCGTGCTGGGGGCGCAGGTGCTGCGCGGCATCATGATCTTTGCCGGCGTGGAACTGATCCAGCGCTTCCACGCGGTGCTCTTTCTCTTCGCGGGCTTCCTGATCTTCACCGGGATCAAGCTCTTCTTTGGCGACGACGCGAGCCACGATCCGTCCAAGACGTGGGCCTTCCGCATCTGCAAGAAACTCATGCCCATGACGGACAGGTTCCACGAAGAGCGCTTCACGATCGTGGAAGCCGGCAAGCGGCTGGCGACGCCGCTCCTGCTGGTGCTGGTGGTCATCGAGGCCACCGACCTGGCGTTCGCGGTGGACTCGATCCCGGCCTGCCTGGCGATCTCGAAGGACGCCTTTGTGGTGTACACGTCGAACATCTTCGCGGTGATGGGCCTGCGGGCGTATTACTTTCTGCTGGCGGGCATGATGAGTTCGCTGCGCTTCCTCAAGCCGGCGCTCTCGATCATCCTGGTGTTCATCGGCGCCAAAATGATCCTGGCGGAAGGCTGGGACTGGAAGATGGACAACAAGATCTCGCTGGGGATCGTGGCGGGCATTCTGGCGCTCTCGGTGCTCCTGTCGCGCCTGCTTCCCGGCAAGCCGCCCGCGCCCGCGCCGATGACGACCCTACCCTCCAGCGCCGATCTTCCTTCCACCGCCCGGCCGCCCGAAGCGCAGCTATAAAATTCCGATCTATTGAAAACGTGCGGTCGCGCCTGGAATTCCCACCTTAAGGAAGGGGATACAGGGAGGTAACGCCTTCAACGCCTAAAACTCCCCTTACCCCTCCTTACATAAGGAGGGGATTTCAACAGAGTCTAAATTTCCAGGCAAAGGCCGGATGGCGTTCAGGCGCCCGCGAGGACGGCGGTGGAAGATGCGTCCGCGATCTTATAGCAGCCGCTGTCGAAGAAGAGCTTCACCAATTCGGGCATGATCTTGAAATGCGCGGCCTCTTCTTCAGTGAGGATGCGCACGGCGACTTCGTGGGGCATGGCCTTCTTGTAGGGGCGGTCGGACGAGGTGAGCGCGTCGTAGATGTCGGCCACGCACATCACCTGCCCGTCGAAGTGGATCTCGTCGCCCTTCAGCTTGCGCGGATAGCCGCTGCCGTCGCGCTTTTCGTGATGCGTGTAGGCCACTTCAGGCAGCTCGCGCAGCTCCTTGGGCCAGGGGATGCGGATGAGCATCTCGTAGCTTTTGGTGACGTGGCTGCGCATGTCCACCCATTCGGCCTCGGTGAGGTTGCCTTTGCGCACGGAGAGGTTGACGTGCTCCTCCTCCGTGAGCCAACCTTTGTCCAGTAGAGCCTTAAGTTTCGCGAGGTCTTCGTCCGAGACGAAGCCGCACTTGTTCTTGGCTTCGACGAGCGCGAGCGCGGCGTCGATGTCCCGGACGAGCGGCTCGAATTCGGCCGCGAGCAGCGGGGCGGGAGCGCTCTTTTCGGCCGCGGCGCGTTCGAGCAGGGCAATCTTCTTCTCCGCCAGCTTCAGGCGCAGCCGTGAACGGATCAGGTCGACGTTGCCGGCAGGGAGTTTATCGGCCTTGCAGAGGATGTACTCGCGGACGCCGATCTTGCCTACGTCGTGGAGCAGCCCCGCGAAGCGCAGTTGGCGGAAGCGTTCGCGGGTGTATTTGATCTTGTCGAACGGCGGCTGGTCGCACGCGTGGACGGCGCGGGCCAGATTGAGCGAGTACTGGGTGACGCGGCGCGAGTGGCCGCTGGTGCAGGGGTCGCGCGAGTCGATGGCGAGGCTGACGGCGGTGACGATGGCCTCGAAGAGCGCGTCCATGTCGCGGTAGAGTTTGGCGTTTTCGAGAAAGACGGCGGCGAGGCCCGCGAGCGCGGAGAGAAAAGTCTCGTCCGTGTTGTCGAAGGGGATCGGCGCGCCGCGCTCGTTGCGGTTGTTGAGGCACTGGATGACGCCGAGCAGGTCGCCGCGGCGGTCGTGGAGGGGCATGGCCAGCACCGAGCGCGTGCGGAAGCCGGTCTGCATGTCGACCTGCTTGTTGAAGCGCGGGTCCGTGTAGGCGTCGGGGACGTTGACGGTCTCGCCCGTGCGCGCGACGTGGCCGATGAGGCCCACGTCGGACGGGACGCGGATCTTGCGGAAGTCCAGCCCCTGGGCCACGAGGGAGTAGAGCTCGTTCTTCTCGCGGTCGAGCAGAAAGAGGCTGGAGCGCTCGCAGTTCATCATGCGCGAGGCGCGTTCGACGATCAGGCCCATGAGAAGATCGAGGGAGATCTCGGTGCCGAGGTCGCGGACGGTCTCGAGCAGGAGGTGGAGTTTCTCGATCTCCTGTTCCTGGACCTGGGCCTGTTCGGCCAGGGAGGCGCCGGGGGAGATCGGGAGCAGGCGCTGGGAACGATTCTTAGGCCGAACCCGCGTCTCGCCGGAAGGGTTGGCGTTCATGCGCGGCCGTCCCGCTTCAAGAGGTCGCTCAGGCGCGGGACCTCCGCTGCGGGCGCGGGGGCCTGGCGCGCGAGATCGACGACGTTCTTCTTTTCGCCCCAGAAGACCGGATCATTCGGGCCGAGGCCGCGGGCCTCGCGCTCGCGCCGGATGCGTTCGTTGGCTTCGACCCACTGCGGCGGCGCGCCGGGGCCGCGCGCGCGGATCTTTTCGCGCGTCTGAGGGCTCACGTCCAGGTCGTCGGCGTAGCCGTCGAACTCGCGCCAGCGGCCCTGCCAGGTCCAGGATTCCACCGCTGGCCGGTAGCCCGGCGGCGCGAACTTCGGGACGTAGCCACAGTCTTCGGGAAAGGCGCTGACTTGCATGCCCTGCTCCACATTCAGGCAGTGCGGATTCTTCTCGAAGCGTTCCTCGTAAACCGTGCAGAGATTGGTCTGGGTGTCGAGGAACTCGCAGGGAAAGGGCGTGATGAAGACGGTGGGTCCGATGATCACCTTCTTATAGCAGCATTTGCCGCATTGGGTGCAGAGGCCCTCGTGTTCGGAATTGCGGTCCGTCGAATGCCGGGGGTCGGGCTTGGATTTGCCGTCCGGGCTGAACATAACGGCCATCTCCGCGCAGCGATACCGCAGGCATCTTAACCCCGCCTCGAACGGCTTACCACGGATTTTGTCCGCTCCACCGCCTTGATGCAGGCGCAGCGAGGGCTATGCTGGCAGGGCTCGTGGTGGTGCTCGGCACGCGCACGCGGTCCGGCAATGGGGGAATCCCAGTGGCATTCGTCATACGAACCGGCGAAGGCGGCGTTACCGTGCTGGACCTGGACGGCGAACTGGATCGGCACCTAGGCGTGCGCGAATTGCACCGGGCCATTGCCAAGGTGAAGCCGACGGCTTCCATGCGCCTGGTGATGAACTTTAAGAGCGTGACCTATATCTGCAGCGAGGCCGTGGGCATGGTCTGCCTGCTGGCGGAAGAAGTGCGCAAGGCGGGCGGCGCGGCGGCCTGTTGCGCGGTGGCGGGCCTGCCCAAGGACGTGTTCGAGATCCTGGGCGTTTCAAAAATTCTCGCGCTGCACGAGACCGAACGCGAGGCCTGCTCGGCCGTGCTGCAAGGTCCGGGCGGCGGCCGAAAGAAGTAAGCGCGCGCCCGCGCGCTACGCGCGTGCCTTCGAACTACGCGCGCGCATCCTGTTCCTTGCCTGCCGTGCCGAGCGGGAGGTAAACCGCGGCGGTGCGATTGCGCGCCGAACCGGTGACCTCCAGAAAACCTTCGTGCTGCCGGGCGAGATGGTCCACGACCGTGAGCGCCATGCCGCTGCCGCGCTTGCGGGACGAGACGAAAGGTTCGTACGACATCTTCTCTTCCGAGCCGTGGGGATCGACGAGCCGGACGGCGAGGCGCACGAAACGGCCCGGCCGGGCACCTGCGTGCCGCGCCGCGGCCTCCGCTTCGACGTCCATCGGTTGCGCGTCCAGTTCGACCGCCCCGTTCTCGCCGAGGTGTTCGCGGGCGTGCTGCAGCAGGTTGAGCAGGATCTGTTCCACCTGCACGGGATCGGCCATCATGAACGTGGGGCCGTGCGTTACGTGCGCACGGAACTCCTGGCGCGGTCCTAACAGGGCGCGGGCATTGTCCGAGATGTTCCCCGCGAGCACGCTGACGTCGAAGCGCACGCGTTTCAGATCGTCCTGGCGCGCGAGCACCAGAATCTGGCGCACTTGGGCCGCGGCCTTGTCGGAGGCGTCGGCAATCTGGCTGAACAAGGCGTTCAATTTCGGATCCGGGCTTGCGGCCTGGCCCATCTGCGCGCGGCCCATGATGACGGTCAGCAGATTGTTGAGATCATGAGCGAGGCCGCAGGCCAGTTTCCCGGCCACGATAAGTTTGTCCGCCTGGTCCGCATTTGAGGGGCGTTCGAGTTCCTTATTTGCCGTCATCTAGTTACTCCTCCGCCATGCTGCCGTTCCAGGGAGTTGGATTGGATCAATTAGATCGCGGGCGCGATAATTATATGTCGAAAAGATACAATAATTCTTTACCAAACCAAATGGATTGAATCAGGTTTGTTTATTTTATTTCATTTTGTGGCTAGGAAATGGTGCTACTCATGTGCGGCACGGCGCAATATATCGATCGCGGCGTTCGCCGCACGTTCACGGAATATATTCCTGTCCAGGCCGGCATAATGGAACCTATGGGCCTGAACGCCTTTGGCCGAAGCAAGACCCACGAAAAAGAGGCCGACGGGCTTCTCTTCGGTGCCGCCGTCCGGGCCGGCGATGCCGGTTATGCTCACGCCCAGGTCGGAGCCCGTACGCCGGCGGATGCCTTCCGCCAGTTCGCGCGCGGTCTGCTCCGAGACGGCTCCGTGTTCGGCCAACGTTGCTTCATGCACGCCACACGTGCGCGTCTTGGCGGCATTGGAGTACACGACGGCGCCTTCTAAAAGGACCGAACTGATCCCGGGCACTCCGCCTAAAAGGGCGGTCGCCAGGCCCGCGGTGCAGCTTTCCGCCAACGCCACCGTCTTCTTGCGCTCGATCAGGAGCCGGCCAGTGGCCTCGGCGAGGGACTCGTCGTCTTCGCTGTAGAGGCCCTCTTGCAAGGCTTCGCGCACGCGCTGGACGGCCGGCGTCAGCATGGTCTCGGCCGCGGCCTTGGACAGCGCGCGCGCTACGATACGGACGACGCAACACCCGCCGCTGACGCGCGTGCCCACGTCGGGATTGTTCCCGTGGCCCATCAGGTCCTTCAAGCGTTCGCCGATGCGCGATTCGGGGATGCAGTACGCCGCGAGGTGCCGGATCTCGATGGCCTCGCCGCGCGTGTAGTGCTCCTTCAGGAACGGGAGCACCCAGGTACCGTAGATGCCCTTCATCTCGCGGGGGACGCCGGCCATGAGGAAGACGTGCTTGCCGTCGGGGGTCGAGTAGCGCACGCCCGGCGCGGTGCCCCAGTCGTTGCGCAGCACGTGTGCGCCCTGCGGCAGCAGGGCCTGCTTGCGGTTCGAGCCGCTGAGCTGGTCTTTGGGGCGTTTGAGGCGCGCGGCCATCTGATCGAGGACGACCTCGCGGTGCTCGAGCGGGACGCCGAAGACCTTGGCGACGGCTTCCATGGTCAGGTCGTCGTCGGTGGGGCCGAGACCGCCTGTGGCGATGACGACATCGGAACGCGAGAGCGCGAGCTTGAAGGCGGCGACGATCTCGTCCATCTCGTCGCCGCAGGTCTGATAGTGCCCGACGCTCAGGCCCAGCGGCACGAGGCGTTCGGCCATGTAGGGGCCGTTGGTATCGACGATCTCGCCGAGCAGGAGTTCGTCGCCGATGGAGAGGATCTCCGCGCGCGCCGCGCCGGTGGTATGAGCCATGGTGGGCATGCTCCGTGGGCCTTGAAGCGTCTCGAAACCAGAATAGTCCCTGGCGGGGAAATGCCAGTGCGGAAGAAGGCCGGCTAGGCGTAGGCGATGGGGTCGGGCATGCCGGCTTCGAGAAAGCCTTTGCGGCGCAGCAGGCAGGAGTCGCAGCGCCCGCAGGCCCGCCAGCGCATGCGGCCCTTGACCGTCCGCGCGACAGGATCGTAGCAGGAATGCGTGAGTCCGAAGTCCACGCCCAGCCTGGCGCCGAGGCGGACGATGCGCGCTTTGTTTAGGCGGATCAGCGGCGTGTGAATCCGGAAGCGCGAGCGACCTTCTATGCCCGCCTTGGTGGCGACCCGGGCGAGCCGTTCGAACGCGCGCACAAAGGCGGGGCGGCAGTCCGGGTAGCCGCTGTAATCCAGCGCGTTCACACCGATCACTATGTCCGCAGCGCTTTGAACTTCCGCCAAGCCCAGCGCCAGTGCGAGAAAGACCGTGTTCCGCGCCGGAACGTAGGTCACCGGAATGCCGTGCGCGATGGAATTCCATGAGCGCGCCTTCGGGACGCGGATGGCGCGGTCGGTGAGCGCGGACCCGCCGATGCGGTCGAGTTCGACGGAGATCTCCACGTGCTTGCGCACACCCAGGTGCCGGGCGACGCGGCGCGCGGCGAGGATCTCGGCGGCGTGGCGCTGTCCGTAGAGGACGGTCAAGGCAACGAGGCGCAGGCCCCGCTTTTTCGCCCAGGCGCCCGCCGTGGCGCTGTCCAAACCGCCCGAGAGCAACAGAATGGCCGTTCGCTGTTTCATGTCTGAACCTATCGCGGGAAGAGGAGAGAGGGCGGGTTAGCGTCCCGGCGGGCGGCGCGGAGGCGGCCGCGTGCCCGGGCCGGGACCCGTGCCTGGGCCAGGACCTTGCCCCGAGTCGGGGCCTTCGGTTTGCGTGCCGGCCTGAGTTCCTTCCTGCAAGCCGCGGCGCGCATCCTGGATGCCTTGGGTGGCCATGGGATCGCCGGGCTTTTCCTGGAGCGCCGCCTGGAAGTAGCCGATGGCGTCCTGGAATTTCTGGGCCTCCATCGCCGCATGCGCGTTCTGCATCGCTTTCTGATAGCCCTGCTCTACTACGGTGCCCTGCGACATCTGCAGGCCGTTGCTGATGCGGTTGGTCTGCTCGCCATTGGTATCCAGCGCTTGGGCTTCCTTATAGAGCCGCTTCGCGGCCGGGTAGTCTTTCTGCGCCAGGGCCGCATCGGCTTCCTTCAGCTTCGCGTCCAAAGCGGCTTTAGCTTTGAGCTGCGTCTTGGCGTGCGTGAGCAATTTCTCGGCCTCATCCCCGAGTTCCCGCTTCTTGGCCATGCCTTCGAGCAGGGCGACCACCTTCGCCCAATCCCCGGCCTTGCGCGCTTCCATTACCTGCGCCATCACGAACCGGGGACCGTCGGGCGCGTTCGCTTCGGCTTCGGCTTTTTTCAAAGCGGCCACTTCAGCATTCACCTTCTTGATGCCATCGGAGGCGGCCGCGTCGCCGGGCTTCTCTTTCAACGCGCTTTCGTAGGCGGATTTTGCGCCTTCGAAGTTGTGGCTTCCGAACGAGCGCTCGGCGTCGTCCAGCGCCGTGCGGTAACGCTGCTCGGCGGCGGGATCGAGCGCCACCGACGCCGTGGCTACGCCCACGGCAGGCGTCTTTCCACTTAACGCCGCCCTGCGCTGCTCGAGAGTGGGATTCAGGGCGGAAAGAAGGTCCGCGTAGCCTTTGGCCGGGTCCGCACGGCCGATCTGTTCCGCATCGTCGTACTTCGCGAGCGCCGCCGCGGTTTGGGTTCTGCCCAATTCAGCCGCAGCGGCGAGCGCCTGGTCGAAATTCTTCTGCCGTTGGGAGAGATCGGCGGCGCGGCCTTTGAGCTGATCGAGGAGAGCCGTAATGGGTTGCAAGTCCGCCACGCTGCGAGACGCGTTTTCCTGCATGAACGTGTCCAGCGTGCGCCGGGCCGCGTCCACTTTGGCGGCATCGCCGCCGGTCAGCGCCGGCTTCGCGCTGTTGAGCGCGTTCTCTCTTGCTTCTTCAAAAGCGCCGTCGCCGCTGGTGCGGAGGGCCATGAAAATGCCGCCGCCGATCAGCGCCAGCGCGCCCAGGAGCAGGATTGGCGTCCAGGGACTGCCGCCGCGGGGCTTGAGGGCCGCGCGTGGCGCAGGCGCGGGCGTAATGCGCGTGGGCAAGGGCGCCGGCTGAGTTCGCGCGACCGTCGCCACGCCGCTACCGGGAACCGCGGGCCGTTCGGCGGGTACGCGGAGGCGGTCGCTGAGCACGGTCGGCGCAAACGCGGCCTGCGTGGCCGTCACGGTGGGCGCCTTCATGGAGGTCCGCAGGATTTCGAGGCTGCCCTTGAGCGCATCCAGCAGGGCTCGCGCATCCTGGAAGCGCTGCGAGATGTCCTTCTGCAGGCAGCGCTCTACCAGGTTCGCCGTCGGCGTGGTGACTTCGGGCCGGAGCTTCTGCAGCGGCACGTGCTTGCCTTGCACGGTCTCGAGAATCACGACGGTCGTGGTCTTGCCGATGAAGGGCGGGTGCCCACAGAGCATGGCGTAAAGCGTCGCGCCCATGCTGAAGACGTCGCCGGGCTTGCGGACCGTCTTCGCGTCCATGGCTTGTTCGGGCGACATGTACCCCGGCGTGCCCATGGCCGTCTGGGCGCCCGTCAGGGACTGGCCCGATTCTTCACCGCGCGCCAGGCCCAGGTCGGCGAGCTTGGCCTGCGCATACACGAGCTGGCCGCTCTGCTTCGAGCGCGGGACCATGATGTTCTCGGGCTTGATGTCCCGGTGAACCACGTTCTCGTCGTGGGCCGCGAGCAGCCCTTCGGTGGCCGCGATGCAGATCTCGAGGGCGGTGGCTTCGTTGAGGCCCTGCGCGCCCGAGGTCATCGCCTCCTTGACGCACGAGCCCGCCGTCACGCCGTTGACGAACTCCATGACCAGATAAAAGAGGCCGGCTTCTTCGTTCACGTCCAGCACGCCGACGAGATGGGGCGACTTCACTTTCGCGGCGAGCTGCGCTTCGCGGAAGAAGCGGTTGACCATATCGGGGTTCTGCGCCACCAGCGGGTAGGGCAGGACCTTCACCGCCACTTCCTGCTGCAAGCGCGGATGCACGCCGTAGTAGACCGCGCCCATGCCGCCTTGGCCGAGCTTAGAGAGCATCGGGATGCCGCCCAGGCTCGGCACTTCCCGGCCGCCGTGCTGCATGCGCGGGGCCTGCGTCAGCAGGCGGTCGGAGGCGATGTTCTCCGGCGCGAGCGCGGGCTTGCGGACCACCGTGGGCGCCCCGGCCGGATGCGTCTCGGCACTGGGGTCCGCGGCGGGGTGGCTTTGAGGAACGGTTGGGTTCGGATCCATAACGGTGGAGACTATACCGTTAGTGAGGTGCAATTGGCAATGGGAAGCTGAGCCGGAAGCGCGCTCCGGCACGAGTGCATCAGCCCATTATTAGGCGGTATTTCCCTCGGCCTGCCTACGAAGTGAAAACAGGCAGCGCGTAATCGCGTTTGGGCACTCGTTCCGACCCAATGTCGGTGCGGTGGATGCGAAACCAGAATCCCCAGGCCTTGCCGCCGTTGGTGTCCATAAGCACACAGGCTTCGTGCCGGCCGGCGTTCAAGATGGTCTCCACATTCTTGGTATCGGCGACGGCGGGATTGGTGCCGTTCAGGTCGCGGAAGCGCTCCTCGCCGTCCACCGCGAAGCGGAACGGGCCGTCGTAACCCAGCAGGAGCTTGAGGGGCATCGCCTCGGCGCACTCGAAGGCAAAATGGAAGGCGGCCCAGCCGGGTTTTCCTTCCCAGCGCGCATGCTCGCTCATGAAGCCGTTGGATGGCCCGCTTGAGACGCGGTGCGCCGGGAAGGCGTCGCGCGCCGGAAAAGGCATGCTTGCGACGCCGTCCGCAGGCAACGGCTGGAGCGCGGTGGCGTCGCACGCGGGCAGGAAGGGCGTGATGGCCCGCAGGCCCTTGCCGAAATAGAGCGGCCCGAAGGCGGGAAGCGCCGCGCCGCGGCCGTCGTAGAGATTGCAGTGCGGGTTGACGCCGGGGCCGTAGAGCACCGCGGCGGCGTTGTTGATGGTATTGGGTTCGCAGTAGATGACGGCGGCGTCCTTTTCGAGGTTCACGCGGAAGTAGGATTGGCGGATGGCGCCGTCCATGTCCAGCAGCGCGAAGCCCGAGGGCAGGCCCTGCGAACGCAGGCCCCCCACCAGGTTCTTGAAGCGCACGCGCACAAGGTTCGAGCGCGTGCCCCTGAGCGTTGGTCCCGCGATGACTTCCGCAGCCAAGGGTTCGGGCTCGGGGCGTTCCTTCTTATCCCCCAGCGCCAGCCGCGCAGCCGGGCGCGCGAGCCGCTTGGCAAGTTCGGCTAAACCGTCGGAGCCGACGTGAATCGCATCGTCGAGCGGCAAGTCGATGGCCGGGACGACCGCAAGGTTCGGGATGCTCCGCGGCAGGAGCCGTTCGTATTCGCGGATGGCTTCCCACCAGCGGCCCGAATCGGGTCCCGCCACGGTGTAGCGTCCGATCTGCACGAGCAGAAAGGGCAGTTTGGGCAGCCGGAGGTCCGCGCGCAGCGCCGCGACGAATGCCTGCATCTTCTCCGTGTAGATCCGCGAGGCCGTCTCGCTGCAGTCGGATTCGCCCTGGTACCAGAGCACGCCCGAGACGGGCTGGCCGGTTTTGCTCCAGAGGCTCAGCATGGAATAGTAGAGCGAGTTGCCGCCCTCGGTTTTCTTCAGCGGGTCCCACTGTGCCATGCTCGTGCCGCCGTGCGCGGTGGCGATCAGCCCTTGCGGGACGCCGCGTGTGCGCTTCAGCATCTCAAGCGCGAAGAAGACGCCCACGCCGACGCCTTTGCCGCCTTTAAGCGCCTCTTTGCGCGCCTCGGCGTAGGTTTTCGGGCTGCCGCCGGAATGCACGGCGTCGGGCGAGATAGAGAGGAGATGCAGCGGATCTTCCGCGCGGCGCCACGCGCCGTCCATGTGCAGGCAGCGCACGAGCGGGTGCGGCTTGGGCGCGCCCGCGAGGTTCCCGATGCCCTGCATGTTGCTCTGCCCGGCCATGAGCCAGACATCGCCCACGAAGAGTTCGTCGATCTGCACGGACGCTTTACCCACCGTCAGCGTCAGCTTGTAGGGGCCGCCGGTGGGGATGCCTTTGAGTTGAACCGTAAAGCGTCCGCCCGCGGCCGAGCCCACTTTGAGGTCCTTCCAGCGCGGGAGCGGCTTGCCCTTTGCCGTGAGGCGCGCGACGACCGGGCCTGCGGCGGCACATTCACCTTCTACGGCGGCCGCCGCCGCGTTCTTGACGCGCTGGAGCACCTGGCCCGACGCAAGGCCGGACACGATACGCATGGGTTGCGCCTCCACAGTTGAGTTGGTTGGTCTTGGACGAAGGCGTAAGTCTGACCCGGCCCCGGCGGAAGGCAACCGCAGGATTCGGCTCATGAAGGTGAGGATACCGCGTCAGGTCGTAAGGTTCTTCACGCTGCCCGCATCGTGCCACTCGGTAGGAACGCGGATGCGAATCGGGGGCGACTTGGGCTGGTTCAAGAGGGGCGCGGCACGGCGGCCGAGGTCGGTGAAGTCGACGGCCGGACCCGAGTACCGCGCGGGCGCTCCTTTGGTGTTCACGGTTACGACGCTCAACTGTTCCGGCACTTTCTTCCCATATTCGGTCGCCTCTTGCAGGACATACTCCGGGCTCGTCGTAATGACGGCGGTAAACGGCGAACCGCGTCCGACCACGCGACGCAGGTTGGAGGACTGGCTGGCTTTGAAATTAGGCACCATATTGAAGGTCCAATCGCTGGCGATGGGCAGTCCGGCCTCGCGGCAGCCCTGCACGAATCCGGCATGGCGCTCGCGCGAATCCGGGTCGATGTCGCGCAGCGAGTACAGGATAAAGCGGATGAACGCGATGCGGCGGTGCCCCAGCGCCGCCAGGCGCTTGACCGTTTCCCGCATGGCTTCGATGTTGTCCACGCAGACCGAATGAATCTTGTGCTCGTTCGCCGGCGTGTCGGCAATGACGACCGGCAGCGGCAGGCGCTCGTACTCGCGCAGCAGGTCCGGCTTGAAATGCCCCACGAGAATGATGCCTCGCAAGGGGTAGTCCAGGAAGCCGACGGGCAGGGCGGAACGGAAGCCGACACCATGCGCGAGCAACATGGGCGCGCCGATGTCGCCCACTCCTTGAAGCACGCCGGTCATGAGCGCCGTATGGTAGGGCGACCAACGGCCCGACAGGGGATCTGCGCTGACGATCAGGACCACGCCGCGGCCGTCCATGGCCGGGTCGAAGGGCCGCATGGCAACCAGGCGTTTGCGAGGGTTTACCGCTATGCGCTGTTCTTTCTTCAGGATCTCGACGGCTTGCCGCACGGCGCTGAAGGAGGTCTTAAGGTCTGCCGCGAGCTGGCGCAGGGACGGCAACACATCGCCCGCGCGGCGGTTGGGCGAAGCGACCAGGTGGCGCAGTTCGTCGGCCGCGCGCCGGTGTTCGGCGCTGGGGCTGGGTGGCCTGCCGCGTCCGCGTTTCAGATGGGCGTTCATGGGCGTCTTCCTGAAAGTAAGGTGACTGCTGCGCCTGTGCCCACGGCACCGGCGCTGCCTATTTTACAGCACGTAATCGCACATGCATGCACATTCCACAGCGGAATCCGCACTACCGAGTGTACTAAGTAGAGCAAGCGTGCCTCCCAGAGGCCTGCGGATATTTGCAAACGCTGTCGTCCTCGCCGGATCCGGCGGATTGCGCGGCGGTTCAAGCATACGAATAAAGGAGAAGGGCATGGCGAGAACCGAGTCGATGCGCTTCATGGCTTGCGTGGCGGCCGTCAGCGCCTGTCTTATGGCGCTTCAGACCCTTCGCGCCGAGGTGCAGGAACCGTGGGTGACCACTGACCGAACCGTAGATTGCTCGTCGTACGAGACCATCCTGAAGGGCGTCCTCAAGGACGGCATGACCGACGAGCAGAAAGCGCTCACGTTGTACTGGTTCTTCCGCCAGCGCGTCTACCACTACATGAACGTGCGGGAGAGCCGCGACCCGCTGGTGTGCGTGAACGTGCTCGGCAACACGCTCTGCGGTTCGCAGGGCACCTGCATGAAGGGCCTGCTGCTGGCCGCGGGCATCAAGGCGCGCGTGGTGAGCGGCCCCGGGCACACCTTTTACGAGGCCTTCTACGACGGACAATGGCACGGCTTCGATACGTTCATGAACTTCTACGTCATGACGCGCGGCGACAAGCCCCACGTGGCATCATTCCAGGAACTTGAGGCCGACCCCACGCTGATCTCTACCGCAGCCAAGGAGAACCGCTGTCCGCCGGGCATGGCGATGTGCGGCGACGACCCGCTGTTCTTCTCGAAGCACGTCGACGTCAGCGATTACGAGGTCATGAAGCTGGACTGGTCGGTGAAGAAGAATTCTCTGCGCAAGGGCGAGGAGTTGGTGCGGAGCTGGTGGCCGGGCGGCATGCCGCTGCCGGGCACCTATAACCCGAAGCTCGGCCCCGGGCCGCTGCATACGTGCGGCTCGCACGACCGCGCCGATGCCCCGGAGATGTACAAGTTCTGGGAGCCGTACGGGATTCCCAAACTCGCCCCGAGCACCAGCGTGAGCTACCGGCATTATTTCAACGGCGTGATCAACTACGCGCCCAATCTGGCCACGGCCGACTACAAAGACGGCCTGGTCTCCGAGAGCGGCGTGAAGGCCGGCGCGGAAGGTCTGAGCGGAGCTGGAGAGCTGGTCGTTCCGGTGAAGTGCTCCTTCTATATCTCCGCGGGGCAGTGTCTCTTCGAGGCCACCTGTCCCGGCGAGGGCGACGCAGTGACGCTCTCCGTGTCTCGCGATGGGACTCAGTGGACGGAAGTCGTGGCGGGCAAAGAGCCGGGGAAGAAGGTCTACGCGGGGTCCTTGAACGCCGTCGTGGTCAATTCCGAGGCGGGCCTGCACGCGTATCGGATCAAGTTCGCGCTGAAAGGCACGGCGGTGCTGAACCACTATCTGCTCCAGACATATTTCACCCACAACGCCATGGCCGCGCCGCACCTGATGCCCGGCAAGAACCAGGTCACGGTAAGCGTCGCGAAGGCCGATACGCTCGCCGGTGCGGACCTCAAGGTCCTCTACCGTTACCGCGAAGCCCCGGGCTGGAACGGCGAGATCAAGACGCTCGAGAAAGAGATCAAGTCCAACCCGTTCACGTTCGAAGCGGCGCTGCCCGAAGGCGAAAAGCTGCCCCAGATGCTCGACCTTACGCTGCGCAGCGGAACCCTGGCCTGGACGGCGGAGAAAGCCTGGCCTGCGCCCATGCCCCCGGGCCTTACGGCCACGACGGCGGAGAAGAAGTAAGGGTACTCCGCGCTGCGCGTTCGTCCGCGAGCACGTTCCGGTTCAGGCCCGCAGCAACGGACTATTATTAAGAACACAGAATCGCACAGAATTTGGGAACCGATGCAAGAAGGCGGCCGGATACGTGTATTCATCTATGTAATGCCATGTCGAATGGGGGTGGGACGATGAGAAAAACCTTCATTCTCGCCTTATCCGTCCTATGGTTGGCCATTCCGCATGGAGTGTTTGCCGAATCCTATTATGTTTCGCCGAGTGGCGCGGACTCTAACCCCGGCACCTCGCCTTCCCAACCCATCCTGTGGATCCAGACCGCCATCAACAAGAGCAAGGCCGGCGACACGATTTTCCTGCTGCCCGGGACACACAAGGTCAAGCCCGGCGACAAGAACATCACGTTCTCGGGCAAGAAAGGGAAAGAAGGCGCGCCCATTACGCTCACGACGGCCGGCGCGGGCGTGCTGGTCGATCTCTCCGGCGCCGAAGTCGGCTGGGGCGGCTTTCGCATCAGCGACGGTTCGGAATGGATCGTCGTGGACGGGGGCGGGGACCCCAATCCATTTGATGAATTCAGCTATCATCTCACCTTGATGAACGCCGGGTACGAATCCGCCACCGGCGATGGGCGCTCGGGGATCGTCTGCCGGCCGGTCACCATCCAGGGAGCGGCGCACATCACGGTGAGGAACCTCTTCGGCAAGCGTTCCATGGGCGGGATGGGCATCTTTGGCCAGGCGACGCGCAACATCCTGGTCGAGAAATGCCGGCTCCAGCCCGGCGAACACGCGCACGACGGCGGCGCGAGCCACGGGATTTACGTGGGCGCTGGCGCGGACGACGTGCTCATCAAGCACACTTTTATTCGCTGGGGCGGAGATGGACGGTTGGGCGTACAGAACAACCACGGCGGCGACAAGAATGTGGTGCTGGAGGAATGCTTCATTACCGAATGCCAGGGGGCGATCAAGGCCTTCAACGGCGGCGGCGTGAAGGTGAAGAACTGCTGGTTCTGGAACATCGACGAGAAACCGGGCCTGCAAGGGAACTATGCGGTGGACGGCCTTATCCGTACGCCGCCCGCACCGGATTTCATCGCCAAACTGGGCACGGCCGCCGCCGCTTCCTCTGTGGCGAAGGACGCATCCGCCAAGCCCGGTGCCAGTTCTAGTGCGCAACCTTCAGCGCCCAAAACCGCCGCAGGGTCCTTAGGTGAAGGCCGTGCGCTCGCCGCCGCACAAACGCCGCCGCAACTGGACGCATCCGACAGCGTCGCGGCGCTGCAGAAACTGATCCAGACTGCGGGCACCAAAAATGGCCTCAAACTCAAACTGAAGATTTTCGGCTCGCTGGAGGATGTGGGTTTCGTGAGCGCCGGCCCCACCGGCGTCAAGGTGGACTTTAAAGGCAACACCATGCCCGTGCGCTGGAAGGACATCGAGAGCCAGGACCTGGCGCAGGCCGCCTACACGCTGATGACGGACGATCAGGAGGCCCTTTTCAACGCGGGACGCATTGCGGTGGCGGACCGCAACGAGCCCCTCTACGAAAAGATCTTCAACCGCCTGATGGAAGTCAGCTCCGCGCGCGGCATGAGCCTGGACGATCTGAAAGCGGGCCGCTAACGCAGGTAGCCGGGAGGCGCGCGCGCAGATGGCTCACGGCAGGCGGCCGCGAAGTTTGCGGTATTCCTAATGTGCGAAATATAAGAAATGTATGGCGGAGAGGGAGGGATTCGAACCCTCGAGACCCCGAAGGGCCTACTAGTTTTCGAGACTAGCCCGATCGACCACTCTGGCACCTCTCCGCGGTTTTATGCGGACCGGGTCCGCCAAGGCAGGTCCTCACTTATAGGCGCAGATAGACTCCGCGCAACCGTCTTTGAGCACCGCCGGCAATACTTCGAAATGCGCCTATTCGCCGGCCCAAATGTTTTTAGTTCGCGGCTCCTGGCTCGCAGCAGCTGCTTACTGTCTCTTGACTCCGGGCTTCTGCCTTCGGACTCTGGCTGATCACTCTGTTGGGCGAAAGCCGCGTTTGGCGGTCTCAGTTCTCCCGCGCGCGATTGGCGCTGCGGTGGCGTTTGAGCAGGTCCAGGCAGGCGGATTCCATGATGCCGCCGTGCACTAGCAGCGAGCGCGTCGGGCCATAATTCGAGAGAATATTTTCCTGCGAGCCGCAGGCGCCCAAGCGCGCTTCCGGAGCGCCATAGACGAGCCGTCCGATGTTTTCATGCAAGAGCAGCGCGCCGGCGCACATCAGGCACGGCTCCTGGGTCGTGACCAGCACCAATTCCAGGTCGCCCGCTTTTGCATCGGTCACGAGGCCCGTCTCTTCCATAGAAGCCGCGAGCTGTGTGAGCGCGATCATGACGGCGTGCGCGGTGGGGTCGTTTAGGGCTGTGGTCTGGTGATGCGCTCGGCCGAGCACGTGGCCGCTCACGGGCTCGATAATCACCGCGCCGACGGGTTCTTCGCCTTCGTCCAGGGCCGCTTGGGCCTCCCGCAGCGCCAAACTCATCCAGCGTTCTTCGGGGGAGGTTGCGAGGGGCAAGGTAGCTCCTTTAAGAGGATTGGGTAGTGAGACTACTACCGGTTGCGGGGGATTTTCGCAACACATTGGTCGGCATGCGGTTAAAATAAATGATTCGAGCGTGATAGGATTGTATTTGCTACGTCTAACGCCTGGAATTGCATAACGTTGAGGTGGGTAGGACGATGAGGCCCGGCGCGCTGGCTATCATGACGGTTACGGCGAGCGTACTCTTGCGCTCTGTTGTAGGCTATGCCGCGCAACCTGCTCAGCCGGTTGCGCCCCCGGCGCAGCCGCCCGCAGCAGAGCCCGTGCCGCCGCCGACCGAGGCCGAGTTGCGCGAACGCGCGCTACACTGGATCCACAAACTGAAACTCGCGGGAGACCCGGTGGAGACCGACCGGGTCCGCAAGAACCTCATAGCGCTGGGCAAGCCCGGAGTGCCGCTGATCATTGAGGCTGCGCAAAAGGAATTCGGCGAGAAGCCGCTGCCGTTTTACCTGTGGAACGTCTGCCTCACCCTTGGCCGCATGGCCGACGACCGCGCCGTGCCGTACCTGATGAAGCGCCTCGAGCCGGTCACCGAGTTGGAACTCAAGCAGCGCCCGGACTGGAACTTCGTACGAGCGTTCGCGGCGCTTTCGCTGGGTAAGATCTCCGATCCGGCGCACACGGCCATGCCGGCGCTGCGCAAGATCGTCCGCGATGAGAACGAGAACGTCTTCACGCGCCGGACATCGGCGCTGGCGCTCGGGTCGCTCCAGGACGACGGCTGCCTCGACACGATGAGCAAGATCCTGCAGGATCCCAAGGCCCAGCCCACCATGCGCGGCGGAATGGCCATGGCGCTGGGCATGGTTCGAGGCGAGGCCGCGACCGATAAGCTGATTGCGTACATCTCACTGGACGCCAAGGAGCGCGACGCTTTCGCCGACCGCATGGCGGTTCAGGCGCTGGGCATGCAGAAGGCCGAGAAGGCTGTCGACGCGCTGCGGAAAATGCTCGCGGCCACCGAAGACAACAGTTTGAAGGGCTCCGTCGTGCTGGTGCTCGGCTGGATCGGCAAGCGCGATGCCGCCGCGGATGTTCAGAAGGTCATGGACGACGAACAAGTCCCGGCGTTCACGCGCTGCAACGCGGCGGTGGCCTTGGGTGGCCTGGGCAAGCCTGACGCGGGCTCGGCTTTCCTGCGCAAGACCCTGCAGAGCGAGCCCAACAAGATTGTGCTGGGGACGGAAGCGTATGCGGCGGTGGCGCTCGGCGAATTCTTCGGCGACGACAACATCAAAGCGCTTTGCGATTCCATCTCGTCGACCAAGTTCTCCGTCGTGGCGCTTAATGGGATCAACGCGCTGGGCCACCGCAAGGACCCGCGCACAGCGCCGTTCCTGATCGAGCACTACCACAAGTTCGAAGGCGCACGGAACCAATACCTGCGCGGCGAGATCGTCCGCGCGCTGATGGCCTTCCCCACGCAGGAGGCGATCCGCGGCCTCTGCATCAAAGGACTCAAGGACAACGCGGATTACGTTCAGGCCAAGTGCGCGGTCGCACTGGCGCGATATCCCGGCGCAGACACCGATGCGGCCTTAATCGAAGCATTGAGCGACCGTGCGCCCGACGTTCGCGGCGAGGCGGCGCTTACTCTGGGACTGCTGAAGAGTCTTCGCTCCGCCGAACCGCTGCGCAAACTGCTCCAAGACGAATCCGATTGGGTGCGACTGCGCGCGCGCCGGGCACTTGAGAACATCCTGAAGTACGGAAAGAACGAGTTCCAGCAGACCGCCGGCATCCAGGACCTCATCGACCAGCGCGTGAAGGCGGTGGGCGCGAGCTTGAGCGAAGAGATGAACCGGCTGTACACCGAAGGCTATCAGAAGGTTCTCGAATTGGATAAGCAACTCTAGCGGCCATGAAAATAGCGAGGAGCAGACATGAAATCGACAAGCGTGTGGTTGAAGGTGGCCGTCATGGGCGCTGTGTTGGGATGGGCCGCCGGCGGCACGGCCCTTCCGGCCGCGGCGGCAGAGAATCCGCTGGCCGGTGGCGCGTCGCTGGGCGGCGACGGGAATCTGAAGCCAAATGTCGGGACGCCCTCCACGCCTGGCCCCGTGCCAATCTTGGGTGAAGGCGGAAAGGTGAAGGCTCCTAAAGATCCCGGACCACGACCGACGCCTCCGCCCGTTCCCTCAGAGGCTGCCGTGACGTACTATTCCACGTGTGGCAACTTGCACTCGCCAGTTTACACAAGGATCTCGGGTGACAACATCAGCAAATCCGGAGATTACGTCAACAAAGAATACGACACGGTGTCTTCGGGCGTAAAGTTTAATGATGAGGCGAGGAATTACTTCAATTCCAAGGAGTACAAGGATTATCAGGAGAAGGAAAAGCAGTGGAAGAAAGACACCAATGATTTCGAGTCGTCGAAAGACCGCGATAGCTCCAACAAGCCGAATACCTTGGGAAGTGGAATGATTTCGGCGCAACTTCAGCGCGACGCGAAACAGGACCTCGCGCTGTGGATGCAAGGCTGCCAGTATCACGTGCCCATTAACGCCATCACCTTCGGCGGCGGTGCGCCGGAACTCAACGCGAGCCTGGACGACCCGATCGCGGGTCCGGCCCTCACCGCCAGCCATTACGCCAAACTGGTCGGCATGCTTAACGAGGAGGCGCAGAAGCAGGCACCTTCGCCCAAAGAGCTGGTCCTTTCCATGGAGGTGTTCTGGGAGGGTCAATGGCGCCGCAATCTTGGCTTCGATGCCGACCCGACCTCCCGCCAGCTTGCCGCGGACCTGGAAAGAGCCGCGAACGATACCCAGGAAGCCAAACGCCGCTTGGAGGGCCTGAGTAAGCGCTCCGAAGCCAGCGAGGCGGAGAAATTCCAAGTAATGGAGCAGCGCGCATTCGCCGTGAAGGAACTCGAGCGCTGCCAGGCCAAGGAGCAGCCGCTGCGCGAGACGCTCGACCGGCGCATGACCTTCATTCGCGCGATGGTGAACCTGCTCCGGCTCGCGCCCGACGGAGGCTTCGGACCGACCTTTGCCGAGGTTGCCGAACCGGGGTCCGTGCAGGCGTCCGCGGCGAAGATTCTGGCGCAGATCGGCCCGCTCACCGCGGGCTCGATCTGGCAGGGCTTGACCGAGGACCTTTCCTGGCTGCGGCAGGTGAAGGGCGGCGGCGAGATCCGGCCCGACAAAGAGATCCACAACCACACGCTGGCCGCGGAGGCCGCCGAAGCGGCGCTCTGCGATACGCGCATCGAAGGGCTGACGGTGCTCTCCGAGTTCCTCGTCTCGAACCGCCCCGCGCCGGCGGTGGTGCTCGTTAAGGCGTTGGAGATGCTCGACAAACTGGGGACGAAGTTGCTGCGCGCGGAGGCTCTCGCGGCTCTGCCGCGCGTGATCGCGCTGCGTAAGCATGAGGACCCTGAAGTGGCCGAGCGGGCAAAATGGGCGCTGCTGCGGCTGATGGGCGTGAGCGGCGGGAAGGCCTCGATGGAAGACGCCATCGGTACGCTGGCGCCGTTGCTGAAGGAATCCGACGGCCAGCTTCCCGAAGCCGTCTGGCAGTTCCTCAAGGCCAACACGGGCCAGCCGCTCGCCAAAGATACCCAGGCGTGGCTCGATTTGCAGAAACGCATGCTGGCCGAACGCGAGAAGGTGGAAGCGGAAAAGAAGAAACTCGACGCGAAGTAGGGCCGTGCCTGGGGCTATTATCCCTTCTTGATGCCCAAGATCTCGCGGATCTTCCGCGCGCGGTCTTCGAAGACGCTTTCCTCAAGCACCGGCTTGGCGCCGGCAGTCTCGAGCGGTTTTTCCAGCGGCACCCATGAGCGGCAGCCGGCGTAGAGGCGGTTGTCGTCGATCACGAGCGTTTGCGGCAGGCGGTAGAGCCGTTCGACGATCGCCCAGATCCCCGGCTTCTTGTAATTGAAGCGCATGTCCACCGCCGCAGGCGTGAAGGGATGCAGCCCGGCAAGCGCATGCGCGAGCTTCAAATCTTCAACAAAGACCGCTTCCTCCACGACGGCATAGTGGCGGATCGGGATCTTGTCCGCGCCCTCCGCCGCAGGCTCTTTCTTTGTCGCTTCAAGAAAGGGCAGAACTTCGGGAACCAGATCGGTCTCGCGCTGATGGACGTGGGTAGGGAAGAGGAAGTACTCGCGCTGCTCGACTGTGAACTCGCCGCGCTTCTCGTGAATGCCGCCTTTGCGCAGCGACATCGCGAACATGCCGCGCGCCAGCGCTTCTTCGACGCTGGCCCACTCTTTGTAGGCCATGTTGTTTTCGGGCTTCACGGGATCTCCTGCGAACGGGCGCCGGGCTTTTCGGAATATACGCCACCGTTTTCTAGACGCTCACTTCGCCTGTAAGCCCCAGCCAATCGCGGTGGCCGCGCAGGACCGGCTGGACGTGCTGGCTGAGGAAATCGCTGGTCTGTTCGGAGGCGAGGCCGATGTACCGCGCTGGGTCCATGATCTCGCCGATGCGCCCCTTCACTTTGGAGAACGCCTTGTCGCCGGCGATGCGGTCCAGCAGGTCGTTGGGCTTCCCGTGCAGCTTTATGGCCTCGGCCGCGGCCTGGCTGTGCACGCGGATGCGCTCGTGGAGTTCCTGGCGGTCGCCGCCGAGTTTCACCGCTTCCATGAGGATGTTCTCGGTGGCGATGAACGGCAGCTCGGCGCGCAGCCGCGCCTCGATCACCGCGGGGTAGACCACCAGATTCTGGGCCACGTTGAGCCAAGTCTCGAGGATGACGTCGGCGCAGAGGAATGCCTCCGGCACAGAGATGCGCTTGTTGCTGCTGTCATCGAGGGTGCGCTCGAACCACTGCTCGGCGGCGGTCATGGCGGGATCGAGCGCGAGCGTGATCAGGTGCCGCGCGAGGCCCGTCATGCGTTCGGCGCGCATGGGATTGCGCTTATAGGCCATGGCCGAACTGCCCACCTGGCCTTTCTCGAACGGCTCTTCCACTTCTTTGAGATGCGCCAGCAGCCGCAGGTCGTTGGCGAACTTGTGGGCGCTCTGCGCTAGACCCGAGAGCGACTGCAGAACCTGGTAGTCCACCTTGCGCGTGTAGGTCTGCCCGCTCACGGGCAGCACGCGCTTGAAGCCCATGCGCTCGGCGACGATGTGCTCGAGCCGCTGGACCTTCTGGTAATTGCCGTCGAAGAGTTCGAGGAAGCTCGCCTGTGTGCCGGTGGTGCCTTTGACGCCCAGGAAAGGCAGTTCGTCGCGCAGGCGCTCGAAGATCTCCAGGTCCATCAGGAGGTCCTGGATCCAGAGGCACGCGCGCTTGCCGACGGTCGTCGGCTGGGCGGCCTGGAAGTGCGTGAAGGCCAGCGTGGGCAGGTCGCCGTGGTCCTCGGCGAAGTTGGCAAGCGCCGCGATCACGTTCACGACCTTCTTCGCGGCGAGTTCCAGGCCGCTCTTCATCTGGATCAGGTCGGTGTTGTCGGTCACGTACGCGCTGGTGGCGCCGAGGTGAATGATGCCCTTGGCGCTCGGGCACTGCAGGCCGTAAGCGTACACGTGGCTCATCACGTCGTGGCGGATCTCGCGTTCCTTGGCTTCGGCGGCCTCGAAATTGATCTCGTCCAGGTGCGCGCGCATCTCATGTAACTGCGCTTCGGTGATGGGCAGGCCCAGCACCTTCTCGCCTTCCGCCAGCGCGACCCACAGCCGGCGCCAGGTGGAGAACTTGAACTGGGGCGAGAAGACGTACGACATCTCCGGCGAACCGTACCGCCCGGTGAGTGGGTTCTCGTAGCTGCGGCGGTCGCCGGCTTTCTTTTGCGGAGGCGCCGCGGGGACGGTTTTCTTGCGTGAAGGCATGGATTCCCTTCGCGGTTGAGGCCGAGTTCTCTGGGCTTGGACGCCCCTACTATGCGTGCGCTCGAGGCGGGATGCAAGGGCACGTAAGGCCCGCGGGTCCGTTCCGCAGAATCAATCCGGCGCCTTCGTTTGAAGCGCGCAGCGGGGCTGGTAGGATGCGGTGCGATCAGGAGAAGCGCCATGGCCGCACCCACGCATTACCTCACGAAGCGCGACCTGTTGCACGGGCCCAAGACTTCGCCCAAGGCGCTGGTGGCGGCGGGGCGCGATTACCTGGCGCGAGAGGCCTTTTCGGACGCGCTCGACTTCTTCGAGAAGGCGCGCGACGCCGAAGCTGTAAAAGAGATCAAGCGCATCGCGCTGGAGCGCGGCGATTCGTTCCTGCTCGCGCGGGTAGAACGCTACGACCGGATTTTGGTCGCCGAGAGCGACTGGGAGCGCGTCGCGGTCACGGCCGATAAGAATGGAATGTCCAGCATGGCGGTCTTCGCGCGGAAGCGGATCGCGCCGCCGGAAGCGGCGACGCCGGGCGTACAGCCGATCGAAGAAGCCGGCGAAGCTGCGCCGGAGAAGAAGTAGAAACCACGAGGAGGAAGCGATGGCGTCACTTAAGAAGGTCCGTCCGTTGTTGAAGCGCAACAAGCGCGCGAATCATGGCAGCAAGCCGACGCGCGGCCGCCCGGACAGCCACTTCAAGCGCAGCCGGTAGGCGAGGGCAGGGGCGGGCCGCGTGCCCGCCCCTCGCGTTTCTTTCACGGCCGTCCGACCAATGGTTCGGTAAACTCCGGCGGTTCGGCGAATCGACGCTTCAGACCAGGCATGTCCAAACACTTGAAGACCAGCGCCCTCGACCGCGCCCGCGCGGACCTCGCTGCGGGCCGCCCGGACCTCGCCCTCGACCGCGTTACCGGCTTTCTCTATATGCTGCATCGCCGGGGCGAGTACCAGGAAGCTGCCTACCTGCTCCTTGGCGAGATCCACTTCGCGATGAAGGACTACGCGCGGGCCGGCGCGGCCTGGATGCTCACGGCCAAGACCGGCCCCGAGGCCGACCAGGCCGAGGCGGCGTTTCAAGCCCGGTACGGCCGCGAGCCTTCGAACGTACTGCACGCGCTCAAGCCGCGCACGCCGTCCGAACTTTATCCCGAACCCGTGCGCGAGCGCTTGAAGGCGCTGGGCTACCGCTACCGCCCTTACCGGCCGCGCTCGAATCCGCATGTTTTAGAAGATTTTCAGGAACGGTCGCGCGGCGTGCGGCCCGTCGAGGTGGGCTGCCTCTTCTTTCTGATCATGGTGGCGGTCATCGGGCTGCTGTTTCTGCTGCGCTTCGTGCCCATCTTCAAATAGCTTGTGCGCGGCGGCGGGCCTTAAGGTGGTGGCGGGCCCTTCTTGCGCGAGCGTGCAATGCGGCGCCATTGCTTTAAGAGCAGGTAGAAAAAGGCCGCCAGCGTGCCAATGATCGCGCCGAGCCAGAAGGCGCTCACGCTTACTTCTCCTCAGTCTTCTTCGGCGTGTCCTTAGCCGGACCCGGCGCGTCTTTCTTGGGCTCCGGCGCGGCCGATTTCTCTTCCTTGGGCAGCGGCAAGGGCGCGGGGCCCGCAGGCGGCAACGGCATAGACGTCTCCGCTTTGCCATCCGGAGTCTTGGGCGCGGCGGGCAGCTTGGCCTGGTAGGCCTCGGCTTTTTTGAGGACCAGATAATAGGCGGTATCGCCGGCATGCTGTTCGACCGTGCCCGTAAGGACCACACGCTTGCCCAGCAGGTCGGCGCACATCTTCTCGGCGGCGTCGCCCTTCGCCACGTAGTAAATCTCGTTGAGCGCGTCCGTGATCTGCGCGCAGGCGTCGGTCCGCGCGGTCTTCTCGAGCACTCCCCGGATATGTTCGTCTACGCCGTGCGCCGGGCCCGTCAGCAGAAGAAAGCCCGCCAGCACCAGAATTGAAACGCGCGCCATGCGTTACACCCTCCAAGTCTCACTATGCTTAGACGTTCATCGGCGGCCCGAGCGGCCCTTTTTCCCATTCTTTTGAGTCACGTCCTGCACCCAGCAGAGGCAGGTCATGCCGTGCGAAAACCCGAGCGTGCTCATGGCCAGCATGGCGGCGTGCTCCATCTCCCGCGGAGCCAAGTCCGCATCGAGCCCCTTGCGCACCGCGGAGTGGCTCGCGCCTTCCAGCTTCGCGCCGAAGGCCAGGCCGAGTTTCACCAGGCGCTGGTCGCGTTTGGAGAGCGGTCCTGCCTTCTCCAGTGCCAAGCCGAAGCGTTCGTACGCGGCGAGCACGCCCGGATAGCGCTTCTGGGCGTTCACGTAGCGCGACGGCAGGGCACTACTCTTCTTCTTTGCCATGTTGGTCTCCAATAAATAAAGGGTCCACCTCACGGTCCAACGAAGGCCCCGGACGCTGCCGTGGCGGCGACCGCCAGAAGGTCGTGCGCGATGGACAAGCCCAGCACGAGGAACACTGCCACCGCCGTGAAGCAGAGAAATCCCAGGCTCATGCGGCGCATGTGCCGATGATAGCGCGCGATGCGCTCGGGATCGAGGCCATCCTGCATAAGCACCGCGACGCGCTTGGCGATGGAGTCGTGATGCCACGAGTATACGTCGCGGATGCCGCCGGAGAGCCGCGCCAGTTTTTCGAGGGCGCTGGCAAGCGGCAGCGGCGAGCCGATCAGCTCGGCGGAGGCCAGATCCGCCTCACGCTCGCACGCGCGCATGACGATTCCAAAAAAGATGCGCAGATAAACCAGGATCAGGAGCATGTAGACCGCGCCCTGCGCCAGCGGGTGCTTGAAAAACATGAAGCGTGCAAGCAGCTCGCTCAGCGAGGCGAGCGACAGAAGCACCGCCAGCAGCAGCGCCAGGTGGCCGTGGCGCGCGTGGCCGAGCTCGTGGGCGATGACGGCCTCGCATTCTTCGGGCGAGAGGATGTCCGTCAGGCCGGGGCTGATCAGCACGTAACGCATGGGCGCCCACGGCCCGAGCACGCACGCATTGGCCAAGCCCGAGCCCTTGGGCCCCCACGCAAGAATCCGCCGGACTTTCACGCCCGAGCGCTTCACGACTGCGTCGATGCGGGATTTCAGATCGCCATCCGGCAGCGGCCGGCAGCGGAAGATGCGGAGCATGACCCAGGGCATCAGCACCGCCGCGGCGAAGACCAGGAACCCAAACATGGCCAGAAGCGCGAGCGTCTCGGAAGGACCGCCGACCTCTTTCGAGAGATCGTTGAGCAGGTCGGCGGCGTCGCCTGCGCCGGTAAAGGACAGCAGGTCCACTAATAAGTTGATCGCGAACCACGCAGCCAGCGGGATAAAGGTGAGCCGCGCCTCCAGCGAGAGCCAGCTCAGGCGCGGGATGCGGCGGCCCGTCATGGCCTGCGCCATGCGCCGTTTGGGGAGCCACGAGAGCATCATCGCGCCGGCGTATGGGCCCAGGTCCAGGAAAGCCTTAACCAGGGTGCTCGATCCAATCCGGTCGAGGGCTTTTTCGGAGAGGACGTGCTGAAGGCCCAGCCATTCGGGCCAACTGTAGGTCTTCAGCGGCCAGCGGAAATACCAGATCACTAGCACGTACAGAAGCACGGCACTCGCCTGACCCGCGGCTTCGTAGAGATCGTGCGTTTCGAGGGGATGCCGTTTCCGCGGCGAACCGTCCGCGGACTTAACGCCTTCAGGGAATCTTCCCCAGCGGACCTGCCAGAGTGTTCGGCGTGCGACGGCTTCATGATACAGCCAGACGATGATCCAGAATCCCAGGATCGCGAGGCACGCTTCGCCGGTGCTGGAGTCCACTTGGCCCGCCGAATAGACCACGGTATCCGGGGCGTTCCTGCCCAGCATGTTGCCGAACAATTCTTGAACGGCTTGGAGGGCGATGAGCGCGGCAATCAGGTCGAAGGGGATGCGCATTCGGGAGACCAGGGACAGGGCGGCGCCGTCGAATTCCCGTCTAATTTAGGCGCGTAAGCCGGTCCTGGCAAGAACCTCGTCTCGCGATAGGTTGGAGGCGACCTTTCCCAGCGGAGGAACCATGTCCAACGAGAGCACGACACGCCCGGTCGCCCTGGTCACCGGAGCATCACGCGGCATTGGCCGGGGCATCGCCATGGAACTTGCCCGCTCCGGCTGGAACGTGGGCATCAATTACTCGTCGAACACCTCCGCGGCGCACGAAACCGTTGAGGCTGTGAGGGCCGCGGGAGGCCCCGGAACGGAGGCCCATGCGGTTCAGGCCAATGTCGCGACCGCCGCCAACCGCAAGTACCTCGTGGATTTCATGCTCACGCAGTTCGGGCGCATCGATGCGCTGATTAACAACGCCGGGGTAGCGCCCGAGAAGCGCGTGGACCTGCTCGAAACGGGGGAACCAAGCTACGAGCGCGTGATGGACATCAACCTGAAAGGGCCTTTCTTCCTCACCCAACTCGCGGCGCGAACGATGCTCGAACTGCGCAAGAGCGGGAAGATCCAACGCGGCTACATCGTCAACATTTCCTCCGTCAGCGCGTATGCGGCCTCGATTAACCGCGGCGAGTACTGCCTCAGCAAGGCCGGCATGAGCATGCTGACCGCGCTCTTTGCCGCGCGGCTGGCGCAAGACGAGATCGGCGTCTACGAGGTCCGCCCCGGCGTGATTGCGACGGACATGACGGTGCCGGCGAAGGAGAAGTACGACAAGCTGATCGCGGAAGGACTGACGCCGATCCGGCGCTGGGGCACGCCCGAGGACATCGGCCGCTGCGTGGCCGCGATCTTGCGCGGCGATTTTCCATTCTCCACGGGGCAGGTCTTCGACGTGGACGGCGGCTTCCATTTGCGTACGCTGTAACGGTCACAAGGAATAGCGCCAAAAACAATGCGAGGTGTGGCCAAGGCAGGCGAAACGCTTCATCTCTGCAATGCCTCATAAAGTGCGTCGAAACATTCGAACCCTTTCGCTAGAACAACATCATTGCTTAGACCCTGCTTATTGAGCCCTTTAAGTATTCGATCAAGTCCTACGCACTCTACCCGCTGAAATTTTTCGTCTTCCAGGTCGGCATCGTGAATCATTTCTGCCAGCACTTTCACGGCGCGGTCCTCTATCCGAAAGCGCCGCACGAGGGTTTCAAAGGTACAGTCGTCTCCATGATGGGAAAATTCCACGTCGTACATGTCGTAAGGGATTGCCAATGGATGGTTTTTGGGTGAATCCACAAATTTGAAGCGGGCTTCATGGTCAACGAATTTACGTATTAGCCATGCGGATCCAACCCGATCAATCTGAGGTCGCGGCCGGGTTATCCATTCCCGCCTGAAAAAGTCTTTGGGCTTGAGAGGACGAGTGTCTTGCATGCTCACCACGGGTAGTTGCGCGGCCTGTTGAAGAAGCGTTCGCACATTTTGCGCGGCGGGACACTTAAAATAGTCGATCTCTTGAAGTTCACGAAATTGACTTTGGAACCTATCTAGGCTGACCGAATGCTTGGCCCCTACGTTCGGTTTGTTCTTACGGACAAAGGCGGCCAATTCCCTAGATAGTTTCCTATATTCTTTCTCACGCAAGTCATTGAATGCCGAAACAATCTTCTCGCTGGGCATGCCTTCAATCTCGGTCAGACGAATGAGCGTTGCTTCTCCGCCTCCATCCCGAATCTGTTTGGATAGCCATTGGAATCGTTCATGCTGGGCGGGCTCGTCCGGCAGGACGTAGGCGCTGCTTTTGATTTGAAGCGCCCCAAACTTCTTGAGTTTGCGCCAGAAGTTTACACGCTCCGAGCTTCGGCGAGTGGGCAGGGCGTAAAGCAGCAATAGCCACCTTTGCGAGCCCTTTCGGCTGCCTTTACGCATGCCCGTCTTCATGTTCGCATCCTACGGATTATGCTGCCCTTCCAGCTTTACTTCCGCCTTAGTTGCGGTGGTCTCCGGCGCGAGACATTTCTCATCGAGCAAGCCTATCGAAGCGAGAAGATTGACTTGGGCTTGATTATACCGCACCACGGCATCGCAGTACCGCAAGCGTGCCTGCGCTGCGGCGCTCTCGGCATGCAAAATATCCAAGGTTGTCATCGTGCCGGCTTCCAGATTGACCTTTGTAAGTCGCAATGCTTCCTCTGCAGAGGCAACTTGCTGGTGAGCCTTTAAAATGATTTCGCTTTGTGCCTTACTATCTTGCGATGCGTTTACAACCTCTGCCCGAATCGCAGCCAGTTTCCGGTCGGCCTGGATGTACGCCTGTTTCTCCGCTGCCTTCGAACTCTTCAACTCACCAAACGTCGAAAGCCCGAACTTCCAGGTGGCAGAAGCGGTGAAGCGCTGCTGAGAAACGAGGCCGGAACTTTGGTCTTTAGGAGGCGATCCAATGTTATTGGAGTTACTCATAATGCCGCCACCTTGATAACCACTTTGAATCTGAGGGCCAACTCCGCCCCATTTGGTTGAACTTCGTTCGGCCGATGCCGCTGCGATTAAAATACGCACGCTCTTTAGGTCATCCCGGTGCTCAACGGCAAGGGCCAGAAGGTCCTCTATAGGCAAGTCCTCTTTAACGAGGGTGGTTTTAGGAAGTTTTTCGGCGCTTGGAATTAAGGTAGCGGTTGAATCAAGGTTGAGCGTTACCGAAAGCGCCACTGAGGCATCGTAGAAACTCTTGAGTGCAAGGATTAGATCCTGTTGCCTACCGGCGACTTCGGCCTGGCCACGTATCTCGTCGGCCGTAAGCCCCGTACCGGCGCGCGCCCGCGATTGGGTAATTCGAAACAGTTCATGCGCTTCCGCGAGCGCTTGGATGGCGGACGCAACGCGTGCCTGGCCTAGCGCCAATTCGTAGTATTGGTTCGTGGCCTTATGCAGGGTCTCCAGCGCCAGCGCGCGTTCTTCGTATTGGCTCGCCAGAAGGCGTTTCCTAGCGGCGACCATATCGTAGTAGACCTTCCCCGGATTCAGCAGCCATTGTACGGCGATCAAGGGTTGGAACGAGTTGAAGCTTGCGCTTAGCAAGTTTCCCTGCGTGGCTCGCACTGTCCCGTCCATGTGCTCGAACAACACGGCTGGCGAGAAGGCGGGAAAGAGCGTTCCGAGCACACTTTGCACCCGGCCCTCGTACGCGGCGACGCGCTGGCGAGCCAGTTGGATGTCTAGATTGCGGGCGATGGCTACTTTTCCTATGGTGGGCAGATCGACCGCGAGCTGCTCTTTATACATCGGCTGAATAGCCGAGCTTGAAAACGTTACAGTTTCAGATGATGACTCGCGCTTCTCAGGCCCAACATCTGGCCGATCGAGATGCGGAAGCGTGGCGCGCGTTGCTTCGCAACCCCAAAGCCCCATCAAAAGCACACCCAGACCTGCACAGCAAAAGACAAGCCACAGACCTTGGACGGATTTCGTCCTATTCATGTTTCCCCCTTACTGCACTTACTGCGCCGGCTGTTCGGTACTTTGCGTCGGTCCAAGTCCCTTCCCCTGGTAGTGGATGCTGTCTGGATCGTCTGGATCTAGCGAAGCGGATTGCGCACGCGCGCCAAGAAAACACGCGAAGAAGGATGGCAAGATCAGCAGCGTTGCTATCGTTGCTCCGACCAAACCGCCTAGGGCGGCTCGGCCCAAGGGCGCCATCTGTTCTCCGCTCTCTCCAAGGCCGAGCGCCATCGGGAGCATGCCTGCTATCATGGCGGTGCTCGTCATGAGAATCGGCCGCAGACGACTGCGGGCGCCTTCAATGGCGGCGGCGTCCGGTGTCGCGCCCCCCACGCGGCTGCGTTCAGCGAAGGTTACGAGCAAGATAGCATTCGCTACGCCAACGCCCGTAGCCATGATCGCGCCCATGAACGATTGGACGTTTAGCGTAGAACCGGTCGCAAACAGCGTGATCACGGCACCGGCCAACACGGCGGGAACGGCGGTGACGATCACGACTGCCAAGCGGAAGGACTGAAAGTACGCGGCCAAGAGCAAAAGCACGACAATAACAGACATGACGAGGCCGGTCGCCAGGCTCGTCTTCATCTGCTTCAGCGGAGCCAGTTGTCCACGGACTTCAATACTGACGCTCTTGGGCGGATCGCCCAAGGCCCTGATGGCTTCCGCAATGTCTTGCTCTGCACCGCCAAGATTTCGGCCTGCGACGTTGGCCGTAAGCGTCACTATGCGCCGCATATTGTAGCGGTCGTATTCGCCGGGCATGCTCCCGGCGGAAACCGTTGCCACGTCGCGGACAAGCACCTGACCCTCTTGACTCGTTTTTACGGGCACAGCCTTAAGTGCTTCCATCGAATCCATAGAGGCCTGTAGGAGTTCAATCTGAACCTGATAGCCAAGACCTGTCTTAGGGTCTGCCCAGAAGATCGGCACTACGTAACGGCTTGATGAAGTGGCCGCGACCAGGGAGCGCGAGACTTCGGATGCAGTCAGTCCGAAATAACCAGCGCGTTCGCGGTCAATGGTTACGTCCACGGTCGGGTAGCCAAGCGGTTGGCCGTATTGAAGGTCACGCAGAGATGAAATCTTGGCCATTTGCTCCTTCAATTTTGCGGCGAAGGCTTCGTTTTCAGCGAAGGCTGGACCGCTTACAGCGACTTCAATCGGCGTAGGGGACCCGAAGCTCATTACATCACTAATAATATCGCCGGACTCGAAGGAGAACTTCACGCCAGGGAGGGCAGCAGTTAGCCGCTCGCGAAGACGTTCCTTTAGCTCATCTACTTTGATTCCTGACTCTCGTTTCAGATTGACCCGTAGCACGCCTTCATGAGGGCCGCCCATCCAAATAAATATACTGTTAATCGGATAGTTCGGCGTCGGAATCCCGACGAAACCAACGGTCTTATCAACGGTGTCGGCTCCCACTTCCTCCTTAATCGCATCGAGCACGCGGGTGGAGATCGCCTCTGTTCGTTCTATGCGCGTCCCTTCAGGAGCGCGAAAACGTAGTTGGAACTGGCCCGTATCGACGGTCGGAAAGATTTCCTGACTAAGTTTGGTTCCGACCGCCAAGACCGCCAGCACGGTTAATCCCAAGTACACGGCGACTACAACCCAGCGAATGCGTACCAGCGTCTTCAATCCCTGGCTGTATCCTTCGCGAAGCCTCTCAAAGCCTCCGGTTCGCTGGGCCGTATGGCTTTCCGATGAACTCTTACGCAATAACCATGCGCTCATTACGGGTACGAAGGTGCTGGAAAGCAGATAGGAGGCAACCATGGAAAAACTCACCGCAAGCGACAGCGGCACAAACATTGCCTTTGCGGCACCGATCATAAAGAATGATGGAATGAAGACCGAGAGGACGCAAAGCATGGCCAGCAACCGCGGGAAAGCCGTCTCTACGCTGCCGTCGAGGATCGCACGTACCAGGCTTCCTGGGCGTTCCATGTGGGTATGGATGTTCTCAATCGCCACCGTCGCTTCGTCCACGAGAATGCCTACGGCGAGCGCAAGGCCGCCAAGGGTCATGATATTGATCGTCTGACCACAGAGACTCAGGGCGAAAACCGCAACTAGTAGGGCAAGAGGGATGTTGAGGACCACGACCAGCGCGCTACGCCAATCACGCAGAAAGAGCAAAACCATGAGGCTGGTCAATATTGCGCCGAGCAGACCTTCCAACATCAACCCCTTCATGGCGCGCGTGACGTATGGAGATTGGTCGAACTCAAAGCTGACGTGGATGTCATCAGGAATGGCCGCCTGCATTTTGGGTAGCGCGGTCTTTACTTGGTCAACAACAGCTAGCGTAGATGCGTCGGGACGCTTCGTGACGGCGATATATACGGTTCGTTTGCCGTCCACGAGCGCGTAGCCGGTCGAAACGTCAGCGCTGTCTTCGACCTTTCCAATGTCGTGTATGGTCACCGGAGGAGTGCCCAGTCGAATGGGAATCTTCTCGAATTCTTGCAAATTGGGTGCGACAGAATTTACACGCACGATGGGCATGGAGTCGGGCAGATATAGATTGCCCGATGGATTGATTGAACTACCTGCCGCCAGCGCTTTTGTGATCTCATCGGGCGTCATATTGAAAGCACGCAATCGTTCAGGGTCTGCACGAACCACAATGGTCCGTTGCGAGCCACCAAAGGGTGGTGGAGCCGAGACGCCTGGCAGATTACCGAACATGGGCCGGACACGATTGAGTGCCAGGTCCTGAATCTCGCGAATCTGGCGCGTCCGGCTTGAAAAGACTAGGAAGCCGACCGGTACACTGCCAGCGTCGAAGCGCATGACGAATGGCGGCACCGTACCCGGCGGCATGAACGACCGCGCGCGATTCACGTACGAAATCGTCTCTGCCATGGCCTGCGCCATGTTGGTGCCGGGATGGAAGTACAGCTTCGTCAGCGCCATGCCCTGGATGTTCTTGGACTCGACATGCTCGATGCCTGTGATGTAGAGGAAATGGTACTCGTAATAGTAAGTAAGGAATCCTTCCATCTGGGCCGGGTCCATGCCGCCGTAGGGCTGCGCGACGTAAATCACCGGCACGCCCATGTCGGGGAATATATCCACGGGCATCTGCTGGAGGGCACGATAGGACGCGAGCGCGATGGCGAGCATCGCTACAAGTATCGAAATCGGCCTACGCATGGCAAAGCGTACGAGATTCATGCCCGTAAGGCTCCTGGCCTGACAAGGTGCTTACCTATGCTATTTGTCTTTCTTGGGCGCGGCCTTTACATGCGCTCCAGCGGCCACGCCTGCTTTGGGGTTAACGACGACTTGATCTGCTTCGCTCAGGCCTTCCAGCACTTCGACACGCCCGCCTTCTTCGATTCCCACCTTCACGGGTTTTCGCACTGCCGTCTCGTCCTGCACAACAAGCACGAACCGCTCCTGACCTTCGGAGAGCAACGCCGAGGTTGGAACGGCCAGCACGTTCGCATGCCGTTCGAGATCGAGGAGGACCTTCGCGTACATGCCGTGCAAAAGCTTGCCGTCGGCGTTCGGCAGGTCGATCTCCGCGCGCATGGTCCTTGTGCCAGGGTTTATCGCGGCGGCGATGCGTGTGACTTTGCCGTCGTACGACGCGCCCTTTAGGCCGTACGGCTTGACCTTGGCGACGATGCCAAGGACCACGAAAGAAACCTCCGTCTCGGGGACATCTACGAAGGTTCGGATCGCATCGACGCGCTGAACAGCGAACATTGGAGACGTGCGATTGACGGTGGCAGCCTGGACTAAAGCGCCCTTGTCTATCCAGCGTTTAGTAATCACCCCGTCGAAGGGGGCGCTGATCTGCGTGTATTGCAGGAGCGTCTGAACCTTGTCTACTTGCGCGGCGGCAAGATCGACTTGAGCTTTTGCAATTTCGACTTGAGCTTCGGCACTGGCATGGCCAGCCTCGGCGCTCTGAACGTCCGCCTCGGCTGCGGCAATCTTCGATTCGGCGATTTTCACTTCGGCGCGTGCGACTTGGAGCTGGCAGCGAGTCTCATCAAGATCCTGGTCGGTCACGGCCTTCTCGTTAAACAGTCTCTCGCGTCGCTGAAAGGTGACCTCTTTAAGCGCGAGTTCCGACTTGCGGCGCTCCAGCTCATTGCGGGTGACTTCCAGCCTTCGCTTGGCCTGTTCAAGAGCGGCCGATGCGGCCTTCATGCCTGCCGATTCAGCGGCCTTCCACGAGACCGTCTTGGCCGCCTGCTGCGCCTTGGCTTCCTGTAAGTCCTTCGCCAATTCAGGAACGTCTAGGACAGCCAAAAGTTGTCCCGTCTTCACGCGGTCGCCAATGTCCACACGAACCTCGGCGACGTAGCCGGATACTTTGGCATAAAGGTCAGCCTGCTCCATCGCCTCCATGGTTCCAGGAAGATCGAGCGTTCGGGCCAACGAAGTTCGTTGGGGCAACACACACTCAACCGTTTGTCCGCTGGAGGCGGGCTCTCCAACCAGTTTGTCTTTGGCAGGTTCTGCGCAATATGCAGTGGAGTAGATTGTGGTGCAGGCTAGCAGGATTACAAAACCGCAAGGTTCGGCACGGTGAAAATGTAACCACATGTTACACCCCTTCTCCAAGTAAAGGTTCTGCGCGAAGTCGCGGATTTCTTATGCGTCTGGATCCCACGCGAGCACTCATTAAACGGCCAACCGATTAGGCTAGGCAGAGCCAATAGGCAGCGATTTATGTTTGGCTGTTATTCTAAATACACGATGTAATACATGTTTCAAGGCACATTAACCGAGCGCTTGAGGCCGATACAAGGGGATCAAAAGGTATGACCGGATTTCGACGGCCATAGGATTGGGCTGGAAACAGAGCGGGGCGTGGCATTGGCCACACCCCGCTTTCCCTCATTAATACCCGAAAGAACGACTACCAAGCGACCTGGAAGTTCACCAACAGGCTGTTGTTGTCCACCGCATGGAAGTTCCTGCGAGGCCCAGTTGCCGTGCCGACGGCACCCGGGAAACCTCTCCTAACCGTATTGTCGTCCGGGTTGTCCACCACCACGTAGTTGAGTTGGATCTTCGCGTTGTCGCCCTTGATGTAATAGTTGATGCCGCCGGTCCAGGCCTTGGTGGCGAAGATGTCGGTGTGATTGTTCGGCCGCACGAGGTCCGCGACCATGATGTTCTGGAACTCTTCGTAGCGCAGGTCGAACTCGAAGTTCTTCAGCCAGCCCGGCGCGCTGTCCTTAAACACGCTGTCTGAAATCTTGTATCCCGTCGCGATGTAGAACCCCGTGACGTGAATAGGTCGGGGAAACGTCTGGTTGCCGGCGGTGGTTGTGTTGAGGAAGCCATTGGTGTCAAACTTGGCCACGGCGCCCGGCGCATTGCGATCCTCAATCCAGGCCCATTCGCCTTTCAGCCACCAGCCCTTCACCGGGCCGCCGGGGCGATAGCTGCCCCAAGCGTAATAGCGGTTCGCATCCGTCTGCCGGCGGCCAAGGCCGTCGGTGAGCGGGCCGGCTTCGCCATGGACGGCATGCTCGCCAGACGCGCCCAGTTCCATGCTGCCCCAAGTCTCATGCTTCCAAACCGGACGAACGAGAATGCGCCAGAGGATGGACTTCTCATCGTTGTCGTCGACGCGGTTGTAGGGGTCGTTTCCGGAGGTAAAGAACCAGTTGCCGGCGCTGTCGAAGGTGCCGAGCCAATACTGGAATCGGTCGTCCCACCACGTGCCGTGCGCGGAGACGCCCAGATCGCGGTTGTCGCAAAGCTGGCCGATCATGGAGCGCTCGACGAAGTCGATCTGGCTGCTGGGGCGGATGCCTTCCTCGCCCATCTGCGACTTGAACTGGCCGATTTGGAAGTCGTGATGCGGCACGATGCCATGGTAATTGATAAAGGCGTCCTTGAGGATGCTCTTGCCGTTTCCGCCCGCGCTGGCGTTTTGCACGCTGGCCGGCACCACAGGCGTATCCTTTGTGGCAAAGAGGCCTACGTTGCTGGGAAAGGCCGGGCGGCCGTCGAGCGTGCGCGCCGGGTCGAACATAATCACGCCGCGAACATTCTCATGGATATCCATGGTAAAGCCCAGTTCGGTGCGGCGGATGGAGAACGAATCGTTGTCCTTGCCTTCGTTGGTATCGCCGCCCAAGAGACCGGGCTTGTTGCCAAAGAACCCGATGTTGTCGTTCTGGATGCTGTAGTACCAGACTTGCAGCAAGCCGAAGACCTGCAATTTGCCCTGTTTGGTCGTAACGGCGGCGTTCGGCCCGTACTTATTCTCAACCGCAGCCTGGGCGGAAGAGATGGGCGCTTTGGCATCGGAGCGCTGCTTCTTGAGCCCCTCGATTTCGGCCCGGTCGGACGCCTTGTCCTTCTTGAACTGATCGAGGTCCTTCTTCAATTGCTCAACTTCTTTCGCCAGTTCGGCGTCGGAAGCGGGCAGGTTGACGCACAGGGCAAAACCGGCCAAGAGAGCCGACAGCAGCGCATTCCTAAGCATATCCATCCTCCATGAAGCCACAGCGCCGAATGGGCGCAGGCAGGGGTGAAACGGCGGTGTTCGGGTGAAAGGGCATTCAGGCGCTTCGATAAAAGTATAAGTAAGTCGTTTGATGTCAAGGACGAGTTAGGGTTGCGTTATGAAACAACGCGGGGTGTGGCCTTGGCCACACCCCGCGTACGCATACGTCAGATTGTACGATCCAGACTTACCACGCCACTTGGAAATTCACGACCAGGCTGTTGTTGTCCACAGCATGGAAGTTGCGGCGGGGTCCCGTGGCCGTGCCCACGGCGCCGGTGAAGCCGCGGGTAACCGTGGCGCCTGCGTCGGGGTTGTCAACCACGTTGTAATTGATCTGGATCTTGGCGTTGTCGCCCTTGATGTAGTAGTTGATGCCACCCGTCCACACGTCCGTCGCGAAGACGTCCGTGCGGCGGTTGAAGTTGACCAGATCGGCAACCTGCACGTTCTGGAACTGCTCGTAGCGGAAGGCGAACTCGAAGTTCTTGAGCCAGCCCGGCGCGCTATCCTTGAACACGCTGTCGCTGATCTTGTAGCCGGTCGCAAAGTAGAAGCCCGTCCGCGAACTCGGATTGGGCGCGATCTGCAAGCCGGCCGCCCCCACCGAGGCAAGGAAAGTAGAATTGCCGGGATTCACGAAGCCCGTGGCCGGATTGACCTGTGCAACGTAGAGCGACGCATTGCGGTCCTTGAGCCAAGCAAACTCGCCCTTGAGCCACCAACCCTTAACCGGACCGCCGGGACGATAGCTCGCCCAAGCGTAATAGCGGTTGGCGCTGGTCTTCTGGAAACCCAAACCATCGACCGGATTGCCCGCCGTGCGATCACCACCGGCTTCACCGTGAATACCGTGTTCACCGCTGGCGCCCAGTTCAAGGCTGCCCCACGTCTCGTTCTTCCACAACGGGCGTACGAGAACACGCCACGTGAACGACTTGTTATCGTTGTCGTCCACGCGATTCTGCTGCGGGCCGGCGGACTGGAACCAGTTGCCCGCGTCGTTAAAGGCACCGAGCCAGTACTGGAAGCGGTCATCCCACCAAGTGCCGTGGACGGTAAGGCCCGTATCGCGGCTCTCGTAGGTCTGGCCGATCATGGAGCGTTCGATGAAGTCCAAGCTGGCATCGCTGCGGATGCCTTCCTCGCCCAGGAACGGCTTGTACTGGCCAACGGTGAAATCATGGTGCGGAACGACACCGTGGTAATTGATGTAGGCGTCTTCCAGGATGCCTTTTGATGGGGCATTTGTTCCAATGAAAGCTCCAAAGGACGTAAAGCCAAACTGCCTGCCGGCATCTTCGCCGTAGCGAACCGCCGCTGCATCGCCCGAGAAGCCGTCTTCACGGCCCCGAGTGAACAGGCCGACGTTCGTCGGGAAGCTCGGACGGCCGGTGATTGCGCGCGCCGGGTCGATCATGACGACCGCGCTGACGTTCTCGTGGATGTCCATCGTGAAGCGCAACTGCGCGCGGCGGATCGCAAACGAGTCGTTATCCTTCATCTCGTTCGTGTCGCCGCCCAAAGCTACCCTGGGCGAAACATCGCCGAAGAAGCCGATGTTGTCGTTCTGGATGCTGTAGTACCAGACCTGCACGAGCCCGCTGATGGTCAGCTTGCCCTGCTTGGTCGTGACGGCCGCGTTCGGGCCGTATTTGTTCTCGACGGAGGCCTGTGCCGACGCGATGGGCGTCTTGGCCGAGGTCCGTTCCTTCTTCATCTCTTCAAGTTCTCTTTTGACCTTGTCGAGCTCCTTACGGAGATCGTCATCGGCCGCCCGAGTCATCTTCGGGAGCACGAGCGCTACGAGCGCAAGTACGAACACCCATTTCCTGAGATCCAAGGTTTCCTCCTCCTTTTAGCTGCAACGCTGCGCCAGAGTCGCTCTGGCTTCCCCCAATGCGAGCCAGTGACTGGATGCACGGTACTATCCAATGCATCTACGGGTATTTCTATTCTGCCAGGAAGCGCCGGGGTTTATAGCGAAGCGTTAGCAGGAAATCAATCGAATATTTAGATTGTATGAAGCCCGCGTTAAGGATGATTATTGCAACTACTTGATATAATAGATGTTATAATTGTTATTTAGAATTGAACACTGTTCAAAAAACAACGTGGTGCGAGGCGTTAACCCCGCACCACGTCAATACTAGGTACGGCTGCTCAAAAAACTACCAGGCGACTTGGAAGTTCACGATCAGGTTGTTGTTGTTCACAGCACGGAAATTGCGCTGAGGACCCGTAGCGGTACCGAGCGCACCCGTCTTGCCACGCGTGACTGTGGCGCCGGCGTCGGGATTATCCACCACATTATAGTTGATCTGAATCTTCGCATTGTTGCCTTTGATGTAATAGTTAATGCCACCGGTCCAAACGTCGGTCGCGAACACGTCCGTATGCCTGTTCGGATCCACCAGGTCCGCGACGAGGATGTTCTGGAACTCTTCGTATCGGAAGGCGAACTCGAAGTTCTTCAACCAGCCAGGGGCGCTATCCTTGAACACACTGTCGCTGATTTTGTAACCCGTCGAGATGTAGAATCCGCTGGCGTGAACAGGATTGGGGAAGGCGTACGCCGTGGCAGTAGCAAATCCATTTCCCGTTGCAGCGGGAGGTGCCGCGGTGGTAATCGCCTTCACACTGCCTGGCGCAAGGCGATCTTCCTGCCAAGCCCACTCGCCCTTCAACCACCAGCCCTTGACCGGACCGCCAGGACGATAACTGGCCCATGCGCCGTACTTTTTGGCCCAGTTCTTCTGGATATCGAGGCCGTCGAGGGTCGGAGAGTTGGGGCCTCTTACGCCACCCGATTCGCCGTGCCGGCCGAACTCGCCCGACGCGCCAATCTCGAGGCTGCCCCACTTCTCGTTCTTCCACAAGGGCCGAACGATGAACCGCCAGGCGAAGTCCTTGGCGTCGTTGTCGTCCACGCGGTTCTGGAAGTCGCCGCCGCGCGAGAAGAAGTAATCACCCGTGGCATCGAAGCCACCCAGCCAGTACTGGAAGCGATCGTCCCACCACGTGCCGTGCGCCGTGATGCCCAAGTCGCGCTTGTCGCCCAACTGGCCAAGCATGGAGCGCTCGCAGAAGTCGAGCGCCGCGCTCGAGGCGATGCCTTCATCGCCAATGTACGGCTTGTACTGGCCTACGGTGAAATCATGATGCGGGACGACGCCGTGGTAGTTAATGAAAGCATCTTGGAACAACTTGAATCCAGAGTTAAAGGCCGGGCTTTTCACATCCGCGCTCGCCGCAGCCGTGACGCCACCGGTCGAGAACAGGCCGACGTTTGTCGGGAACGCAGGCCGTCCGGCGAGCGGGCGCGACGGGTCGATCATGATCTTTCCCGTCACATTCTCGGTGATGTCCATCGTGAAGTGCAATTCCGCGCGGCGAATGGTAAACGAGTCGTTGCCGGTCTTGGTCGTTACGTTCGCGTTCGGCCCGTACTTGTTGTCCACCTTGGCCTGCGCCGACGCGATGGGCGCTTTGGAGGCCGCCTTCTCTTTCTTCAAGCCCTCCACTTCGCTCTTCTGAGCGTCCAGGTCCTTCTTCAGCTTGTCGATCTCCTTGCGAAGATCTTCGTCCGCTCCTCGCACCATGGCGGGTACACACATCGCCATGAGCGCAAGCGCGCACACCAGATTCCTGAGATTCAAGGGCTCCTCCTCCTTTGCGGGCCGGTGCCGTCTTCCGGCCGGCTCTGAACCAGTGCATCCGCCAAGTGCATGATGGTCCCCCCATCAGCAGCAACAGCGGGATGTAGAATTGACGGCTAGACTTATAGGATTAGTCTGTGAGGGATTTGTGAAGACAGGGTTAGGAACCGCAGCAAAATAAAATCCCGTTCAACGTGCAAGCCCTTTTAATTCCATAGGTTAAGGTGCATGTTGGGTTAGATGTAATCAAATATTCTTCAGCGTCTCGCCTGATTTTGAGCACTTGTGAACTTCCAATAGAGCGCGCCGATCAAGCACTGCGCAAGAACCCCCGTAAAACAGATTCCGAGCATGCAAAAACAGAATCCCGCGACATACAGAAAGAGCGCCAGCATCCACACGCCGAAGGCAAGCGCTCCGCGCCCCGCGGTCATGCGCCAACTTTGGGAGAGCGCTTCCAAGGAACCCAGGCGAGTCTCGAGGGCAAGGGGCAGCGCCCAGAAGAGCCGCGCGAAATACACTCCGTATAGGGCGAGCAGCGCGCCTTGGAAAATGGCCGTGGCCAGAGTTGAACGCAGGAAGGGCAACCGTGCCTGGCTGCCGAACCAGAGAAAATACAATAGGTTCGTGGACGCGAAAAGAGGGAACCAAACGCCCAGCATCGTAAGAGGCCGCTGGAACCCCGCGAAGAAATCTCCGAGGCTGGGCCGCACCGGAGCGCCCAGGGCCTGGTCGGCCATTTTTACGCCTGCCCAGTATAGCCCCGGCGTCAACAATGAAGCCGCCGTCCACAGGAACAACTGCGCGACCCAAAATCCGCCGCTGCCATACGGGTTTGAGCTCGCGTGCGAGGGCGCCAGAGCGCTCCAACCCACCGCCAGCCACAAGGCAAGAATCAACGCAGTTAGCAGCGACCCATACAAGAAATTCATGGCCGCGCCGAGGAGCCAGTTGCGTTTGAAGGCTTCAAACGCGAGTTGGACGATCTCACCGGGTGAAACGCCGGGTCCGAGCGTGTCTGCATGGTCCGCCGCTTTGGCCGTGGAAGCGTCTATGGGGGCCAAATTGGCCGCGGCGAACCCGTCCGGCACGGGAATGACCATCGCCAGCCCGCAGCCTGGACAGCGGATAGTGCGTCCCGCGAAGCGGTCCTGCGCGTAGAGCGGCTTTCCGCATTGCGTGCAATCGAAGTCGATGGGCATGCGTCAGGGCCCGCGCTGCACGCGGCGTTTCTTCAGGGCTTCCAGCACGGCGTAGGGGATACGCAGGTTGCCGCCGATGCCGGCGCCGAGTTCCACCGTCTGGCCGCTCCGGCCGCCTTGGGTCTCGCCGTGGAAGTCGCTTCCGCCGGAAACCGCGAGGCCGTGCTTCGCGGCCAGGCCGGCGATGAACTGCGTCTGGCTGGGCGAGTGCGTGCTGTAGTGGACCTCGATCCCGTCCAAACCTTCGGCCTTCAGGCCCGCGACGACTCCGTCCAACTCGGCCTCGTTCCATTCCTTCATCAGATAGGGCGGATGGGCCAGAATCGCCAGGCCGCCTGCGGCGTGGATCTGGCGGATCGATTCGGTGGGGCTGGCGACGAAGCGCGAGAAGTAGCAGGGCTTGCCTTTGGCCAGATACTTGTCAAAGGCGTCCTGCTTGTCTTTCACGTAGCCCTTTGGCCGTGTCCACGAACAGGCCCACGATATGCATCGTGCCTTTGGCATATTCGGCGGAGACTTCCACGCCGGGGATGGCCTCAATGCCCGAAGCGGCGCAGGCCTTTGAAAACGCGGCCACGCCCGCGACCGTGTCGTGGTCGGTGAGCGCGACGGCCTTGAGGCCCTTGGTATGCGCCAATGCGGCCACCTGCTCCGGACTCAGACGCCCGTCCGAAGCGGTGGAGTGGCAATGGAGGTCGATGGTCCCGGCGCTCATGCCACGGGTTGTCGCAGATGCCCGCGCCGATTTCCAGCGCCGGAGCGCCTCCGGCCAACCGCGCGGCTAGGACACGGCCTCGAATTCCCGCGAGACGACCCAGTCGGGCCGCGGGTTCTCGACGGGGCGCGGCTTGTTCGCGATATCGTTGAAGGCGATGATGAAGGTCTTGCGCGGCAGCGGCGACATGTTGTGCCCCGACCCGTGCAGCAGGTTGCAGTCGAAGAAGAGCACGTCGCCGGGCTCGCCGGTGATGTGCCGGATGTCTTCTTCGTTAACGCGCTGCTTGAGCGTCGGGAGGTCCAGGCACCACTGCTTGTAGCTGGTGGTCACGGTATCCGCGTAGTGTTCCTGCCGGCCCCATTTGTGCGAACCCGCGACGACCATCAGGCAGCCGTTGTTTACGGTCGCGCGGTCGAGCAGCACCATCACGGAGATCAGCTTCGGTTCGACGCCGTCCCACATCCAGTAGCCGTAGTCCTGGTGCCAGAGCCACACCGCGCCCTCGAAGGCGTCCTTTACGTTGATCTTGCTGTGCCAGACGTACACGTCGTTGCCCCTCAGCGCGCGCACCGGTTGGAGGATGCCCGGGTGCCGCGTCACGGTTCGGAACGGCGCGCTGTAGCGGTCGGCCGAGTACACCTGCCGCACCGCGCCGCTCTTCTCGCGCTCGCGATGCATCCGGTCCGCCTTCTCGTCGCCTTGCAGCAGGTTGGGGACCTCGCCGTTCAACGCGGACACTTCGTGTCCGGAGAGCAGCCCACGCACCAGCAGGTACCCATCCTTGCGATAGCTCGCGAACTGTTCGTCGGTCCAGGACATGGCTGCGCCCTCCCTCTGCCGGAATCCGCGCGTTCAGGCGATTGCCTGAACGCTTTCGATAGGGTCTATTAAGCAGCGAACGTGCCGAGAAGGCAATAATGTGGATATGCAATAATTATCGAAAATATGATATACATGTATTTACGATATGAAGCCGAACACCGTTCGATACCGCTGGGAGCTGCTGCCTCGCCTGGCGTCCGAGGTCGAGTTCGCGCGCAAAGCGGCGGCGCACCGCGATCTTTCCGAACTGTTGACTATCGTTGCTCATCAGAGCGGCCACGACCTGACCCTGCGCAAGATGCGCTGCGCGCAGATCATGAGCGCCTGCGTGCGCGGGGCGCGGCTCGGCGGCGGGCCTAGCGCGGTGCTGTTGGCCGAGCACATCGAGTTTCTGCGGGACTTGAGCCGCCTGGGCTCGTGGCCGGCGGTAAAGCGGGCCATGCGCCGCTACGTGGAGCGGCTGGTCTTACGCGTCCGGCCCTCCGGCCGCGGCCGCATGGCCCGGATCGTGGCGTCCATCCGGGACGAGTTGAAAGCCACGCCCGCCGAGACCCGTTCGCTGGCGCAGTACGCCGCGGAGCTCGAGATCAGCGCAGGGCATCTCTCGCGGACTTTCGCCGCAATCGCGGGCCGGCCCTTTCGCGAAGAGTTACGCCGGATCCGCTGCGAGGCCGCCCGCCGTATTCTCTTGGAGACGCAGGCCAAAGTAGGGGTCGTGGCGGGCATGGTGGGCCTGCGCAGCGCGTCGCAGTTCGTCGCGGACTTCCGCACGCAGACCGGCGTGACGCCCGGTCAGTTTCGGCGCATGGCCATCCGAAATAAGCCACGCAGAAGGGCGAGCAGGCGGGAAGGCGGGAAGGCTAAGGCGCGCTCACACGCGCTTTAGGCGCTCGAAAGAGTAGATGCCGCCGCCCATGTGACGCAGGCGGTAAGCGCCCTTCAAACGCTTACCGTCGAGCTTGAAACGCAGGTGTTGCAGCGCGGCGTCGGGCGCGTCGAGCCATTCCAGCGCGCCCTCATCAACGCGAGCCACTTGGCCGCGGTTGCCGCTCAGCGGTCCTTCCAACGTCAGGTACGCGCGGCGGTGGTCGTCGAGCAGGCGCAGCAGGTTGGTCTCGCTGTTCGGGTCGCCCGAGGCCGCGCCGCGCGCCCGCGTATCGGAGTGGCTCCGGCCGTCGGGTGGCGCGTCGGTAAGCGACGCGAAGGTCTTGAGCACCGGAGCGGAATCGTCTTCGCCGGCTTCCATCTGGAGCATCAGATCGAAGTGCTCGGCGCGGCCGGGCCAGCCGGTATGGTGCAAGAGGACGAAGCGCATGCGGACGTAAAACGTAAAACGTAAAACGTAACAAACAAGCAAACCCGGTGTAGCCATTACGTTTTACGTTTTACGTTTTCCGACACGACGACCACACCCTTATCCGCCAGGATGTCCAGCAGCCGCGAGGCCGTTACGAAGCCGACATGCAACTCATCCATCAGCGCCTGCGAATGCGCGCGGCCGGTCTTTCTGACTGCGACTTCCGCCTTCGCGATCAGTTCGGCGGGCAGATGTTCGTGGTGTGCGTTCAAACCGGAGGAGACGTCAACCTTCTCGTCGAGATAGCCCAGTTCGTGCAAGCGTTTGAGGATCTTCGCCGCGCCGGCCTCGACGGACGCCTGGTCGGTCTCGACCACGATCTCCGGCTGGAGCGGTTCCTCGTAGGGATCGTCCACGCCGGTAAAGTGCATGGGTTTGCCGTCGGCCACGGCCTGCCGCGCTTTCTTGTAGAGGCCCTTCACGTCGCGCTCCTCGCACTTGGCGAGCGGGCACTTGCAGTAGACCTCGACGAAGTTCCCGATGAGCTTGCGGTTCTCGTCGCGGAGCGCGCGGTACGGGCTGATCGCGGCGGTGATCGCGACGCCGCCGTGCCTCGTCACCAGCGCGGCCACGAAACCGATGCGGCGGATGTTCGTGTCGCGGTCTTCCTTGCTGAAACTGAGGCCCTTGCTGAGTTGCTGGCGGACGACGTCGCCGTCGAGCAGGTCGACGAGGCGGCCGGCGCGCGCGAGTTCCTCCGCGACGGCATGCGCGAGGGTGGACTTGCCCGATCCCGAGAGGCCCGTGAACCAGAGCGTGAAGCCTTTTAGCATATTGTCCGATCCGCGTCCTTTCGTCTATCCGAGCAGATGCAGAAGATACAGCGCGCTCAGCGTCTTGGCGTCGCAGATACGGCCCGTCCGCACCGCCTTGCGGACCTTTTCCCGCGAGAGCGGCCGGACGTTGATGTGTTCGTCCTCGTCTTGCTCGGCGACAGCGGGTTGCAGTTCCCACGCTTTAAAGAGGTGGATCTTCTCGCTGCAGAAGCCCGGCGCCGTATACACCGCGCCCAAGCGCTGCCATTTCCTGGCCGCAAATCCGGTCTCTTCCACCAGTTCGCGCTTGGCGCACGCCAGCGGGGCTTCTCCCACCTCAAGCGTTCCTGCGGGGATCTCCAGGAGCTTGCGTTCCACTGCGGGGCGGAACTGTTCTATCAGGAGAATCCGTCCCGCGCGGTCGAAGGGCACGATCGCCACCGCACCCGGGTGCACCACCGTCTGGCGCTTGAAGACGTGCTTGTCCGGCCCGCGCCAGGACTCTTCGCGGCTGTGAAAGACGCGCGCGGCGAGCACGTTCTTCTTTCGCAGCAGCTTGAAGCCCGTCATGGTGGAATCTCCGACGCAAGGGGTCCGCGCGAATGGGATTCGCGTTCTGTAAGCGACCGCGAGATTAGCGCGGGGCGGAGGTCCCGCGCAACGGAAGAACTTCGCTGGCTGGCGGCGCCGCTTTGCGTATGGAAAACAAAAACCCCGGACGCATGGTCCGGGGCTTTTACCGCGAAGAGACCTGTACGTTTTACCAGCCGAAGCCTAAGCCCACGCTGATCCCGCTGTGGTGCCCGAAGTTACTGTAGCGGAAGGTTGCCGAATTGTAGGGCGTGTAGTAACGCGGATACCCATAGCCATATCCATAACCGTAGCGGTAGGGATACCCATAGTAATAAGGATATGACGGATAGACGTAGACCGGCGCCGGATCGCGGTAGATCACTGTTGTGGAGGGCTCCACGACGCGCTCAACGACCTGAGTCTTAGGCGGATCGTACTGGTACGTGGGATCCTGCTGCTGGGCGGGCGCGGGCACCTTCTGGTACGTCGCCTGCGGCTGAGAGGCTTTCTTGGTTTGGCGCAGCACCGCCAAACGTCCGCCGCCGTGCCGTTCGCCCTTCTCGAAGACGCTTACGTACAAGCCTTCGAACTCATCCGTCTCCACGCGGCTGAAGAGCAGCAGCGCCTTCTCGCCGGCGGGCACGTTGAACGCCTGCCCGCTGGTCTCGCCGGCATACCGGACCTCGTACGCGCCCTTCGGCACGCTCAGGCTGACCCCGCCGTGCGGCGTGAGCGCCTTCTGGGCCTCCTCGCCCGCGGGCGAGATCCAGAGGATGCGCGTGGCCATGTCGAAGCGGTAGGTCCAGGAGCGGTCGTCGACGTTTTCAAGGTTGAGGGTGCCGTTGTCGCCGGTCTTCTCGATGCGCACGTCCCCCTGTTCGGCGGGCTTGGCGGGCGCGACGGCCTGCGCCGCAGGCGCTGCTTTCTTGCGCAGCATGGCCGCGATGACCTTTTCGGAGACGTTGGCCTGCTTGAGCTTGATGATGTCGTCGGCGGAGAGGTTGAAGCCCTTTTCGCTGCGGTCCACCGTGGCGAGCAGGACATCCTCGCCGAGGCCTTTTTGGGAAAGCCTGATGATGTCCTCGGTGGTCTCGGCGCGCGCGCTCGTCTGCGCGAAGACAGCCAGCAGCAGGCCCGCGACGATCAAGGCAACGGTGCGATTCATGGATGCATTCCTCCAGGGTCCGGACTCGAACAACGCCCTAATAATACGCGGACGTAGCGTTGGGTCAATCAGCTAGTGCCGGTTAAAGATGTGACGAACGATCTTTTACATTCTTCGGTCAAGTTTTCGCCGCACCTTGCGAAAATGTGCCGTGAACAAGCGGGGCCGGCCGGAATAGAATGGAAACCAGCGCGCCGTCTAACTATACAAACGTTTGTGAACAGAAAGGATACCATCATGAACAAGGTTAAGCTCTCCGAAAAGTTCGCGCGCATTTCCGATCATTGGAATGCCCGCATCGCAGGCGAATTAAACGGGCAGCAGGTCAAATTGGTGAAACTCAAGGGCGAGTTCATGTGGCATCACCACGATCACGAGGACGAACTTTTTCTCGTGATCAGAGGCCGCCTGCGCATGCGCCTGAGGACCGGCGATATCGTGATCGAGCCCGGTGAGTTCCTGATCGTGCCGCGCGGCGTGGAGCACATGCCGGTCGCCGAAGTGGAAACCGAGGTGCTGCTCTTCGAACCCGCGAGCACGCTCAATACGGGCAACCTGCGCAACGAGCGGACGGTGGAGAACCTAAAGCGGATCTGAACCGCTGCCTTCCGCAATTCAGCCTTTCACTTCATTGCCCGATGCCCGGCACTGCTCGAAGGCCGTGATGTTCCCGAGCGTTGTCTCGGCGATGTTGCGCAGGGCCTCTTCGGTGAAGAAGGCCTGGTGGCCGGTGATCAGCACGTTGGAGAAGGTTAGCAGCCGCGCGAAGACGTCGTCCTGGAGCAATTGCCCGGACTTGTCCTCGAAGAACAACTCACCTTCCTCTTCGTACACATCCAAGCCGAGGTATCCAAGCTTGCCGTCCTTCAGGCCCTGGATGACCGCGGGCGTATCGACCAGCGCGCCGCGGCTCGTGTTGATCAGCATCGCGCCGTCCTTCATCTGCGCGACCGCGAACCCGTTGATCAGGTGGTAGGTCTCGGGCAGCAGCGGGCAGTGCAGCGTGACGATGTCGGACTGCGCGAGCAGTTCGGGGAGTTCAACGTACTTCACGCCGAGCGCCTCGCAGGCCGGATTGCGGAACATGTCGAAGGCCAGCAGGCGGCAGCCGAAGCCTTTCAGGATCTCGGCCACGACCGCGCCGATCTTGCCCGTGCCGACGATGCCGGCGGTGCGGCCGTGCATGTCGAAGCCCAGCAGGCCGTCGAGCGCGAAGTTGCCTTCGCGGATGCGGTGCGAGGCGCGGACGGTCTTGCGGTTCAAGGCCAGCATCAGGGAGACGGTGTGTTCGGCCACGGCATGTGGCGAGTACGCCGGCACGCGCACGACGGCGATGCCGTACTCCTTCGCGGTCTTCAGGTCCACGTTGTTGAAGCCCGCGCAGCGCAGGGCGATCAGGCGCACGCCGAAGGTCTTCAGCACATGCAGGACATGCGTGGTCAGGCGGTCGTTGACGAAGGCGCAGACGGCCGCGTGCTGGGCCGCCAGCGTGCAGGTGGACTCGTCGAGCCGCGCTTCGAGGAAATGAAGTTTATGGCCGGCCTGCGCGTTGGCGGCCGAAAGGTATTTCTCATCGTAGGGCTTGGAACTGAAGACGACGACATTCATGGATATCTCCCGCGTGCGCGCTGCGCATACCTTTTATGCTCCGATCCATTCATGTTGCTTGCAGATGAACGGAATGCAAGTTTGAGCTTCGTTTAAGTTGGACTTGCAAGGCATGCGATTGCCCCGCTACAAGACCTCGGCGAAGCTATCGAACGTTTGAACTCCGCGGGAGTCCGTCCCATGTCGCAGGCGCCTATAGGACCGAAGGCCTATCATTCGTTGCCGGCAGCCGCCGCGTTATCCGAATTGGGCGGCGACGCCGAACGCGGGTTGAGCCCCACAGAAGCCGCGGAGCGCCTGGCCCGGTTTGGGCTCAACCGGCTGGAAGAGACCCTTCCGGAACCGGCATGGAAGAAGTTTCTCGCCCAGTTCAAGGACTTGGTCGTCTGGATTCTTATCGTGGCCGCGGTGGCATCTGGCCTTAGCGAAGACTGGCCGGACACGCTTGCCATTCTGGCCATCGTGCTGCTCAACGGCATCCTCGGATTCCTCCAGGAAGAGAAGGCCGCGCGCGCGCTGGCGGCGCTGCAGAACCTGACCGCGCCGTCCGCGAAAGTCCTGCGCGGCGGCGTGGTTGCGGCGCTGCCCGCCACGGAACTGGCGCCCGGCGATGTGGTGGAACTCGAGGCCGGGGACTGCGTGCCCGCGGACGTCCGCCTGCTGCGCAGTTTCGCGCTGCGCGTGCAGGAAGCGGCGCTGACGGGCGAGTCCGTTCCCGTGGATAAAGATGCCGGAGCCACCGTGCCGGCGGACGCGAGCCTCGGCGATCGCGCGACCATGGCCTATCGCGGCACGATCGTGGCCGCCGGCAAGGCGAGCGCGCTGGTCATCGCGACGGGCATGCGCACGGAGCTCGGCCGCATCGCGGGGTTGCTCCAGCACGAAAAGCGCCAGCCCACGCCGCTGCAGCGCAGGCTGGCGGGGCTCGGCAAGGTGCTGGTGGCGGTCTGCCTCGGGATCGTGACCGTGATCTTTGCCCTCCAGATGCTGCGCGGCGGAAAGCTGGGCGAGGGCTTCCTTACCTCCATCAGCCTGGCGGTGGCCGCGGTGCCGGAAGGCATGCCCGCGGTGGTGACGCTCGCGCTGGCGCTGGGCCTGCAGCGCATGGTCCGGCGCAACGCGCTGATCCGTAAACTGCCCAGCGTCGAGACGCTCGGGTCGGTGACCGTCATCTGTTCGGACAAGACGGGCACGCTGACGCGCAACGAGATGACCGTGCGCGAGGTTGCCGCGGGCGGCGCGCGGTACGAATTCTCGGGCGCAGGCTATGCACCGCAGGGCACCATCACGAAGGCAGGCGCGGCCGTCGGCGATCTGAGTGTGGAAAAAGATCTGCTGGAAACGCTGGCCATCGGCGCGCGCTGCAACAATGCACGCGTGGCGCCGAACCCCAAGGGCGGCGGCTGGCAGGTGACCGGCGATCCCACGGAAGGCGCGCTGCTCGTCGCGGCTCGCAAGGCGGGCATCGACGCCCAGTCCGGGGACGCCGCGCGGCCGAAAGTCCTCTTCGAGATTCCCTTCGACAGCGACCGCAAGCGCATGTCGGTGGTGCAGCGCCGCGCGGACGGCGCGGTGGCGCTGTACTGCAAAGGTGCGCCGGAGGCCCTGCTACCGCTCTGCACCCACGAACGGCGCGGCGGTGTGGACGCCGAATTGACCGAGCCGCGGCGCGCGGAGATCGCGCAGGCCAACGCGGAGATGGCCGGACGCGCGCTGCGCGTGCTCGCGCTGGCCGCGCGCGAAGGGCCGGAAAAGAACGAACACGGCTACGAGGAACGCGGGCTCGTCTTCGCCGGCCTGGCGGGCATGCTCGATCCACCCCGCGAAGAAGTGCGCGCCGCCGTGCGCCTCTGCCGCAAGGCCGGCATCCGGCCCGTGATGATCACCGGCGACCATCCGGCCACGGCGCGCGCCATCGCGACCGAACTCGAGATGCTCGACGCGACCTCCGGCGCGCGCGTGCTTACCGGCGCGGAACTCGACCGCATGAGCGACCCAGAACTCGCCGCCGCCTCCAGCCAGACCGCCGTCTTCGCGCGCGTGACGGCCGAGCACAAGCTGCGGGTCGTCCGCGCGCTACAGGCCCACGGGCAGGTGGTCGCCATGACCGGCGACGGCGTGAACGACGCGCCGGCGGTGAAGGCCGCGGACGTGGGCATCGCCATGGGCATCAGCGGCACCGACGTGACGAAGGAAGCGTCGGACATGGTGCTCACCGACGACAACTTCGCTTCCATCGTGAGCGCCATCGAGGAAGGGCGCGGGATCTTCGACGACATCCAGAAGTTCATCCACTATCTGCTGGCCTGCAACGCGGGCGAAGTGCTCTTCATGTTCGTCGCCTCGCTGCTGGGCTGGCCCGCGCCGCTGCTTCCCCTGCAGATCCTCTGGATCAATCTGGTCACCGACGGCCTGCCGGCGCTCGCGCTGGGCATGGAACCGCCCGAGCGCGACATCATGGAACGCCCGCCGCGGCCGGTACGCGAGCCGGTCATCACCTGGCGCGGCGGCGCGCTGATCTTTGTCCACGGCCTGTTGATCGCGGCGGCGGCGCTGGCGGCCTTCGCGCTGCTGCGCCAGGACGACCCCGCGCGCCTGGGCCTCGCGCGGACCGCCGCGTTCTCGGTCATGGCTTTCTCGCAGCTTGCGTTCGCTTTTGCCTGCCGCAGCCAGAAGCGCACGCTGCCCGAGCTGGGCGTCTTCACCAATCCGCACCTCTTCGCGGCCGTTGCCGTCTCGGGCCTGCTGCAACTGAGTGCGCTGACGTTGCCGTTTGCTCAGGATCTCTTCGAGACCGCCGCGCATTTCGCGCCCAACGAGTGGCTCTTGATCGCGGGCCTCTCGCTCGCGCCGGTGACGGTGGTGGAAATGGCGAAGTTGATTCGCAAGGCCGTAAAATAATTTGGATTTTGGATTTGCGATTTCGGATTTTGAAAATCCGAGAGAGAGTAAAGTCAAAAGTCCCAAATCCAAAATCGGAAATCCCCAATCCAAAATCGGGCATGGCTTCACTTCGTCTCGATCACCAGCTTCCGCACAAGTCCCGCCTTGCCCACGGCGCGTTCGGGGGCACGGTCGAGTTCCTCGCCGCTGGGAAGCCGAATCTTGAACGGCGCGAGGCCGGCATCGGCGGCTGGGGCGCTCTCGAGCACCGCGCCATCGGGAGGCGCGGCGAGGGCGATCTCCTCGAGCGCCTTGGTCAGCAGCCGGAGGTCGGCGGGATCGGGCTTGGCGCCGTGTGATGCCTGCTGTTTCAGGCTCTTGAGCAGTTGGCCCACATTACCCATAGGCTCGTAACTGGCCACGACGTACAGCGTCTCCAAACCGTGCGCCGGATCGGCCGCGTTCCAGGGCGCGTCCGCGGGGACGTGGAGCTCCTTGCCCGCTTGGACGCGCGCAGCGCGGAGTTCGGAAGAGGCCGGGAAGTATTGCGTGACCGAACCTTGCGCGTCGATTTCCACGACATACAGGTAGCACTCCTGCGCCGGCACGAGCCGGAGCTGCCAGACATCGCCCGCGCGTAGCGCGGGGCTCTTCAGCAGATCGAGCACCTCGCCGCTGCTGCCGGTCTTCCGGTAGGCCGTGGCGGTCCAGCGCAGTTCGAGTGGCGCAAGCCGGCCGCCGTGCGTAAGCGCGGGCACGCCCTTGCCGCCTGTTTCGGCCTCCGCGCCATCGTGCGTGGCCCATGGCCGCCAGATGCCCAGCACGAGGCAGACGGTGATGATGGCCGCGCCGCCCAGGCCCCAGAGCCAGAAGGGCTCCTTTGCGCCGGATGCCGTCTCCTCAGATGCTGTGGACGGCAGGCGCAGCGCAATGGACTTGCTGACGCGCGCGGAGTTGCTGCGGTTCGAGGCCTGGCGCTTGGCGATGAGTTTGTCGAGGCGGCTCGCGAGTTCCTTCGCGGAGGCGCAGCGCACGTCGAACGGGGCGAGCATCCACTCCACCAGGTTGTAGAGCTCGAGGTCCAGGCCCGGGGCGCGCTCGCGCAGCGGCACGAGCTGCCGCGCCGCGACCTTGGCCGAGATCTCGCTCACCGAGTTCGTATCCACCGGCCACTTGCCGCAGAGCATCTCGTAGAGCGTCACGCCCAGGCTGTAGAGGTCCGCGCGCGCGTCGAGCTCGCCGTCCTGCCACTGCTCGGGGCTCATGTATTGCGGCGTCCCGGTCACGACGCCTTCGTCCGGGTGGCCAGGGTCGAAGGCTCCGGTCTTCCGGGCGAGGCCGAAGTCCATCAGCTTGGCCATGCCCTGGACGTTCACCATGATGTTACTGGGTTTCACGTCGCGGTGGACGATTCCGGTCTCGTGCGCGTGCGCCAAGCCCAATGCCACGTCGCGCGTGATGCGCAGGGCCTCGTCCACGGGAAGCGTGTTCAGACGTTCCAGCTTGCGGCTCACGTCCTCGCCTTCGATGTACTCCAGGATGACGAAGAGCTTGCCCTCGCGCTCGCCCGCGTCGAAGACCAGCGCGATATGCGGATCGGTGAGCTTGGCGGAGGCCTTGGCCTCGCGCAGGAAACGCGCGTGGTACTTGTCGTCTTCGGCGTACTTGCCGCGCACGAGCTTGATCGCGACGCGCCGGTCGAGCGTCTCGTGGCGGCCTTCGTGGACCTCGCCCATGCCGCCCCAGGCGATGAAGCGCGTCACTACGCAGCCGCCCACGCGGTCGCCCGGCTTGAGCAGGACTTCGCGCTTGCGGCTCTCGGCCATGTCGGCGGGACTCAACTGCGAGGCCGGCGGCCCGAGCTTGCCGGGCTGGCCAAGGCCGCGTGTCTCGTCGGAGATCTCACGGCTCTCGGAGACCGGACTGGTCCGATCTTCGCGCCGGGCTTCGTTATCCATTCCGAGATCGTGCCCCCACCATTTCAGAGCCGGGAGTGCCCTTGGGTGCTCCTCTTTTACATAGAATACTACGTATGAATGCGCAATGCGCGTTTGTGACCCTATCGTAAGAAAGTCTGTACTATGAGATCTTCGTTTTTGCAACAGGATTCAAGACTTTAACTTATATAACGTTATAGGTGTGGATCGTTGGAAATGGACCACAAAAATGGCCGAGTCCTTTTTGACGTTGCCATCTATTGGTTCTTTAACAGGACCAACTTAAAGATGCGCCTGGCCTTTTACCCGCGTCAGCACCAAAGAGATTAAACGGCGCTGAAAGAGTGGCCGGCGTATTTGGGCTGCGAACGATTTCACTTGCAATCGGACGCGCACAAAGTTACCAACCCATTCGGGTTCGGTAACGCTCGCGAGCGCAAAGGCTGCGGGAATAACGGAGAAACAGATGCGTAATGCCATACAGTGTATCCCCGTCCTTACGCTCGTGTTGTGCGCCGGGTGCTCCAATTCCGAGAAGAAGACTGCCGACGCAAAGACCGAACTGACGCAAGAAGAGAAAGACGCCGCGAAGAAGGCCGATTTGGAGGCGCTCAAGAAGAAGTACGAGGCGCAGCCTGTAGATCCCAAACGCCTGCAGGAATTCTTCCCGGAGGGCACGGCCGAGTTCGCCAAGGGACAGCCCACCGGTTCGATCGAGCCGAGCGGCAACGACAAGACCTCCAAGGCTACGGTGGTCTACGGCAAGGAGCCCCACACCATCCGGGTCGACATCGTGGACTTCGCCAACGCGAAGAAGAAGATCGACGATGCGTACTGGTGGACGACCCGCAGCGTGGACAACAAGCTCAAAGACGGCTATGAGAAGACCGGCTACGTGATGCAGTTGTTCAAGACGTACGAACACCAGAGCATCGAGAAGAAGACCTCCCAGTACCTGATATGCGTGGGCGAGCGGTTTATCATCAGCGCCGAAGCCACCGACGTGGAGATGCCGGCCGTGAAGGCGATCGTTGACAAGATCGACTACCGGAAACTCTCCACCACCAAATAGTCCTGTGCGGCGTCGCACGCGATCCGCGGCGCCTTACGTCTGAAGTCCCGGTCTGCGCCGCGCGTCCATAGCCAGGCGGCCCAAGGATCGCACCATGGCCGAATCTCAACGGCTGCAGCCCAGGCTTGTCGTGCTGATCGCGCTGCTGACCGTGATCATCTTCATCGTGGACATTCAACTCCCGCTCGGCATCTCGATGGGCGTGGCGTACGTGGCGGTGGTGTTGGCCTCGCTCTCGGCGCCGGGGTACCGCTTCACGCAAAGCGTGGCTACGCTCTGTTCGCTGCTCACCGTCGTGGGCCACTTCCTGTCGCCCGCGGGCTCCGACTACGTCAAGGATTCCGTCAACTCCGCGCTGGCCATCTTCGCCATCTGGGTCACGGCGTTCCTCTCGCTTAAACGGAAGCGGGCGGAGGAAGAACGTGCCCGCATGGAGCAGTTCGCGGCGGCGCGGGAGCGGCTTGCGCTGCTGGGCGAACTGGCCGCCGGTATCGCGCATGAGTTCCGCAACCCGCTCGACGGGGTGCTCAACTGCGTCCAACTGCTCCGCCCGATTGTTGGCGAAAAACCGTCGGACCGGGAACTGGTGGACATGGCGGAGGAAGGCTTGCACCGGATGGATACGATCTCGGCGCGCATGCTCCGTTTGGGCCGCGAAGAAAAAGGGCAACGTCTGCCGACCGAGGTGAAGGAAGTCGTCGATTCCGCAGTCTCATTAATTGCGATCCGCGCGCAGAAGCAGGGCGTGCATCTGGCGGTGCAGGTGGACCCGGACCTGCCGCTGGTCGATTTGGATGCCGAACGGATCTCCGAGGCGCTCTTGAACCTCCTGACCAACGCCCTCGACGCATGCATGAGCGGCTGTACGATCACGGTACGGGGCGCGAAAGTTTCGGGAAGCGGCGAAGCGGTGGAAATCCGGGTGATCGACGACGGCTCGGGCATTCCTCCGGAGCTCCGCTCCAAGATCTTCGAGCCTTTCTTTACCACCAAACCGGTGGGTAAGGGCTCGGGACTGGGCCTGGCGATCTCCCGCAAGATCGCGGAGATTCACGGGGGGTCGTTGAAATTATTGGAGAGCGGACAGGGTACGACCTTCTCGATTCTGCTGCCCGTCAAGGCGGCGCATTGACGTCCTTTTTCCGAACCGGTCTATAAGGAGCGGAGCATGAATCTGCGAATCCTGGTGGTGGACGACGAGAAGATCAACCGGGTCACCCGGACGCGGCAGTTGAACGAGTCCGGCTGCGTGGCGGAGGCCCACGAGACGCCGTTCACCGCGATGACGGCGCTCGAACAGGGCGCGTGGGACGTGGTCATCACCGACCTGCGCATGCCGACGATGGACGGCCTGCAATTCCTCAAGGAGATCAAGAGCCGCAGCCCCGAAACCGACGTGATCCTCATGACCGCGTACGGCACCGTCAAGACCGCCGTCGAAGCCATGCAACTGGGCGCGGAAGACTTTCTTTCGAAGCCGTTCGACATCGACGAACTGAAGCTGCGGCTGAAGCGGATCGAGGACGACCGCCGCCTCCGCCGCGAGGTCGCCACGCTGCGCGAGGTGGTCGGCGCCGGGGCGTACTCCGGGCTGGTGGGCCATTCGCCGCAGATGCGCCGGGTCTTCGAACTGATCGACCAGTTCTCCGCCAGCGCTTCGAATGTCCTGATTGTGGGTGAGACGGGCTCCGGTAAGGAAATGGTGGCGCGCGCGATCCACAACAAGAGCGCCAACGCCCAGGGTCCGTTCGTGGCCATGGCCTGCACCGCGATCCCGAAGGACCTGGCGGAGAGCGAACTGTTCGGGCAGGAGTCCGGGGGAACGCCGGGCGCGCCCAAACTCCGGCGCGGCCGCCTCGAACTCGCCGCGGGCGGCACGCTCTTCCTCGACGACGTGGACGACCTGCCGATGGACCTCCAGGCCAAGCTGCTGCGGGTGATGCAGGAAAAGCAATACGAGCGCGTCGGCGGTGCCAAAAGCTTAATTGCCGATACGCGCATCATCAGCGCGACCCGGACCGATCTGGAAAAGATGGTCGCTTCCGGCCGCTTCCGCGAAGATCTCTCCTACCGCTTGAAAGTCCTGGTCATGCGTCTGCCTCCGCTGCGTGAACGGCGCGAAGATATTCTGCCGCTGGCGACCCACTTTCTGGCAATCCTGTCCAAGGAACGCGGCGGCGCCGCCAAAGGCCTCTCGCCCGCCGTGGCCGAACGGCTCAAGAACCACAGTTGGCCCGGCAACGTGCGCGAATTGCGGCATGCCATGGATTACGCGCACTCCGTGGCCCAAGGCGAGACGATTCAGCCCGAAGACCTGCCCATCAACGTGTCGGGGGTGGACAGCAACCATCCCTATATTCTCAACCTCGGTTCCCTGGAACGCGTCGACTTGCGCACCGTTACGGAACATTTCGAGATGGAGATTATTCGCTGGGCCCTGGAGCGGGCCAAAGGCAACCAGGGCAAAGCGGCGGAGTTTCTGGGGATCCCGCGGACTACGCTCTTGAGCAAACTCGACGTGATCAAGAACCGTACCTGAAGGCACGAAAGATAATTCTTACAAGGCGCACAAATTATTGACAGGTTTTCAACGTGCCGCGCGTTAACCACGCTGTGGCACTCTGTGCAAGCACGTGTGCATGTGCGGCACATGCCCCATGATTATGCTATGGAGACCGGCCTGCCGCCGCGCGGCCATGGCGGTAAATCCCTGGTTGAAAAAGCCATAGCGTGACGATGGGGGCAAGGGTATAGTTTCTCGAACCATCCAGTGAGAGGAAAGTCTGCCATGACCACGATGCGCGTGCCGTTGGTGTGTTCTCTATTGCTTGGCTTGGTGGGGCTGTTTTCCGCCGCTCCGGCCCGCGCGGAACTCGATTTCGAGTTCGCCAAGGGCCTGATGGAAAAGAACACGGCGACTTTCCCAACCGACGAACTGGTCGAACGGCTGATCGTGAAACTGGAAGCCAACCCCGATACCAAGCTGGATGCGGTGCTCATCAAGGCGACGCTGCGCCGCCACCAGTCGGAGAAGGCGAGCATCGAGAAGCGCAAGGCCCTGCTGGACGAAGCCGACGCGCTGTACAAGGACTTCCTGGCCAACGGAGCCAAGCACCGGCTCTTTGCCACGGCCGAGACTGAAAATTCGAGCCTGCGCTCCGACATGGTGAAGTCGCAGATCTCCGCGGCCCGCGAGATCGCGGAAAAGGATCCGGCCAAAGCGAAGTCCATTCGCGCCGAAGCCGCGCAGACGATGGAGAAGATCGCGGCCGACTACAAGACGGTTCTCGATGCGGCGTTGCCCAAGTTCAAGGAAGCCTACGACAACTTCAAGAAGTGGAACGACAAGAACAATCCTGAAGGCGACAAGGCGCCGCCGAAGGAACTGCTCGTTCCGCTCGACAAGAACTTCTCGGCCTGGATCGTGGCCGACAAGCGCTACATCTCGGCCAAGGTGGACCAGGTCGAATGCTACGACGACGCGGACGGCGCCAAAAAGACGCTGGCGGACGAATTGACCAAGCTCTGCGAAGAACGGCTCGCGGAAGAGGCCATCGGCAACTTCCCGGTCATCGGCGCCTGGTACGCCTTTATGCAGGGCCGGCTCCATGCCGCCGTGCAGCGGGAAGACAAGGCCTCCGAGTCGTGGAACAACGCCCTGCAGATGACCGCGGACATGACCAACCTGGCCCCCGAACAGACCAAGCAGCTCCTGCTGATCAAGCGCCTGATCCTGCACGATCTCGTGAAGATGAAGGTGAAGAGCAAGAAGTACCCGGACGTGGTCGAGATCATCGGGCAATCGCTCGTGGACACGGCCTTGCGCCCGCTTTTCGAAGAGAACGCGGGCAAGGAACTGATGGTCGATTACGCCAAGGCGATGGTGCTGCAGCCCGAAGCGGGCCAGTCGGACTTCGAGAACGGCGTGAAGGTCATGCGCCAGCTCATCGAGAAGGAAAGCAAGCCGGGCGGCAACCAGAACTGGGCCGGCCGCTACGCATACACCATCGCGGAACTCCTCCAGGAAGCCCGCAAGCGCAAGGTGAAGCCCAACATCTCCGCACAGGAATGGTACGACGCCGCGCGCGGCTACTACGCGATGGGTTACGAAGAGAACAAGAAGTACACGGAAGTGCAGTCTTCCGACCCGGCCAAGGCGCCCGAGCAGTTCGAGAAGGCGTACGTGCAGTTCAATTTCGCCGTCGATTGCTATCGCCGTGCGATCAGCGTGGCCCGCAGCTCGAAATCGGAGCTGGCCGCGCGCCTGGCCGTGGAACCGAAGGCCTGGTTCGAGATGGGCCTGAGTTACGTCAAGATGAAGGAGTACCTCGAGGCCGTGCTTGCCTACCAATCCCTGCGCGACACGTTCGGCACGGAATCGCGCATGAAGTGGCTCCCCGATCCGAAGTCGCCCGAGGGCAAGCGTGTATTTACCAAGCAGGTCGTCGATCTGTTCGAGGAATACGATAAGGCCAAGGAGGGCCTGCTGCCCCGCGGCAGCACCAACCTGCTCTTCTCGCTCGATAAGCACATCGCAGAGCACAAGGACATCTGGAGCGGCGGCTTGAAGGGCCGCATCCTGAACGAGATGAAGGACGACACTTCGGTCGATACGGGCATCAGCGACTCCGATTACCTCCTCGCCAAGACCGCCATGGAGATGGCCAAGTCGATCTCCGCGGCCGCCCGGGAAGATCTGAAACGCGGCAACGTCAAGTCGGCCGTGGATTCCTTCGGACAGGCTCTGGGCAAGTTCCAGGAAGCCGGCGAGAAGTTCATGAAGGTAAAGACGACCTCCGTGGCCTACGAGACGGCGCTCTACCAGGCCGGCACCTGCTACACGATGGCGCAGGAAATCCTGTCCGGCGGCCGTTCGGGCGAGAAGAAGGAGGCCCAGGACGCCAAGATCAAGGAATCGACCGAGAAGGCGCTGGAGTCCTTTACGAAGTACGACGAGTTCGTGGCCAAGAATCAGAACGTGCAGGAGGACGACCGCAACCGCCGCCGCAGCTTGCAGGGCGCGGTGCTCCTCTCCCGCTGCTCGCTGCTGCTGGGCGTGGGCGACTGGGAGAAGGCCGCGAAAGCCTCCGACGATTACGTGGCCTGGGAGACGGGCAATACGGTCCCCAAGAGCTCGAAGTACATCGCTTACCTGAACAAGTTCCGCGCGCTGGTGGAACTGGCCGCCAAGAACCTCGCCCCCAAGAGCGAGCCGTTCATGAAGGACGCGGAAGAGACGATCGCCGCGTACCGCAAGGAACGCCCCAAGGACAACAAGACCTACGTCTTCATGGTCAACGCGCTCTCGCGCCGCTACCTCATCGCCGCGGCACAAGCCGAGAAGCTCAAGCTGAGCAAGGACCTCTCGGAAGGCTACGAGCGCAAGCTCACCGAGTTGCAGTGGTCGCGCGTGGAGATGATGGCCGAGAGCGAGGCGGACGACCTGACGCTTGAAGACTACACGCGCATGCTCTTCCTCTTCAATAAGACCAACCAGGAGCGCCGCGCCGCGGACTGGGCCATCAAACTGCTCGCGAAATTCGACCCCGAGACCAAGAACGTCAAGATGCCCGACGAGGAAGTCTACTGGCAGGCCTTGCTGGAGAAGATGTTCAAGGTCATCAAGCCCGAGGGCTCGTACGCCGACCTGCAGAAGTACGAGCGCTGCAAGAACGACCACCGCCTGCTCGTCGACTTTATGTACGACGGCTCCAAAGGCCGCGCCTACGACGAACTCTCCGAGAAGCGGCCCGAATACGACCGGCACAACTACAACCTGCTCAAGGCCCGCGCGCAGATCGAGACGATTCGCAACAACTACAAAGACTGCCCCACGCTCCGGGACGACTTCGGCGAAGGCGGCCGGTCGCTCATCACGATGATCGAAGACGAGATTGACTTCCGGCAGAAGATGGAAGCCACGCGCGACCTGCTCTCGAGCCTGGCGCTCAGCGTGGCCGCCAAACTCGAAAGGGAAGGCGGGCACGACGACGATGCGAAGCACTACCGCGAAGTCGCCAACCAGCAGATCAAGATCCTGATCGACATCCGCGGCGAGACACCCGCCATGCAGATCAAGAGCGCCGAGATCGACATGTCCACCGGCAAGTACGAGGACGCGCTCCAGACATTCATGAAAGTTCTCGGTGACGCCCCCAAGGACTCAAACCTGTATTTCGACTGCAAGCGCCGGATCTCGGAAACGCTCGCGCTGCAGAAGAAGTACGTGGATGCAGCCGAATACCCCGAGTGGATCGCGATGACGTCCGGCGGGTTCGATTCCAATTACGTCAAGGACCGCTGGCCGAACATGAAGGAATTCCTGCTCGAATGCTATAAGAACGGCGCCAAGATGCCCCCCAAAATGAAGGACATCTTGGAAGGCAAGGTCGAGCAGGGCATCGCGACCCCCGATAAGAAGACCGAGGGCGCCGGCAAGTCCGAGGAACCTAAGAAGTCCGCGGAGGACAAGAAGACCGACGAACCCAAGAAGTCCGCGGAACCCCAAAAGACCGAAGAGCCCAAAAAGACCGAGCAGCCAAAAAAGAGTGAATAGTTGGCCAAAACGAGATTCTGGTTGATTGGAGCCTAGCCCTTTGCGCACCTTGTGTGGTATGGGTTGAGGTACTATTACTGATTTCCCGTTAAAGGTTTAGCATTGGAAAAGGCACCGCCGATACAGGAGGTATTCGCCTATCTATTGCTTTCGAAACGGGGTTGTATAGAAAGGCGACAAGATTTGCGCAAGTTTTCCACTCTGGGTGCGTTTTCAGATTGCAAGATTGCATTCGGGTTCTTGGTGTCGTCATAAAGGGTTAGCAGAGTCGGCAAGGAGGGTTGCAAATGGCAAGGGCAGATGAAGACCTCGACGACGAACTGGAAGGCGAAGAAGAGGAAGAAGCGCCACCACCAGGTGACGATACCTTTATGGGTATCAGCGCGATGTCCTACGCGCCTTGGTGGGTGATCTCGGTGGTCTTCCACGGCCTCGCGATCCTGCTCGTCTCGCTGATCACCATGACCATCGGCGTCGTCGACAACGGCGATGCGGTCGTGATCACGACGAACTTGGAGCGCGCGCCGCAGTTTGTGCAGCAGGACCAGCCCAAGGTCGATTCCAAGCACGTCCTGGAATCCAAGCACGATACGCCTCCGACCGACCCGACCTCCGATGTCGCGTCGGACATCGTCGTTCCGCCGGACATTCTGGCCAAGGCGGAGCTCGGCGACCACTTTGAAACGATCAACCCCGACCGGCCCGACACGCACAGCGCGTTCGGCAATCCCGACGCCCACATGTTCCACAGCGTCCACGGCGACGACGACGCGGCAGGCGGCGGCGGCACGGGGGGCATCAGCCTGGAAGACATGATTGGTGTCGGCGGGGCGTCCTCGCCCGGCACCGGCGGCGGCTGGGGCGGCGGCAACGGCACCGGCACTGGCATCGACAACGGCTCGGGCCACGGCAGCTTCGGCGCGCGCAACGGCGGTGGACGGCGCTTGATGGTCATGCGCCACGGCGGTTCCCGCGCGACGGAAAGCGGCGTCGACCGGGCCCTCAAATGGCTGGCCGCGCACCAGGAAGTGGACGGGCACTGGGACTGCGTGAAGTACGGCGGCAAGCAGGCCGACGTGGCGGTGACGGGCATGTCGCTGCTGGCCTTCCTCGGCGCCGGTCACACCGAGAAGGTCGGCCAGTACAAGGACAACGTCAAGCGCGCGGTCTACTGGCTGATCTCGATCCAGAGCGACGACGGCAAGTACTACAAGCAGGGCGAGACGCACGGCATCGGTTACCACCACGCGATCGCGGCGCTGGCCATGGCCGAAGCCGCGGGCATGGGCCGCGTGGCGGAGACGGTGAAGTCGGCGCAGAAGGGCATCGACTACACGACGGAAAAGCACCAGCAGGGCGAGAACTCCGACAAGCTGGGCTGGCGCTACGGTCCCAAGGAGAAGGGCGACCTCTCCGTGACGGGCTGGTTCATCATGTCCCTGAAGTCCGCCAAGGTGGCGGGCCTGAAGGTCAACCAGGCCAGCTTCGACGGCGCGATCGAGTTCCTCGACAGCGTGGAGACCAAGGGCAACGCCGGCGACGTGTACGGCGGCAACCGCTACGGCTACACCTCCCCCGGCGCGGCGACCCGCACCACGGCCATCGGCAACCTCTGCCGCCAATTCCTGGGTTGGAAGCGAGAAGACCTGCAAGGCGGGGTGGAGTTCTTCGTTCAGCAGGGTGGCGTGCCGAACTGGGATGGCAACGGCGGAAACGTGGACCTGTACTACTGGTACTACGGCACGCTGTGCGTCTTCCAGCAGGGCGGCGACCTGTGGAAGCGCTGGAACGAGGCGCTGAAGAAGGCCCTGACGGACAACCAGCGCAAGGGTGGCGATGAAGACGGCTCGTGGGATCCGGTGGTCGCGTACAGCGAATACTGGGGCCGCGTCGGCCAGACGGCGCTCGGTTGCCTGTGCCTGGAAGTCTACTACCGCTACCTGCCCTTGTACAAATAGCTGAACGGAACGTGTGTTCCCTGGGATCTTGGACGTAACGGACAACCAAAGAGAGCAAGGCGAAGGAGAAGAGACCATGTTCAGGAAGCAGACGCTGGTGCGCACGGCGATGGTGATGGGTGCGCTGATGCTGTTGGCCTCGACGGGCGCGCGCGCGGAAGAAGTGGCGGGCGCCGGGTTCCTCGACATGGCCAAAGACTCGGGCTTCATGGAATACGTGCTGCTGCTGACCTCGATCGCCGGCGTGGCCATGGGCCTGCAGGCGCTCGTCAGCATCCGCCCGCACCTGCTCCGCCCGCCGCAGACGGCGAGCGAGCTGATCGCGCTGTGCCAGGAAGGCAATATCGACGAGGCGCTCGAGGCGGCCCAGGCCGACAACAGCTTCCTCGGCAACGTCGCCGCGGCCACGCTCGCCAACAGCCAGCACGGCAAGGACGCCATGGAAAGCGCCATGGCCGACTCCGGCGAACTGGAAGGCGGCAAGTACATCTACAAGATCGGCATCCTGCAGCTCATCGCGGCGCTCGCGCCGATGCTCGGGCTGACCGGCACGACGCTGGGCATGATCAAGACGTTCGCGGTGATCGCGGTCAAGGCCGACGCGGTGACGGCGTCCGACATGGCGCGCGGCATCTCGATCGCCCTGGTCTGCACGTTCACCGGGCTGATGGTCGCCGTGCCCCTGCTGACCCTGTCCTTCTTCCTGAAGTCGAAGCTCACCCACACGATGCACGAGATCGCCAACGACGTAGGCGAAATGATCCGCGCCGTCTCCGGTGGCGGGCAGGCGCAGTAATTCATCCGACCCAGTGAGGGGTCCGCGGCGCACCGCCGCGGGCCTCTCATCCGCATCCGCAAAAGCGAGGATCCGAACATGCCCGCCAAACCGCTTGAAGAGCATAAAACCGAAGTCGATATGGTGCCGTACATCGACATTGTCAGCCTGCTGCTCCTGTTCCTGGTCATCACGGGCGACATGACGAAGAGCGCGACGGGCGTGAAGATGAAGCTGCCCCGCGCCGATCAGGCCGCCACCGAGAAGAAGCTGGGCATCTCGACCGAAGGGCGCATCGTCGTGCAGATGAAGCCCAAAGACAGCAAGAACGTCGATGCCGGTTACTTTGCGGTGGTCGAGAACAACCAGTACGATCTGGTCGCCGGCAATCAGTCGCTGGTCAACTATCTGAAGGAGCAGGTTGATCGGCGCGTCGCCAAGGGCCTCAGCAAACTGGGCGAGAGCGGCGAAGTCTCGTTCCCGGTCAAGCTGCGCATCCCCACCGAAGCGCCCATGTACCAGGTGGAACGCGTGGTGATGATCTGTGCGAAAGCCGGCCTCGTAAACGTTCACTACGCGGCCGACAATAAAGACAAGAAAGATTAAGCCGGATCCACTGAAACGAACGACGGCCTGAACCAAGAGATACGAAAGGCATAGATCCATGGGTAAGCGCAGAGTAAGTACCGGCGACCACGGCGGCGATGATGGCGGGCACGGCGACCGGCCGTGGGTGTACTTCATGGTCGACTGCTTCATGCTGATCACCGAGTTCTTCGTGCTGAGCTTCAAGTTCAAGACCGAAGAAGTGATCCTGCCCCACAAGCTTCCTCCGGGCGGCACGGTGCCCTCCAAGAGCCAGGCGATCCTCGAGAAGGGCGAGACGCTCTCCGTGTACGTCACGCGCAGCGGCGGACAGGCGATGTACGAGATCAATAAGCAGCAGTACTCGCTGGCGCAGCTTTCGGGCACGATGGCCAGCGTCGTCTCGAACGGCAAGAACTTCACCGTGCGCATTTCCTACGAGCGCGCCGTGCCGTGGGAGGACGTAATGGCCGTGTTCAACGAGTGCTCCAAGGTGAAGGTCGAGAAGGTGGGCCTGGTGCCCCTGCGCGGCGAGCCGGCCAGCGGCGGTTGAGCGCTCCACATCACCATTCAAAACGGCTCGCGGCGTGACCCGTCGCGAGCCGTTTTTATTTCTGCCGAACCCATTTGCATGCGGTCCGTCGCTGCGCGAAGCGAAAGAATACTCCGCCTCGATCTGTACCGATTTTGGCGAATGCTTTAAGCTTAAAAATCGTATATTGTTATTAGAAGAAGAGCGCGCCGGCGCGCCATGCGTGTCCGCACGATTCGAACCTCTAAAGGCGAGCGAGGACAGCGATCATGAACAGGCCTGCGCGAATGGGTTTGCTCGCGGGGGTGCTTCTTCTGGCGCTTCCGCTGGGTTTGGCCCGGAGCGCCGAAGACGAAAAGAGCGGCGCCGCGGCGGCGCCGGCCGAGAGCGCCAAGACCGAAGCCAAATCCGATGCCGGCGCGAAGGACGCGCCCAAAGCCGGAGCGATGCCCGCGTTTCCGCTGACCTCCAAATACTTCGACAAAATTGTGGACGGTTACTCGCCCGACGACCAGCCGGAGCTCGTGGAGATCCCGCTGGAAGCCATGGGCGACGTGCTCGCGGCGCTGAAGAACTGCAGCGACGAGCATCTGCGCGCGAACCTGGATGCGACCGCGAACTTCAAGCTGCTGATGAAAGACCCGGAGAAGTACCGCGGCCACGTGGTCGAACTGGCCGGCGTGCTGCGCTTCATGCGCAAAGTCGGCCTGGAGAACAACGTCTCCGGAGTCAACGAGGCCTGGCAGGGCCAGATCTCGAACGCCGAAGGCTTCATCACGACCTTCATCTCCATGGAGCCACTCGGCGAGGACCTGAAGATCAACCAAGGCGTGCGGGTCACGGGCGTCTTCCTCAAGCGTTACGGGTACCTGAACCGCGCGCCGGGCGAGCAACTGCAGATCTGCCCGCTGATCTTCGTGAAACACCTCGAACCGTGGTCCGAGTTGAAGCACACGACCGTGGAACGGTCCTGGAGCATGATCATCATGGACGCGCTGCTGGCCCTGCTGGCGGTGGCGGTGCTGGTCGGTTTGCTCTACAGCCGTTCCATGAACAAGACGAAGGCGGCGAACGTCTTCACCAAGAAGAAGGAAAGGACCAAGCCGGCCGAAGGGAATTTCCCCAAGCCCGAGAAGCCCGAGCCCCTGTTCCCGAAACCGGATTCCGATAAGGCATGAGCGCAGAGACGCCGGGCCCCGTTCCGCCGCCGCCGGAAGGCCGGGCCGAGACCTCGGCCAAGGCCGTGGACGCCGCGCCCAAAGCGCCGGACGCCGCGCCGCAACCCGTCGCGGAACCCGCCGCCGCGGGCAGCCCAGCCGCCAAACCGCGCTATGCGGCCGCGCCGCCGCCCGGGCCGCCGCGCAAGTGGAAGCTCCCTGAAAAGTCGGGCACGAACAGCAACCGCCTGGGCTGGTTGCTCGTGATCGTCACGACCACCGTCGTGGTCGTCTTCGGCCTCTTCCTGTTCATCATGGAAGCGGTGCGCACCGAAGTGGACAGCGGCCCGGTCACGCTGGGCCCCGCCTACAGAAACCAGGAGTACAATTTCAGAATCCGGCCGCCGATCAACTGGACGCTGGACGAGCACTATCCCGACACGCAGGTCGCCATCCACGGCCCCGCCGAGCACGGGCTGACGCCGCTGGTGCTGGTGGCGACGGAGATCGCGCCGGGGCGCCTCGAGACGTACCTCGCCGAGTACAAGCTGCGCTGCGAGCATGAGGACAAGACGCTTAAATGGACCAGCGAGGACGACACCTGGATCGACGGCTGCCATGCAGAACGGCTGGAGTACGATTCCGAGAGCGAAATTGTGGAAGGCAAGCCGAAGGTGAAGGTGCATGTGCTGCAGTACATCTTCGACTGCAAGCCGCGGTTCTACCGCATCACCTGCTACGTCTCGGCCGACTTGTACTGGAAGTACCGCGCTAAATTCGAGGCCTGCGTGGGCAGCTTTGTGCGCGAGGCGATTCCGCAGGCCAAACCGCAATTCCTTAGCGAGTAACCTGAATCTAAACCGGAGTGCGGGCGCGAATTACGCCCCGCCGTGCCGTTTCTTGTGGAGGCCCTGCAGCCAGGTCATGCCGGGGCGAGCGAGCGTTTCCACGAGCTCGGACTCGTCGCAGAAGCGGCAGGCGCCGGTCTTCTCGTCGCCGTCCAAAAAGACCACGAACTCGAGCTGCGGCTTCCCGGCTTTGCGGTCCTGGTCGAACTTCCGCACCATCTCGATGGCGGGCAGCGTCTTGCGGCCCATCACTTCCACGAGGGGAAAGTGGATCTCGCCGTCGTACGCGCGGAAGACCAGCTCGGTGCAGACGATCTTATCGGTGCTGAAGAAATCGAACTCGAAGTCGTACGGCTTCCCGATGTGCGAGAAACCCCTGCAGATGGCCTCCTTGATCTTGGCCTTCGGCAGGCGGGGGCGGAAGGCGGCGAACGCGTCCCCGGTGCCCGCCGACTCTTCCAGCGACGCGCTGACGACGCCCTCGCCGAGGGCCTCGATGATCGCGCGGCGGTGGCCCGCGGCGTCCGGCGCGGCGAACTGCTTCCAATGCTTGCGGACGCGCGGGTCCCGCTCCACGCCCAGGCCCGCCAGGTCGTCCGCCGTGCCCACGTACAGCGCCGCATGCGGCCAGTAGCCCGGCAGAAAGGCGTTGGACGCGTACCAGTTGTGCCGCTCGAGCAGGATGTCGCCGGGCTCCAGCCGCTCGCGCAACGCGTCCAGGTGTTCCATCTGGATCAGGCCCTTGCCGTCCCGCGGATCGTAGACCTTCAACCCGCCGATCCAGTAGGTCACCACGGACTGCGCGCGGTACAGCGCATTGGAAGCGCGCCTGCGGACCGAACGCAGCCGGACGGCCGCGCGTTCCTTCCATTCTCGCTCGCTTAAGTTCTGGGTCGTATCGACGGAGCGTTTGATGGACGCGTGGAAGGCGGCGTAGGGTGGACCGGCCACAAGTTTGTAGCGCTTGAAGCCGTCGGCCTGGTCACGGTAGTAAAGGTGCGCGTCCTCCATGAGCTTGCGGTTGCCGGGGCGCGATAAGTTGCGGCGCAGCGTGTCGTACAGGTCCGCGGGGATATCCCAGAGCGGCTCGGCCTCGTTCAGCTTCTTCACCGTCTCGGACTTCTTGCCGAAATCCTTGATCAGGCTGAGGGAGTGCGCCCAGAGCGCCGTGGCCGCGGCGTATCCGGCCAGAAACGCGCGGAGGCGCAGGGCCTCAGCGGGAATGTCCGCGTAGCCCTGGTACTGGCAGATGAGCCCCAGCAGCGCCTTGCGGCAGGCCAGATAGGTCATCAGGATGCGCCGGAGCGCGTCGTTGTCGGCCTGGCTGTAGAAACTGCGCCGGCCCGCCGCGAAATCCTCGCGGAACTTCGCGGCCTGGGCTTTCAATTTCTCCAGGGCTTCCAGGACGACGCGGAGGCGCTTCTCGTCGGCGCTCAGGCGCTGCGCCAGTTGCGCCTCCGGCATGTTTCCCAAGTTTGGAGCCGGGACCCGCAGTTCGGGCAAGACGTCTTCATGAGACATGCGCCGCGGTCTCCGTGTTTTCATAGCCTGCGGAAGTGAGGCGGCATTATAGGGGAAAAACCGCGCGCGTAAATCCCCGCCCGGCCCTCGGAGTCCGGCATCGGCTCTAGGGCGACAGAGCCCGGATTCCACCTCAAGGGACGCCGCAAAACGGACGAAACCTCCAGCAGTCGAATATCCGGGCCGTGGGGGGACCACCGCTTGGGGGGCACGTGCGTTGAGCACGGCCGAAGGTACTTCCGTGTTGTCCTTAACCCGCGCCTGCCCAAGGCCGCGCCTCGACCCATCCATCTTTTTCATGGGCATGCTTCTTCCAGCCACGCTTGGCATGGCCGGCGTGGACGCGTTGCATGCCGCCGAAGCAGTCGCCGCGCGCGTGCCGTGCGATCCGCCTGCTTTTCAGCGAGTGGCGGCCCGCGAGAGCGCGCTCGAGGCGCGGGTCGCGGCGGCGCTCGTCGGCGTCGAATGCAAGGCCGGGGCGCAGCGCGAGCACTTCTACGGATCGGGCATCGTCGTAGCGCCGAACGGGATCATCTTGAGCTCCGCCACCGCCGTGCCCGAAGGCGCGCGCGAGATCCGCGTGCTTCTGTCCGACGGCCGGGCGCTCGAGGCCGAAGAGCTCGAACGTTCAAATGCATGCGAGTCCGTGCTGCTCAAGCCGCGCGGCCGGGGCGCGAAGGACGTCCGCTGGACGTGCCTGGACGCGGGCGATGCGCGCGCCGCACAGCCCGGCGCGGCGGTGTTCGCGGCCGGCAACGCGCACCAGACGCTCGGGCGCGACGGGCAGGTCTACTGGAGCGGCGGGACGCTCTCCGGCCGGTTCAGGGAAACGAGCGACGACGAGTCCAGCCGCTACCACGGCGCGGTGCTGGAGACCGACGCGGCGGTGAACCACGGTTGCGACGGCGGCGCGCTGGTGGACGGCGAGGGCCGGCTCCTGGGCATGCTCAGCCTCTGCCATTCGAAGACCCGGTGTCTCGGCACCGCGATTCCGCTCCAGGAGATCCTCGCGCAGATGCCGCGCGCGGCGAAAGCCATGCAGCGCAAGAGTAACTTGCCGGACGCAGAAACGCCTCGCGCCGAAGATCCGGTCGCCGAGACCTTGCGCGCCGCGGCGGCGCGGGCCTCCAAGGCTGTGGTGAAGATTCGCCTGGCCGGCTCAATGAATGGCGCGGCGCAGACCGAGCGGTTCGCGACGGGCGTGCTCGTGGAACCGCGGGGAACGATTCTGACCAGCGCGCTGAATCTTGAAGGCGCGGGCGCGCGGTTGGATGTGGTTCTCGCCGATGGGCGGACGTTCGAGGCCGAGGCGCGCGGCCGGCATCTGGGTTTGGACGTGGCCGTCCTGCAACTCAAGGCGCCCGAGCGCGAGGCCCTGCCCGCGCTGAGTCTTGCAGAGGCGCCGGAACTGGCCGCGGGCGACTTTGTGGCGGTGCTGGGCGCGCCGCCGGACGACGGGCCCGGCGCGGCCACCTGCACGCACGGCATGGTGAGCGCCCTCGACCGGCTGGAGGGCCTGGCCGTGCAGGTGGACGCGCGGATCAACTTGGGGAACGCCGGCGGCCCGGTCGTCGGGCTGGACGGCCGCCTGCTGGGCATCGCGACGCAGAACGGCGGCAAGAAGATCTGGTCGCAGAGTTCGGGCGTAGGCTTCTTCGCGCCGGCGGGCCGCATTAAAGAATGTCTCGAAGCCCTGCGGCGCGGCCAGACGCTTCAGCCGCCGGCGCAGGCGTTCCTGGGCGTCCGGCCGGCCGTGGGCGAGACCGATCTGGCCGGCGTGAAGCTGGCGGAGGTGGTCGAGAAGTCCGCGGCCTGGCGCGCGGGACTCAGAGTGGGGGACGTGCTCACCTCGCTGGATGGACAGGACACGCAGAGCTGGCCCGCGGTGATCGCCGCGCTCAAGAAAAAAGCGCCCGGCGACCTGGTCGAGGTGCGGTTCATGCGCGAGGAGAAGGCCTGGAAGGCGCATGTCGCGCTGGACGTGAGGGCCGGCGAATGAGCGCTCAAGCAAAGTACACGAAACATGCCCGCGCGGTCGCGATTGGCTTGTGGCTCGTGCTGGCCGCAGTGAGCCAGCCGCGGCTCTGCCGGGCGGAGACCGCGCTTGAAGACGCGTTACGAATGCAGCGCGAATTGCGGGAGGCCGTGGCGCGGGCGAACGCGCCGTTCGTCTTCGTGGGCGGCGGGTCGGGCGTGTGCATCAGCGCGGACGGCTACGTCCTCACGAACAACCACGTGGTCGCGCGGCACACGCGTTGGATGGTGCGCGTGTACGGCTGGGGCAAGCTGGCGATGGCGGAGGTCGTCGGCCGCGACGCGCAGGGCGACGTGGCGCTATTGAAGATCGAGGAGGCCAAGGGGCTGCCGTTCGCGCCGCTGGCGGATCTCAAGACCTTCCAGGCCGGCCGCCGCGTGCTGGCGCTGGGCGATCCGTTTAAGCTCGGCGATATGGACGGCGCGCCTAGCGCGAGTCTAGGCACGCTCTGCGCGCTGCACCGGTACCTGGGCGACCCCAAGAATCCCGGCCAGAAGTCGTTCTACGCCGACGCGCTGCAGACCGACGCGGCCGTCAACCCGGGCAGCTCCGGCGGGCCGCTGTTCGCGCTCGACGGCGCGCTGCTGGGCCTGACGGGCCAGATCATGGCGCGCTACGGTGGCAAGGCGAACAGTGGCATTGCGTATGCCGTGCCGGCGGACCAGATACTGCGTTTCCTGCCGCTGCTCAAGGCGGCGCGGGGCGGCAACGTCTGCCACGGCGACCTGCCCGCGGGCCTGAAGCTCGCGTTTGAAGGTCCCGCAGAGAATCCCGAGGACTGCCCGGTCGCTGGGGCGGGCGTAGACGCGTGCGAGCGCGGGAGCGCCGCTTGGGAAGCCGGTTTTCGGAGCGGCGACCGGATCGTGACGGCCGCTGGGGAACCGGTGCTGGGTGCGTACCGGCTGCTGGGGATCGTGCAGAGCCGGCCGCAGGATTGCGTAGTGGCGTTCGAGATCGCGCGAGATGGGAAGCGGCTGGAATTGAGCCTCCGGTTGCCGCGCCTGGAGCGTCCCGTCATTCCGGGCGCGCTCGGCCTGCTGGGCATGCAGCTCGCGGAGGATGCCGTGGCCGTGTCGGACCATGCGCACGGCCGGCGGGTGGAAGCGGTCGAGGCGGGCGGGCCGGCGGAGCGCGCGGGGATTCGCGCGGGCGACCTGCTGGCGGAAGTCGACGGCTTGGACGTGGCGCGCCCGTGGGCGGAGATCGCCCGCGCGCTGGCCTCCCGGCACGGCGATGCTCCGGTCGCGATCAAGGGTCTGCGCCCCGACGAGCACGGGGGCTACAAGGTCCTGGAGGCGCGGGTCGCGCTTCCGGCTCAGCGGTAAAGCCTTCGCGGTTTGACGGACCTAGGATAGAGCACTTAGAATGGTTCCAGGGATCTCTCTGGGTGGCCATAAGGAGACGCAGACGCCTTGGATACGGCACCGGTCCCTACCAACAGCACCGACGATTACGACACCCTGATCAAGGACCTCAACCATCGCGTCTGGGAGGTCCGGCGCGATTCGTGCGAGGAACTGGGGCTCCGCGGCGACAAGCGCGCGGTGCAGCATCTGGTCCGCCTGCTCGCCGATGGCGTTGGCGCCGTCCGCTTTTCCGCAGCCGATGCCCTGGGCAAACTGGGCGATAAGTCGGTCATTCCACAACTGATCAAGCAGCTCGACAACGCGCACTTCGGCGCCTACGGGCCGGTGATCGAGAGCCTGGCCAATCTTAAGGCGGCCGAGGCGATTCCACATTTCATCAAGTTCCTGCGCGACCCCGACGCGCGCCTCCGCGGCCTGGCCGCCAACGCGCTGATGGTCATCACGCGGCAGTTGATCGTCTTCAAGGCCAAAGGCGGCGAGGAAGAGCGCGAGGCGTCCATCAAGCAGTGGGAGACGTGGTGGTCTAAGAACAAGGCCACGTTCAAGACGTAAGGCGGCCGAAGCGGCTTGCCTTGCGCCAAAACAAAAGTCCGCAACAACAGAAAAGCGTTCCTGCCCGGTTGAGACAGGAACGCTTTTTTATTTCGGAACGGATCGCGCGGCTTTATTTCAGGCCCGGCACCACGGCTTTATCGGGTTCGGGCGGCTGGCTGGGGCCGGAGTCCGAGGCGCTTCCGCCGTCCTCGAAGTTGGCCGTCACCGACACTTTCTTGACCTCTTTCGCCCGGCGGTTCTTGCCCACGGAGACGAGTTGGATCGAGCCGTTGGCCGGGACGACATGGGAGCCGCCGGTGAGCGCGGCCTTGGGGTTGTTCTGTTCGGTCGGGTCGATGCAGTCCTTGCTGAAGAAGTCGAACTGGAACGTCCCGTCGGAACGGTCGCAGATAATGCCGTTGCCCGCATCCTTGAACACGGAATCGACGTTGCCGATGCGCTTGTCGGCGTCGCTCTTGTTGAAGAGCTGGAAGTAACAGAAGATGTACTCGCCCTTGTATTGAATGGCGTCGATGGAGATGTTCGGGGGATTCTGCGCGTACACCTTGTAGGGGCCCTTGGGCGCCGGCGGTTTATCGGCCTGTTTTTCTCCGCCGACATCGCCCTCACCCGACTTCCCGGCCGTGGTCTTGGCGCCGCCGTGGTCTTCGGGCTCCTCGTCGTGCGTCTTCTTCGTCGAGGACTTGTTCATGGCCGCCATGGCCTTCTCGTTGTCTTCTTTCTCCTTCTTCTTTTTCGCTTCTTCCTCCGCGGCTTTCTTCTTTGCCGCCGCTTCGATCTCGTCGGGCGACGGGCCGCTCTTCGCATCGCCGGTTTTGGCCGACATCGCCGCGATCTGCTTCTCTTGTTCTTCCTTTTCCTTCTTCTTCTTCTGCTTGTTCTGGTAGTCCAGTTTCTTGATGTCCAGGCTCGCCATGCCCGAGTTCACTTCATCGGAGAGCTCGTTCAGCCGGGCCTTCTCGGTGCTGGTCGCGTTGACCTTGCCCGCCGCGATGTTCTTCCGCGCGGACTCGTACCGCGCCTGCGCGTCGTCGTAGCGGTTCTGGGACTCGGCGGAATGCGCGTCGTCCAGCGCGCTGCGCGCCGACTTGATATCGTCCGCCGCACCTTTGGGACCGGCCGGAGCGCCGCCGCCACCGCATCCGCTGAGCGCCAAGGCCGACAACGCCATGCCCGCCGCGAAACTTCTGGCCGAAGATGAGAGCTTTGAAATCACGCTGTACATCATGCACCTCCATCGATCGTGAGCGCGCGCACCGAAATGTACCCTAAAAGAAGAGAGGCAACACCTCTCCCCTTTAGACTAACGAATACAGGCGAGTTTGCTGTTTAAATTACTCGTAATTTATGACGGTCAAGAGCCGCAGGCCGCGACAGAGCGGGCAGCGGACCATCGTGAGTTGGCTGTCGTTGCCGGTCACTTCGATGCCGCCCTTGCCGCCGCATTCGGGGCAGACCTTGCCGCTGACGGGCTCCTTCACGCGGAAGAGCTTTTCCGACGCGAAAGCGCGCAGGATGCTGAGCCGGGTCTCGCCGGACTGGACCCTCCACCAGATCTCGGGATCGTCGGAGTTCTGCGGGAAGAGCTTGTCCTGCTCTTCTTGAGCGTTGTTGCCGTTGGCGTTCCCGTTGCGTCCACCGTTGTTGCCGCCATTCCGGCCGCCGTTGTTGCCGCCGCTCGTGAAACCACCCAAGCCGCTGCCTCCGGTTCCACCGCTGCCGCTACTGCCGCTGTTTCCACCGCTGCCGCCGTTGCGACCGCCGCCGTTGCGCCCGCCGTTGTTCCGGCCGCCGGCGCCGCCGTTTCCGTTCGGCGCAAACTGGGCGCCGTCCCGCAGCCACGACCCCGAACTGTAGAAGGCCGAATGCAGATTCGCGTACACGGGCGTATGCACCAGGTTCCCTTCTTCATACGTGGCCGTGCGGTTGAAGCGTCCCGCCCAGGTATCCTTGATCTTCTGCTCGTCGATCTTGAGCAACTGGGAGATCCGCGAGACGATGTCCTTGCCCAAGCCCGCGTTGGCGTCGGTGACGTAGGCTTTCAACTCCGCGAAGGACGGTTCGATGGCGCGGAAGGACTTGCTCAGATCCACGTCCTGGATGGAGAGGATGTCCTTGGCGCGGATCTCGAGCGTGGTGTCGCCCTGCTTGAGGACCACCTTGTCGGCGCCTTCGCTCACTAGTTCGCCGCGGAAGATGTTCGACTGGCGCGTCGTCACCTGTTTGCCGGGCACGGACGGGACGGGGCGGCCTTTATCGTCGACGCGCACCTTTTTGTTCAGACGGTCGGCGATCAGTTCATTGGCGAGATGGTAGTACATGAAGATGATCTGTTTGGTGAAATCGATCTGTCCGGCCTTCTCCACTTCCGGCTTCATCGACTCGACGCGTGTCCGGTACTCGGACGAGGGGAAATTGCGCATGAACGTATCGATCTTCTGGAGCGCGCTCGCGTTGTCGCCGGCCTGGAGGTCGGTCAGAATCTGGAGATAGACCTTCTCGGCCTGCTTCTCGGCGTGCTTGCGCACGAGTTCCGCGCGGAAGTCCGTGGTGCGCTCTTCGACGCGCGGATCGATCGTCTTGGCCATTTCCAGATGGTCGATGGCCTTGTCGTAGAGCCCGATGTTCGAGCACATCTGCGCGAACTCCTGGTGCGCCGAGGCGCTGTCGTTCGGCGGCGGGCGTTCGAGCAGCTTGCGTTCGTAGAATTCCTTGGCGCTGTAGATGTCGCTCTCGCGCTTCTCGATCTTGTCTTCCGCATCGATGTCGCCGTTGTTGATGTAGAGCGTCTGGGAGTACGTCTTGAGCACGCGCAGGCCCGGAATGGCGCGGTCGGGAAGCTCCATGCCCTCGACCGCCTTGCCGCTCTTGAGCTTCAGGCGCACGCAGTTGACCTTGTCGCCCCACGTGACTTGGCCATCTTGGACCTCGATGCCGAAGAGCTTCTGCACGCGCTTGCGTTCGGTCTCCGCCAGAGAACTCCAGCGGAACGTCAGCGTGTCGCCGGTCTCCTTGAGCTTGAAGCGGAACTCCGTATCGGTGGGCGGGCGGATCAGTTCGCCGGTGTAGGGTTCGTCCGCCACCACGATCGTGACGTCCTTCAAGTTGGTGTCGTCGGCCGCCGCGAAGGCCCGGCCGCTCAGGCCCGCCAGGCCCAACAAGACCACACCGAACCCGGTTGCCAGCCAGCGGTTGCTCACGATCTTCAACATGCGCAAGACCCTCGATGTTCTGCTCCGACGCTCCGCATCGGCCCCCATATGACGGCGCTTTTCGGCCGATGCTGCCCCCATATTATATGAATTATAAGCGCCTACTGCAAAGGAAGTTATAAAGGCCAGATGCAGCTCATACCGCCCCTCTTTTTGCCCAGGACGCGCGCCCGGTTAGACGCTTGTAACAGCTTAAGCGGCCCCTAAACTTTCCATCTTGTGACGGCGCGAGCCGCCCTATGCTCAAGGGCTCTCACTGGTAACTATGAGACTGCGGACGCTCCTGGCGCTTCTCGTTCTTGGCTTCGCGGCTGCGGCCGGGGCTTCTTACTGGGCTCCGGGCGCCGGCGCGCAAGGCGAACCGTATGCGCCCAAGACGCTCAAGCCGACTTGGGGTGAAGAGGCCGTTCCGGCGCCGCAACCCGTCAAAACTCCGGACGAATCCGAGCCGCCGCTGGCCGCCATCCGGCCCCATGCCGAACTGAAGTCCGCGGACCTGGACCTGGGCTCCGCGCAAGACCTGAACGACGAGAAGGCACCCAAAGGAGAAGTGCTGGACTACGAGGTCCTCTGGAACGGTATCCCCGCGGGCCGGTCGCTCATGGGCGTGCGCAAGCGCGCGAGCTATCCCGACAAGACCGGTCCCGAAGTGTGGGAGATCCGCATGGACACGCGCTCCACGCGGTTGGTCGGAAATTTCTTCCCTGTCAGGGACAAGGTGATCTCCAACATCGACGTAAAAGGCGGGTTCTCGCGCTACTATTACCTCAACCAGCGCGAAGGCGCGTATAAAGGCGAAGAGCGCATCCGCGTGGATTACACCGCGGCCAAAATGGAAGCGGTCTGCGGCCGGAACCGGCCCGACGATTCGGTCAGCTACCTGACGATCCCGCTCTCCGGCAAGGTGCTGGACCCGCTCTCGGCGCTCTACTACCTGCGTTCGATAGACCTGGGCGCGAACCTGAAGTTGCGGGAGGAACTCGCCGCGGACGCCGAGAGCGGCAAGCTCGCGCGCCAGGACTACGAGAAACGCCTGAAGGACGCGCGGATCGTGCTGCCCATCTGCACCGAGCGGCGCGTGTGGGACACGGAGATCGTGCCCGTGGCCCGCGAGTACCTCGACCTGAAAAGCATCGGCAAGCAGCAGGCCTGCATCCTGGTCGTGCCGCAGTGCGAGTTCAACGGGATCTTCCAGCGCCGCGGCGAGATGCGCATCTGGCTGCACGAGGCCACGCGGGTGCTCGTGCGCATGGAGGTGGAGTTGCCCATCGGCGCGTGCGAGATCCGGCTCGAAGCGCACGCGTATTCGCCGTTGGATAAGGGCAAGTAAACCGGGCCGCATTCTTTCGTCAGGTTACTGCTTTGACGCCGCCAGCACCATCCGTTAGGGAATAGCGTTCTCACGGCCCCGCTTTCGTTTTGAACCCGAGACCCAGCATACGGAGACTTTCGCCATGGCTGACCGTTACGCCCCCAAGCCCGAACACAAATTCACCTTCGGCCTCTGGACCACCGCCAATCCCGGGCGCGATCCGTTCGGTTCCGAGACCCGCCCGCCGCTCGATCCGATCGCGAACATCCGCCGCATGGCCGAGGTCGGCGCATGGGGCTTCAACTTCCACGACAACGATCTGGTCCCCTTCGGCAGCACGCTCGCCGAGCGCAACCGCATCGTCGCCGACGCCAAAAAGGCCATGAAGGACACCGGCATTGTCTGCAGCATGGCCACGACGAATCTCTTCTCGCATCCAGTCTTCAAGGACGGCGCGTTCACCAGCAACGACGCCGCGGTGCGCGCGTTCGCGATCCAGAAGACCATGCAGGCGATCGACCTGGGCGTGGAGCTCGGCGCGAAGATCTACGTCTTCTGGGGCGGCCGCGAAGGCGCCGAAGTCGATCTCGCCAAGGACCCGCAGGAAGCGATCAAACGCAACCGCGAGGCCATGAACTTCCTCTGCGCCTATGTAAAGCAGCAGAAGTACAACCTCGTCTTTGCGCTCGAAGCCAAGCCCAACGAACCACGCGGCGACATCTACAACGCCACCACCGGCAACATGCTCGCCTTCATCGCCACGCTGGAATATGCGCAGATGGTCGGCGTGAATCCCGAGTACGCCCACGAGACCATGGCGGGCCTGAACTTCACGCACCACGTCGCGCAGGCCATCGAGTGCGGCAAGCTCTTCCACATCGACCTCAACGGCCAGAAGATGGGCCGCTTCGACCAGGACCTGCGCTTCGGCAGCGAGGACCTGAAGGGCAACCTGCTGCTCGTGCGGTTGCTCGAAAACAGCGGCTACAAGGGCCCACGGCACTTCGACGCGCACGCCTACCGCACGGAGGACAGCGACGGCGTCTGGGACTTCGCCCGCGGCTGCATGCGCACTTACGCGATTCTGAAGGAAAAGGCCCAGCAGGTGGACGAGGACCGCGAGATCCTGCAGATCCTCAAGGAGATCGACCGCTCCAACAAGGAACTCGAGGGCCTCACCAAGAAGTTCTCCGCGGCCAACGCCAAGAAACTGATGGACACGCCGTTCGACCCGAACGAACTGGCCTCGCGCCGCCTGCCCTACGAGCGCCTCGACCAGTTGCTCAACGAGGTGCTGATGGGCGTGCGGTAAACGGCGTGGAGCGTACGGGCGTAGAGCGAGACGTCAGGCGGGGCGAGCCATCCGGTTCGCCCCGTTTTTTTAATCTCAAGTTTCGTCGGCTGGCTTTGCCAATAGTGCACCATAGACTTTCATTTTGTGATGCCATTATCCGGTCCAAGTATCCCGAAAGCAGAGCCCACCCCCGCATGGGCCTGGCGGATACTCGCCGTCGTAACGATGCTGGGCGCGTTCCTGCGCTTTTATGAATTGGGCAAGGAGTCGTTCTGGCTGGATGAGTTCTTCAGCCGGGATGTCGCGGTACGAAGCTTCTCCGGGATGATCGAGAGGCTCAGTTCCGGATTCGATCTGCACCCGCCCGCTTCGCATTTCATCCTGCATCTATGCATTCAGGCGCTGGGCGATACCGAATGGGTCCTCCGCCTGCCGGCGGCGGTGTTCGGAACCCTGGCGATTCCCATGGCCTTTCTCGTCGGCCGGCGGCTCTATTCGCACCGCGAGGGCCTCTTGTCGGCCGCGCTCCTCGCGGTGCTCTGGTGGCCCGTGGACGGCAGCCGGAACGCGCGGCCCTATGCGCTGCTGATCTTTGCTTCGGGGCTGAGCGCGTGGCTCTTCTGGCGGCACCTGGACCGGCTTCTAAAGAGCAGGTCTGGTGCTGGAAGAGCGCCCTGGCCTATGCCGCGGCGGCGCTGCTGGCGTGTTACACGCATTACTTCGGCGGGCTGCTGGTGGCGTTCCAGGCCCTGTACGCGCTGCTGGCGTGCCGGGCGCAAGGCCGCCAACTGCTCCGCTGGTTGGGCCTCTACGTCCTGGTTGGCCTGGGATACGCGCCGTGGCTGCCCATTTTCCTTGCGCAACTCACCAACCGTCACGCATTCGGCGCGTGGATACACCGTCCGGTCTTTATGGACCTGGTGGCCTTCCAGTTCTTTCTGTTCAATCTCTCCGAGGCCATCGGCGGGGTCGTCCTGGCGTGTTACGCGCTGCTAGCGCTCGCGGGCATTCGCGAGTACATGGCCAGGCGCAGGGAAGGGGAGCGTGCGGACCTCTTTAAAGCCCCCGGCGTCTTTCTCGCGCTCTGGTTCGCAGGCCCGGTGCTGCTGACGTTTGCGCTCTCGCTGGTCATGCAGCCCATGTTCGTCTACCGGTATTTCGCGATTGCAACCATGCCTGCTTACGTATTGCTTGCGCGCGCGCTCTTTAGAGCGCCGGTCGCGCAAAAGTGGCAGGGCTGGATGGCCGGCGCCGTGACCGCGCTGCTGCTGATTCATCTGCTCGTGGGCCTGAAGTACCTCGTCCGGCCCTGGCATGCGCAGTATCGCGAGGCCGCGGAATACGTCGCCCAGCACGAGCCCGCGCGGGACGGCGTCGTGCTCGGGTATGTCTGGGGCGCGGATGGGCGTTACTACGATTATTATTTCGAACGCGCCGGATCGCCGTTGCGCGTCCGGTTCGCCAACGGGGAAAAAGATATTCCGGAACTGGCGGCCTACCTGGAAAAAACGCCGCCGCAACGGCTCTGGTTCATTATCACCAACCATGCGCCGGAGCCGGAGATGATCGACTGCCTCAAGGCCCACATGGTTATTAAGGAGCGCATCCGGTTTTACGAAGCCGAGATCTGGCTGTACGTGCCGCGCACGCCGGGCTAATCCAGCGGCAGCACCGGCGGCGGCTGGGGTGGTTCTGGCGGCAAGGGCGGCGGCCGGTCCGGCAGTAGTGGAGGCGGCGCGATCTGCGGAGGCTCGTAGTGCCCGCCTTCGAGCGGCGGCGGCTCCGGAGGCGGCAGGTCGGGGAAGATCTTCCACTGCGGGCCGAACTGTTCGACGAAGTACAGCGAGAACGAGACGTTGAAGACGTGGACGGGAAGCGCGAGCACGCGGCCGATGTAGGGCAGAAAGGACCCCAGGCAGCACGTCACGCAACACACGGCGAGGTTGGCGGCCCCCAGCACAAAAAGGGCAACAATCTTGAGGAGGATGAAGATGGCGACCGCGCCCGCATTACCCGGAAGGAATTCCCTGCGCACGATCTCCAATGCGGGGAGCACGGCCAGGTTTCGCATGTACATGACGGGAACCACCAAGTGGTTCACGATGGCCCCGATAGTGCCCATTACGATCCACCAAACCAAAAAGAGGAAAATCGATAAGCAAAGGGCCACAATCGCGAGCACGCCGAAGGTGCTCGCGCGGATGTCGCCCAAGGCAATAACCACCCCCAGCCCCGTGATCAGCGCAAGGCCAAGGAACCAGACGAATCCGAATACAAACATGAACTTGAAGAGGCTGTCGCCGAGGTGGGCGAACCGGCTCCAGGGTTGAACGACGAGTCCGCGGTTGTGAACGACGCCGTCGATCAGCATGAAGATTCCGCGGCACCTCAGCCACAGCACGAGAACCGCGAAACCGAGAATGCCTAGGCCGATAGCCAGACCGATTGCGGAATTGACCACGATCCAGTTCAGGGCTTCCTTGATCCCTTGGGGCATGCCGCCGCCTGGCCCCGAACCGCCGCTCATGTTGAAATTGAGGTTTACGCCGTCTTCGAACAAGAGGGCAAGAAACACGCAGAAGCCCAAGCAGAGCCACTTGCCCGCGTCGAACGGCTCGAAACAGATCAGCTTGGCGCGGTCGATCGCAAGGGTGATCGGTTCCGTAGCGGAAATATCTCGGTGGGTCGATTCTTCCATACGCGTAGGTCAACCTTCTCGTGGGCGTCGTTTCCTAACTCAATGACTTGGCAGCGTATAATTCAACCCGTCCGGCGATTCCTTTTAATCGTTTCAGCACGTGGCTCAACGTACGAATGCGCCATGCTTAAACTTGGATAAAGCATGTAAACCAATCCCGGCAAAGCGCTTTATGGTGTATTGATGCTGTTGAAGCAGTGCCGCGGCTCAAGGAAAAATACCATGTTGGAAGGCTTACGCTTGCGCAGGACGGTTTTGCCGGCAGCGCTGGCTTTACTCCTGCTTTGCGCTCGGATGTACGCCGAAGAGGCCGAGCCCGCGTGGGTGGACGCCACGGGCGACCTCGGCGGCGACGAATGGAAGGCCCATGGGCCCTGGAAGCTGGCCTGCATCCCCAACACGGGTGAAGTGCTCGTCTCGATGGTCGGCTTGGGCCTCTGGTCCAGCACCGACGGCGGCAAGACCTGGACGCGCATGGGCAAGGAAGGCAGCCGCCCGCCCAACCAGGGCCAGGCGTGCGCGTTCGTCTTCGATCCCAAGAACCCGAAGAACTTCTGGACCAGCGGCATGTACCACTACGGCGTCTGGAAGACGGCCGACGGCGGCAAGACGTTCGAGCGCCTCGGCAAGAACGACCATTGCGACGGCATCAGCGTGGGCTTGGCCGATCCCGAGCACAAGACGCTGCTGCTTGGGCTCCACGAGCAGGCGCGCAGCACGCACAAATCCACCGACGGCGGCCAGACGTGGGTGAAGATCGGCGACAAGCTCCCCGAGAAGACCAACCACAGCAGCGACCCCATTGTGCTCGACGCCAAGACGTACCTCACCAATACATCCGGCTGGCTCCAGAATGTTCCGTGGGGCATCTACCGCTCCGAGGACGCCGGCGAGACGTGGACGAAGATGAGCGACTTCGGCGCGGCGGGCAACGCGCTGCAGGCCAGCGACGGCGCCATCTACTGGCCGATGCTTTGGGACGGGGCGCTCTGCAAGAGCGCCGACAAGGGCAAGACCTGGACGAAGCTCGGCGGGCCCGTGCGCGGCATGCTGGCCGAAGCGCCGGGCGGGCGTCTCGTTGGCGTCAAGAACACGCAGCTCTACTTCAGCACCGACGGCGGCAAGACCTGGAACCCCTGCGGCCCGGTGCTGCCGTTCAAGCCTTTTGGGCTCGCCTGGTGCGACAGCCGGCGCTGCTTCTTTGCCATGCGGCAGACGAACGGAAAGATGCCGCAGGCCGTCGTGCGCTGGGACCTGCCCGAGGACCTGGCCAAAGGCTTCGTGCCCGTGCTGCCGGGCTCGCTGGTGGTGTGGAACGGCGAGGGCTTCGCCGCCGGCGGCGGGTGGATGAACGGCGGCAAGGCGGGATTCTTGAAAGCGCAGAAGACCGAGAAGAAGAGCGGCGACGCGGCGCTCGAGTTCCACATGGAAGGCGTGGACAAGGGCGAGGGCGGCTGGAACTGGCACAACTGGGCGACGAACGACCTCACCGACATCGGCGACTACAAGTCGCTCAAGTTTGCCGCGAAGTTCAAAGGGGAAGGCAAGCCCGCGGAGCTCACCGTGGCCCTCAACTGCGGCCCGAACAAGACGTCCTCGAAGGCCGTCGCGCTGGCCGCGTATGCCAAGGAGATCCTCGACGGGCAGTGGCACGACCTCGCGGTCCCGCTCAAGGACCTGCTCGAAGGCGCGAAGGACTACAATCCCCGTAACACCTACGAGATTCGCATTGGCGCCTCGGGCGCGGGGCTGAACTTCAGCCTCTACATGGATGACGTGCGCTTCGATACGAAGCCGTAAGCTGTGATACGGGCTTTTTTCTCGCTAAAATCGCCGTCGCAGCCCATCCAAATTCTTTTTTAGCACAGAAAATGGCCGCCCTGCGTTCCTGCTTAACAGTCGGGACTTGTCTGCCGGGCGGGATTTCATAGCTTGGCTTGCTTCCGCACCTCACCCGAAACCGAAAGGAAACGGCATGGCCAAGAAACTCAAAGTGGGCGTGATCGGCGTCGGCGGCATCGCGAAGACGCACTTCCCCGGCTGGAAGAGCAGCCCCGACGCGGAGCTGGTGGCTCTGGCCGATCCCGTGGGCGACGTGCTGAAGAAGGTCGCCGCCGAGCAGGGCGTGACTAAGACCTACGAGAAGCCCGAGGACCTGCTCGCCGACAAGGACCTCGACATTATCGACGTCTGCACGCCGAACATGTACCACGCGCCGCTCACCATCGCCGCGCTCGAGGCCGGCAAGCACGTGCTCTGCGAGAAGCCGCTCGCGCCGACGCCGGCCGAGATCCGCAAGATGATCGCGGCGCGCGACAAGGCCAAGAAGCTGCTCATGACCGCGCAGCACTTCCGCTTCGACGGGCGCTCGAAGGCGCTCAAGGCCGAGATCGAGGGCGGTCGGCTGGGCGAGGTCTACCACGCGCGCGGTTGGATGCTGCGGCGCGCCGGCCTGCTCCCGCGCACCAGCTTCACGCTCAAGAAGCACAGCGGCGGCGGCCCGTGCATCGACATCGGCGTGCACATCCTCGACCTGACGCTCTGGATGATGGGCAACCCCAAGCCCGTCGCGGTCTCCGGCATCACGCAGGACCGTCTGCGCAAGATCCCGGGCTCGTTTACGCCCTGGGGCGGCCTGCTGCCGCGCGACAAGGATTGGGATGTGGAAGAGTTCGCCTCCGCGTTCGTGCGCTTTTCCAACGGCGCGACGATGGTGCTGGAAGTGAGCTGGCTGCTGCACCACAAGACCACGGGTGAAGACATGCAGATGTGGCTCTACGGCGACAAGGGCGGCGCGCACTGGCCCGCGCTGGAACTCCTCGAGACCAACTACAAGACCCAGCAGCACTTGAACACGCAGCTCGTGCAGTCCGGCGGCATGGAAGCGCATGCGGCCGAGTGCGTCGCCTTTGCGGATGCGGTGGCGTACGGCAAGCCCTCGCCGGTTCCTTCCGAACAGTCGCTCGACGTGCTCTCGATCCTGGACGGCATCTACCGCAGTTCCGCGGCCAATAAGGAGATTGCCCTGTCCGAGTAACCTCCGCAGGCGGCAGACGATCCAGACGCGCGGGCCATATGCTATGGCTCGCGCGTTTTTTTATTGGAGCTGAATTCCGAATGAATCAGACCCATTCCAAAGGACAGGTGCCTATCCTGAGCCGATGGGGGTAAGGTAATGCAGACACCGCGCGGCGAAGGCCGCCGGTTCTATTAACCCAAGGGGAATCGAAACGATGCTCGCCACCGCCCAGCCCGATCTCGCGACGCTGCTCAAGCGGATGCCCAAGGTCCCCGCGCTGCCGGCCCCGTCGGGCAAGGTCGTGCGCGTGCAGGACACCGCCGGCCTGGTGAAGGCCATCGCGGAGCTTGAAGACGGCGTCACGGTCCTGCTCGCGGACGGCGTCTACGCGCCGCCGCCGGATCTGACGATCCGCAACCACGGCGTCTCGTTCCGAAGCGAGAGCGGCGACCGCGAGAAAACGATCATCGATGCGGGCGGCAAGCGCGTAAACATGCTTTGCGTGGTCGGCGCGAGGGACTGCACAATCGCGGACGTGACCTTCCGCAACAGCGAACTCTACGGCGTGCGCATTTATGGCGACGGCGGCGTGAAGAACACGCACATCCACAACGTGAAGTTCCACAACATCTGGACGCGCGGCCTGAAAGGCACGAACCCGAAGTACATCATGGACAACGGCCAGCAACCCCAGAGCGAGGCCGATGCCTTGCGCGGCCGGCCCATGGGCGGGCTCGTGCAGCACTGCCTCTTTCTCTGCGACACGCCCAAGCCCTGGCCGGGCTACCACGAGCCGGATTACATCAGCGGCATCGACATGATGGGCCTGAAGGACTGGACCTTTTCCGACAACCTCTTCGTCGGCATCCGCGGCCAGAGCGGCGGCGGGCGCGGCGCGATCTTCATCTGGGTGGGCTCGGAAGACGTAATCGCCGAGCGGAACCTGATCGTGAATTGCGACCGCGGCATCAGCTTTGGCAATCCGTCGGGCCAGTTCCCGCAGGTGACCCGCGGGATCGTGCGCAACAATTGGATCGTGGCCGGCGTGAACAAAGCCATCGAACAGAGCGGCACGCTGGACAACGAGGTCCACCACAATAACATCTACTCACCGCATTGGGACTACGAACGCACTGTGATCTTCAGCGAAGGCAGCAAGGGCGCGCGCTGCCACCACAATGCCATCCACGGCCGCATCGTGGTGACGCCGGACGCGCAGGCGGACCTCGAAGAGAATCAAGCCGGCAAGCAGGAAGATATCTTCGAGAGCCCCGAGACCGGCGACCTGTGTTTAACGCCGAAAGCGCAACGGAAATTCGGCGCTGGCATGGGCGCTGAGTGGAACGGCTCTAAAGATTGAATGGGCACGATCTCAGCATGTCCTAGCAAGGTCATGCGTTCTTGCGACGGAAGCCCATGCGGCCCTTGGGCGGCTCGGGCGGCGGTTCCATGAGTTCGCGGATGGCCTGAAAGACGACGGCGAACTGCTTGTCGTACTTTTGTTCGAGTACATCCAGGCGACGGGAGAGATCCTTGTGTGTGGCAAGTAACTGGCGCAGACGAACGAACGCGCGCATGACGTCGATGTTGACCTGAACCGCCCGTGGGCTATGCAGGACGCTGGAGAGCATGGCGACACCTTGCTCTGTGAACGCGTAGGGAAGATATCCGCCCAAACTCCGGCGGGAAGGTATCACATTTTGTGATACCAAGAGGTCTGCCTCTTTCAGAGTCAACCTGAACATGAAATCGTCTGGAAAGCGTTCTTGATTGCGCCGTACCTGTTGGCGCAAGGCGATGGCTTTGACTTTGTAAAGGGCTGCCAGATCACGGTCGAGCATAACCTTGTGGCCGCGAATCAATAAGATTGAGCGCTCAATCTTCTCTGTTGGAATGATGGCTGTTGTTTTGGGCATGCGCGAGAGATTATCTATTTTCACAATGGCTGCAAGGATTCCGAGCGCAGGTCAGGCCTACTCCGCGTCGATGCGTTTGCCGTCCTCATAGACGCGGAACGCGTGCGCGGCGGCGCCCAGGCCGCGGCGGAAGGTCACCAGGCGGATCTCGTAGGTGTGCCCGCGCTCCATTTTTACCTTCACGCTGTGCGAGAAGTCGTTTTTGCTCAGCGCCACGTCCACCTCAACGTCCACGGTATGCTGGCCGGGCTCGATGGCGGATGCGGTGGACGCAGTCACGGGCCGCCCGTCCACTTTGGCGGTGCGGATGCTCATCATCGGGGCCTCAGAGGTCACTTTGATCGTCGGCCATGTGATGCGGTCGAGCTCGCTCGTGGCCTTCAGCTTGATCTGTGTCGCATCCTTATCGCCGGGGAAGAGCGTGAGAGCCTCGTTCGCGTCCGCGATCACCGCTTGGTAATCCGCGGCGGTTGAGGCCAGGAGCAACTTCTTGCGCGCGCGCTTGAGCGCGTCGTCGTAGGCGGCCTGCCGGCCTCTCTCGGCGTAGTCCATCCCATCCTTAGCCTGCTTGTCGTTGGCATTGACTAGAAGCAGCTTGTTGAAGTAGTTCTCCGCGCCCATCCAGTCGCGCGCATCCATGCGGCTGTACCCCATGATGAGGTTGAGCGCACGCGTGGCGCGCGGATCGCCGGGGTGTTCGAACAACGCGCGCCGGACGGCACGCTCTGCGTCCGGCCATTTGCGGTCGGCGTTTGCTTTGGTGGCCTCCTCCATGTCGCTGGCATAGCGCTGGTCGCTGAGGGCGTCCTGCGCGTCTTTCAGGCCCTTCTCGGCCTCGGGCGTCCTCTTCTCGTTCAGCGCCGATTTGAAGGCCAGCGCGGCGGCGTCGTACTTCTTGTCGCCCAGCAGGCGCTGCGCGCTGCTGTACGCGGTCTGGTAGCGTTCGTCGCGCGCGCCGTTCTGCGCATCCGTGATGCCCCTCAGCGCGGCATCGTCGCGCGGTTTCTCCAGCAGCGCGCGGCCATAGGCGGTCTCGGCTTTGTCCCAGTTCTTGGTCTTCAAGGCCTCGGTGGCCTCTGCCATGGCCGTCTCGTAGCTGACGTGGCGCACGCCCTGGAGCGCCTTGGCGATGCCGTCGCTAGCGCGCTGGAGTTCCGGGGACTGCGGCCAGAGCTGCTTCGCTTTCTCAAAGGACGCCCGGGCATCGGGGAACTGGCCCTGTTTCAAAAAGCCGTTGCCTTCTAGAATGAATTTGTTGAAGTCGTCGCGCTTCTTGATCTCGGCGCGCACGCTGGCCAGCAAGCCCTGCGCGGCGTCTTTGGCCGGGTGGTCCAGGTCGCCGAGCGTCTTCAGGGCCTTGTCCAGGGTCTTTTCCGCGGTGGGCCAATCGTTGCGCCCGGTGGCGTCGCGCGCGGCCTGATAGCCCGTCTCGAACTCCGCCTTGGCGCGCGCGGCGTTCTGCTCGGTCTGCTGCCGGATCTGCGCGGCTTCCGTCTTGCGGGCGAGCTCTTTCAATTCGTCCAGGCTCGGTTTCTGGTCGCTCAGGAGATCGGGATAGCCGTCGTTTGGGGAAGGCGCGCCGATCTTCGCGGCCTCGTCGAGCTTGGACAGCGCGGCCTTGGGATCGAGTTCCATGAACTGGCGGGCGTCGTGAACGAGCGCGCCGAAATCGTCGCGGCGCTTGGTCAGCACCTCCAGGCGGTCGTGCAGGTTGTCGAGCGCGTCCTCGACCGGCTTGAAATCCTCTTCGGGATGCCCCGGATTCTCCGGCTTGAACCGTTCCAGGTCGGCAATGGCCTGCGCCAGCGGTTCGCCGCTGGCTTTCTTCACGCTCTCGGCTTTTGCCACCGCCGCGTTGAGGTCGTTCTGGAACTTCTCCCGTTTCTCTTTTTCTTTGAGGTTGGCCAGCACGGCGAGCGCGAGGAGCACGACCGCCACGGCCGCCAGCACCTTGGGCCAGCGGCGGGACTTTGCCGGAGCCGGAGCGGCTTGCGCCGTGCTGAGCGGAATCGCGGCCGTCGGTTCCCGCACCACGGCCGAAGTCCCCAGCGCGGTGCCCGCGGTGGAAGCGGTTCCCGCCAGAGCAGGCGTGGCCGCGCCGATGAGCGTGGGTGCGAACTGCGCGCCCTGCTGTCCGGAGCCCAGCCGCGCCGCGCAGTCCTGCAACGCGGCCAGCAGGGCCGTGGCGTCCGGCAGGCGTTGGGCGGGATCTTTCGCCAGGCAGCGGTCGAGCAGTTCGGCGGTGGCCGCGCTGATTTCCGGCCGCAGGTTCCGGACGGGCTCGTGCGGCTTCTGCGCCGTGGCGAAGAAGATCTGCATCAGCGACTCGCCCTTGAACGGGGCCGCGCCCGTGAGCATTGCGTAGATGGCCGCGCCCATGCTGAACACATCGGCCGGCTTGCCGGCGTTGCGCGCGTCGTCGGCCTGCTCGGGCGACATGTAACCGGGCGTGCCCAGCGCCACCTGCGTGCCCGTGAGCGACTGCTGCGCGCCGTCTTCGCCGCGGGCGAGCCCCAGGTCGGCCAGCTTGGCGGACTTGAAGAAGATCTGCTCCCCGTTCTTCGATTTGGGAATCATGATGTTGTCGGGCTTGATGTCGCGGTGGACGACGCTCTCGTCGTGGGCGGCCTTCAAGCCCTGCGTCGCGGCCGTGGCGATCTCGAGCGCCTCGGCTTCAGGCAGGCCCGGACGGCCCATGTCTTTAACTTGCTTCAGATACGAGCCCGCCGAGGTCCCGTGGACGTACTCCATCACGAGATAGAACAGGCCGCAGTCCTCGTTGACGTCCTTGACGTTGACCAGGTGCGGCGATTGGACCTTGGCCGCGATCTGCGCCTCGCGGAAGAACCGTTCGACGAGCCCCGGCTGCTGGCCCGCAAGATGGAACGGCAGCACTTTGACGGCAACCTCGAGCTTCAGGCGCGGATGAATGCCGTAATAGACCGCGCCCATCCCGCCTTGGCCTAGCTTGGACAGAAGCGGAATGCCGCCCAGGCTGGGCGTCGGTTTTCCGTCCACGAGCCCGCGCGGCGCCGAGAGCAGCAGTTTGTCCTGGCTGAGATCGATGACCGGCCGCGAGATCGGCGGCAAGCCGGTAGTGCCGCTCAGTGAAAACGAGGTCGGCGCGACGGACTGGCCGGGCTGTGGCGAACGCAGCGTATCCGCGGAATGGACGCCCGGAGAATTCGGCGCGCCGGGCGAACTGGGCGGAGGCGTGGCGGCTCCGGGCACGCCGCCCCCGGCGTTGGGAATCTGCAGGGTTTCGTCCGGACCGCTATCCATCGGGTCTTCCGGTGCTCCGTCGTTGGCCCTGGAACTCGCATTCCCCATGCCGAAGCCCCGTTTTAACGGGTCTGGTAGCCAAGAGGAAATGCCGGAATGGGGCTGCACTTACGACGCAGGAGCACGGTCCTTTCTTCAAAAACCGCGCGGGCCTCAAGCCGGAATTCGCCACACGTGGGAACTCTCTACGAGTATAGATGCCTTCTCGATGGCATACCTCACATGGCGCGTGCGTATTTTATGGTATTCGCAAAAAAACGAGCCGGCAGCGCCGGCTCGTTGATGGAATATAGCGATCTCTCGAACCGTTCGGCCATGCAACGGTCCGCGGCGTGCCCTTATTTCTGGCCAGCCGCGCCGGGGGCGCCGATCGAAAGCAGTTCGATCTCGAAATAGAGCGTCGTGTTCGGCGGGATGCCCGGCCGGCCGTCCTTGCCGTAGGCGAGCGTGTCGGGGATCCAGAACTGATACTTGGAGCCCACTTTCATCAGTTGCACGCCTTCGGTCCAGCCTTTGATCACATCATTGAGCCGGAACGTAGCCGGTTCCTTGCGCTTGTAGGAGCTGTCGAACTCGGTGCCGTCGAGGAACGTGCCCTTGTAGTGCACGGTCACGTTGTCGGTGGCCTTGGGTTTCTCGCCCTCGCCTTCCTTCATCGCTTTGTACTGCAGGCCGCTGGCGGTGGTCTGTATGCCTTCCTTCTTCTTGTTCTCTTCCAGGAACGCCTTGCCCTCGACGCCGTTCTTCTCGCCCAGTTTGGCGGCTTCGGCGACCTGCTGCTTCTGCTTCTCCTGCTGTTTGGCGATCATCATTTTCTGGAACGCCTGCACCACTTCCTGCGACTGTTCCTGGGGGATCGCCGACTTCTTTCCGGCCAGGCCGTCCTTCAGCCCCTTGAGGATCTCCTCGACATTGACGTCCACTTCGTCCTGCTTGAATTGGTTGCCGTAATTGTAGCCAAAGAGGTAGCTGAACTTGCCCATCAACTCCGCGTTTTCCTTATTCGCTTCCTCTTTCTTGACCTCGGCCTTGGGGGCCTCTTCCGTCTTCGCTTCTTCCGCCTCCCAAGACGCGCCGACGCCTGCACAGGAGACCAACAGGACCAGCCAGCACAGCCGCTTCATGGAAATTCCTCGCGCTTGGGCCAATGGAGAAGCGTTGGCCGCACGGCCAACATGGCGGACCACTCTAGCAGGCTTCCCTCGGGAAACAACGAGAGGGCGCGCCACGGGGTTAGACGGCGCAACCCTGGCAACGATTCATTCGGCGTGCTTCTCTTTGCGGAATTCCCATGGCGGCACGGGGTTGTCGTCCGCCCAAAGCCCTCGATGGGCGGCGCGCGCGGCGGCCTCCCGTTCCACAAAGGCCTCGCTGTAGTGCCGGTATGCCCAGGCGAAGCCGGCGTCCACCATGGCCGCGTTAACACTCTGTTCTTTGCCCTCTTCCGTCACGAAGACCTCGCCCACCACGCGCCCGTAGGTGAGCCGGGCGTCCTTGACCTCCACGCGCGCTTCTTTGCCGAACATCCATTGCGAGGCGTATTGCTTGGCGCGCTGGCCGTAATCTTGCGCCGGGTTGGTCTCCGGCGCGTCGATCCCGAAGAGGCGCACTTTGATCTCTCGCTTCTCCCACAACAGGGTGATCGTATCGCCGTCGTGCACGCCGACGATTTTTCCCGTAAAGGAATGGCCTTTGGGGACCGGCGGCGCTTCCCGTTCCTCGGCCGGTTTGCCGCGCCTCTCGGGCGTTGCATCCGGCGGCTTGAAGTACGCCGCCAGCGCGCCCAGGATGAGGACCACCAGCGCCGCGAGGCCTTTTACCCGCGTCCTTCCACTCAAAGTACGCTCTCCTGTGGCCAGGCCGAGAACAAAGGGTACACTGCTTTCCGCCATGTCTACGCAGGAACCTCCCCGCCGCGCCGCGAGTTGCATCGTGCTGCTGATCTTTTTCGTCGGCGCCTTTGTGGTGCTGGGCTGGGTCCTCCGCGCGGCCCTCGCGGCCATGAACCTCGCCATGAAGATGCTCGCCAGCATGGGCGGCCTGATCGTCCTGGCGGTCGTTTTCTACCTGCTGTATCGCCTGATGAGCCGCAAGGACTGAAGCGTGGCTCCGCCGTCCCGGCGGAGCGCCGCCACGCCGCTGCTACGAGACCACTGTAGCCGTTCGGTCTTCTCGACTTCCCGGCCGCCTTCGTGTACCATGCTCCGGCGCAGGAGCGAGGGCGCATTCGCATGGGCACACCCACCACCCGTTCCGCTCCACCCGATGCCGCCAGCGATGTGCCCGCGTCCGCGGAATCCGCGGCGAAAGAGACCGCGCCCCTCCTGCTGATCGTCGAAGACGACGGCGCGATGCGCCAGATGTGCTGCGACCTCTTCGAGCGCCGCGGCTACAAGACCGAAGGCGCCGCGTCCGCTGCGCAAGCACTGGAGCGCATCCGCAAGAGCCACTCCGGGCAGGGCCCGCGTGTAAGGCTGGTCCTCTCCGACGTGCGCTTGGGGCGCGAACGTTCCGGGATCGAACTGCTCCAGGACGTCAAGCAGCTCGACGCCGGCCTCCCCGTGCTGCTCATGACCGGCTACGCCACGGTGCAGGACGCGGTCCAGGCCATGAAGCTTGGGGCCGCGGACTACGTCACCAAGCCGTTCGAGCGTGCGGAGCTCGTCGCCAAGGTCGAGGCGCAACTCAAGGTTCGCGCCTTGGAACAGCAGGTCGAGGACCTCAAGGAGGCCCTCGACGACCGCTACGGCATCCAGGGTCTGATCGGCAAGAGTGCCGCCATGCGCTCCGTCTGCGAGCGCATCCTCGCCGCGGGCCGTTCGCAGGCGACGGTGCTGATCACCGGCGAGAGCGGCACCGGCAAGGAACTGGTCGCGCGCGCGATCCATCACAAGAGCGCCCGGCGCGACCGGCCCTTCGTCCCCGTGAACTGCGCGGCCTTGCCCGACCACCTGATCGAGTCCGAACTCTTCGGGCACGAGCCGGGCTCATTTACCGGCGCGACGCGCGAGAACCCCGGCCTCTTCCGCGCCGCCGACGGCGGCACGATCTTCCTCGACGAAGTCGTCGACATGCCCAAGGACACCCAGGCCAAGCTCCTGCGGGTCCTGCAGGACCGCCGCATCCGGCCGGTGGGCTCCACGCGCGAGACCGCCGTGGACGTGCGCGTGCTCGCCGCCACCAATGCGGACGTCGAGAAGCAGCGCGCGGACGGCCGCATGCGCGACGATCTGTACTACCGGCTCTCCGTGCTGCGCGTCCACATCCCGCCCCTGCGCGAGCGCCTCGACGACCTGCCGCTTCTGCTCGAACACTTCCTCGCAAAGTACGCCAAGACTCACGGCCGCCGCATCCGCCGTGTCGCGCCGGAAGCCCTCTCCAAACTGGCGAGTTACACCTGGCCGGGCAACGTGCGCGAATTGGAGAGTTTGGTGGAGAGCGCCTATGCGTTGGGGCGCGAAGAGATCCTAAGTGTGGAAGATCTGCCCGACTGGATTCACAAACCCAGCCTCGCGCCATCCACCGCAGCGAACGAAGTAAAAGGAGCAGGAGACGGCGGCTTTGGAAGTCGAAGTATCGACAAGGGAACCGTGCACCCGCTCTCCCTAGATGAAATGGAAAAGGAAGCGTTGGTGCGGGCTTTGGCCGTCGCTCAGGGAAACAAGAGCAAGGCTGCTCAAATTCTGGGCGTTTCCAGGAAAAGGCTATATCGCATGTTGAATGATTATGGGATGGCGAGCGAATCCGAAAAAGGCATCGAATGATCATATAACATTATAAATTTCAACTACTTATAAACAAAATGTCCGAAAATTAGGCACAAGTGCACATAATAGACATTTGTGGACAATAAAAGCCAAAAAGCCAAAATGTCCAAAGAACGAGCTAACCGTACTTCCCAGGTTCTTCTTGACACTACGAATGAATAGGATTCAATGTTCATCCGTTTCGGATTGTGTTAACGCCCGTAGTGGGTACCTGGCTTGGGGGCCTCAACTTTTCGGTCGATCGCTAAGGATAGCGTTCGAGAGGCAAGTGACAGGACAGCATGAAAGGGAGAAGGATATGAAGAAGTTCGCGTGGTTGCTGGCCCCGGTTGTCGCGTTCGCGTTCGGTTTCGCGATGGTGTCGGTCAAGGCTGAGGACGCCAAGACCGAGAAGAAGACCGAAGAAGCGAAGACGGGCAGCGAAGCCAAGACGGGCAGCGAAGCGAAGACGGGCAGCGAAGCCAAGACGGGCAGCGAAGCCAAGACCGGCAGCGATGCCAAGACGGGCGATGCGAAGTAACTTTTGATGTCTAGCGTCCCGCGGGTGAACAAGCCCGCGGGACGGCTTTTTCCCCACCTTCCAGTTATCGCTTCGCGTCCGCGGGCTTTTCGTCCAGTCCCAGTTCGGCGCGCAGTTCTTTCAGCCAACCGGACTTTTCCTGCGCTTGGTCCAACTGGTGGATCAGCTTCTGGCAGCAGGCGCGGGTCTCCTGGTCTTCCGCTTTCACGCCCACCGCAAGAAGCGCACGCCCGCGTTCGCCCGCGGCTTCGAGTTTCTTTGCGGCATCCGCGCGCACGTTGAAATCTTCGCTGGCCAGGGCCGAGATGCATTTCCCGAAGGCCGTCTTCTCTTCGTCCGTCAGAGGCTTCAGGTCCGCCGTGGCGGGCAGCTCAAGCGAGATTTTCAGTTGCTTGAGGGTATCGAGGACCGCGGTCTTGAACTTCTCGTCGTCGTCCATCCATTCCACCGCTCCGCCGCCGACCAGGACATTCCGGCCTTTGCCCCCATGGTCGGCCTTGCGCGAAAACGCCAGCACCAGGATCGCGTCGGTGTCCTTGAGGCCCGGGAGCAGAATGTAATCGCACTCTTTAACTTCGCCCGCACCCTTGCGGTGCTTGCCAGCGGGTACGGAGGGGCATTGGAAGCACCTCAAATCGCGGATGTAGTCGGGGTACAACTGGTCCAGGCTTGTCGGAAAGCATTCGGCGTGGTCAGGCACATCCGCGTACATCATGCACCCCTTGCCAATTTGCGACAGGTTGTTGGCGCAAGACGTTCGCAGCACCGCTTCGCGCTGCTCTTTCATCTTCTCCGCGTCCATGTGGAAGACCCAGCCGCGCGCGGTCTTCTCGACGATAAAGGGCGAATCCCTTTTTCCGGCCTGGAACACTGCCCGCTCTTTCTTCTCATCTAAGTATTTCACAATGACTTCGATCTTCTCCATCTGCGCCGTGGTGGCTTTACGCTTTTCCGGTTCGTCCGGCTCTCTGTTTATGATGTTGAGAACCTCATCTCCCAGAATTTTCTTGGCATTGTCGAGGTTGTCCGCTTTCATCGCCTCGACTAATCCCTTCCACGCCGCCTCTGGCGACTCGAATGCGGTCGGTTCGGCCTTTGCTTTCTCCGGCGTCGCCGTCTCAGCGGCCGGCAGGCCGGCAATCAAGATAACAAACAGGGCGGCCAGAGTGAGCACTCGCATGTTGGATCTCCCGGTAAGAATGAAAGTAAGGTAAATAAGATGGG
>JACQFI010000073.1 GCA_016200135.1 Planctomycetota bacterium
ATTTCCGCGTTCGTACACATTCAAAAAATTTGAGTAGCCTGTCACAGGCGAGTGGCTCGGCACGACCAAGACCTTCTGATTTCTAGATTCAGGCCGGATGTGGGTGCCATGGGTCGGCCCGATTTCTCGGGACGACCTATGCCTTTGTTCGTGTGCGGTTGAAACGGCGGCACTGGTCGCGAACGGCCGTGACCCGAGGCACCCACATCCGATTAGAATCTATTCAGCGGGAACCGTACGCGCGATTCCGGCCACCCGCCATTGACCGCCAAATACCTACTGACTAGATTTCCTGCAAATGCCTCAAATCGCCGAATACTTGCTCATCCTCGGAATCGACTCCTGCGAATCCGAAACACAACTCAAGGCCGCTTATCGCCGCGAGATGAAAAGATGGCACCCTGACCTTTTCCACAAAAATCCCGAGATGCTTTCGACGGCGACCGACCGCGCCAGAAAGATAAACGACGCATTCGAGCATTTGTCTGAGCTACTTGAGATCGGCCCTTTACCGAACGAAACGGTTCGCGCAAATACACCACCGGCCTCTAAACCACAGCAGGAATATCGCACCCAGCACACATACAATCGACGGCCTTTCAAGACAGGCTTTCCCAATCCCAACGTTTTTGAGGTATTCGTGAAATCTTCTCATATCATCTCGATCGGATATAGTCGCGCAAATCGAACGCTGTACATCAAATTCGATGGTGGCTCCGTTTATGGCTATCTTAATGTTCCTGAATCCATGTTCTCGGATTTCATCGAAGCCGAGTCACACGGCAAATTTGCCCATCGCAACATCTACAGCCAGTATAAGTACGTCAGTTATTAATTGCGGTTCAATAAACCACGGCCTCTGGCCGTGAGACACGAAGAGGTTCCACCGATGCCGCGACGTAGTTGCCGTTACAGAGACGCGGGGACAAACTAAAATGGCACATAGTTAAGTCGCAAATGATGGCTCGGACGCAGGGCGCATGATGCGAAATCGAGCTTAACTATGTGCCATTCTGTTCTGTCCCCGATTTTCGGATGGCTCCAAGGGCTTGGCAAATGGGCGTAAATATGAAGTGCCATTTTGTTCCGAAGGTCATTTTGCGGGGATTCGACAATGAGAAAACGGAACAGGTATGGACATACTTCCCAAACCGCGAACCTTTCAAGCAAAGCATCCACGATGCCGCTGCTGAGAACGGGCTATACCTAATACAGGACAACGGAGAAAGAAAAGACCCTGGCCTAGAGACCTTCTTCTCAATCATGGAAGGAAGACTTGGGGATGTTATTCGGGCGCTTCAGCAGAAAAAGATGCTGGGGATAGAAGAAAGAGAAAAAATAGGTCAATATGTCGCCCTTCAAATTGTCCGCACGCCGGCATACAAGAACGCCTTATTGGACTCGTTCTCCGGTATGAACGAAAGACAATTGACAGAGCATATTGAAAAGACGTTCGATCATGTCCCCACAGGAATTAATTCCAACGATGTCCCGGAGACACCCCCGACCCCCGAATCACGGCATGCCTTCTTTCTTGGGAATTTGCTCGACGAGATAACGAAAAAATGGCCTCAACTCGCGTTAAGGAAATATCGCGTCCTGCATACGACTGCCGCCTACCCATTCATTACTTCGAGCTCTGGAATCGGTATTGACTGCATGGAGGGAAACGAGACTGTATCCTTTTCAGATGAGCATGCGATTATTTTCTTGCCTTTGTCCTCCACCATCGCGGTTGAAATGACTGGATTTGTCAGGAACAGGACTGACTTATTCGCACCGCATGTCAAAGCGACCTCTATCGGAGTTAAGGAAGTAAACAACGCCGTTGCTTACAGTACAGACCGATACGTCATAGGAAGTGGTCCAAACTACAAGTTGCCAAAGGTGTGGTGCAAATCGGGAATGAAGGTGACCCCAAAATCCGAGTGACAATTCGTGATTCCGTGACAGAGCACTCAATAAAATTCTTGATGGCCTAAAAATCCAGCCCTTCGCCGGCGTTGTCGGCGCGGGGGAGGCCGTTCTCGCCGTTGGTGCGGTCGAGGGCCATCTGGCGGAAGAAGCGCACGCGGGCCTCGGCTTCGGCGCGCATGGCCTCGCTGGCTTCAGGGTAGACTCGCAGGAAGCGCTCCCACTCACGCACACCGCGCCATGCGTCGCGGCGGTAGACCGATTCGAGGTCCTTCAAGCGCCTGAAATCGGCCTCGCGCGCGCCTTCGGCTCTGGGAGCAGGAGTTTCCGCCACGGGAGCAGGCTGGAGATCGGTTGGGGCCGCGGGCGTCATCGAAGCGGCGGCCGGCGGGTTCAGTCTTGCCGGGACTGGGACCGAAGTCGCGGGTACGGCGGGGGGCCGGGCGGCGTAGCGGTCGCGCATCGACGAGTACACGCCGAAGAGCGCCATGCCCACGAGAAAAACGCCGAGCAGCGAACCGAAGAAGACGCCGAACGGCTTGAGCAGCGCGCGCCAATCGTTCGCGGCGGGCTTGTCGCGCAGCGTCCGCGGCGCGCCGGCGAAGCAGAGGTCGTCGTAATTGTGGCGCGCGGCGAGCCGTTCCAGTTTGCGCACGGCCTCGCGCGCGGAGGCGACCCGGTCGTCCGGGTTCTTGACCATCAGTTCGTCCACGAACTCGGCGAATTCCTTGGAGAGTTCCGGATACGCGACGCGCAGCGAGCGCGGGGCCTCGTAGAGATGCTTGGCCATCACGGCGGCGGGCATGCCCTTGGGGAAGGGCGGGTTGCCGGAGGCCATCACGTACATGGTCACGCCCAGCGAGTACAGGTCGCTGCGCGGATCGGTGTAGCGCCCGCGGATCATCTCGGGGGCCATATAATGCGGCGTGCCGATGGTCTGCGCGTCAAGGTGCTTGCTGAAGCACGCGGCGTCGCACTTGGAGAGCCCCAATCCAACTAAGCGCACGCGGCCGTTGGACTCGACGAGGATGTTCTTGGGCTTGAGGTTGCGGTGAACGACGCCCTTTTCGTGCAGCGCGGTTAGCGCGCGCGCGACCTGCAAGCCGATCCACACCGCGCGGCGCTCGGAGAGCCGACCGCGCTGAACCAGCAGGTCCTGCAGGCTTACGCCGGAGATGTATTCCAGCGCGCAGTAATGGTAGCCGTCGGCGGTCCCGGTCTCGTAGAGCACAGGCAGGTTCGTGTGAACCACTTGCGCACCGACGTACGCGGCGCGGTTGAAGCGCTCGAGTGCTACGTCGCAGGGCGGCGGGAATTCGGGCAGAAGTTTCAGGCAGACCGTGCGGCCGAGGCGATCTTGCCGCGCCTTGTAGATCGAGCAGACGGAACTCTCGTAAAGTTTATCGAGCAGCGTGTATCCGGCGACGCGCGGGGCGCAGACTAAAGAGGTAGGCGAGTCGTTCGGCGTCCTGATGTTCGTTGAAGCCATTCGCGACTCCCGCCGAGCCGTCTATACAACACGCCTAAATGTACCCTTCGTTCATAGTGTTAGCAATCAGGAACTTGGGCTCAAACTACAAAACAAAACCGCCGCGGCACATGTGCGCGCGACGGTTTTAACGCAGATGATACGTGTACTTATTCTTTTTTCTCTTGAGGCTGGCTCTTCAGGAACTCTTCGATCTTCTTGGCCAGGTCGGACTCGGGAGCGGCGTCCTTCGCGGCCTTGAACTGGACCAGCATCCCCGGCTTATCGCCCTTCGCAGCCAGGACCTGTCCCTTGATCAGGAGGATCTTCTGCAACTCCTCGCCCTTGGGCGCGAAGTCCTTGAGAATCGCTTCGACCTTCTCCATCGCCGCGTCGGGGGTCTCGGCTACCTGAACCTCGGCCATCTTTTTGCGGATGCCGTACTTGTTCTTGAGGCCCGCCTTGTTGTCGGCGTCGAGCTTCATGATCTCTTCGACCTTGGCGTCCAGGCCGTCCGTCTTGCCGGACTCGGCGGCGAGTTCCAGGTACTGGTCGAGGAACTTGGCCTTCTCGACGCCCTCGGCTTTCTCGGCCTGCGCGAGCAGTTCCGGCAGCTTGGCCTTGCTGGTCTTCAGCTTGGTCAGATGTTCGAGGTACTTTTCCGGGCCGCCGTCGCGATAACCGGTGCGGCCGTAGACCTCGCCCTTGGAATCCATCAGCAGAATCGTGGGGAAGCCCTGGATGCCGAACTGCTGCATCAGCTTCTCGTTCTGTTCCTTCAGCTTCGCGTCGATTTCCTTGGTCTTGGGGAAGTCGAGTTCGACGAGGATGAAGCTCTTGGGGGCTTCCTTCTTGAACGTGTCCTGATCGAAGACTTCCTTCTTGAGCTTGATGCACCAGCCGCACCAATCGGAACCGGTGAAGTCCACCAGCAGGTCCTTGTTCTCCTTCGCGGCCGTCGCTTTGGCGGCCTCGAAGTCGGTCACCCAGCTTGCGCCGGGTTCGTCCGCGGCGCGGGATCCTACCGGCGCAAAGGCCAACAGGCCGCATAAGGCAAGAAGGCTTCCCGCCAACATTCGCTTGCTCATGAGTTCTCCTTTGGGGGATGAAATTCAGACGCGCAAGAGCCTACGTGTACATGTCTCCATTGTCGAACTCTATTCTCCACTCGAAATCCATACGACCCGGCAACGATAAGGACGGAGGCATGCGTTCGACTATTCGCATAAAATAGAACGAAGGCGGCCAGATTGGCCGCCTTCGCCTTACGACTTGATACCTCAAACCCGCTTAGAATTGAGCCGTTGCCAGGTGGCGCATGTCCTTGCCCGCGCCGGTGTCCGGAATCAGGCAGAAGGGTACGATCACCGGCGCTTCGACGACGCCGTCCTTGGGCTGGAAGACCACGATCACGCCGCGGCTGACGCCCATCGGGCCGGCGCTGAAGTAGTTCACGCCGATGTGGTAGGTGCCGGGGATGGCCTTCTCGCAGCGGATCACTTCCGGTCCCAGGCCCTGAGTCTGATCGCTGTAGAGCTCCAGGCACGAGACGTTGTTCTTGTGGCTGTAGAAGCACTCTTCGCCGTTCGGGTCGACGACATGCAGGTCCACGTCGCAGGCGTCGGTCTCCCAGCCTAGGGTGATGCGAAGAGCATCGGCGCGCTTCAGGTCGATGCCGTGCTTGGCGGCGCGTTCGGTGATCTCGGCCTGGACCGTGCTCGCCTTGCCGTCCTGCGACTTGATCCACGCGCGGTACAGGTAGCCGAGCTCTTCGGAGTAGACGCGCTTCACGTCGCCGTAGCGGTTGTGGAAGTCCTTCTCGCGCGCGCCTTCGAGCGTCTCGGCCGCGCCTTTGAAGTCGCCGCTCAGCCACAGGCTCAGGGCCAGCCCGCGGTACAGGTTGGGCTCGTCCTGGCGCTGCTTGAGCGCTTCCTGGAAGAGCGCCGTAGCCATCTCGTACTTCTTGGCCGTCAGCAGCACCCAGCCGCCGCGCCCAAGCAGTTCCGCGCTGTGCGGCGCGATCTCGGCGATGGAGCTGACCGCGCGCAGGGCCGTGGCGCCGTCGCCCAGGCCCGCGGCGCTCTTGCCGAGGTACTCGTACACCTGCGGGTTCTCGGGATCGAAGGGCATCCATTCGAAGCAGAGCGCCTGGAGCGTGTCCCACTTCTGCGCCTGCGCGAGCGCGTTTGCGTACATGTTGCGCAAGTTGCGGTCGCGCGGCGCGCCCTCGACCTTGCTGCGGAGCACGTTGAACTCGCCATCGTCCGCGGGCTTGCTTAGCGAGGAGGTCCACGCGGGGGCTTGGAACTTGTTGTTCGCGGGGGTCTGATTGTTGGCAACCTCGCGTCGCCCCTCTTCGGTCGCTGCGTTTTGTTGGGCGGTCGGAGTGCTCGCAGCGCGCTCGCGGTCTGCATCGGGCCTGTTCGTGGGATCCGCCACTGCGCGCGCTTCAGGCGCAGGCGGAGCCGTCGGCGCCGCCGTGGCAGCCCGTTCTCCGGCTTGTGAATGCTCTGCCGGCCGGCCGTCCTGTCCGCCTTGTCCTTGCTGGGCCTGTTGACGCCGTCCGCCTCCAGCGCGGCTGCCAAAGCCGCCCTCATCCGCGCGTAATTGATCGACCGCTGCCCCCGGCGCGGCTTGTTCGAGCTGAGCGTCTTTGCCGGCTTTGTCCTCCATGTCCTGGAGCGGCTCGGCTTTGGTCGCGTCATCCAACTTCTTCAGTTGTTCCGCGTTCTTTCCCGCTTCGGCCGTCTCTTCGCCGAGCGCCTTGTCTTCCTTGGCATCGGCCTGCTTTTCCATGCGGCCCTTGAATTTTGCGCTGGGTTTCGCGGGAGCCGGAGGCGCTGGGCGCAGCGCCAGATCCTCGGCCTTGCGCGCCTTGAGTTCGATGCCGGCCGCGCCGACGACCATCACGTCGGCCAGGGAGGTCCGTTCGATCTTGAAGCGCGCGTAATCGTTCTCGGTTTCGAGCACCAACAGCGAGGTCAGCGGCGGGCAGAGCACGCGGTTCTTTACCGAGAGCTCGACGCGCTTGAGCTTCGATTCGGTGACTTTCTTGGCGTCCTTCTCTTCCTGTTCGAGCTTCTCCATGTGATTGAGCAGCGCGCCGACGGCCTCGCGCTTGAGCAGCGGCGCGAACGCGGGCGTCTCGGCGGGCGTGCCATCGAGCGGCACGTCCACGCGGCCCAGACCCTTGGGATAGGTGACGCCGGGCTTGGCCTTGGCGCCCTCCTTGAGTTCGCAGAAGACGATCATCTCGCTGCCGGGCCGCACGTCGCGGAAAGTCTTGGGATAGATCCACGCCGCGCCTTCGTCGTAGAACTCGAACGAGTGCCCGAGCGGCTCCGTGAGTTCCGCGACCGTCTTCGCGACGGACTCATCCATCTTGTCGTTGAGCGGGAGTTCGATTACGCGGCCGTTGGTCTTGGCCGTGATGGCGTTGAGCATCTTCTCGTCCTGCTTGTTGCCGAGGACCAGCGCGTGGAGCACGTGCTGCGCGGGCCATTCGCCCAGTTCGGCGACGACTTCGGCGATCTCGCGCTTGCCCCACGTCGCGATGCCATCGCTGACGAGCACGAAGCGCGCGGGTTCCTTGGTCGCGCGGGCGGCAGCGCCGATGTGCTTGAGCGCCTGGCCCAGGTCCGTCGCGCCGAGGCAGTGCCGGCGGCGCAGGCTGTCCACGATGTTCGAGGTCGTGGCGCCGTCCACCACGTTCAGCGTGTTGCTCTGGTAGAGGAAGGCGACGTCCGTGTCGAAGGCGTTGGCGAGGACCTTCTCCGCGCCGCGCGACTTGAGCGCGCTGAAGAGTTTGGTGGCGGCTTCCAGCTTGCGTGCTTCCATGTCCGCGCCGCTGGCGCTGGTGTCGAAGTAGAAGACCCAGTCGCGCTTGACGTTCGCTTCCTCGGAGGCGGGCAGGTCGTCGCGGTAGGCCACCATCTCGTAGTTACCGGCCTTGAGGACGTTCAGTCGCGGCGCGTCTACCGCAGGCTTGAAGCTCAGTTCGATGTCGCGGTCGGGGGTAAAATCGGTCGCGTGCTTGTTCAGGCGGATCACCTGGCCGTCCATGGCTTGTGCGGAGAGGTACTTCGCGGTGTCCTCGCCCAGGCTCTCGCCCGAGAAATACTGGACCACGCCATTAAAGGTGAAGTCGCCGATCTTCGGCATTCCGGCCAGGGGGATCGTGAGCTTGCGTTCGTTACCCTTGAGCGGGAGCGTTTGCGAGTAGCTCAGCACCAGCCGCACCGTGCCGTTGGCGGGGATGGGGAAGACTTTGGCCGAGAAGCGGTTGCCCTGGTCCTGTTCGAGCAGCGCCGGGTCGCGCAGCGAGTGCAGGATCTCGCGGTAGACCTGCCGCGCGCGCTGCGTCTCGACGACTTCGCCTTCCATCAACTTGCCGTCCACTTCCTTCGCGAAGCGGCTCACCGTCGCGCCGGTGGGCAGAAGGTACATGAAGCGCCCTTCGATCTGCCGGTTTACCGGGTTGCGGAAGGTCAGCTCCATTTCAGTGAGCGCCAGCGGGCCGTGCAACGCAACGCGCAGCTCGTATTTCTCGATTGCCAGATCCTGGCCGTCCGGGTTGGTGAGGCTCACCGGGCAGACCGCGAGCTTGGCTTCTCCTCCGGCCGCGGCCATGCAAGTAGCCACGAGCATGATCGCCAGCGTGGCGACAAAGGCTTGGAAGACGCGGCGGGATTCCATTACGACCATGTTTGTAACCTCCAGTTTCCGATACCTGATGAGACGCAGTGCAGCACGAAAGGTTTCCGGGAAAGGGCACAACTGCACCACAAAGACACGAAGGCCACGAAGGAGGGCCACGAAGAACGACATGGATTGGATAACTGCTTTGTACGATGGTGGTTGAAAGTGGGCACAGGTGCAACGCAAATATCGATTTCGCGCCCTGCTTGGCAGATAACTCGCGCACCAAGCATCCCGCGACCGCGCCTTACATGCGCTTAAGCGCCGCGGCTAACTGGCCCCACAGGCCGAGCGCGAAGGGCTCACAGGTCCGCCGCGTGCCGTGCTGCACGGCCTCGCCGCGCTTGTTGTTGGGGGCCACGCAGGCCAAGTAACCATCCGGCTGCAAGTGCGTACACGCGCCCTGAAGCGTGCGCTCGGCCAAGTCGCGATACGCGTGCGGCACGAGTCCCGCGTTCGAGGCCGTCAGCAACGCCGCCGCGATGCCGCTGGAGCCGCTCGTGTCGGGGGGCGGGCCGGGCTCGTCGAGAAAGTTATCCCAGAGGCCGTCGGGGCGCTGGCGACCGGCGATCCACGCCGCGCGCTCGGCCAGATGCTCGCGCAGGTCCGCGGGCGCGCTCGATCCGGCTTCGCGCAAGGTATGCACGAGGCCCAACAGGTACCACGCGATGCCGCGCGTCCAGTTGCGGTACGACCTGCTGTCGTTGTATTCACGCAAGTAAAGGTCGCCGCCATGCGCGAGCGCGTCGCGGCGCATGCGCAACTGCCGCAGGGCGTCCTCCTTTAGAGCCGCATCGCCGGCTCGCATCGCGACGGACATCATGGGATAGGCCACGGTGTAATCGCCTTCTGCGGTGAAGCTGTGGTCCCGCACGCTGCCGTCCGGTTTGCGCGCTTCGTCCCAGAAGCGGCGCGCGGCCTCGATGGCGGGATGCCCCGGCCGGACGCGCGCGATGCAGGCGATGGGCAGGGTCGCCTCGATGCTCTCGAAGCGGTTCTCCACGCGTTCGCTGCGCACGCCGTCGTAGACGAGGCCGTTCGGGGAAAGGTAGCGGTCAAGCCAGGCGTCCAACGCCCCGGCGTAGCGCGCGCCGCCTTCCTGCTGCGAGGCCTGTTCCAGCGCTTCGACGATGCAGCCGCCCATCCAGCCGAACGGCGCCAGCGCGGGTTCGGCCAACCGGGCAAGGGCTTCGCTGAGCGGGTCCGCTGCGCGCCCATATATCACCTGGGGTACCAGGCTCTCCAAGCCGGCGTCAGGTGCGATGAACCAGAGCGGCTCTGCTCCCGTGGAGCGTACGGTTAAGGGTTGCCGGTGCGCATGCTGGGCAACGGCCGGCGGTAATTCGAGGTACAGCCTCTGCCCGGTGCTAAGAAAGGGGGCATCCACCTTGAGTAACCAATCCGATGAGGAAGCCGAGACCTCAAGCCCGGCCTCAAAACGGCAGTCCGCGGCCACGACCAGCAGCAGACAAGCGGGTTCGGCGTGGGGCGCCGGAGCACGAAGCGTGAGCTCAAAACCGGGATGGGTGGAAAGCGCTGGCAGTGCGGCCAGCGCGATGCGATTACCGGGGAGCCGGACGGCTCCGTTCAGATTTGCAGAAGTTGGAACGCGCGCGAGACCCAAGGCGGGCTAAAGCGCTCCCGCCCAGAGCAGCACCGCGCCCGCCGCGACGGCTCCGCCGGCGGCGCGCAGTGCGAAGCTAGGCGCTTTCACCTTAAGGAGTGCGCCGAGGCCGAGGCCCGCGAGATGGAGGCCGGCCGTAGCGATCACGAACCCCGCGCTGAAGTCCAAGCTCGACGCGCCCGCGGCCATCTCCGCGCCGTGCGCGTGGCCGTGGCAGAGCGCGAAGACGCCGACCAGCGGCAGGCTCGCGTAGAGCGGAAGTTTCGCGGCGGCTGCGATGAGAAGTCCGAGCACCAGCACCGAGGCCAGGATGCCGCTCTCGACGAAGGGCATCTCGACGCCCGCCATCCCCAGCGCTCCGCCGCAGACCATCACGCCCACAAACGCCGCGGGTATGGCCCAGACCGCGCGTCCGCCCATCTGCGCGGCCCACAGGCCCACCGCGACCATGGCCAGGATATGATCGAGGCCCGCGACCGGATGTGCGAGGCCGGTCGCGAAGCCATTAACGTCGTGGCCGGGATGTGCGAACGCCGCGCGGGGCAGGGTCAGCGCCGCGAGACCGAGAAGCGCGAAGGTAAACGAGTGCTTTTTCATGGCGGGAGCTCCTTTTACTGGTGCGAATAATGGCAGATTAATCGGAAATCCAAAATCGCAAATCGAAAATGAGAGACTACTCGTCCCGCACGGCCGGCATCTTGGCGCTCGAACCCGTTACGAGCGCGGGTGCGGGCAGCGAACTGGGGTGGGGCAGGGGCCGCGGCAGCGCGCCGGGGGCGTCCACCTTCGCGTCGGTGAGGCGCAGGGCGTTCAGGACCACGATCGCGGAACTGGCCACCATCGCCAGCGCGGCGACGGGCAGCGCCCACTGTTCCTTAAAGAGGTTCAGCGCGGCCAGTGGGATCATCACGACGTTGAAGGCGAAGGCCCAGAGCAGGTTCCAGCGGATGATCTTGAGCGCCTCGCGGCAGAGGTGTACCACGCGCGCCACGCCGCGCGGATCGCTGGAGACGAGCACGATCGAGCCGGATTCGACGTAGATGTCCGTGCCCGCGCCGAGCGCGATGCCCACGTCGGCCGCGGCCATGGCGGGCGCGTCGTTAATGCCGTCGCCGACCATGGCGATGCGCCGGCCGTTCTCGCGGAGCTGCCAGACGAAATCGATCTTGTCCTCGACGCTCATCAGCGCGTGCGCTTCGGTGGGTCTGAGCCCGCAGCGTTTGCCCACGTTCTCGGCCGCGGCGGGGTTGTCGCCCGAGAGCAGATGGACGTTCAGGTGCATGTTGCGCAGGTCGGCCACGGCGGCGGGGGCGTTCTCCTTAATGCGGTCGGACATGGCCAACGCGCCGAGCAGCCGGCCTTTTTCCTCTGCCAGGAAGATCGTGGTGAGCCCGCCGCCTTCGGCTTCTTCGATGCGCTTGCCGAGCGAACCCTCGACCGCCACGCCGCGTTCCTTCAGCAGGGCGCGCGAGCCGAGCAGATAGATCTTGTGGCCGATGCGTCCACGCACGCCGCGGCCCGGCAGGGCTTCGTACTCTTCGACCTTGCGCAGAATCAGCGTGCTCTTCTTGGCCTCGTTCACGATACCTTTGGCCAGCGCGTGCTCCGAGCCCGCTTCCAGGGACGCCGCGAGGCTGAGGAACTCGTCGCGGTCCAGACCGTCGGCGGTGAGCACTTCCTGCGCGCGGAACGAGCCGTCGGTGAGGATGCCGGTCTTGTCGAAGACGATGTCGCCCACGCGCCCGGCGGCCTCGATCGCCTGTCCGCCCTTGATCAGCAGGCCGCGCCGCGCCCCCAGGCCCGTGGCCACGAGCACCACCGTCGGCGTCGCCAGCCCCAACGCGCACGGGCACGCCACCACCAGCACCGCGATCGCCGGCATGAGCGCCTTCGGGAACGACGATTGCGCCGCCAGGAAACCCAACCACTGGCCCGGTTCGAGCTGCGCGACCCATTCCGGCGCCAGGTGCTGCGCCAGGAACGGCCCGAAATACCAGGCGGCGAAGGTCGCTACGGAAAGCAGGAAGACCACCGGCACAAAGATGCCGGAGACCTTGTCGGCCATCAGTTCGACCGGGGCTTTTTGCGTCTGGGCACCGGCCACCATGCGCGAGATCAGGGCCAGCGAGGTCTGGTCGCCCGCGCCGATCGTGCGGATCTTCAGCGGGCTGCCCACGTTCAGGCTCGCCACGACCACCTTGTCGCCCTTGACCTTCGGCACGGGGCGGCCTTCGCCCGTAATCAGCGCCTCGTTGACCTCGCTCGAGCCTTCCACAATCACGCCGTCGACGGGAATCTTCTCGCCCGAACGCACCACGACGACGTCGCCGATGGCCACGACGCCCGCGGGGATTACTTGCTCGCGGCCGTCGCGCTGCACGCGCGCTTCTTTGGGCATCATGTCCAGCAGGCTGCCCCAGAGCCGCGTGGTGGATTCGCGCGCGCGCGATTCGAGCCACTTGCCGAGCGAGACGACGGTCAGGATCATCGCCGAGGCCACAAAGAGCGGCGGCCAGGCCATCAGTTCGGCGTCGTTGCTTACCGAGCCCAGGAACGCCAGCACGCCCTGCAGATAGGCCGCGGTCGAACCCATCACGACCAGACTATCCATATTGAATGACCAGCGCCGCAGCGCATGGAAGAAGCCGCGGTAGTACTCCCAGCCCACCGTGATCTGCACCGGCGTGGCGAGCAGGAAGAGCCATAGGAGCTTGCCGTCCCCGGCCATGAACTGGTCCACGAGCACGACGATGACGGTGAGAATCGCGCCGGCGATGAAGCGCGATTTGCGCGAGGCGATCGCCTCGATCGAATCGCCGAGCGATTGCGCGTTACGCGGATCCGTGCCGGGGCTCGCCAGCGTCGCGCTGTAGCCGAGTTCCGAGACGACGCGCGTGAACTGTTCGGGCTTGACGCTGTTCTTGTGGCGGACCGTGGCCATGCGCGTGAGCAAGTTCACGCTCGCGCTCTCGACGTGCTCAACGGAGCGCAGCGCGTTCTCAATCCGGACCACGCAGGCAGCGCTCTGCAAACCGCCTATGACCAGCACCGAGACGCAATCGCGCACCGGGACCTTGGATATCTTGGCGTTGATCGATGTATTCGTTTGTGCCATGAAGACTTATCCCAATAATAAAAGATCGGTCTTACGCGTATTTTTCCTCAATGCAAGTAGGCACTCGGCACATTTCCTGTTTTCTCTTTCCTAAGTTCCGTGGAACGAACATGTAAGCGCAATGCACCTTGCGGGGAGCCGTTCGTTATTTGGACGACCTGTCGAAAAAGAGATTGTGCATGTGCAAATTCCGCGCACATGGCTGGGAGGCGCTGCGCTAAGGAACCATACGTACCAGGAGTGTGGGCCGGCGGTCTTCTTCGTCCGCCTCGCGGGAGGCAAAGGTGATGGCGGCCTGCGGCCCTAAGTACTTAGTGACCGAAACTCGAAGCGATAGACTGCCGTCTTTCTGCGCTGCTTTGACCGCCTGCGTGAGATCGATCAGGGATTCCTTCCCTTCGACGGGCGAGAAGTCGGCGAGTTTGGCTTGCGCGTCGGGCTTGTTCTTAAAGCAGGTGCCCGTCTCGCTCCATTTGATATCGGCGACGGCTTCCAACTGCGAAGGCGTGGGTTTCGTCTGCACTTTCAGCGTATAGAGCCGCAAGGCCGCGCTTTCAAGCTTGCCCGAAAGTCCGGCGAGGTCGAAGCGGATGTACGCATAACGGGTCATGGTCCCGTCATTCTTGGCCAGAATTTCCTTCCGCTCGCCGAAGTTCTCCGTGGGCGAATTCTGGAACACGTAAGTATCGGCAACGGCCGTAAGCTTGAACACGCATTGCCCCTGCAGGACCTCCAGCTCTTTCGCATTCCGCCGCGCGAACGCTGTTGCATCGTAGAGCTGGTGGAATGCGGATAGCTCTTTCACCAGGCGCAAGGTCTCCTTGGCCGCCGCGAGCCGCTCCAGCGCGGCAAAAGCAGTCTCGGCGGCGCATTCTTTCACGGGACCGCCGGTCTGGAGGGCCAAGAACCGGAGCGCGGTCAGGTCGTCCTCGGAACCGCCGGCCTTGGCGAGCGCCTCCAGCGCGGCCTCGTCCAGCAGGAACGGCTTTTTCTGTTCATAAGCGGTCCGCAGTCCGTGGAAACTTCTCAGAATGCGGCCGTGGCCATCTCCTCCCAGCCCCCGCTCAGTCAATTCGGCGCGGCATTCCAGGCTCAGTTTATCGAGCGCGAGTGGAATACTCGCGCCCGCGCCGGCCAAGGTAAGCACGCCGCTTTCGACTTTCTGAATCTGATATGTGGCCTTGCGCCCGACCTGGACCGGAGCGCCGGTGGTGAGGCGCAGTTCAAAGGCGTCCTCCTCTTTCAGGCTCTCGACGCCTTTGGGCAAGGCGGCTTCGAGGTCCTGCAGCCAGCCGAGCGCGGTGCGCCAGTGCGCGGGCGTGCTCTTATCCGTGGCCCAGGCCTGGTTCCGCTCGCCTTCCGTAAGTTTGGCGGAGACGTCTTCTTTGCGGCCGTCCAGTATCGCCAGCGCGAGGGCCAGGTTCAGCGCCAGACGCGGCGAAGGGGGTTCCACGGTTGCGGGCTTTTCTGGGCACGGTTTCATGGGTTCGGCCGGCGGCGCTCCGGCGACTTTTGCGGCCGGTTCGTTTACGAAAAGCTCCAGGTCGTCGAGGTAGACCGGGTCGGCGTCCGGCGTCTGAAAGTTGATCACGAGCGACTTCATGAGCCAGCCGGGTTCGACGAAGCGGTCGTTGAATTTCATTTCGGCGACGGGCACCGTGATCTCCGTCCAGCGGTTGTTCTGGACCTCCAGGATGTTCGTTCCGTAGCTCTTGCCGTCGTTCGCGCAATGGCTGAAAACCTGAATGCGCTTTACGGTCCCGCAATAATACCGGAACCGGATCTGCGCGTTGGCCGCCACTTGGTACAGCGCCTCCTTGGCTTCTTTCGAATCCTTGGGCGCGTTCCGCCCTACGGCCCAGGCGGAAAAGGAGGCCTTGAAGCCGGTCGCACCTTTTTCAAGTTTGAGCGCCTTGCCCTGTGCGCCCGCGGGCGGCTCCGCCTCGACTGTACCGTTGGCGAGCGTGTCGAGCCGCTCCTCGTCGAAGGTAATTTTGAGGGCGGTTGGAATCGCGGACGGCGTCTTGGCGCCTGCGCCGGTTGCGGGCTGCGGAGCGCTTTCCGCGGCCAGCGGGAGGCGCCATTCCTTGCGCTTGCTCAGTTCGCTGCGCGCTCGGGACGCCGCGATGGTATCGCCAAAAGTTTTGAAAAACGAATCGGCCGCGGCGGCCCGTTCGTCGTCGTCGTTCGCCGGATCGGCCAGCGACTTGAGCAGCGTCTCATAGGCCGTCTGCGCCAGCGCTTCGCGATTCACGGTCTCCGGCGTGGCCGTGGGAGGAATCTCTTCAGGTGCCGCATGGTTGAGCGGGTGGCCCGTGGCAGGCGGACGCGCGGACTTGCCGTTCGATGGCGCCGGCGGCCGGAGCGGCTCGGACGGGCGCTTCTCGCCGGCCTGTTTGGGATTGGCTGCGGGCGCTTCGCCGCCGCTTTTCAAGACCAGCAACACGCCGACGACGACGACCGCCGCGGCCAGGCCGCCCATGACATACAGCGCGTGCGCGTTCGACGGATGCGGGTTGGCAGCTTCCGCGGGAGCCGCTTTCCGCGCGGCCTGCAGGCGCCCGCTTGTGGGCCGGCGTTCTTCGGGCTTCTTGCCTTCGTTCTCCTGCGCCAGGATCGCGCGCGCTTTCGACTCGCTGATCGGCGCGGACTCCATGGTCAGCACGCCGACCGCGCACTGGCTGCAGTAGATGCCCTTGAGTTTCTTGTCCTTGCCCTGTCCGCCTTCGAGGTCCTTCTCGGTAATGCGTTTGCCGCAGGTTTCGCAGAAGTAGAACTTCATCCCGGCTCCCTCGGCGCGAAGAACCCCGCCAGTTTAGAATTAAACGGGTTTCTGTCTATCTCTATCTGAACCCTTGAAGCCGGCTGCATTCGAGCCTCTTTTCACGCTGTCTGCGCATACGAAGATGCTTTACGCCGCTGTACAAATCGGTTGCGCGCGATCTTGTACAATTTCCTGAAGGTTTACGGTTCCGCAGCGCGTTTAGCTGTGTAGATTTCAGAGTACGTCTGCATACTAAATCGGCGCGAGGTTTCTCCCATGCCATCCACGCGACCGCTCGTAGCCGTCATCGACTGGGCAAAGGCCCGCTTGGGCGATCCCGAAGCGCTGGTCGAACGCGAGGTCATCGGTTCCGCGGCCGACGTGAAGACCATCTATTGCGAGAGCGACCGGGACTTCACCGAGGAGGTCTGCAATGCCGCCGCGCTGATCGTCTGGCACAACTGTCCTGTCGGCGCGGAAGGCATCGGGCGCCTGCGCGGGTGCCGCGCGATCATCCGCAACGGCGTCGGCTTCGACAGCGTGGACGCCGCCGCCGCCGCGACGCGCGGCATTCCCGTCTGCAACGTGCCGGACTATGGCACCGAAGAAGTCGCCGACCACGCTATCGCGCTGGCGCTCGCGCTCTGCCGCCAACTCTTCCCGCTCGACCGCGAGGCCAAGGCGCTGCGCTGGACGATCCCCGAGCCCGGCCGCTTGCGCCGCCTGCGTGAACGTTCCTTTGGCGTCGTGGGCCTCGGCCGCATCGGCACGGCCGCGGCGCTGCGCGCGAAGGCACTGGGCTTCCGCGTCTCCTTTTACGATCCCTATCTTCCCAATGGCGTGGACAAGGCCGTGGGCGTGCGCCGCGTGCGGACGCTCGACGAACTGCTGGCCGAATCCGACGTGCTCTCGATCCACTGCCCGCTGACCGCGGAGACGCGCCACATGCTCGGCGCGCGCGAACTGGGTTTAATGAAGTCCACTGCGTATCTGGTGAACACTGCGCGCGGCGCGATCGTGAAGAAGACGGACATCCTCGCCGCGCTCCGCACGGGCCGCCTGGCCGGCGCGGGCCTGGACGTGGTTGAAGACGAACCGCTCAAGACGGCCGAAGAAGCCGCGACGCCGAACCTGATCGTGACGCCACACGCGGCCTTTTGCAGCGTTGAAGGCCGCGGCGAGATGCGCGCGACGTCCGCGCGCATCGCCCGCGCCGCGGTGCTGGGCGAGCCGCTGGAGAACGTGGTCAACGGAGTCCGAAGATAAACCACAAAGGGCACAGAGATCACAGAGAAAGGATTTAGGGTGGACGAAAGAGCGGAAATTCAGGCGCAACCAGATTCAATAAACTTCGAAATGATTTTAGATTATGCAGTTCTCCGTGTGCTCTGTGTCCTCTGTGGTTAAGAATGGTTTGAGGTGACCCATGAAAGCTGCGCGCCTGACCAGTAAACGCAGCATTGAGTTCACGGAGGTTCCCACGCCGGAACCGGCTCCCGGCGAGGTCCTCATTCGCGTCAAAGCCGCGGGGGTCTGCTACACCGATGTGGAAATGTTCAACGGAACGCAGCCGTATTTCGCGATGGGCCTCGCTCATTATCCGCTGATTTTAGGGCATGAATGGTCGGGGGAGATCGCTGCATTGGGCGTGGGCGTGAACGCTTTTAAGCCCGGCGAGCGCGTCACGGGCGATGTGAGCCTCGGCTGTACGCGCTGCCGCTTCTGCCTCGCGGGGCAGTACAACTTGTGCGTGGTGAAGCAGGAGGTGGGGCTCTGCCGCGGTAAGGACGGCGCGTTTGCGGAGTTCCTCACCATGCCCGCGCGGCACGTTTACCGGCTGCCGGACGACCTGAGCTACGAGGAAGGCGCCGGCGTCGAACCCGCGGCCACCTGCGTGAAGGGCATCCATAAGACGGGTTTGAACGCGGGCGACGCGGTGCTGGTCGCGGGCGATGGAACCATTGGATTGCTGGGCATCCAGGCCGCGAAGGCTGCGGGCGCGGGGCTGGTGATCGCGACGGGCACGGACGAGAAGAAACTCGCACTCGCGCTGGAACTCGGCGCGGACGTGGCGGTGGATGTCCGGAAGCAGATGCCCGCCGAGGCCGCGCGCGCGGCCACCAGCGGCTTTGGCGTCGATCTGGCGCTGGAATGCTCGGGCCGTATCCCCGCGCTGCGCGACTGCATCGAGTCCGTGCGCATGGGCGGACGGCTCTGCGTGATCGGCGTGTATGAGAAGTCCTATCCGGACTTTCCCGCGACGGACTTAGTCGTGCGCGACATCAGTTTCGTCGGCTCGGTCGCGAGCCCCAACGCGTTCCCGCAGACGCTGCGCTTCATGCGGCAAGGCCGCATCCGCCTCGCGCCGCTGGTGACGCACACGCTGCCGCTTGCCGAAGTCGCGCGTGCCTTCGAGATCATGGAAAACCCCGCCAGCGGGCGTATCAAGATCCTGCTCAAGCCGTAACGCGCATCTCACGCATCTAAATCCAGTCCATCTTTGCCTGCAAATCGCCGATAATCGATATACCGATTCCCTATCGCTCCGCTTGGGAAATGCGGTAGGGTATTTTGCGGCGAACACTTATCGGGACCGTGCCTTTATGGAAGAAGAACTGATCCGCGTCTTCTCGATGCCGGGCGTCTACTGCTTCTCCAACGACGGGAGCTGGCTCAAGCGGCTCTGGACCGGCGGTGACGAGAGCGAGGGCAGCCTGGTGGTGACCAGCGAGCGGCTCGTCTTCATCAAGAGCCTGCCCGCGGAACGAATTTCCGGGCAAGGTCCGGAGCCCGGCAACCCGACGCTCGTGGATAAACTGCTCGCGGCGCAAGGCGGCTTCGCGATCCCGCGCGGCGAGATCACGGCGGTAAGAGTCTCTTTGCAGGGCATGGGCAGATACGGCCACGGAACGGCGGAGATCTCCGACCTGACGGTGAACTTCGGTACCGGCACGCGCTTCAAGCGCTTCCGCTTCAAAGGCGCCGACCGCGCTCAGGAAGTCCTGCAAGTGATCGAGCCTGAATAAGAATTCCTGGCAGGTCGAAATTAGCTGCCAAGGCGCCCAGGGCGCCAAGAACTGTACATAAGCGACTGCTTTTCTTGGCGTACTCGGTGTCTTGGCGGCTGATAACCGGGAAGTTTATTACGCCTTCAGCGCCCGTTTCACAAAATCAATGTGGGCGCGCCAAACTGGAAACGTGAGCGGTTCGTGGTGGCCCATGCCGGGCACGGGGATGTACTCGAGGTCTAAGCCGTGGCGGCGCATTGCGGCGGCCAGCGGTTCCGAATGGGCTTTGTTGCTGACGGCCACGTCCTCCGTGCCGTGAATAATCTGGTAGGGAATCCGCGGCATCTTGTCGACCCGCGACAAAGGCGAGTGCTCCTTAAAGAGCGTCTCGATTTCTTCCGTGTATCCCTGGAACGCCGCGTAGACCGTGCGCGCCACGTCGGGGCGCTCGGAGAAGCTGAACTTCACGTCGGTGACGGGATGCAGCGCCGTGCAGGACTGCAACGGACGCTTGGCGTAGCTCGCATACAGCAGCGCAGCCTGGCCGCCCAGGCTGCCGCCGCTGAGGATCAGCGGGACGTCGTCCGCGAGGTTGAAGTGAGCGTAGAGCGTCTCGACGATCTCGTCCGTGAGCGCGCGGGCCTCGCGGTTCATCCAATGCCAAGGCCCGAGGTACGGCAGGACGCATAGCCCGCCCGCGTCGGACCATTCGAACTCCGGATAGCTCGGAAAGCTCTTCACGCCCGGATCGCCCAGGCCGTGAAAGCGCAGGACGATACCGCGGATCGGCTTGCGCACGAACGCGTCGCCGACCCACGCGACCTCGCGCAGCTTCTTCTCGTCCATGACGCGCTCCTTACGCTTTCGCCAGGCCGGCCTTCACGAAGTCGATCTTCGCGCGCCAGGCCGAGAAGACGATCGGGTCCTGGTGGCCCATGCCGGGCACCTCAAGGTACGCGACCTCATGGCCCGCCTTGCGCATGGCCGCGACCATCGGGTCGGAGTGCGCCTCCTTCTTCACGGCCTTGTCGGCGTCGCCGTGCAGGATGAAGTACGGCACGCGCGGCATGTTGTCGGCCTGGGCGACGGGCGAGTGCTCCCTGAAGAGCGACTCCATGTCCTCCTTGTAGCCGCTGAACGCGTGGTGAATGGTGCGCGGCAGGTCGGGGCGTTCGGAGAAGTGGTACTTCAGGTCGCAGACAGGAAAGATCGCGGCGCAGCGCGCGATCGGGTGCTTGGTGTAGCGCGCATACAGGAGCGAGCAGTATCCGCCCATGCTGCCACCGGTGAGGATCAGCGGGACGCTGCGCGCGAGCCCGAAATTCGCGTAGAGCGCGTCGACGAGGTCGTCCACCATGGCGCGCGCCTGCCGGTTCATCCACGACCACGGACCGGGGTAGGGCATCACTACCAGCCCGCCCGCGTCGGCCCATTCCGATTCGTCGTAACCGAGCACGCTGCGCAGGCCCGGATCGCCGAGCCCGTGAAAGTTCAGAATCACGCCCTTGATCGGCTTGCGCACAAACGCATCGCCGAGAAACGCGACGGAACGCATCTTGGCTTGGTCCATGGGGAGATCTCCTAGCGAGTGAAATACTTGTAAGGTTCACTATAAGCACATCTTAGTGTGGGAAAAGTAGAGGTTAAGCCGCGCGACCGTGTTACTTTCGAGATTCCAGGTCCATGCAATGCCATTCCAGGCAACACTCAAGAAGCCGGTTGGTCATTTGAAAAGGAGCGTTCTCGTGCGGATGCACTTTTTAGCACTGTCACTCGCGGTGGCTGGCCATTTTGCCTTTATGCCGGCAGCGGCACTTGAGGGCGAGGGCGCATCGGAGGCCAAACCGGACAGAGCGGCGTTGGAGAAATTGTTAAGCGAGCTGAGTTCGGCGGATTTTGCAATACGCCAGACGGCCGTGGATTCGCTATCAAAGGAGGGTGAGCCTTTGCGCGAACTGATTCGGAAGAAGTACCCAAAGGGCAGCGAGGACCCTGAGGTCGACGCTCTCGTCCGCAAACTTCTAGCGCGTCTGGATCGAGAGGCCCTAGACCGCGAGCGCTTAGCGAACAGGGCGGTCTTTGAAAAAGATTTCATGCCCAAACAAAAAGCATATCGCGAGGCACAAAGCGGGAAATGGCTGGCCATCGCCAGTGGCAAATTGCTTCCCGAGCCTAAAGACGGCGCGAACACCGTGTTCGTAGACCTTAAAGAAGCGGATGCCGAGGCCATGCGCTTATTTCCCGCTGCGCTGCATCGCTTTTTTATCAAGATCGGCGTGGAAGGAGACATCGAATTGCAATTGGGAGGCGCCTCCGTATCTCAGTCCTGTGGAGTGGATTTTTTGGGCCATTTCTCCGGTTATCAATTCAATAGCGCATCAGGTGAATTTTCTGTGAAGAAGAAAGGGGAAGAACTCAAGAAAATCGGATTCGCGGCCGCAACAGGGGGCTTCTACATTCGACCTTCACTCTCGGCTCCAGCTTCGGACCGAAAGAAGAGCTCTGCGTTCATCGTTTCCACCGGATTCGCCGGCTCGTTTCTTATGGTTCCCAACCTGGCTCGCGAATTGGGACTTGAGCGCTGGGAAATTCCAGGGAAGGCTGACGTTAAGGGTATTAATCAGAGCGGCCCGTGCACGCGGGCTTGGGTACGGGTGGAAGTACCGGGTTTGGAGGAGTCTTTTGTAGAACCAGCAGCTATCTGGGAGAAAGAGGCTGAGGAGCCGAACCCGGAACCGGCAGTACCGAAGAAATGAAAATATAGGGGCGCTATACCCAAACGCGCGTCCTAAGCCGCATTTCGATGCGATCGGCGCGCACTCAGACCGCAAAAAAAATTGTAAATCAAAAAATGGATTTACTTCGCCTGCGCGTCCTGCGGCAGCATGGCGCCGGCGGGGTGCTCTTCCTTCTTCTCGAACTTCGAGGGCAGGTCCTTGTACTCCGCAATCGTGGCGGGGTCGATCTTTAGCTTCTTGAGCAGTTCGTAGACGCCGCGCTGCAGCGCGTCGTCGCTCTCCAAGTCGCAGGCGAACTCCTGCTTGAGGTCGTCCTGGACGACGCGCCGGACGACGCGCCGCAGTTCGGCGCGCACGGCGTCCTTCTCGATGCGCGGGTCGATCTGCTTATAGAGGTCGTCGAAGCCCGGATAGTTCTCGGGCTTGCGCCCGTCGTCCTGCGCCAGCTTGACGAAGAGATCCTTGTTCTGCTCCCAACGGTCGCGCACGTAATCGTCGAAGAGGTGCTTCTGCGCGTACTCGAGGAGCTTGCGGTAGGTCCAGTCGTCGGTCTCGTCGGTGGCGACCTTAATGTCGGGCTCGATGCCCACGCCGTGAATGCAGCGGCCCGAGGGCAGGTAGTACTTGGCGATGGTGAGGCGGAGCTGCGTCTGGTTGTTGGTCGCGCGCAGGGGAATAATCTGCTGGACCGATCCTTTGCCGTAGGTCTTCTCGCCGATCAGTTGCGAACGCTTGTGGTCCTGGAGGGCGCCCGAGACGATCTCGCTGGCGGAGGCCGAGCCCGAGTTCACCAGCGTGACCATGGGCGTCGCTTCGTCGTCGTCGCCGCCGGTGCTGAAGAACTCCTTGCGCGGCGAGAACTCCTTCATGCCTTCCGAGTAGACGATCAGCTTGTTGCCGCCGAGGAACTTGTCGGCGATCTCCACGCCGGTGCGCAGCAACCCGCCGGGGTTGTTGCGCAGGTCGAAGACGATGCCCTTCACCTTCTTCTTCTGGAACTCGTCCAGCGCGTGCTCCATCTCTTCGGTGGAGCGCTCGCCGAAGCGCGTGAGCCGCACGTAACCGAGGCCGCCTTCGAGAATGGTGTAGTAGACGCTGTCGACCTTGATCGTCTCGCGGACGATCGAGATTTCCATCGGCTTCTGGAAGCCGCGGCGGTAGAACTTCACTTTCACCGGCGTGCCGGGAGGGCCTTTCAACTTGGTGATGACGCGGCCCATGCCGCCCTTGTCCAGCATGTCGTCGGTCTTCTCGCCGTCCACTTCCAGGATCGCGTCCATCGACTTCATGCCGGCTTTGTCGGCGGGCGAGTTGTAGATCGGGCTGATGACGGTGAAGACCTTGTCGCGCACGCCGACGTACGCGCCGATGCCGCCGTAGTCCTGCCGCAGCATCTCCTGCGTGGACTGCACTTCCTCGCGGTCGAGATACTGGCTGAATGGGTCGAGGCTGTCCACGAGGCCCTTGCTGGCGTTCTCAAAGAGCCGGTCCAGGTTCGTGCGGTCCTCGTAGAGCGTGAGTTTGCCGTCCTCTTCCTTGATCGTGTAGAGGTGCAGGTCCTCGTCGGTGACCGACCACTGCCCGGCTTTGAGCTCCGTCACCGCCGCGTCGTCGCCGAGCGGCAGGTTCTTGCCCTTGAAGGCCTCGCGGAGCTTCTCGGGCACGGGCCCGTTCTTGAGTTGCTCGCGCAGCGCGGCGTCCAGGGGGAAGAGCTTGCGTTCCTGATCGGGGTAGGCGCGGCGGATGTAGGCGAGGATCTCGCGCATGAGCAGTTCGCCGCGGCGCATCTTGGGGTCGTTGGCGCGCCCGCCGCCTTCCTCGATCTGACGGTACAGGATCAGCGCGCGCTGCCCGCGGGGCGTCGGTTCCAGCGCCAGCGTGACCACGTTCACGAAGACGTCGCGGAAGAGCGCTTCGTCGGTGCGGCCGGGCCAGTCTTCCTTGGCGCGCAGGAAGCCCATCTCGGCCAGCGTGAGCGCCGCCTCGTCGCGCATGGACTTCGCCGCGGAGGTCCGCATCAGCACCGCGAGTTCCTGCTTACCTTCGCCGCGCCCGCCGATCTGCCAGAGCGTGCGCGCGATGGCGATGCGCGTCGCTTCGTCCTTCTCGGCGGCCAGGGCTTTCTTAAGTTCCGCCGAGGTATCCTTGTCTTCGGCGAGGATCGGCGCGAGGTAGATCGTGTTCGCTGCGAGCGTGCGCAGCTCCGCCGTGGAACCCGCCTTCAGGATATCCAGCAGCACGGGTTTGGAGCGCTCCAGCAGGTTCAACTGGCAGAGCGCCCGGGCGCAACCCAGGCGGACCTTCTCGCTGGGATTCTTCAGTTCCTTGTCGAGCCGGTCGGTGGCCTTCGTCCCGTACGACTTGCCGAGCCGCACCAGCCGCGCCACCGGGTCCCAGATATCGTCCGCGGCGGCGTTCTGGATCTGCGTCAGCAGTTGGCTGGTTAGTTCTTCGACCGGAAGCTGTTCGGGGCCGAGGTCTGCGTCCGGCGGCGCAGGCTCTTCGACGCAGACCGCAGGCGGAGCCTGCATAGCCAGCAGACAGACCGTGAACAGAAAATGAAGCAGAGTCCGGAAGCTGTCGGAGCGGGGAAGGGATGGCCTGCGGAAAGGAGCGGATATTCGAGGCGGCATTGGCTTGCGGGAGCTCCGATCCTCTTCCTGATTAACTATATTAGGTCCAAAGGCATGAGGCAACGCCATGGCGCTGCATTTCAAGCGGATTGCGCGATTACATGCTCATGTGCAGGCATGCGTTCGACTGTGTCCCTGATCCCCTCACTCGTAAAGACGATCCCGGCCCCGTTTCTCTTGCACAAAAGATGCCAACCGGGTGCAGAGTCTTTTCTTAGTTCCTTTTTCCGGTGGAACGGCGTCTCGAAGGCTTTTTCATCCCCTACTTGCAGCGGGCGCAGGAGTCGCGTTCGATCATCTTGACCGGGATCACGTGGCGTTGCGGCATCGGGTCGGCGCCTTCGCGCAGGGCCTTCAGGCGCTGGAAGGCCCAGCGGCCCATCTCGACCACGTTCGCCGAATAAGTCGTGAGGGCCGGGCGGATGAGCGGGCTCGCATCGCTGCCGCCGAACCCGATAAAGCTCATCTCGGCGGGCACCTTCACGCCGGCATCGAGGACGGCGCGAATCGCATGCAGGGCGATATCGTCCGTGGCGCAAAAGAACGCAGTCGGACGTTGGGCCGCCGGCAAGGCCAGCAGTGCTTTCAAGTGCTCTTCGGTGCCCGCCGAACCGCGCCCAGGGAGGGGGAAGAAGAGCTTCTCAATTTCGAGCGGCGTGAGCCCCGCGGACGAAAGCGCTTCCTGCCAGCCGCGGCGGCGCTCCTGCCAGGCGGAGTCGACGAAGCGCTTCTGCGGTGGCGGCGCTTCGCCGAGGTGCGCGATGCGTTTGTGGCCGAGCTTCATCAGGTACTCGACCGCGTGCCGGCCCGCGCCGTAGTTGTCCTGGACGACGTGGTCCACCGCTACCTTCACGGGGTCGTAGTCCACCACGACCACCGGAATCGGGGCGGCCTTCTTCGCCTTGGCGATGTAGTCCTCGTCGAAGACTTCCAGCAGGATCAGTCCCTGGAAGCGCTCGAAGTTGATCTGTTCGAGCGGCGGGCCGGGCAGATTGCCGTCGCGCTTCACGCTGCCCAGCAGCGTTACGTCCGCGCCGCTCTCTTCGCGCAGGCCGCGAAGGATGTCGCCGAAGAAGAAGTCTTTCGAGAGCTTGTCGGTCGCAGACGAGTACAGCACCGCCACCGTGCCCGCAGGCGGCTGGCCGTTGGATTCGGCTACGAACGTCCCGCGCCCTTGCACGCGCCGCAGCATGCCCTCGCGCACCAAGCTCGCGAGCGCCTTGTTGACCGTGAAACGGTGGACCCCCAGTTTGCCCGCGATCACTTCTTCGGACTCGAGCTTATCGCCGGGCTTCAGTTCGCCCTTGGAGATCCGTTCCCGGATCATCCGCTCGATCTGCTCGTACTTGGTGACCCACTTGATGGGATCCTCAGACAAGGCCGTTCTCCTCGCTCATCGCCTGCGGTGGCTTGCTTTATAGACCATATACACCCTATACAGCATACGGGTTAGGGTCGAAAGTCTGAAAGTCCAAAAGTCCAATGGTTAACTGCGGTGCGACCTTCGTCGTTGACCTGCGGACCTTCCGACCTTCGGCCTTTCGACTTTTACCTTCCGTTCCCCGAAAGCGGTTGGACCGATGGCCTTAGCCTTACTATGGTAGCGCTCCATGCCGGAATCCAACGATCCGTTGCTGGTCTCGCCGCTGGGCGGGCGCAAGGCCGCGCCGCCTGCGGCCGCCGATGCGGCGGTGCTCCTGCTCTGCCTCGCGCTGCTGGTCTTCGACCTGGGTTCCTTCGGCCTGTACGAACCGCACGAAGGCCATTTCGCGGGCGTAGGCCGGGAGATGGTTCTGACCGGCGAGTGGGTCGTGCCGAACCTGAACGGCAGCCCGTACCTCAACAAGCCGCCCCTGATGTACTGGTCGATCGCGCTGAGCTGCGCGGTCTTTGGGATCTCCGAATGGTCCGCGCGGCTGCCGTCGGCGGTGTTCTCCTGGTTGGGCGTAGTGGTGGCCTGGTACTTTGCGCGCAGGCTCTGGGGCGCGCAGGCCGGCCGGCTCGCGGCGGGCATGCTGAGCGTCTCGGCGGGTTGGTTCCTCTTTTCGCACCAGGCGATGATCGACCCGCTGCTCTCCATGCTGGTGCTCTGGTCGCTGTACCTGCTTTGGAAGTGCGTCCGGGATCCCGGGCCGCGCCGGAACTGGCTGGCACTCTATCTGGTTTTGGCGCTCTCCCAGATGGCCAAGGGCCCGGTCGCCCTGCTCTTCGTCCTGCTCGCGTTCGGGGGCGTGGTGGTCCTGCGCAAACGGCCGAAATTGATCCTGCAAGCAGGTGCCTGGTGGGGCTTGCCGCTGCTGTGCCTGCCGATCTTCGTGTGGATGTGGTACGTGGAGCAGCGCGTCCCGGGCTTCCTGGACCATTTCTTCAACAACGAGATCATCAATCGCATCCGGGGCACGCGCTGGCCGCCTGACTTCACGGTCTCGGCGGTCGGCCCGGTGGGTTATCTGCTGGTGACGGCCGTCTGGTGCGCGCCGTGGGCGCTCTTTTTGCCCCAAACAACGCTCTTCGCGTGGCGTGGCGCGTTCGGCAAGGACGACGGCGAGACGCCCGAAGCGCAGGCGCGGCGCGACGGCGTGCTGATCCTCGCACTGGGCGTCCTGGGGCCCGCCACGGCCTTCCTGCCCATGTCGTCGCGCCTAATCTACTACAGCCTGCCGGCCGTGCCGGCCTTCGCCGTGCTCGCGGCCGGCTGGTGGCTCTCCGGCGAAGACCGCAAGGAAGGCAAAGCTTGGCACACACCCGCCGCGCTGCTGCTGGCCGTGGGCGCAACGGTTTTCAGCGCCGGATTCTGGCTGCGGCCCTTCGTGGAAACGCTGCCGGAGATGCGGACCGCGCCCGGGACGCTTGAACTGATGCCTGCCACGGCCTGGACGCTCGGCGCCGCGATGCTCGCAGCTTCCGGCTTTCTCTTCGCGCGCCGTCCGCGCGCCGCTGCGGCCTGGATGATCCTGCTGCTGGCGTGGGCCTGGATGGACGGTGGCGAAGGGTTCATGCGCTTTGAAGACGTCCGTGCTTCCCGGCGCATGGTCGCGGAACTCAATCCCCAACTCGGTCCGGACTGCCTCTGGGTGGCCGAAGGCTCCAAGGAACTCGGCGCGAGCGCCGGCATCGCGTTCTACCTCGGCGCCGACACTCGCGGCCTGCCCCGCACCGTGCGCGTGATGGACGACGACCCGCGCCGGCCGCAGCCCTCCTTCGGCCTGGCCCCGCGCGATTGGGCCATGACCCATGCGCAACTCGAAAGCCTCTGGATGAGCCCGCGCCCCGCGGTCTTCGTCACCGACCTGATGCGCCGCGATTTCGAGCACCCCGAGGAGGAGCCGCTTTACTACGCCGAACCCAACGGCGCCGCGCTGCGCCTGCTCCCCCTGCTCGGCGACCCGCTCCCGCAAATGTACGGCTTCCGCAAAGTGTATCTGAACCCCGCCGCGCGCAAGCGGCTGGAAGGGAAGTGAGGATTAAAACGTAAAAAATAAAACGTAATTAACGCAGTAACGCACTCGATAGTATGTTCGTTTTACGTTTTACGTTTTACGTTTTACGTTTTACGTTTTACGTTTTACGTTTCTACGCTCTACGCTCTACGCTCTACGCTCTACGCTCTACGCTCTACGCTCTACGCTCTACGCTCTACGCTCTACGCTCTACGCTCTACGCGAAGCTGGCGGCCATGAGCGTCCCGCCGAGGATCACCGTCCACGCCCAGGGTTCGCCGCCGTATTTCACTGCCCACCAGCCGCCAATATCGATCAATATGGAAGCGAAGCCGCCGCAGACCAGCGCGCTGCGCACCCGCGAAGACCAGCTCGAAAAGACCAGCGCTATGCCCGCACCGAGGAACATCATCGCCATGCCGAGCAGGTGCACGTGCGAGAGCATGAGCAGGCGGCCTTTGTCCATGCCTGAATCTGGTTTGGTGAAGCGGCTGATGGCGGCGAAGGAATTCAGCGGCGCGTCCGGCTTGGCGCTGCGGCCGGTGGCGTCGGGCGCGTGGCAGTCGTAGCAGTTGTGCTGGTAGAGGAGCGTGTAGACCAGCTTGGGGTCTTTGGTCTTGGCTTTCTCCTTCGGGTCCCAGTAGCCGCTCTCGGGCGCGCCCTGGTCGTTCCAGGCGAGCACCGCGTCGAGGTCCTTCTGTTCCTCGGGCGAAAGCTGCACGGGCTTTTTTGCGTCGTCCTCCATGAAGTAGCGCTTCATCGGTCCCAGCACCATCGTCTTGAAACGCGTCTTGGTCGGATCGCCGTGGAAGTGGATGGAGATGTCCTGCAGCGAGGGCATGAACGTGTCCTCGCCGCTGACCCCCGCCATGGTGTAGTGCAGGTACAGGTGTGCGGCGAAGAACCCGCAGCTCAGCACGATGAGGTACATCGTTACCAGCAGCTTGCGCGGCAGGTCGAATTCGCGGAGTTCCGCCATGAACCTTGGCCTCGAGAGACGCAGGCACGATAGCGGGGCGTTGGAGCGTTCACAAGAGAAGGCCGCTCGAAGGGGCAGCCCTTGGCTACGCCAAAAGTGTTATGGGGATTAGACAGGGAGCCAATCGTCGCGCCAATAGGGGTGCGGGCGCATAGCCAGGGGCAACGCCCCTGGAACAAGAGCGCACCCGCAAGTAAAAGCCCTGAAGGGGCGTAAGAAAACCCAGGAGGCGCATCAATGCCGCAATCATTGGCCAGCATTTACCTGCACATTATTTTCGGCACCAAAAACCGCCAACCGCATATCGACCCGGCCATCGAGCCCCGATTGCACGCCTACCTCGGCGGGATCTTCCGGGACCACGGTTCGCCCGCGCTCTCGGTAGGCGGCATGGCCGACCACGTGCATGTCCTTTGCTCTCTGTGCAAGACGATTGCGGTTGCGGATCTCGTCGAAGAGGTGAAGAAGAGTTCGTCGAAATGGATCAAGACCCAAGGCCCCGAATTCCGGTTCTTCCATTGGCAAAAGGGTTACGCGGCGTTCTCCATCGGCAAGTCGGGCGAGCGCGGTGTCAGAGCGTACATTGCCCGTCAGAAGGAGCATCATCGCAAGAAGACTTTCCAAGATGAGCTGCGCGAATTCCTCCGGAAATACGAAGTCGAATTCGACGAGCGATATGTCTGGGACTAGCGGGAGGCTCTTGCGCCCCTTCAGGGCTTAACGGCGTTGGGGGGCCGGTTACCAGGGGCGTTGCCCCTGGCTATTCTCCGGTACGCCTTTGGCGTACACTGCACCTACACGGCCACGCCGTTGGCAAAAAAGAGAAAAGTTTGGGACAACGCTCCTGGAACCGGATTTCGTGGTAGTTGAGGGCCGTTCGTCATGCCGAAGGCGTGAAGGGGAATAGCCAAGGCCAACGCCCGTGGAGCCGTTCGTCCCGCTAAATGCGAGGTGGAGAATAGCCAAACGCAACACTCCTGAAGTCGTTCGTCACGCAAAAGGCGTGAAGGAGAGTAGCCAGGGGCAACGCCCCTGGAACAAGAGCCCTCCCACATGTAAAAGCCCTGAAGGGGCGATAGAAATCGCGGAAGGTGAACCACATGCCGCAGGGTAAAGATTGCGTACGCGGATCGACCGCTCCCCGCCGCTGGTTCCAATTCCACCTGCTCACCGGCGTGGTCATGATGGTCGCCGCGAGCGGGTTTCTGGGATTGAACGCGGCGCTGCGCGGGTCCGAGATCGGCGGTTGGAAATGCGAATTTGCCGGGTGGCCGGTGCCCAACTGGTTCAAGACGGATGCGCCGTCGCTGCCGCTCCTCCCCGGTTCGTTCAATTACGAGCACGACTCATACATCACGGCCTACGGCATCGAATTCCTCTACGTGAATAACGGTTGGAACTGGAAGGCCGTTGCGCTTAACCTGGGCGTCGGCTTGATCCTCGTGTCGTCGCTCTCCGTGCTCTGCGAATACATTCTCCGCCGTCGAGAAAGGGCTGCTTCTTGAGTTTACCCGCGTCGTTTGTTGCGCGTCCTGGCGAGCCCCTGCGCGAACTTCCGTTTCCTTTCCCGCAGTTCCCCATCAAGCTGCTCGTGCCTTCCGATCCGCTCAAACTGATGCGCGACGACGCGAACGATCCCGACGCGACGCCGAATGAGATCTACTGGGCGGAATCCTGGCCCGCGGGCGTGGCGCTCGCCGGCGCGATCTTCGACGGCGTGATTCCCATCCCCGCCGGCCCCGAACCCATTCTCGAACTCGGCTGCGGCACAGGCTTGGCCGCGCTCGCCGTGGCATTCTGTTTGAAGCGCCTCGCCGAAGCCGGGAAGACCAACGCGCCCAAATTGCTCATTGCCAGCGACATTGAACCGCGCGCCCTCGCCTTGGTCGACGAGAACGCGCGCAGGCATGGCCTTGAAGGATACTTGCGGACGCAGGTGCTGGACTGGAGCAAGCCCGAGACGTATGCGGGCAAACACCGCCTGATCCTGGCCGCGGACGCGCTCTACCATCCCGATGCCGGCGCGGAACTCGGCGTCTTCGTCAAGCACGCGCTCATCCGCGAACCCGGTTCGATGGCGGTGATGGTCGATGCCGACCGCTGGTCGGCGCGGTTCTTCGACGAGACCACGCGCAAGGCCGGCTTTAAGGTGAAGCACGACCGCCGCATCGTCCCGTTCACGGCCGGCAAGGGCCCGCAGATGGAGATGCCCTGCAGCGGCCCGCCCACCGACGGCGTGATCTCCCCCGACCGTTCGATCGACGTGAGCTTCTACGAACTGACCCTGCCCTGAGCGGACGGCTAGGCGAATTCCCGTTGACAAGAGCCGCGCGCGGAGTGAGATTCAAAGCGCACACGGTATCTGCGGCACAGGAACGGGCGGCGGGGTGCTCTCGGTTCCGGACCTCGACGAGGCGGCAGCGCCTATGAATCCCAAGAACATCAAGACGATCAACGAGACCAAGCGCTACGAGATGGTGCGCCTGCTCGCCGAAGGCGGGATGGGCCAGGTCTACGAGGCCACGCAGTTCGGCGCGGAAGGCTTCGAGAAGACCGTCGCGGTCAAGACGATCCTCGAGAGCTACTCGACCAACCCCGAATTCGTGCGCCTGTTCATCGGCGAAGCGAAGCTCGTCGCGGACCTCGTCCACGAGAACATCGTCCAGGTCTACCACCTCGACAAGTTCGGGCCGATCTACTACATCGCCATGGAGTACGTGGACGGGATCAACCTCGAACAGTTCGTCCAGACGCACATCGCCCGCGGCACGGAACTGCCCGTCGAACTCGGCGCGTTCATCATCAGCCGCGTCTGCCGCGGGCTCGAATACGCGCACAACAAGCGCGGGCGCGACGGCGTGAACCTCGGCATCGTCCACCGCGACGTTTCGCCCAAGAACGTGATGCTCACCAGCGAAGGCGTGGTGAAGCTCACGGACTTCGGCATCGCCAAGGCGCGGCAGTTGATGGAGCAGGAAGAGGGCGAAGTGCTGATGGGCAAGGTCGAGTACATGTCGCCGGAGCAGGCGCAGTACCTCGAGACCGACAGCCGCTCGGACCTCTTCTCGCTCGGCATCGTGATGTTCGAACTGCTCACCGGGCACCACATCTTCGAGACCGACGACCTGTACGAGACGCTCAACAACGTGAAGCGCAAGCACATCCCGCGCCCGCGCGAGTTCCGTCCGGATATCCCGGAAGACCTGGACAAGATCGTAATGAAGGCGCTCGAACGCGACGTCAAGCGGCGCTTCCAGTCGGCTGGCGAGATGGGCCACGACCTCGAATACTACATGTACCACGACCGCTACGGCCCCACGAACGTGACCCTGAGCAACTATCTCAAGAAACATTTCCTGGGCAAGCCGGCGGAAGGCCACGATCCTTCGCATGCGACTTCGGAGACCGAGACCCTGCCGAAGAAAGGCACGGACACCGCCAAGCTTCTCGCGCACCGGGCCGATACGCTCTTCGGCGAAGAATTGAGCAAGTCCCAGGTCGAAGGCCGCCCGCCAAAGAAATAGGCGCCGGCCGCGGCCGGCCAGGCCGGAGGCGGAGCAGCCGTGTCGGACGCGGATAACCCAGCCAAGCTGCCCAAGCTTTCCATCAACCGGCCCGGCCAGAAGCTCGAAGAGTTCCAGCTCGTCAAAAGTCCCGTGCTCGTCGGCCGCGTGAAGTCCAACGACATCGTGATCCTCGGCGACTCGGCGATCTCCCGCGAACACTGTCGCTTCGACCTCGACACCGAGACCGGCAAACTCACCCTCCGCGACCTCGGCTCTTCCAACGGGACCTTCCTGAACGGTTCGGCCGTGGGCCTCGAACCGCTCGAGGTGAAGTCCGGCGACAAGATCCAGCTCGGCGGCACGATCATGACCTACAACGTGGACCGGCCTTCTCTAGGCGCGGTGGTGAAGCTGGTGCAGCAGAAGTTCAAGAACGCCCCGATGGCGCCGGTGGAAGGCGAGGCCGAGCGCGTGACCTTTAAGGAAGGCTACTGCACCTGCGGACGCTGCGGCTCGACCTTCAGCATCCGCGGCCAGGGTCCGGGCGAGAAGGTCGGCTGCTCGCGCTGCCGCGCCGTCTGGCGCATCCCGGTGGTGAAGCCCGATCTTATCGATCCGCAGAACGCGGCGGAATAACGGAGCCGCATGTCTTCGACCGATCTGCCAGTTCCCGCGCAGCTTTCCGTCCGAGCAGACTGGCCCGACCCGCTGGTGTCATTCGACGGCCGGCGCGTCGCGGGCCGCGAGATGTGGGAGCGCGAGCGCAAGCCGGAACTGCGCGCCCTCTTTCAGCACTACATGTACGGACGCATGCCATCTGCTTCGAAGGTGAAGGCTATCGTTCGCCGCACCGATCCGCAGGCGCTGGGTGGGAAGGCCACGCTCAAGGAAGTCTCGCTCGCCTTTGGTCCCGAAGGCTGTCCGCCGCTCGAACTTTTGCTGGTGGTGCCCAACAAGCGATCCTCTTCGACTGCGGCTGCGGCGCCGGTCTTTCTCGGGCTGAACTTTACCGGTAACCACACGCTGCTCGCCGATCCGGAGATCAAAATCCCCACGGCCTGGATGCGGCAGCGCGAGGGCGTCGAGGACCACCACGCCACGCCCAAGGGCCGTGGCCTGAACGTGGACACGTGGGCCCTCGAACAGTCCGTGGACGCCGGGTTCGCGATCGCCACTTTCTATTACGGCGACGGCCTGCCCGATAAGCCCGACTACGCGGACGGGAGCTATCCTTACTTTGTGAAGGTGGACGGCGCGCAGCTTGGGCCCAGCGACTGTGGCGCGATCGCCTACTGGGCGTGGACGCTCCATCGCGCCGTGGACTACCTCGTCACCGTTCCCGAGATCGACCGTGAACGCATCGCGGTCTTTGGGCACTCTAGAAACGGCAAGGCCGCGCTGGTGGCCGCGGCTTTCGATGAGCGCATCGCGCTGGCGGTCCCGCATCAGTCCGGCTGCGGCGGCGCCGCGCCGAGCCGCACGCAGAACCCGAAGGCCGAGACCGTGAAGAAGATCAATGACTCCTTTCCGCATTGGTTCTGTGGGAACTTCAAGGCCTTCAACGCTGAGCCCGCACGGCTGCCGTTCGACCAGCACGCCCTGGTTGCGCTCTGCGCGCCCCGGCCGGTGCTCTTTACAAATGGCCTCGACGACCAGTGGGCCGATCCGCCGGGGCAGTTCGAGACCTTAAAGGCCGCGACGCCGGTCTACGCTTTGTATGGCGCGGAAGGCCTCGCCGCCGCCGAACCCAAGCTGGGGGAACTCGTCTCCAGCACGCTCGGGTACTACTTGCGCGAAGGCGTCCACGTCACCGACCCCGGCTACTGGCGCATCTTCCTCGAGTTCGCCGCGCGAAGATTGAAGCCGAAGACCTGAACCACTGCTAAAGTTTATGCGTCTCGCGATAGCGTGAGGGCGGCACGCCCATGACGCGCTTGAACGCCGCCGAGAACGTGAAGATGTTCTCGTAGCCTACGGCGCGGGCGATGGCGTCGATCTTGCCGTCGCTCGTGGCCAGCATCCCGCCGGCACGGCTCATGCGCAGGAACGCTACGTGCGCCATGGGGCTGCGCCGGAGTTGCTGTTGGCACAAGCGCCGCAGGGTCTCGGAACTCATCGAGCACCGCGCGGCCAGTTCCGCGATCGTCCAGGCGCGGCCCACGTCTTCTTCGACGCGTTCCCAGAGTTTCCCGAGCCGCGTATCGCCGCGCCACGGTCCGGTCAGCCGCAGCACGTGGGCGTGGACCAGTTCCGTCCAGTGCCGCATGACCGCCGCGTTCGCCGGTCCCGAGGACTCGCGATACAGCCCGCGGATCGCGTCGTGAAGCGGGAGCGGGTCGCAGGGCACGAGCGCCGGTTCCCGCACGCCGATCACGCTCGGGCCACCGGGCGGTTCGTCGTACGCCACCCAGCAGACGTCCCACGCCTGGCCGTTTACGGCGCGATACGCGTGGAGGGCATGGGCCGGCATCAGATAGGCCGAACCTTCCGCGCAGCGCCGCCAGCGTCCGCCCGCCAGAACTTCGCCGCGGCCCCGACAAGAGATCACCACCGCTCCGAAATCCGGTTTGTGGCGCACAAAAGCGAAGCCGAGGTGGGCCTCCGAGAGCCCCGCCGTACGAATGCGGTGCGGCTTAAAGGCGGGACACGTGGCCGTCGTGAGGATGCGCTCCCGCGTATGCGCGCCCACGCTGTGCTTTTCGCTTAAACGGTTGTGGATTGGACCTATGGACATAGGCGGCTCTTCCGGACATTATGAAGGGCACGAGCGTAACGGCAGGCCCAACGGAGGAAAGCGAAATGAGCCCGATTTCCCATGCAGAGCATGTGGCGTCAGAGGTCCAGGCGCTACCGGACCTCTCCAGCGAATACCCGTTGGGGGCTGAGCAGTGCGCCGCGTTCCGGCGCGACGGTCATGTGCTTCTGCGTGGATTATGCACAAACGAGGAAGTGGCGGCCTATGCGCCCTGTATCGAGGCTGCCGCCGCTTCCAAGCGCAGGGAGACGCGGCCGTTGAGCGCGCGCGATACCTACGGCAAGGCTTTCCTGCAGACCCACAACCTGCGCTCGAGCAGTGAGGCCGTGCGGGCGTTCGTCTTCGCGAAGCGCTTCGCCAAAGCCGCGGCGCAACTTATGGGCGTCCGCGCCGTGCGCATCTTCCACGAGCAGGCCCTCTTTAAGGAACCCGGCGGCGGGCCGACGCCGTGGCACCAGGACCAGTACTACTGGCCGCTCGATACGCCCAACATGCTCGGCCTGTGGATGCCGTTGGTGGATGTCGTGCCCGAGAGCGGCGCGCTCGCGCACGCTAGCGGCTCGCACCGGGACGGCATACTGGGCCAGTACCATATCTCCGATCAGTCGCACGAGGTCTTCGCGAAGCACATAAAGGACCGCGGCTTTCCGGTTCATTGCAGGGCCATGAAGGCCGGGGACGCCACCTTTCATTACGGCTGGACCCTGCATAGCGCCGCCGCGAACACGTCCCACGGCATGCGCCAGGCCATGGTCGTGACTTATTACGAGGACGGCGCGAAGGTGATCGTGCCACGGAACGCGAGCCAGGAGAACGACCGGGTGAAGTTCCTCGGCGGGGTCCTGCCCGGCGAATATGCCCGCAGCGATTTGAACCCGGTCCTCTACGAGGAATAGCGCCGCCGGTTCATTGGCTCGGACTCGGGCGTGATCGCCGCCCCGCGGCATGGCGGCTTCAGGCCGGGCCGCGGTTCTGGCGCGCGAAGGCGCGGGGGCTCTGGCCCGTCGCCTGCTTGAAGACCGCCGAGAAGTGCTGGACCGTCGGATAGCCGACTTCTTGGCCCACCTGCTTCACGTTCAGTTCGCTGCGGCGCAGCAACTCCTGCGCTTTGCCGACCCGCACGGTCCGGACGTAGGCCGCGGGCGTGAAGCCCGTGCGCTGGCGGAAGACGCGCGCGAAGTGGAAGGGGCTCAGGCCCGCGATGCGGGCGAGGTCGCGCAGGCCGATAGGCGCTCCGAGCCGCTCGCGGACGTGCCGCTGGACGCGCTCGACCGCGGCGGCTGCGGTGTCGGTGCGGGTTCGCGCGCCGGTGAGGTTGGCCTCGGCCACCGCGAAGAGCCGCCAGAGCAGCGCGGCGGACTCATGGTTCGTGGCCGCGCTGCCCTCGAGGATGCCTTGGTGGATGGCCTCGACGATCGACCGGGCCTCGAAGCAGCCGGGGACGTGGGTTACGTTGGACAGGCCCATCATCTCCCAGAGTAGCGGAGCCCACGTGCCGTCGTACTCGATCCAGTAGCCTTCCCACTCCGAACAGTCCGGGTCGATCCAGTACTCGTAGGGCTTGTCCTTGCGCGTGAACCAGAGCGAGCCGGGCTCGCAGCGCGAGCGCTGGCCCGCGAGGTCGCCGATGGCTGAGCCCCGCAGCGTGTAGATCAGGTGTTGGACGTGGTGGCCGCTCAGGCGCGAACAGCGGAAGTTGCCCTTGCCCAGAAAGTGGCCGACCGAGGTCACGCTCAAGCGGGCCACGTCTTCGGGCCGCGGCGAGGCGTACCGGGCGTAGGTGGGGGGCAGGGCGGGGGTCCTCCGGCGCATAGCAAGATTCCTTAACTATTGAGCAATCCCATACACAAGTTAATCCTATCAAAGACGTTGTGCATTGAGTATAGGATTTAAGGCAGCAAATAATGAGTCAAACGGAACCAGGAGACACTCGATGCGCATCCCCGCTAAGGATAAGGCATTCTTCGCAGAGAACGGGTACTACGTCGGCCGCGGGCTCTTCGCGCCTAAAGAGGTGGCGGAGATCCGGGACCACTTCATGGCGCTGCGGGCCGAAGGGCCCAAGCCCGGCGACATGGGCGGCGACCCCAAGAAGGGACCCAACGACCCGCTCAACAAGTACGCCCGCATGATCAACATGCATACCTGGGACGCGAAGTCCAAGGCGTGGCAGGCGGACGAGCGCTTCACCAAGGTCTCGGGGCAACTCATCGGCGACGACGTGCTGCTCTGCCAGACCATGCTCTACTTCAAGCCGCCGGGCGCGCGCGGGCAGGCGCGGCACCAGGACAACCAGTACATCCGCAAGACGCCGATCATCGCCGCGTGGCTGGCGCTCGACGACTGCGACGAGGCCAACGGGCAGATGGTCATGATCCCGGGCTCGAACAAGCTCGGCATCCTGCCGGTGCGCCCGGCCGACACGAGCGTCTCCTTTACCAACGGCGAGAGCGAGATTCCCGCGGGCTTGAAGGAAGTCGGTATCGGCATGCAGGCCGGCGACGTGCTCTACTTCGGCGGCTTCACGATCCACGGTTCGTACCCGAACACGACGCCCGACCGCTTCCGCCGGACCTTCATCGTCCACTACTTCGGGGCCCACACCGAGGACCTGCCGGTGGACGAGAAGACGATGATGTCGAAGCTGGCGGTCGTGGCTTGAGGGTGTTTAATCTCGCGCAAAGACGCTAAGGCGCAAAGAACGGCCACGGCAGCTCATTCATTAAGTACGGCCGGCAACCCATCGGGCTGTCGGCCGTATTATTTAGTCCTTAGTCCGTTGCCGTTCTTAGCGCCTTTGCGTCTTTGCGCGAGACTGCCGTTACGGCGCCGGGATCTTCTTCGCGTCTTCCAGGAACTGGGCCAAGCCGCGGTCGGTCAGCGGGTGCTTGACGAGTTGCTGGAAGATCTTGAAGGGGATCGTCGCGATGTCGGCTCCGGCCAGGGCGGCGTCGCGGATGTGGATCGGGCTGCGCGTGCTGGCGACGAGGATCTCCGTCTTGTAGTCGTAGTTGCTGTAGATCTGCTTGATCTCGCGGATGCCGTCCATGCCCTCGTGGCCGATGTCGTCGAGCCGGCCCACGAACGGCGAGACGAATGTGCCGCCGGCCTTCGCGACCAGCAGCGCCTGCACCGAGCTGAAGCAGAGCGTGACGTTGGTCTTGATGCCTTCCTTCGAACAGGTGACGACGGCCTTGAGGCCCTCTTCGATGAGCGGGATCTTAACGACGACGTTGTTCGCGACCTTGGCCCAGACGCGGGCCTCCTTCATGATGCCGTCGTAGTCGACGGAGAGGACTTCCGCCGAGATCGGCCCGGGGCAGATCTCGCAGATCTCCTTTACCACGTCGAGGTACTTGCGGCCGGTCTTGGAGACGAGCGACGGGTTGGTGGTGACGCCGTCGAGGATGCCGAGCTTCGCGGCCTCCTTGATCTCCTTGATGTCCGCACTGTCGATGAAGAATTTCATGGCTTGGTCCTCCTTAGAACTCCGCCCCCACTATTCAATCTCGGGCGAGGGCGAGAAAAGTCCAGCTTGAAAGTCTGTTTTTGGGCGTGGCGGCGACTGCATGGGACGCATAGGACAGCCGAACTGCGAGCTACGAACCCTGAACTACGAACCCTGAACTACGAACCCTGAACTACGAACCCTGAACTACGAACCCTGAACTACGAACCCTGAACTACGAACCCTGAACTACGAACCCTGAACTACGAACCCAGCCGTTATTGTCCGCCCATGCCTTCGGTCACGCTGTGGCTAGTGGGGCGCTGGAGGCCGACTTCGGGGGTGTTGCGGCCCTTGTCGGCCTTGGTCATCGGACGGTTGTCCTTGATCAGAAAGGTGTCGGTCTTCACCGGGAGCTCCGTGCGCTTGCCGCCGTCCTTGAAGATCGTCTTCACGCGCAGGTACCAGGTGCCGTACTCGAGCTTGCCGGCGGGGAGGAAGATGGCGGTATTCCCCGCCACTGTTCCGGTGATGCTCTGCGGGACCACCTTCGGCGGCGGCGCGGCGGCGGGCGCGATGATCAGTTCCTCCTCGTCCTTCTTCTTGGTCTCGGCGGCCTTCGCATCGGACGCGTCCCTCGGCGGCTTGCCGATCTCGAAGGTGAGTTCCACGAGGTGGCTGAAACGATCGATCTGCGTCTGCGTCAGCGCGTAGGTGGTGCCCGCGGCCAGCGGCCCGAGCGCCACCACGACCACGTGGACGTCGTCTTCGCTGGAGAGCCGCACGCCGTTGCCGCGCTTGAGTTCCTCGGAGAGTTCCTTCGGGTCGGCGGTGGGCGCGAGCAGCGCGCGGGCGGCCTGCACGCCGCCCTGGTCCTCGCGCGACCAGTCGATGGTCTTGGCCTTGGTCAGCTCGAGTTCCTCGGCCGCGGCCTGGAAGGCCAAGCCTAGCGTAAGCGCAAGCATCGGAATCGGTCGCAGTCTCAGCATGGCGAACTCCTACCGCTGCCTACCCCAAGGACGAAGCGGGCCTCTCCTTATTAGAGACGAAGAAGGGCCGAGAACAGGAGTGAACAGTAACTAAAGGAATCAGTAACTGCAGTAAACCGTGATCGGTAACGGCCACGACGAACTACGCTGCAGTTACTGTTTAGTGATCACTTTTGTTACTGAGCACTTCCTTTACCGATCTCTTCCGTTACCGCATCACGCGCTCTTCTTCTCCCCCTCGGGCGTGCGCTCGGCGAATTCCTTGTCGAGCAGCAGGATGCCCTGGCCGTCCTTGCCCACGAGCGCCATGCGGCGGATGCAGCGCGTGAAGAGCGCCTCCTCTTCGACTTGTTCGTTGACGAACCAGAACATGAAGACGCGCGCGGCGCCGTGGCCTTCTTCGGTGGCCAGCGTGAGCAGGTCGTTGATCTCGCCGGCGAGGGCGCGCTCGTTCTGCAGGCCCTGTTCGAACGCGTCGAGCGGGCTTTTGTAGACGGCCTTCGGCGCGGCGATCGGCGCCAAAACGACCGTTCCGCCGATGCGATGGATGAACTCGAAGATCTTCATGGCATGGGTGAGCTCTTCCTTGGCCTGGATGCGGAAGAAGTTGGCGAAGCCGCCGAGCTCCTGTTCCTCGAAGTACGAGGCCGTCGCCAGATAGGCATAGGCCGAGTAGAACTCCTTGTTGAGCTGCCGGTTGAGGGCGTCGACGATCTTCTTCTGCGTGGCTTCCATGGGCTCTCCCGTTTTTGCGTTTCGATTTTTAGACCTACGTTCCTAGCATACCGCGCCGGCGCCAGATTTGCGCGGGAAAACCGGAGATACGGCAAACCCGAAATTCGAAACACGAAACCGCAAATCTGAAATTATGAGCCCCGCTGCGCTTCCTATTGCTTGGGCCCCGCTGCGCGGCGGTGCTTGTTGATTCAGCCGGGTGGGGGTGCCACGCCGCGGAGCGGGGTGCGTGGGACATACGGTTTGCGTAAGC
>JACQFI010000074.1 GCA_016200135.1 Planctomycetota bacterium
AAAAAAAAACTTGCGGAATTGTGCGGATCTTGTGCGGATGATCCTTCGTTTGCCGCCGCGGTAGCCAAAATCGTCGAGGAACGAAAGCGTAATATGCCGCGCGAGGTAAATTTTGATGCGGCATCTTGACACCAATATTGTTATCGCCCACCTTAACGGCAATCAAAAAGTTTCCCAGCTGATTCAAAACCACGTGCCTGACATTGGAATCAGCGCGCTGGTTCAGGCGGAATTGTTGTTTGGTGCGCGAAACTCGGGACGGCCAGAAAGAAATCTTCGGAATCTATTGGAATTCTTAAATCTGATTGAGGTCTTTCCCTTTGACGAATTCTGCGCGGATATGTACAGCCGCCTGCGAGTGGAGTTGAACGGCAAGGGGAGGCCCTTGCCAACCATGGACCTGCTCATTGCCAGTGTGGCCGTCATGCAGAATGCGATTCTCGTTACCCATGACATTAACGATTTCGCTCCTATAAAGGATTTGCAGATCGAAGACTGGCTGGCTTGATTAGCAACGAGCAGGATCCCGCGCCTGGTGATCGCGCGGAGCCTGCTGAAAAGAGAGGCGAACCCGTGAAGGCTACGCCGCAGCGCTCGAAGCTTTCCGCCGCTCTCAAGGAACTGCTCGCTATCGCCCGCAAAGTCCAGAAGGAGTTCGCGCTCGACGACGGGTACTCGGCGGGCGCGGTGGGCGCGGCCGTGCGCACGCGCAGCGGCAGGATTTATTCGGGCATCTGCATCGACGTGGCGTGCGGCATCGGCTTCTGCGCGGAGCACTCCGCCGTGGCGGAGATGCTCAAGGCCCGCGAGACCGAGATCGTGGCCGTGGTGGCCGTGAACGCCAAGGCCATTCTCCCGCCCTGCGGCCGGTGCCGCGAACTGCTGTACCAGGTTAACCGCAAGAACGCCGCGGCGCGGGTGCTGCTGCGCGAGGACCGCGTGGTGCTCCTGCGCGAACTCTTGCCCGAGCACTGGATCGAAGCGAAGAAGCGGTCTTCGAGGAAGTGATTTACCTGCGCCCCGGCAGGCCGGGCCGCGCACCGGGCGCGGCGGCAGGCGCGGACGCGGCGGGCTTAGCCGCGGCTTCCACTTTGGGCTCCCACTGCTTGAACTTCACCTTATTGGTCGAGCGCAGGTAGGCGTCTTCGCCGTTGATGACGCCTTTGTTCACCAAGTCCATCAGCGAATCGTCCATCAGCACCATGCCCGCGTTCTTGCCGAGCTGCATCGCGTTGATCAGCCCCGCGGTGTTCGCGTCGCGGATGATGTTCGCGACGGCCACCGAGTTGAAGAGCAGTTCCACGGCGGCGACGCGGCCGGTGCCGTCCTTCTTCTTGATGAGTTGCTGGCTGAGGATGCCGCGCAGGGACTCGGAGACCATCAGGCGGATCTGGGTCTGCTCTTCGGGCGGGAAGTAGTCGAGCACCTTGTCGATGGTCTTGGCCGCGTCCTGCGTCGGCAGCGAGGCGAAGACGAGGTGCCCGGTCTCGGCCGCGTTGATGGCCATGCTGGTGGTCTCGTAGTCGCGCAGTTCGCAGATCACGATGATGTCGGGGTTCTCGCGCAGGGCCGCGCGCAGCGCGTTGGCGAAACTCATCGTGTGCGGGCCGACCTCGCGCTGGCTCACGTGGCACTTCTTGCCTTCCATGATGTACTCGATGGGTTCTTCCACCGTGATGATGTGGTCCGGGCGGTTGGCGTTCACGAGTTCCACCAGGGTCATCATGGTGGTCGTCTTGCCGTGGCCGCTGGGGCCCGTCACCAGCACCAGCCCCTGCGCGAACTCAGTGAGCCGCCGCGCATGCGCCGGCAGGCCCAGGTGTTCGGGCGTAAAGATGCGGTCGCCGATGATGCGGCAGGCGAACCCGTCGCCGTTGCGTTCGCGCATGGCGTTGGCGCGGTAGCGCCCGCCGCCAAAGGCGTAGGAGAAGTCCAGGTCGCCGGTGCGATCGAAGTAAGCCCACTGCGCCGGCGCGAGCGCCACACGCAGCAGCCGCTGGATCTCCTCGGGCGTCATGGCCGGGATGCCCGGTTCGAGCAGATGCAGGTCGCCATGGATGCGGACCATCGGCGCGAGGCCCACGGTCAGATGCAGGTCGCTGGCGCCCATGCCGCGCGCTTTTTTCAACATCGCTTGGATGCCGTTGGGTGAGTTGTCGATCGGCGCGATGCCGCCCGGCCAGCCTTCGGGAATCTTCGGTTCGCCCGCGGGCGCGCCGTGCCCATGGCCGCCGTGGTCGCCGTGCTCTTTAGGCGGCGGAGCTTCCTGCGCGTGCGCGGCCGGCGGCGGAGCCGCGGGCGCATGCGCCGGAGCATGGGTAGCCGGCGCAGCGGCGGCCGGCGCGGGAGCCGCGGCCGGAACCAGAGAAGCGGTGGGCTTGGAGCCCGCGGGTGGCGTCAGCGCGATGCGCGGCGCGGGGATCAGCGGCCCGCCGGGGAGCTTGGGCGGAGGAATTCCGCCGCCGACCTTGGGCGGTGGAATCAGCGGCGCCGCGGGTCCGGGCGCCTTGAGGCCCAGCGGCGGCGGGACCATGGGCACCGGGACCGCTGGCGCGGGCCGAGCCGCCGCGGGCGGAGCTCCAAGCCCCGCCAGTGCGGGCGGTTTGCCTAAAAGAGCCGAGGCCACAGGAGGCGCTTGCACGCCCAGCGCGGGGGGCGGTCCGCCGAGTTTGGGTGGCGGCACCGCGCCGAGCCGCGGCGGCGGAACTCCTAAAGCGGGCGGGGGGACCATGGGCGCTGAGGGCGCCGCGCCCGCGCCGCCGGGCTGTTCGAAGCCCTGCGCGAGCCGGCGGCGCAGCGTGCCACCGGCCGTGCCGGTGAGCGGGTTCGGCTGCGGCGCGGCCTGCGTCTGCATCTGCGATTCGAGCTGGACCTGCATGTCGTAGGGGATCACGCCTTCGTTCACCAGCGCGCCGTATAGTCCCTGGCCCGGCGCGGCCGCGGCGCGCGCCTTGAACTGCGAGAGCTCGTCGGCGGAAAGGAGATTGTTCTCGAGCACCAGCCGTTCGACGTCAGGATCGTTCGGTTGAGCAGCCACGCGCGCGCCCTCGGTGTTGATTCGTCGAGACTTGGATATTACGTCCAGACCCGGAGAGCGCAACCCTTTTGGCCGCGGCTGAGCGCGCTAAAGTGGAATCGGCATCCGGCAATAAAAACGCCCTCCCGGCTGGGAGGGCGTTCACTTCATGGACGTTTCAGCTCTTCAATCCCGGCTGCGGCTGTTGCTCAGGATGCTGAGGATGTAGAGGAAGAGATTGACGATGTCGAGGAACAGGTTGAGCACCGCGCCGACCACGTTGTTCGACTGGTAGTACTCGCGCGTCACGGCGGACGTGTCGTACAGGATCCAGCCGCAGAAGAGCGCCGCGCCGATCCAGGAATAGATGTAGCGCGACATGGGGCCGCCGAAGAACATCAATGCCAGCCCCGCCAGCATCATCCCGATCGTCGCGATCCAGAGGAAACCGAAGAGGTAGCTGAAGTTCTTGCCCGAGATGCGGACGTAGGCGGTCAGGCCGAGGAAGATGCCGGCCGTCAACCCGAGGGCCAAGCCGACGGTATTGGTGCCGTCAGGCGTCTTCAGGTAATGATCGATCAGCGGCCCAAGCGAGACGCCGATGAGCGAGACAAACCCGAAGAGGAAGACGTAGCCCAGCGGTCCCGACAACCGCACAAACATGCCGATGAGCAACAGGCCGAGGGCGAGCAGGCCCGCCCAGTTCGCGAACCCGCGCATCGTCGCCATGTTCGCGACGGTGAAGGCGCAGGTGAGCGTTGAAGCAATTAAAGATACGCAAAGCAGGCCATAGACCTTGCTCACGAAGGCGGCCTTTGCGTCATCCAATGCCGCGAAGCGCTGGTCGAAGTCGAGCGCTCCGATTGTCTGTGCCATGGTTCAGATTCTCCTTTTACCCCATGCATCGAACAGACTGCCAACTTATACATTCTATCCCATCAATGCTCACGTGCAATGAATAGCGCCCGTAATCGTGGCGTGGCGCCTGCGCCTGTCTTATAAGAGGAGGCATTAAAAGCTTTCAACGAGGCTCTCACATGCAGGCGCTTATCATCGAAGGTCCTAACCGGTTGCGACTTGCCGCAATGCCTGAGCCCCCGCTGCCGGTGGGCGAATGCCGCGTCGCGGTCAAGCTTGCCGGCATCTGCCGCACCGACCTGGAACTGCTCAAGGGCTACATGGGCTTTCGCGGCGTGCCCGGGCATGAGTTCGTCGGCGTTGTAGCGGAAGGCCCGGAGCGCCTGATCGGCCGGCGCGTTGTCGGCGAGATCAACGTGCCGTGCGATCTTTCCAAGTACGCGCGGCCTGAATTCGATCCGCGCCACGAGCCCGAGCGCACGGTCCTCGGCATTCTCCGCCGCCCGGGCGCGTTCGCCGAGGCGCTCACCTTGCCGCCGCAGAACCTGCTCACGGTGCCCGACAACGTGAGCGACGAGGAGGCCGTCTTCACCGAACCGCTGGCCGCGGCGCTGGAGATCTTCGAGCAGATCCATGTCCCGCCGGGGGAGCGCGTGCTCGTGATCGGCGACGGCAAGCTGGGCCTGCTGGTCGCGCAGGTCTGCGCGCTCTTCGGCCACCGCGTGACGTTGCACGGCCGCCACGAGCGGAAGCTCGCCCTGGCGCGGCGCTGGGGCGTGGTTGCGAGAGAAGCAGAGGCAGGTTCCACCGAACGCTATTCTTTGATCGTCGAGGCCACGGGTTCGCCGGCGGGCTTCAGGGCCGCGCTGGAACTGGTCGAGCCCCGCGGCACGATCGTCCTCAAGAGCACCTACGCGCCCGACGCGCTGCCGCCGTTCGACGCCGCGAAGGTCGTCGTGGACGAGATCCGCCTCGTCGGCAGCCGCTGCGGGCGCTTCGGGCCGGCGCTGCGGCTGCTCGCGCAAGGCAAGGTGGACGTGCGCGCGCTCATCGACAACCGCAAGCCGCTCGCGCAGGGCGTCGAAGCCTTCGAACTCGCGGCGAAAAAAGGCGCGCTGAAGGTGCTGGTGCGGATTTCAGAGCAATGATGATTTGCGTGTATGAGCGCTCGAAGTAAGCTGTGTTTGTCGAGGAAAGGGCATGACTAAACTTCTTGACCGTGCAATCAAGACCCTGGAAAAGCGTCCCAAGAAAGAGCAGGACGCGTTTGCCGCGTTGGTGCTTGAAGGGATCGAGTCGGAGAAGAAATGGTCGGAGGCTTTTGCCAAATCTCAAGACAAGCTGGCAAAAATGGTGGATAGAGCCAAGGAAGAGCACCGGCGCGGGAAAACTCGTCCGTTAGAGGAAAGTCTTGACCTCGGCGACGACTGAAGAATTCAGAAGGGCCTTTCGAAGCTTGCCCAAGAACGTGAAGAAGCAAGCGCGCTTCGCATTCAAACTGTGGCTGCGCAATCCAAGACACCCCAGCCTGCACTTCAAAAAAAATACATAACAAGAAATCCGCCTATTCGGTCAGAGTAGGCATTCATTGGCGTGCGCTTGGATACAATGACGAGACCGGCTTCGTGTGGATTTGGATTGGCTCTCACGCGGACTACGATAAGCTGCTGGCTTCACTTTAATGGGGTCCACATCATGCCTGCGATCGACCGACTTTTCCATGTCATGAAAGAGGCCGGCGGCTCGGACATGCTGCTGCTCGAGGGCCAGCCGCCCAAGTACCGCCAGCACGGGCACGTCACGCCCATCCCCAACGAGCCCCTGCTCACGCATGACACGATCACCGCGTACCTGAAGGAGATCTGCCCCGCGCATCATTGGGACAAGTACGTGAAGACCGGCGACGCCGACTTTGCCTACGCAATGGGCGCCACCGACCGCTTCCGCGCCAATTACTACAAGCAGGTGCACGGCTTCGCGGCCGTCTTCCGCATCATCCCGGTCAAGATCCTCACGCTCGAACAGCTCGGCGTGCCGGCCAAACTCTACGAGTTCACCAAGATTCGCAGCGGCCTGCTGCTCGTCACCGGGCCGACGGGCTCGGGCAAATCGACGACGCTCGCCGCGATGATCAACGAGATCAACGAGAAATATGCGCGGCACATCCTCACCATCGAGGAACCCATCGAGTTCGTCCATCCGCCGAAGAAATCGATCATCACGCAGCGTGAAGTCGGCGAGCACACCAAGAGCTTCGCCAGCGCGCTGCGCGCCGCGACGCGCGAAGACTGCGACGTGATTCTGGTCGGCGAGATGCGCGACCTCGAGACCATCGCGCTCGCGGTCAGCGCCTCCGAGATGGGCGTGCTCGTCTTTGGCACGCTGCACACCAACAGCGCTGCCAAGACCATCGACCGCATCGTGAACGTCTTTCCCCCGGGGCAGCAGCCGCAGATCCGCACGATGCTCTCGGGCTCGCTGCGCGGCGTCGTCTCGCAGACGCTCTGCCGCAAAGCCGACGGCAAGGGGCGCGTGGCCGCCCAGGAGATCCTCGTCAGCAACACCGCCAGCGCCGCCGCGATCCGCGAAGGCAAGATCGCGAAGCTCAACTCGATCATGACTTCCGGCGGCCTCGACGGCATGGTAACCATGGACGACGCGCTGAATAAGCATCTGGAAGCCAAGCTGATCACCGCGAAGGAAGCCTACATGAAGAGCATCGACAAGAACCGCTTCGCCGAGGCGATGAAGGCCGAAGAGGCCGCCGCCGGCGGCGCCGCCAAGGCCGCACATTGACGGCTCGTGGAGCGAGAAGCGTGGTGCGTAGAGCATGGAGCGAACAGCGAAGAACGAAAAAGGCAGATTGAAAGAGAATATTTAAGAAGGGTTCGAGACGCAGTTGCGCCGTCCCTGATCCCTGACCCCTCAGAGCGCGTACTTCTTCCGCACGTCCTGAAGCTGTGCCCACGCGTCGGGCGTGACGTCCTTGGGTTCGAGTTGCCGGAAGATGAGATGCAGGATGCGCCGTTCGTCCTCGTCGATCTCGTTATCCAACAGGGCGAGCGCGAGCAATTCGTCGAGTTCCTTCTGGTCGAGTTTCCCGTCGTTCTCGAGCATCTTCTGGATCGAGAGCGCGATCTGAACGTAGCGCGAGTCCTTGGGCATGGGCGGTCCTTTCCATAGTATAGCCGAGCGACGTGTATCACCCCGCGAGCGCCGTGGCAAGCCCGCGGCGGGACGCCGATCCGAGCGACTGCAGTTTTTTTCTTATGCTTAGCAAAAAACAGTTTTCCCCAGGGGAAGCCAAAGGACTTGTGGCTTCGCACAAAAGGCTCCCGGTTCGCGCGGACAGCCGCTGCCGGATGCCCGCCTCCACGCCGAGGGCCGGATGCGCGGAACGGGCGCGGCTTTCAGCGTTATGGTGACGCCGGAGAC
>JACQFI010000071.1 GCA_016200135.1 Planctomycetota bacterium
GAGGGGGGACGCCTTGGGTTCATCGACCCCCCACCCTAACCCTCCCCCGCAAGGGGGGGCATCGGCAACCGAAGTTTACTGAAGCTTGAACCGTCGCCCGGTCTCCCCCTCAAGGAGTTCGTACATGCCTTCGGCCCGTCTCGTCCTGCTGGCCCTCGCTCTGGCGGCCTGCGCCGCCTCCATGCTGCGTGCCGTCGACGAAGCGCCGCTGGCGCTCGCCGCGGTGGGCGACTGCGAGAAACTTGCCAAGGACGAAGCCGTCCCGGCCTCGCCGCACTTCTGGGATCCCAAGGAAAAGCGCGTGCTCCTGCACGGCGGGCGCAACGAGATGGTCGCCGCTCAGTTGATGCTCACCGCGCGCACCGACGTGAAGGACGTCAACGTCGAGATCGGCGACCTCAAAGGCCCCGGCGTCATCGCCGCGAACCCGAACCTCCAGCTCGCGCAGGAGTGCTATCAGTTCGTCGAAGCCGGCCGCTGGTACTACTCCATCGGCAACGGCTGGATCTGGGACAAGAACACCGCCTTCCCCGACCGCAAGTGGTACCCGGAGATCCTCGCGCCCTTCCGCGATCCCTACGGCAGCGCGCACAAACCCGTCGGCGCGCCTTTCGACATCCAGACCGCCCACGGCGCGAACCAGGGCGTCTGGATCGACCTCTACATCCCCAAGGACGCCGCGCCCGGCGTCTACACCGCCCCCATCCGCGTCACCGCCGGCAAGGAACTCCAGCTTGAAGCCACGCTGCAACTCACCGTCCACTCGTTTACGCTCCCCGACGAAGCGCACGTGGACGGCTACGGCGAGTTCTACGGGATCTGCTACGAGTTCGAGAACGCCGTCTATAAGCAGGCCGGCTTCGACAAGTGGTGGCCCGTCGCGAAGCGCTACCACCAGATGGCGCACCAGCACCGCTTCGAGATCTCCGACCGCGAGGGCCGCACCGCCGGGCCCAAGTTCTTCGTGCAGCGCGACCTCTACGACAAAGCGTATGGCGCGATCCTGGACGGCGCGCTCTTTACGCCCGAGAACGGCTACGTGGGCCCCGGCGCGAACACCGGCGTCACCTTCTGGCGCGCGCCGTTCCCCGAAGTGAACGGGCGCGTGGACGAGAAGACCGGCAAGATGAAGGACTGGACCGACGCGGAATTGCAGACCTACACCGAACAGGCCAAGGCGTTCTGGGAACACTGCGTCGAAAAGAAGTGGGACAAGAAGCGCTTCTTCGCCTACATCCTCGACGAATGCGCGAACACGCCCGAGTTCCGCGCGAACCAGAAGAAACTCGCCGCAGCGCTCGACGCCGGAGCCGGCAAGCACCACATCGACCTGATGTGGACCTCGCACACCAATCCCAAGACGCTCGCCGCCGATGCCGCGCTCGACCTGCGCGGCGTGATCCGCTGGTGGTCGCCCAACGCCGCCGCGTGCGACGCGGAGTTTCTCCACGAACGCATGCAGCAAGGCGAGACCGCCTGGTTCTACCACCACGCGCCGCCCGCGATCGGGCTCAACGTCGTCAACGCCAGCGGCATCGACCTGCGGACGTGGGGCGTCGCCTGCTGGCGCTACAAGATCAACGGCTCGTTCTGGTGGGCGATGGACTACCACGACGTCGCGCCGAAGGACGTGATGACCAAGGCCAAGGAGAACCGCTGGGGCAACGGCACGCTCTTCTATCCCGGCGCGCGGTTGCCGGACCTCGGCCTCCCCGCGATCGAAGGTCCGCTCTCCTGCCTGCGCATGAAGGCCTACCGCCGCGGCCAGCAGGATTACGAGTACGGCTGGCTGCTCAAGCAGGCCGGCAAGGAAGCCGTCGCCGACGCCGCCGTCAAGAAGGTGCTGCCCGTCGCGCTCGCCGAAGCCATGCCCGCCATCATGAACGAAGCCGCCGGCACGGACTCGCAGAGCGCCGACGCGACCGGCAAGGCGAAGCCGAAAGTAACGCAGAAGATCGCAACGCCGCCCTGGTCCACCGACGTCAACGCCTGGTACGAGATGCGCGCAGCCCTCGCCGCCGAGCTCGACAAAAAACCCTGAACCCAGCCGCAGCCATGGATTTTATTCGTGTTTCTTCGTGCAAATTAGCGGATGAACGGCGTAGTTCGTAGTTACTGATTACTGTTTTTACTTTTCTTACTGTTCACTATTCTGTTCACTGTTTTTCGCCGTTCTCCGCGGTGAAAAAGTCCGTTCGGATGTGGTGCGGGCGGAGGGACTCGAACCCTCAAGGATTGCTCCACGGGATCCTAAGTCCCGCGCGTCTGCCAATTCCGCCACGCCCGCGGCGTGACTGGCAATCTTATCCGATTCGCCCCGCGTGCCAAGTCTCAGGTGTGCGTTCAGCCAGCCACATTCACCGTGTAACCCATAGCGCCCAGCGCCACTCGGACGCGCTCGACCAGATGGTCGTTGTACCGGCCATTCCGCCTCAAGATCCAGATGCGCCCGAGTTCAAGCGCGCCCATGTGCGCCATCACCGTAAGGTCGATCAGGGATACATTGCAATTCTGAACGATCTCTCGGCGGATGTTCATGACGAACACATCCGGACAGACGGACTCGTCAAATGTGGTCAGAAGTCCACCATCCATTCCATTGTTTGCATTAACGATGGCGGCGGTCTCGGCTTGGACGGTTTCGCGTATTCGTTCACGAACCCGCGCGGCATCATCGTGGACCACTTGGCGCTTGTAGTGCGCGCCTACCCACGGCCCTGCGATGGCCCCGGCAAGTGCGGTCATGCACACCAGCGTCCGGAGACCAAACCGAACTCGCCAAAACCTGCGTTCACCCGCCATGGCAGAAGCCCTCGGCACTTGATTGTTTGCCTAAATATTCAGGCGCAATTTCCCCTCACGACTTGCGAACGTGACCTAAATATATCTTATGAAATTGACCCAAAAATGTAACCGCCTGTAACTCGCACGCCGCGCGTAAATAGATTCTCTTCCGCCCCTGCGAGGCTTTCCCCAGCGTGTGCGGCGGGTACAAGGGCCTGCGTCCCAATAAATCGGGACTCCGACCCTGGCTATTTCAGCGCGGCCCTACGGGCCTAACGGCTGGTTAACCAGCGAACCCATTAACCAGTCAACCCGTCAGTCCTCCCTCGATTCTGAGTTGTTCTTGGTGGGTGACGGGGGTAAGGCGGAGAGCGGTAAGGGAGAGGCTTCGCGGAGCACCCATGCGGATCAAGCTGCACTTTCATCTGCCGAAGGAACCGAAGGCGGCGAAGCTGGCCGCCGAGCGGCTGGGGGAACTCGTGGAGCTGATCCGCGAGGACAAGGAAGAACAGGCGATCGACCCGGCGTTCTTCACCGGGAACATCGAGGACTATCCGGAGTGGCTGCGGGAGGCACACGGCGACGAGAAGCGGCTCGCGGCGCTGGAACGCTTCGGCGCGTGCGAGCCGGGCGAACTGGAAGAGTGGGACCTGGAATCGTGGTACGAGGACTTCTTCGCGGGCGAAGCCTGGGACGTAGCGCTCGAAGCCGGCCCCGCCACGCCGGGCGCGCGGCGGACGCTGACCTACAGCGTGGAAGGCGAACACTACGGCGGCGACCTGCCGCTGGCGTGGATCGTGCTCGCGGCGGGCGGAACGGAGCTGGAGCGGACGGAAGAGCCGTAACGGCAAAAACGGCACACGGATTCACCACGAAGGCACGAAGAACACCAAGATTCACGAAGAATGGCGGGGCGGGAAAAATCAATTTAGAGGAAGCACGGTACCGAGCGGGTGAGGCGCGGTGCGCAGGGCGAAATGTGGTAAGCGTTGGGTTCTCGGATAGGAGCATGGACCAGGAAAAGCTCTGGCACCCAGTTCCGGTGCGTGAAAATCGCTTTATGGAAGTCTAGACGATGTAGGCGGGTTTATTCTAGACTTGGAAGGAACTCGGCGCGCGGAGACGTGCTCTTGAGAAATCAGGTCCACAAATGGGATCGATAGGTGTATCACAAATGCCGCGCTGAATATCGCGGCGTATTTCAACATCCAACTGGCAGCGCAGGAGGAGACTCAACGCATGCGCACGTGGACTGCTTTGGCCGCTGCATGGGTTGCGCTTGCGTTCGTGCAGGCTGCGCACGGAGAAGACGAGCCGTCGGCGGTCGTCCAGGACTTCGAGCAGGCGTTTGAGATCAACAAATGGCCGGGGGACAAGCCGGGCGTGGTGGGGTTCTCCAAGGAATGGAAGTCGGACGGCGAGCAGTCGTTGCGGATCGACGCAGGGCTGATGGCGGCGATCTCGACCTTGAAGCTGAAGGACTGGAAGGGCTACACGCTGCTGCGCGTGCACGTGAACAACAAGACGGACAAGACGGTGAGCGTGGGGTTCGAGCTGCAGGACAGCCACACGGTCTTCCTCGACCGGCACCAGAACGGCTTCGGCGTGCTGCCGGGCGAGCACACGATCGAGCTCGACTTTTCGGGCGGGCTGTGGCGCGGCGAGGAGAACGCGCCGTACCGCGGGCCGACGAAGACGCCCATCGATGTGGGCAGCATCACGCGCGTGAGCTTCAGCAACGGCGGCGACGGCCCGATCTTCATTGATCAGATGGAAGTGGTGAAGGTGAAGAAGCTCGAGACGGCCGGCGGGCTCGCGTTCGACTTCGGCAAGACCGGCCACCAGGTGATGGGCCAGTACATCGGCATCCACGAGAACACGCTGTACAAGGAACAGCCGGGCTACGGGATGCTCGGCGGGCGCGGGTCGGTAATGGGCAAGGCCACGAGCTATCCCACGCCACTGCTGGGCGACGGGGTGGGCTTTGACGGGGGCGGATTCCGCTGCGACCTGCCCGGCGGCGAGTACCTCGGGTGGATCGCGTTCGAGCGCAGCGGATTCTGGGAAGAAGAGCAGTGCGCGTACAGTCACGCGGCGCTGAAGGTGAACGGCGCGGTCGTCCACGAGCACGACTTCTCCCCCGCGGGCCCGCACTTCTTCTTTCAGGACACCGAGATCACGAATCTCGACCAGCTCGCGGACAAGCTGATCTGGCCCGCGGGCGCAATCGCGTCGTTCAAGTTCAAGTCCGAAAAAGGCGGGAACACCTTCACGCTCGAAGTGAAAGACGCGAACAACCATCCGCTGCGCGTCGCGGGGATCGTGCTCGCGCCGGACACGGCCGAGGGCAAGGCGTTCATCGACGCGCATATCGCGCTGCAGAAGAAGACGATCGCGACGACCTACGCGCCGCAGGACCGCGGCCGGCGCAAGGACCGTGCGGCCCCGGCGAAGGACTTGGTCGCGGAACCGCTCGCGCCGGGCGCACTGGTCTATCCGCGCGACTGGCCGAACAAGCCCGAGGGTGCGCCGCTGCCCGAGCTGACGGCCGTGACCGGGCAGAAGGTGACGATCCATCTGGCGGTCTACGCGAAGAAGGACCTCTCGCTTATCGCGAGCGCCGCCGCGCTTAAAGGCCCAGGCGAGATCGCCGCGCCGGGTATTTCTTATGGACGCTACATGCCGCAGCGCGAGTACGGCGTGGGCGCGGTGTGGTTGGACATCAACCACTATCGGCCCGAACCGGAGTTCACCTGCGGGCCGGAGCTGACGCGCTCGGTGATCTTCGAGTACGACGTGCCGGTGGACGCCAAGCCCGGCGCGTACGCGGGCAGCATCGAGATCGGCGGCGGCGGCGAGAAGCTCGCGCTGCCGGTAAAGTTGAACGTCGCGGCGGTGAAGCTCGCGGAGATCCCGATCCCGCTGGGCCTGTTCATGAACGCGCTGCCGTTCGGGCCGGGGCTGATCGACGACGACGCGTGGTGGAAACTGCAAGAGAGCCTGCTGCAGGAGCAGGGCCGCGCGGGCCTCACCTGCCCCGCCGGAGGCGTGGGCCTGCAGATTCGTGTCCAGAACGGGAAGTTCAGCGGCGACCGCGCGGTGAAGTACCTCAAGCTGGCCGCGCAGTACGGCATGAACAAGGGCTTCACCAACTACGGCGGGTTCTTCGACCGGCTGAACAAGGGGTTCGGCGATCCGAAGGCGCTCGCCGAGGGGCTGGCCACGTTCGAGAAGGAGAACGGGCTCCCGCCGTTCTACTGGTACTCGTATGACGAGCCCGGCACCGACGCGGAGCTGCAGCGCGTGCTGGATTTCCTCGCGCCGTACACCGCCGCGGGCATCCGCACCGTGGGCTACACGAGCGTGCACAAGGACAACGCGCTGTGGGAGAAGCTGCGCGACGCGAGCTACGCACCGGCGTTTAACCTCCATACGGCCGAGGACCTGAAGGCGCTGAAGGCCGCGGGCAAGCACCCGTGGGTCTACAACAACGGGCTCGACCGCTACGGCATGGGCCTGCATATGTGGCGCGGGATCAAGCTGGGCGTCGAAGGGCGCATGCAGTGGATCGGGCTGTACACGCAGGGCTTCGCGTACCACAACTTGGACGGGCGCGAGCCTTCGTATCCGTGCTTCTACGTCCACCAGAAGTTCGGCGCGCTGAAGACGCCAATGTGGCTGAGCGTGCGCGAGGGCCTGCTGGACGCGCGCATCCGCCTGACGCTCGAACAGGCCGCGAAGCCCGACGACCCTGCGCTGGCCGCGTGGAGCGTGGACGGCTACAAGACCGACCAGGCCAAGTGGACCGCCGAGGAGTTGGACAAGGCGCGCATGACGATGTTGAAGCGGCTGGTGGAGCTTGGAAAGTAACGGAACGGAAAATCCGAAAAATCGAAGCACGAAATTCGAAAGCATCCGGTCAAAAATGCCGTTCGATGTAGTGCAGCGCGCCTTCGAGGTTGGGGAGGATCTTGGTGCTGAAGCGGACCATCCAGGGGGAGCAGTCTTTAAAGTCGTAGGGCGAGAAGGCGATCACGAACTTTCCCAAGTCGTGGCTGGCGTAGAAGACTTCCATCGAGGTGCCCACGCTGGCCTTCGAGTAGTTGACCAGAATCAGATCGGCGTCGCGGATGTCCTGCAGGTCGAACTCGACGATCTCATTGGAGCTGTCGATCTCGTTGTCGCGGAAGTTGCGGCGCATGGGGTCGAGCAGAATGAAGCGGCCCGCGAGGCGCTCCTTGGCGCGCGTGCGCCAGTCCTTGGAATCGCCGACGGCGCAGTCCATGATCGGCCCGCAGAGGTAGATTTTTTTGGTGTTCATGCTCACTCCAGGCGGAACGTCAGCATGCTGGCGTCGAAGAGGGCGTCAAAGCCGGCATCCTGCGTGCTCTTGCGCGCGAACGTGACGATGATCATCATCTCGTTCTTGCCCTGAAAACAGTACTGGACGAGATGGAGCTTTTGGCCCGCCTGGGTGGCGTCGTAAGCGAGCCGGAAGCCGGGGCGCCCTTCCGCGGAATTCATCTCGGTGGTGGTCAGGTCGGTGAGCGGGCCAATCTGCTTCGGCAGTTGTTCGAGACTGGCGTCCACGTAGCGCTTGAGGCTCATGTTGGCTTTCTCGTCCGTGACGCCGATGTTGGGCGCGAAGCCGTCGGAGGCGGGCCCTGCGATCATGGGGTATTTCTGGCCCGGAAAATTCGTGATGGTCCAGCCTTTGGGGGGCTCGAAGGCGCAAAGGTTCGCGACTTTGTAAGCGCCGGCGGTCAATGGGGGCGGCGTTTTGGTCGCGTCGGGAAGACCGCCGCCACCGCATGCCGTAAGGCCAAGCAGCAGCGCGGCCAAGGCCAAGAGATTCCAGGTCGTCTTCATAGGCATGTCTCCTTGTAGAGTTACCGTTCGGGTTTTCCGGATACGTTTTGCCGGATCGGCGCGGCCTTGCGGACCACGCGCGCGATGTCGCGCGCCAGGCCGTCCACGTCTTCGTCGAAACTCGGGCGGTAGACGAAGCCGGCGCAAGCGCGCGCGAGCATGATGTTGAGGCCCTTCTCCTGGTTCTGGCGGAAGTCGGTGCGGAAGCCGACGACCGGGACGCCCTTGGCGAACGCGTAGCCGACTTCGAAGGCGGTGCCGCTGTCGGCGTCGGGGCCGTCGAGCCAGGCGAGGACCACGTGGGCGGCGTCGATGCCGCCGATGCAGTCGGCGAAGATCAGCCCGAAGGCCTTCTCGTCGTTGAACTTGCCTTCGTGCTTGAAGTCCTGCGGCAACACGATTTCGCCTTCGGGCAGTTCGCGCTGGATCGCTTTGGCCAGCGAGCGGTTCGCGCGGCGTTCGAGCAGCGTAAAGAGCGGCGCCGCGAAGTAGACGCGCAGGGTCTTGGGCGGCGCGGCAGCGAGGGGAGAAGCAGGTGTAGGTTTGCGACCGTTGGCCATATTGCGAGGGGTCTACCGCCCTTTCGCGCGGAACGCAAGATGCAGGCGCGCGTAGACCGGAATGTCTTCCGCCCTCCCTCGCGCTCCAATTCTTGCGCGGCAGAACGGCCACGACCTCAACACAGAGACACGGAGGCACGGAGAACGACGGAGGACTGCTTTATACATTTTTTGCAGAGTTCTGTGGCCTCCGTGTCTCTGCGCCTCTGTGTTGAGGTCGTGGAGGTGCGCAGTTCATATTTTCGGCGGACGCGCTCACGCCACCCGCGTGCGCTGCACCGCCGCCATCCTCGCATAGCCAAAACGCGGGCCTGCGCTATGCTTCCGGGACCGTCGGACAACAACCTCTTTTAGCCACTGCCGCGAACGGCGGGGGCCACACCATCACGAAAGGGCAAACGCACCATGGCCAAGCAGGACGCTCCCAAAACCAAACTCCGCGTCGGGCTCATCGGGGCCGGCGGCATCGCGGGCACGCATGCCGACAACTACAAGAAATTTGAGGACGTCGAGATCCTCGCCGCGTGCGACGTCAGCGAGCCCGGGCTCGCGCGCTTTAAAGACAAGTACAGCGTTCCGCAGACGTTCAAGACCTGGCAGGAGATGCTCAAGCACGTGGAGCTGGACGCCGTGAGCGTCTGCACGCCGAACTACCTGCACTGCCTGCCGACCATCGACGCGCTGAACGCCGGCTGCCACGTGCTCTGCGAGAAGCCCCTGGCCATGAACGCCGCCGAAGGCGCGAAGATGCTCGCCGCGGCGAAGCGGAACAAGAAGCACCTCGTCATCGGTTTTCAGTTTCGCTTCGACGGCCACACGCAGGTGCTCAAGAAGGCGATCGACGCAGGCCACTTCGGCAAGATCCTGTACGTGCGCATCCAGGCGATGCGGCGGCGCGGCATCCCGAGCTGGGGCGTCTTCGGGCGCAAGGACCTGCAGGGCGGCGGGCCGCTGATCGACATCGGCGTGCATGCGCTGGAGATGGCCCACTACGCCATCGGTGCGCCCGAACCCGTCGCGGCTTCGGGCCAGATCTGGACCTACCTCGGCAACAAAACTCCCGCGGCCTCCTGCGCCTGGGGAGCGTGGGACCACAAGACCTATACCGTCGAGGACCTCGCCGTCGGCATGCTGCGCATGAAGAACGGGACCGTGATCCACCTCGAGTCCTCCTTCGCCGCGCATATCGAGAAGGACCTCTGGAACTTTCAGATCATGGGCGAGAAGTGCGGCGCGAACTGGGAGAACGCCGCGCTCTTCCACGACGAGGCCGGCATGATGCTCAACAGCGTGCCCGCGCATGTCCCCAAGGTCGAGATCTTCCCCTGCAAGATGCGCCACTTCGTGGACGTGTGCCTCGGCAAGCGCAAGAGCGAAGCGCCCGCCGAACACGGCCTGATGGTCCAGAAGATGCTCGACGGCATCTACGCCAGCGCCGCGGCCGGGCACGAGGTGAAGCTGAAGTAAAGCAGAGGACGGCGGTCAGGGAACGGCGTACGAAAAAGAGCGGAGCGGGCCACCTATGCCCGCTCCGCTTTTCTATTGGAATCGACGGCTGCGATTAACGGTGGTGGCGGTGATGCTGGTGGTGGTGGTGGCGTCCGCCGCCGAAGCTGAACGAGAACGTCGGGCCCGAGTACGAGCGCGTGTAATAATACGGACCGTCGTAGACCGAACTGTAGTAGTAACGGCCGCCGTGGTGCGTGCGGTAATAGACCACGTCGCCTTCGTAAATGACTTCGGGTTCCGACTCAACAACGATCGGAACGCCAACTTCCACGTCTACTTCCGCCTTGGCCGTTTGCATATTTGCGAAAGGAATCGCCAAAAACAGAGCCGCGGCGCTCAAGCAGAGTTTACTCATATCGGATAGACCTCCGATCTATCCTCCTCCCCTGGTCTTGGCTTCCCTCATTAGAGGGACGTTTCGGAGCGCTACCCGCATCAAATTAATTCGAAATGCGCGCGGATATTATTCATGGCGTTTCGACAGGGATCGAAGCCGCGGGCGTGGGCGCGCTCGTGGTTTTTGCGTCGGCGGGCGGGATCAGCTTGCCGGGGTTCATCACGCCGTGCGGGTCCAGCGCGTGCTTGAGGCCGCGCAGGGCTTCGAGGCCCGGGCGCGTGACCTCGCGCTCCATCCACGGGCGGTGTTCGTAGCCGACGGAATGGTGGTGCGAGAGCGTGCCGCCGTTGCGCATGAAGGTCTCGGTGATCAGGCGCTTGAAGCGGTAGTACTGTTCGAGTTCTTTTCCCGGAAGCTGCTGCGAGGCGAAGGTAAAATAAAGCGATGCGCCGTCGACGTACGAATGCGAAATATGGCAGCCGATGTAGCCGGGATAGCCCTCTTTCTTGAACTGTTCTTTGATGACGTTGCGCGCCGCGTGATACAGCGGCAGCAGTTTCGACCAGACGGCGGCGGTCTCGGCCACGTCCACCATGCAGCCGTGGTTCATTAAAATGTCGCGCAGGTACGGCACCGCGAATTTGTTCTTCGTCCACGTCTTGCCGACGCTGTTGCCGAGGTGGAAACCGCGGTGCTTCTTCACCATCGGGATCACTTTGCGCCGCATCTCGGCGACGTACTCCGCGTCACCCTCGAAGCCGACCATCATCAGGCACGGCTGCGCGTAGCCGCGAGCCTTGAGGTACTTCTTCACCTGGCTCTGGATGAACCCGGAGAGGCCCGCCGAGGGCGCCTTCATGCTGAAGGCAAGCTGCGTCTCGTCGGCATCCTGGAGGCGGAACATTGTCGGCGCCGCGCGGCGGCTGATCACTTCGTGGATCGCGGCCGACCCGGACTCGAAATCGGGAAAGAGGACGCCGTGGTAGTCCTTCACCGCAGGATTGGGGTGGACCTTCATCACGGCTTCGGTGATGACGCCGAGGATGCCCTCGGAGCCGACGACGATCTGGTCGAGGTCCGGGCCGGCGGAAGACTTGGGCGTCAGCTTCGTCGCGAGGGTGCCCGCGGGGCTCACCAGCTTCAGCGCCACCACCATGTCCTCGATCTTGCCGTAGGCGTCGGACTGCATGCCGGCCGAGCGCGTCGCGAGCCAGCCGCCGAGCGTCGCGAACTCGAACGAGTCCGGCATGTGCCCGAGCGAGAAGCCGAGCGCCTGCAGGTCGTCCTCGAGCTTCGGGCCCGGCGCGCCGGCCTCGATGGTGGCCGTCCACGAGTCCCGGTCGATCTCGAGCACACGGCTCATGCGCCGCATGTCCAGCGTCACGCGCATGGCTGCGGTATCGAGGTGCTCGACGCCGCCGACGATGTTGGTGCCGCCGCCAAACGCGACCAGCTTAACCCCGGTGCGCGTGGCCGCCGCGACCAGCGCCTCGACCTCGGCGTGGCTCTCGGGAAAGAGCACCACGTCCGGCGCGTTACCGACGATGCCTTGCCGGACGCGGAAGAGATCGGGGAAACTTTTCCCGTAGGTGTGAATCAGGCGCTGCTCGTCGTCGCCCGCGATCTGCCCCGGCTTGAGGACGCCCTGGACGGCCTGCATGAACGCGGCGTTCGTGCGGGGCTCGGGCAGGCGCAGGGAGGCGCGGTCCACCGGCGGCGTCTGGCGCGTGGCCGCGTTCAAGCCGAGCGACTTCTGGATGAACGGCCAGAGCAGCGGCTTCTCGTCCAGGGGAAAGACGAAGGCGGGGTCGCCCCAGCCCCACCATTTCATGTCCTTGATCACACCCGGCCCTCCGCGTGCCCCGCGATGCCGCGGCGGCGGTTGAACCACTTCGTGAAGCCGCCCAGCACGCCCGACGGCAGGCAGCGCGCGCTCGCGACGTACAGCCGGTTGCCCCAGCCCGGCACGATCAGGAGCCGGCCCTGCAGCAGCCCGCGCACGCCGAGCGCCGCCACCGCGCTTGCTTCCAGAGCGAAGGCCGACGGCTTGTCCTGCATCCCCGCGCGCGAGCGGAAGCGCGTGTGCGTGATGCCCGGGCAGAGCACCGAGACCGTCACGCCCGAGCCGTACAGTTCGAGCGCCAGCGAGCGCGAGAACGAGAGCATGAACGCCTTGCAGGCCGCGTACACCGCCTGGTTCTGCACGGGGCTGAACGCGTACACCGAAGCGACGTTGAGAATCCGGCCGCTCTTGCGCTCCAGCATCGCGGGCAGAAAGGCACGCGTCAGCTCCACCATGCCCTTTAGCTGCAGGTCGATCATCTTCGCCGCCGCCACGCCGTCGCTCTTCTCGAACGGCCCGTGCAGCCCGAACCCGGCGTTGTTCACGAGAATCTCGGGCGCGAGGCCGTCCTGCGCGAGGCGGCGCTTCAAAATCTCGAGGCCCGCCGCCGAGGCCAGGTCCGCCGCGATGGGCAGCGCTTCGACGGAATGCGCGGCCACCGCGCGCGCCTGTTCGGCCAGCGCGGCCTCGTCGCGGCCAACCAGGACCACGCTCCACTTGCGCCGGCCCAGTTCGTTCGCGATGGCCGCGCCGATGCCCGACGACGCGCCCGTAACGACCGCCCAGGGATTCGGCACACCCGTCCTCCGCACGCGGCTCCGCTATTCGTGGCTCCGCAGTCTCGGCGGAGGTCGCAGCGGCGTCCCGCCGCTGCTCAAACCACCACCGGCAACGACTCCGGTGGAACCATCGGCGGGACGCCGATGCTACGAAACCAGGAAAAAGCCGCCGCGCATCCTAACGGTATCTCGAAGCGCCCGCAAATCTCGGTATAGTGGCGGAGAAGGAAATGGCGCCAAAAGCATGCCGTTCAAGCCTGCTTCAGCAGGCTTCCTGAGGTTGCTTGCCACCACCTTCAGGTGGTGGGGGTGGCGCAGATGAGGGGATACGAGCCGGGCTTCAGCCGGCTTGCCATTAGCAAAATGGGCTTAGGCCCTCCGTGGAGCCCGGGAAGCCGGCTTGAAGCCGGCTCCGTTGTGAAGGAAAGGCCACGCCACCACCAGCTAAAGCTGGTGGCAAGCAACATCTAAAATCCGGCTGAAGCCGGATAAAGAACGGCAGGCGGGATGCCGCTGCGATCTCCGCCGAGACGGCGGAGCTACGGAAGCGAAGCAGCGGAAAAGGAGCGAACGCAGATGCCGGTTCCCCTGACGCTCGGCTGCATCAGCGGTGGCGAAGTGCTCATGATCCTGGGCGGGATGGCGCTCGGCGGGTTTGGGCTGCTTTTCGTCTTCTACTGGCCCTACCGCGTGGCCATGAATGCGCTGGCGGCCGGGCCGCTGCTGGGCAAGCCGCTCGCGCTCTTTGCCGCCTCGGTCATCGGCGCCGTGGCGTGGTCCGGCGCGCTCTGGTTTGGCATCGCGGTCGCCAACGATCTGCACCGCGACTGGGGCGTCTGGCTCTTCCTCGCGCTGGGCCTGAGTGGCACCGTGGGCTGGCTGGTGCTCCTGATCTCCTGGTGGACGCACCGCGGACAGCGCGCGAGCGCCGGACCGGACGGCGCCGCTTTATCGGCCGCAGCCGCGCCCAAGCTTCAGGTCTGGGCGCAGGATCTCGTCGTCGCGATGCTCTGCTACGGCTCAGGTCTCGCGCTGCTCGCGGCGCTCTATGGTTCGGACCGTTCGCACATGGCCGAGTTCCTCGGCTGGGCGGTGTATATTTTTATCGCGGGCTCGTGCGGGCTCTTCGTCGCCGCGGACCTCTGCCGCCGCAGCGAAGCCGGCCGGAAGCCCGCGGCGCGCGCGGGGATCTTCGTGGCGATCTTCACGCTCTTCCCCGCGACGCTGCCGCTGGCGCTGCTGGCCTGGTTCCGCTGGCGGCGAGGACTGAAGCGCGCAGGAGCGTAAGGCATGAAAGACACCGGCGCGCTTCGCCTCCTCGTTTCTCTTTTTGTAAGCCTATTGAGCTGGTACGGGCTGGCGTTCCAATACGGTTTATACGAGGCCGATCTCAGACAGGCGGAAACCGGCATTCCGCCTCGCCAACTGTCTCCGGGTACCTATCTCGTATTCGGATTCGGAACGTTTGTAAGCGTGATCCAACTGGCCCATCCACAACTTGCCTTTGTGTTTGCCGGATGTTTGGGCGTGAGCTTGCTGGTTTTTAAAAGAGTTCCGTCGGGGTCGAACACCTTCTGGCAGCCCACGGGCCATCGCTGGACCGTTCAATTCGGGCTGTTGCAGCTTCTCCTCGCCTCAGTGGTCGTGGCGACGGCCATGCTCCTTTATTTCAACCTGAACTTCAGCACGGCGCACGAGCCCTGAAGCACGAGCCCGCAACTGGGCCACCCAACGCAGAGCCTCGGCCGCCGCACTTTCCCCAGCCCGCGCCCTCCTCTATATTCCGTAGCATCGGTGTCCCGCCGATGGTCTCACTTGAGGCCTCCACCGGGACGGCGGAGCTACGGAGTGTTGGGAACCTGGAGGCTCGCATGGCGCAGATGCCCGCACAGAATCCGCCGCCCGGACCGGCCCTTGAGCCGCTGCCGCTGTACGACCGGCTGCGCATGGCCCTGATTGAAGACCACGGCCCGGGCGAGACCGGCGACGTAACGAGCAAGGCGCTGGTGCCGCCGGACCGGACGGCGCGGGCGCGCTTCCTGGTCAAAGCGCCGGGGGTGCTCGCGGGCGTGAACCTGCTGCCGATTATCTTCCAGATGGCGGAGGAACTCGTGAGCCCCAGCGCGCAGGACCGCGCCGACGAGATGCGCGAAGCCGCCGAGGCTGCGAAGGCCGGCCAAGGAAGCTGGAAGACCGTCGAGCGCCTCGCCGGCGAGAACGTGAACGCGGCGATGCAGGTGCAGGTCTTCCTTAAAGACGGCGCGAAGGTAAACAAAGGCGACGTCGCCGCCGAAGCGCGCGGCAACGCCCGCGCGCTGCTCTTTGGCGAGCGCACCGCGCTGAACCTGCTCTGCCATCTCTCGGGGATCGCGACGCTCACGGCCCGGTTCGCCGAGCAGTGCGCGGGGACGCGCGCCAAAGTGGTGGACACGCGCAAGACCACGCCGCTCTGGCGCGACATGGAAAAGTACGCGGTCAAGTGCGGCGGCGGCGAGAACCACCGCCGCGGGCTCTACGACATGCTCCTGATCAAGGACAACCATCTGGCGCTCTGGGGCGCGAACGATCCGGCGGAGGCCGTGAAGGCCGCGCGGGCGCGGTACCCGAATCTGCCGCTCGAAGTGGAGGTCACGGACCTGGGCGGGCTGGCGAAGGTCTGCCGCGGCGGCGCGCCGCAGTACGTGCTGCTCGATAACTTCGACGTCCCGAAGCTGAAGCAGGCGGTCGAATGGTGCGAGGAGTTCTACAAGACGCGCCCCGGCCGTCCGCTGCTCGAAGCCAGCGGCGGCGTGACGCTGGAGACGGTGCGGGCCATTGCGCAGACGGGCGTGGACCGCATCTCGTCGGGGGCGCTTACGCATTCCGTACGTGTGCTGGATATCTCGCTGGAGATGGACGGATAATGGATGTGAAAGAGACGGAATCTAAAAGGCACGCGTGCAAGAACTTACGGCGTTTTCTGGACACGTTGGTCCTTGACAAGCGTGGAAAACCCAGTTAAATGAGGGCATAAGAAGCGCAGATGCGGATGGTCTCTCTGAAGCACCCCATTCCCAGGACCCATCTTAGATAGAGTGCGTTTCAAACGGCTTCGTCCGATCTTTTCCGGAGAGGGCTTTTACGCTGTAAGCCATGCGTGGACGTTCGCGGCGAAGGGATTTACCCGACGCCGTTTGAGCTCGACCGCGCGCTCCGGAAACTCAGCCTATCAGACCTGCGGCGCTGGCCGTTCAAGGGGCGTGTGCTGCCCCGGACGGAGCGGCAGGGCGGAACCGGCGTACGCTCAACGGTTCCCCGACGCGAAGAACTTCCGGCGAACTTTTTCGCCGGCGCGGCGTCCAAGGATCGAGCGCCTATAGGAGTGCTGATGGCCGCCTGTTACAAGTGCGGGGAACCGTTCCTCGAAGAGAACGACGTACCCAAGGACGCCGTGTGCAAGCGGTGTTCGTCGTGGGTTCACGCCTGTGCAAATTGCGTGCACTACGACGAGTATGCGCACAACAAGTGCCGCGAACCCAAGGCCGCGTTCGTGTTCGACCGGTTGGGCAAGAACGAATGCGCGTTCTTCAAGGTCAAGCGCGTGATCAAGCCGGACCGGGAGCAGCAGAAGAAGCTCTCGCCCCGCGCCGAACAAGCCGACCGCGAAGGCCGCGCCCGCGAAGGGCTCGAGAACCTCTTCAAGAAATAGTTCCCGCTCCCGCCGTCCACCGCCTATCCCCTGTCTCGTCCGGCGCCTCCTCGCGGAGGCCCGAGCCGCCGTCTCGTGGCACAACAGTAATCGGTAATCAGTAACTGATTACTTCAGTTACTGCATTTACCGTTACTTCAGTTACTGCCTTTACCGTGGTCAAGCGGCGGCGTTCGCGCTAAGTTAGCGGGACATGGCGACGCCCACGGAACCGCGGTTTGTTCAGGAGACCGCCGAAGCGTTTGCGCACGAGCCCGTCTCGTCGCGCTACTTTCGCCTGCGCTTGAAAAGTCCCGGCGTGGCCCGGTGCGCGCAGCCCGGGCAGTTCGTGATGCTCGCCTGCCGCCCCGACGATCCGCTGAATACCGACCCGCTGCTGCCGCGCCCGCTGGCGGTGCTCGATGCCGACCCCGCGGCCGGAACGATCGAACTGCTCTACTTCGTCGCGGGACGCGGCACGGCGCTGCTGCGCGACGCGGCCACCTTGCGCGCCGCGCGGCTGCGCGTGATCGGGCCGCTCGGGCACGGCTTCGAACCGCTCGCGGGCGTGGAGACGCATATCGGCGTGGGCGGCGGGAGCGGCGTCGCGCCGCTGGTCTTCTTCTTCCGGCGCTGGGGCGAACGCCCCGGCGCGCGCCACCTGATCCTCGCCGCGCGGACGGCGGAACAGCTCGCGCGAGCCGACGCGGTCGCCGCGCCGGGCTTGGCGCTGCACGAGGCCACCGACGACGGGAGCCGCGGGTTCAAGGGCCACGCCGTGGCCGCGCTGCGCGAGTTGCTCGACGGCGAACTGAGCGGCACGCGCGCCGCGATCTACGCCGCGGGCCCCGAACCGATGATGGAAGCCGCGGCGCGGCTGGCGCGCGCGCGCGGCCTGCCCTGCCGCGTCTCGCTGGAGAACCGGATGGCCTGCGGCGTGGGCGTCTGCCGCTCCTGCGTCGTGGATGGGCACGCGCCGCATAAAAAGACCGGCCTCCTGCGCCGCACCGTCTGCCAGGACGGCCCCGTCTTCGACCCCGACGAACTCGCCGGCTGCTGGAGCGCCTGAGCGTGGCGCTCCCGGCCTGCCTGCTCGCGGCCGCGCCGGGGCCGTGCCTCGCCGAGTCCTTCGAGGACGCGGGCCGCGGCGGCCCGATGCAGAACGCCGTGATGCTCGCCGTGGTCATCTTCTTCATCCTCGTCGTCGGTGTGTACGCACTGATCATTTTTGTGAAACGGCGGCCGAGCACCGCGTACAAGGAGGAGGAGGAGGCCGCGGGGCTGGCGATTCCGCCCGAAGTCCTGGCCAAGATCCCGCAGACGCCCGCCGCGCCGGCCGACGCGCTGGAGCGCCACCGGCGCATCGTCGCCATGGAGAACTGCGCGCGCGACCACGCCTGCCGCATCGCGCAGGAACTCGGCGCGGGCGCGCCGCCTGAAGACGGCCGCGCAGGCCCCGGCGCGGTCTGGCTGCTCGCAGGCCCAGGCCCGCTCGGCGCGATCTGCATGGCCCTGGCGCGGCACCTCGAAAGCCTGGGCGTCGAAGCGACCGTGCAGCTTCTCGCCTTCACCGACAAGCTGGGCCCGGAAGCCCAGGCGCAGCGCAAAACGCTGCTCGCCTCGAAGCTGAAGCTGATCGAATCGCCCACGCCGCGGCATTTAAAGAGCGTGGCGCGGATCGTCGCCGGAGCGGACGCGGAACTGCTCACCGAGGCCCGCCGCGCCGACCTGAAGAAGATCGTCGCGTACGCCGCAGAAGACGGGATCGCGCTCGAGCAGCTCGACGAGTTCAGCGCGCATTACGCTTCGCCGCCGCCGAGCGCCGACGACCTCGTGATCCCCGCTTCGCACGAGACGCTCTCGCGCGAGGACACGCGGCTCATCGATTCGCTGGCGCAGCAGGCGTACGGCGTGCCCGGCGGCGCGCTGATGGAGAACGCGGGCTACTGGGCCGCGCGCGAGGCGTACTTCCAGGCGCAAGCGCTCGAGAAAGAGAAGGGCGCGGCGGCCGTCGTGGCGCTCTGCGGGCGCGGCAACAACGGCGGCGACGGCTTCGTCGTCGCGCGGCACCTGCTGAGCTGGGGGTATTCGTCCGAGGTCTTCCTGCTCGGCCTGAAAGAGAAGATGACGGACGACGCGGGGCTGAACTTGCGGCTGCTCGAGGAGGCCGGCATCAAGGTGACGCCGGTCTTCGACGACAGCCAGTGGCCGCTGGTCGAGAAGGCGCTCAACGCCGCGAGCCTGATTATCGACGCGGCGCTCGGTACCGGCATGCACGGGCAGGTGCGCGGCCAGGCCGTGGACGCGATCCGGCTCATGAATGCCGCGCGCGCGCATGGCGCGTTCGTGCTCGCCATCGACTGCCCGTCGGGGATCGACTGCAACACCGGCGCGCCCCTCGGCGCGTGCGTCCAGGCCGACCTGACCGTCACGTTCGCCGCGAACAAGCAGGGCTTCGCCCTCGGCAAAGGCCCGGAACTCTGCGGCCAGATCGTGATCGCCGACATCGGCCTGCCGCGCGAGATCTACCGTAGGCGGACAGCAGCCGCGGGATAGAGTTTGTTTCACCGCTAAGGCGCGGAGACGCTGAGAGAAGATACTCAAGAGGTCCTCCGCGACTCAGCGTCTTTGCGGTTCAAAGTCGGTTAGGAGCGCCCGTGTCTTTCACCTTCGAGTTCCTCGGCAGCGGCACCTCGGTCGGGATTCCGTGCATCGGCTGCGCGTGCGCGGTCTGCACCTCCACCGATCCGCGCAACAAGCGCCTGCGCTGCGCGGCGCTCGTGCGCTGCGGCGAGACCGCCGTCGTGATCGACACCGGGCCGGACTTCCGCGAACAGATGCTGCGCAGCAAGGTCAAGCGCGTGGACGCCTTCGTGATCACGCACTACCACGCGGACCATGTCGTGGGCATCGACGACGTGCGGCGCTTTAACGTTCTGCAAAAGCAGGTGATCGACTGCTGGGCCGACCGGCCGACCACCGAGCGCATCCGCAAGTGTTTCGACTACGTCTTCAGCGACTCGCTGCGCATGGGCCTGCCGAACCTGCGCCCGCGCGAGATCGAGTTGGGCAAGACGTTCGAGGTCGGCCCGCTGCGCTTCGAGGCGCTCCCGCTGGACCACCACGTGATGGACAACGTGGCGCTGGTCATCACCGAGGCCGGCCGGCCCGCGCCGCGGCTCGCGTACTGCATCGACTGCAAGCGCATGCCCGACGAGACCGTGGAACGCCTGCGCGGCGTCGAGACGCTGGTGCTCGACATGCTGCGCGAGCAGCCGCATCCAACGCACATGAATCTGCAAGAGGCGCTCGCCGTGATCGCGCGCATCAAGCCGGGCCGGACGTTCTTTTCGCACATCTCGCACGAGGCCGAACACGCCGCCATCGAAGCCAAGCTCCCGCCCGAGATCCGCGTCGCCTATGACGGGCTGGTGCTGGCGTCGTAGCGAGAAGACTCGTTCGTTGAACAGACCACCCGCAAACTTCCATGACTTCAACACAGCGGCGCAGCGACACAGAGAACGACAAGGAATAAATCTATAAGCACTTCTCTGCCGTTCTCTGAGCCTTTGTGCTTCTGAGTTGAAGTCGTGGCCGTTTTGAACCTACAGCGTTTCGAGCGCGGGCGAGGGCGCACTGTAACCCGGTCGCGCGCGGACCGAATCGGCTGGCTTGGCGAAGGGTTCGAAGTAAAGTGTCCGCATGTCCGAGGGCGCGGGCGTCAAATACGGGTGCCGCTGCGGCGAGACGGTCTTCGACCTCTCGGGCCGCGCCACCGGCGACGTGCTCACCTGCCCCTTCTGCAAGCGCCAGTATTTCTATTGGGGCGCGAGCCAGATCGAACTGCTCGACACGCCCATCGACACCGCCGCGCCCGGCGCATACCGGGCCGACGTGCACGCCAAGAGTTCTGCCGGCGGAGCCTCGAATGTTGCGGCGGCCGCGGAGCCTTCCCGGCGCGAGGGCGAAGCGGCGGCGCGTGCGCAACCCGACGGCGCAGCCGGCGCGGAGCACGCGCGACCGGACGGCAAACCCGCGGAATCGGCGAAGCCCATCGAGGCGCGCGCGGACGAACCGAAGCGCAACGCGCCCGACAGAGAACGCGCGGGCGCGCAGGGCGAATCCGACGCAGACGTTCCCGGCGGCCCGCGGCGGCGGCGCTTCTACGAGATTCAGAAGGCCGACGCGCCCGAGCGTCCGGCCTCGCCGCCGAAGCCGGCCGGCGAATGCGTGCGCGGCATTACGGCAACCAGCGGCCGGGGCGGGGTCGCGGCGCCGCCGCGCAAGCGCCTCTTCTTTCTGCCCGATACGTCGAAGCCGATCCCGGGCGGATTCTTTCCCATGGTCGCGTGCATCCTGGGCGGAAACATCGTGGCCTTTCTGGTCCTCTATGCGCTGCTGCCCGCGGACCCCGACGGCACGCGCCTGGCCCCGTGGGGCACGATCCCCAAGAGCGCCATCTGGCCGGAACTCGCCGCGATCGTCGCCGGGCATCTGCTCGGCTTCGCGGTCTGGGCGGTCTTCGTCGGCGTCTGGGTGCGCCGGCAGCGCGCGCAGAGCAGGGCAGCGGGCAGGCCGTGAACGCGGCGAGCGGCACACACTACGAACTTCCACGACTTCAACGCAGAGTACGGCGCACGGAATCATAATTTTTCTTGCTCTGTTGAAATCCCCTCCTTCTGTAAGGAGGGGTAAGGGGCGGTTAAGGCCGCGAAGCTGGCAGTACACGGCTCGTGCCGGCAGGATGCCGGCGGCCCTGCCGGCGAGGACGCCGGCGCTCCGAAAACAGAACGGGCCGGCTTGCGCCGACCCGTTTTTGTGTTCTCTGAATCCTGTTCCCTGACTTCGGTTCGCTGAAACCTATACCTTGAATCCTGTCCTTAGCACTCAGGACTCAGCACTTTCCTCAGCGCAGTCCCGCCAGTTCCTGCAAAAGGTGCCAGTTCTTCAAGCGGTCTTCCTGGCTGCGCTTCAACGTATCGGAGGCGTTGCCTTCCTTGTCGAAGTGCTTGGAGAAGCGGCCTTCGGTGCGGGCGAAATAGGTGAAGTCGACGGGTTCGCCGGTCTTGGGATGCTTGTACCAGTCGTCCTTCATGGCCGGGTTTCCGGCGAGGCTCAGGCGTTCCTTCATCTTGCCGCCCTTGCGCGGATCGTGGACGAGCAGCGGGAAGGCGCGGCTATCGACGGCGAGGCGCGCCTGGGCGCCGGCCATGTTGTCCGCGACACCGTGTTCGGGCTGGCAGGTGGTGTACACGTTGATGACCGCCGGGCCTTTGAACTCGTTGGCGCCCATGATCGCCTTGTAGAAATGGTTGATGTGGGCGGCGGTGGTCTGAGCGACGTAGACTTCCGGGTGGACCATGCAGATGGTGGCGAGTTCCTTGCGGCGTTCCTGCTTGCCTCCGAGGGCCTTGCCGTGCACGGACATCTTGGTTTCCTGGCCGGTGTAGGTGCTGGTGGACGCCTGGCCGCCGGTGTTGCTGTAGACCTGCGTATCGAGCACGAGGACCTTGATGTCCATGCCGCTGGCGAGCATGCGGCTGAGCGACTGGAAGCCAATGTCGTTCATGGCGCCGTCGCCGCCGATCACCCAGAGGCGTTTGTCGCCCCAGCCCATCTGATCCCAGCGCGCGCGGACGCCCATGGCGTCGGCGGGGCCGTTCTCGAAGAGGCTGTTTGTCCACGGCACCACGTACGGATTGTACGGGTAGGTGCTGGTGTAGACCGTGTTGCAGCCGGTGCTGGCGACGAGGCCGATGTTTTCCTTGCCGTACTGGAAGCCGGTGGCGGCGAGCATCATGCGCAGCGCGGTGGCTTCGCCGCAGCCGGCGCAGGAGCCTGCGCCGCCGACGTAGAGGATGGACTTCTCGGCCAGCATCATGTCGCTGACGAGGCGCTCGTTGATGAACTGCGGGGGCGTCTCGGGCAGCTTGCGGTAGATCTGGAAGTCCTTCTGGAAGACCTTGAGGTTCTCGTCGGTCTTCTTGATCATCTTCAGCGCCGCGTGGCTGCCGCAGACTTCGACGCATTCGGCGCAGCCCTTGCACTTGGTTGGGTCGATGAAGATGCCGAAGAGGCCCGGCTCCTTCTTCTGCTTTTCGTACGTGGTGTAGAACTTCTGCGTCTTGGCGAACTGCGCGCCGACGTGCTTCTTGTAGTCCGCGTCTTCGATCGTTCCGAGTTCCTTGTCGAGCTCGGGCTGCTTGATGACCTTGCCCAGGATCGCGGTGTCCGGGCATTCGATCACGCATTCCATGCACGCGACGCAGTTCTCCGGGATGAACTCGGGGATCTCTGGCGCGATATAGCTGAAGTCGCGCATGGCGCCGGTGCCGGACGCGATGAAGCTGCGAGCGAGGTCGTTGTCGGCCGGCAGCTCCTTCTCGGCGGAGCCGTCGTTGTACGCGGCAATGACGCGCTCGTTGAAATCCGCCACGTCGAGGTGGGACTCGTCGATGTGGGAAGGCGCGGGTTTGACGGCGGCTTCGTCGGCCATGGTATGACTCCTGGGTGCTTAGTTGCCTGGTTCTCTGGTTTAACTAGTCAACAAGCTAACTAGCCAACCAGTAAACATTCCTTTTATTCTCCCGCGGCGGCCTGGGGCGCGGCGGCGGCCTTGATAATGGCCTGCGGAATCTCCTTGAACTCTTTGAAGCCGCGCGTGATGGCGGCCATGTTCTCGTTGACGACCTTGTCTCCGCGCTTGCCCCAGTACTTGCGGACGACCTTTTCGATGCCGGCGAAGATCTGTTCGTCGGTGAGGTTGAGCACTTTCTGGTAGGGCGTGACTTTCATGAACACGCCGACGAGCACGACGCCCTGCATGCGCATCAGCAGGTCGGGGCTCGAACAGACTTCGCGCGCGACGCCCACCATGTCCATGTAGTAGACGCGGATGTTCTTTTCGCGGATGTGGCGCTTCGCATACGCCGGGATGCTCTCCCAGACCTTCTCGGGCGTGTCGCGGTCGGCCTGCATGAAGATCGCGCCGCCGTTGGTGAGGCCGTCCACCGGGTTCTGGTTGTTGAAGGCGTTGATGTCGTTGAGCACGACGAGCTCGATGTGCTCGAGTTCGCAGTGCGTGCGGACGTGTTCCTTGGCGATGGTGAGGTAGTACGTCGTCGGCAGGCCCTTCTTTTCGGAGCCGTACTTCGGGTAGGCCTGGACGTCGAGGCCGAAGACTTCGCCCGCGATGGTGGCGATGACCTTGTTGGTGGTCACCGAGCCGAAGCCGCCGACCGAGTGCCCGCGCATCGAGAACGCGCCCGGAGGCCGGACGTCGGGGTCTTCGGTCATATCGACGGCCAGCGGGTGCTTGATGCCGAGGCAGAAGAACTGCTTGGCGTTCGGGGCCATCATGTTCTGAACCGTGGCCCAGAAGTGCCCGGCGCGGACGTCGCGCGAACCAAGGCCCGCGGCGGCACTGTAGATCTTGGGGATGCCCGCGATCTTGGGCATGTGGTTCACGCCAGTGAGCGCGTCGCTGAAGGCGGCCTTGATGTCGCGCGTGAGCGGGTTGCTGGGCGCGAGCGGGTCGTCCATGCGTTCGAGCACCGAGACGGCCTTGCAGTTCTTGAGCGCGTTGACCATTTCGGCGCCGGGGAACGGGCGGTACGACCACACGTTGACGACGCCGACCTTGACGCCCTTCTTCTCGCGGATCCAGTCCACCGCGGCCATGGCGGTCTCGGACATGCCCGCGATGCTGACGAGCGCGTACTCGGCGTCGGCCATCTTGTAGAGTTCGAGGAAGTCGTACTTGCGGCCGGTCAGCGCGTAGAACTCGTCGAAGGCCTCTTTGAGGGCGTTGGGCACGCGCTGGTAGAAGTAGCGCTGCGCGATCTTGCCCTTCATGTAGCTGTCCTGGTTCTGCACGACGCCGGACATGATGGGGTTCTTCACGTCCATCAGGTTGCGGATCTTCAACTTCGCGTCGCCGACGTAGTTCTTCATCATCTCTTTTTCGGGATAGAGGACGTTCTCGACGGTGTGCGTGGTGAGGAAGCCGTCCTGGACGTTGAGGAACGGCGTCTCGCTCGCTTCCGCGGCGCGGCGCGCGATCAGCGCCAGGTCGCCGGACTCCTGCGCGTTCTTGGCGAAGACGATGCCCCAGCCGGTGTCGGCGACGCCCATGACGTCGTCGTGGCCGGCGTGGACGTTCAGGCCCTGGCTGGTGAGCGCGCGGGCGCCGATGTGGAAGACGACCGGCAGGCGCTTGCCGCTGATCGTGTAGAGCACTTCCTTCATCAGGATCAGGCCCTGGCCCGAGGTGAAGTTGGTCACGCGCCCGCCCGCGACGGCGAAGCCTTCGCAGGAGCTGGCGCTGCTGTGCTCGGACTCGGGTTCGATGAACGCGAGCGTCTCGCCCCAGAGGTTCTTGTAACCGTTGCTGACGGCCGACTGGAAGCCGCCGCCCATGGTCGTGGAGCTCGTGATCGGGTACGCGCACGCGCCCTGGCAGATGTTGGTCTCGACCCAGACCACCGTGCCGGCGCCGTCGGACGTGCCCGGAATGCCGGGGAACGGAACCTTGGGTTTCTCGGCGTTCGCCATATCGTAACTCCTTATTGTGGCTGTTTCCGGCCGCGCCTGAAGGCGCTGACCGCACGTTTGTACGTTATCCTATGCGGATGAAGATTGTGTGAGAACCGCCCCCGGCTCAACACCTTACGTGATGAATGGTAACCCTAATGCTCGACATAGGAAAGATATGGATTGAATGGTTGCCATATTTTTTACTTATCGTAATATAAGACCATGGACGTGAACCAGTTAAAATATTTCGTCGAGGTCGCACGGGCAAAGAATTTCACCCGGGCCGCGCGCAACTGCCACGTGGCCCAGCCGGCGCTCAGCCAGCAGATCCGCAAGCTCGAGACGCAACTCGGCATCAAGCTCCTTAAAAGGCTGCCGCGCGGCGCGGAACTGACGCCCGAAGGCGAGGTGCTGCTCCCGTACGCCGAGGGCGTGCTTAAGTCGCTGGGCGAGGCGGAGAACGTCGCGGCCGACCTGCACGGGGTCTCGCGCGGGCTCGTGCGCATCGTCACGCTGCCTTCGGCCTGCGTGTACGTGCTCCCGCAGCGCATCGCGGCCTTCCGGCGCGACCACCCGCGCATCGACATCGTGCTCGAAGAGACCGTGAGCGCGCGCATCCCCGACCTGGTCCTCAGCGGCCAGTACGACCTGGGCGTGAACCAAGCGCTGGATCCCGTGCCGCGCATGAAGCGCGCGCTGATCCACAAGGACGAACTCGTGCTGGCCGTGCCCGAGCACCATCCGCTGGCCGCGAAGTCCGAAGTAAAGCTGATCGAGGCCGCGCACGAGACGTTCGTGGTAACGAAGAAGGACACCGAGTTCCGCTTTCTCGTGGAGGACCTCTGCCGCCGCGCGGGCTTTACCATGCGCGCGGCGTTCGAGGCCGACCACTTCGACAGCATCCAGGCGTACTGCGCGGTGGGTATGGGCGTGGCGCTGATCCCGCGCTCGGTGATCTTGAAAACGCTGGCGCCCGCGCCGAAGTACCTGCGCATCACGCAGCCCCGCGCGATCCGCAACCTCTGGCTGCTCTGGCCCGAGGCCGGCATCAAGAACAAGGCGGCGGAAACCATGATCGGATACCTGACGCAGGAGTGAGGGGCGCTATTTCACCGCAGAGACGCGAAGGCGCGGAGAACAGCAAGAAAAAATAGAAGTGGGAAGGTCGCTGCTGTGTAGCACGTTTGACTTCGATCCGGTGTATTCAGCAGGGCCGCTTTTCGGAATGTTTGCCGAACTTCATAGCAAGGAGTATGCGATTGCGTTTTCGAAGCGCCTTCTATTTGCTGCTTGCGTGCGCGTGCGTGCTTCATGCATGGGCCGCGGCCGCGGAGAACCCGCCCAAGCTCGCGGAGCTTCCCGAAGTCAAGACCTGGGGCGAGTTGCTCGATCTGCCTGCCGTGGATGCGGGAGGCGGGCGGCACGTGCGGCTGGGCATCGGGGCGCGGCGCGCGCCGGCGGGATCGGCGGTGATGGTGTACGCGCTGGTCGATGGCCCGCCCGATCCGGAGTACAAGCCGACAAAATTCAAGGACGCGGAGCCGCTCGGGTATTTCAGCGTAAAGACCGAACCGGCCGAAGAGGGCCGGCTGAAGCGCGCGATGAACACGAACGACGTGATGGCGCAGCGGGACACCACCGCGGGCGCGCGCCTCTTCGCCATGCCCGTGCGCACGCCGAAGAAGGGAAGCGTCACCGTGAGCGTGCTGGATTCGAAGGGCCAGCCGCTGGCCGCGGCGGAACTCGCGGCGTCGGACGCGCCGGTTCATCCGTGGCTGCCGATGCGCATGGACACCGACGAGGCGAACACGGTGGAGAGTCTGGAGCGGAACATCAAGGTCGAGCTGGTCCCGAATAACTACGAATTGGAGGCCGTCTGGCCCGATCACGAATCGTTCCCGGCGCCGAAGTCCGAGAGCGGCGCGTTCGCCGAGGCCGGCGCTCTGCTGCCGTGCATCGAGCCGCGCGACCGCCTGGCCGAAGGCGCGAGCCTGCCGGAACCTTCCGAGCAGACGCGCGCGGAGATCGCGCAGGCGATTAAAGACCTGAGTTCCGACGAGTACGAGGTGCGGCAGGCGGCCTTCTCGCGCATGCGGAAATTAGGCGTGGCCGCGGCCGGTACCATGCAGAAGGCCAAGAAGGAGGCCACCGACCCGGAACTGAGGATGCAGCTCGAACGGCTGCTGGCCGCACTGGGGCCGGGCTTCCGGATCGAGCAGAACAAATCGCACCTGCACGTGACGCTGCCGGCGGGGCTCGCGGTCAACATGCCCTACGACAACTTCCTCGTGCGGCTCTGGATCAACGGCAAGCCGTTCGCGCCGGAGTCCGAGAAGGACGAACGGAACAGGACGAATGTCCAGAGCATGCGGACGCTGCGCAATTTCGATTTCGTGCTGCAGATGGATCTGAAGAAGTTCGGGATCCAGCCGCGCGACCGCGTGGAACTGCAGATGCTCTGCACGCCCCACGGAATCTTTTCCAAACGCTGCGAGGTCCTGGAAGGTTTCATGGGTAGCCCTCCAAAAATCCGCTGGCCGCTGCTCTCGAACCGCATCGAGTGGCAGGCGCAGTGAAGCATATTCGATTCCCGATTTTCGATTAACGGTGCGGCCGCAGGGGCGCGTCATTTCACCGCGGAGACGCTGAGAACAGCGCAGAATATTGATTCGTAGAGCAATTGAGCTTGTTACCGTCAGCGCCGAAGGCGCGCGCGGAAATAGCCAGGGTCGGAGTCCCGATGTATCGGGACGGAGGCCCTGGTGCGCGGCCCCACCATTAGAAAAGCCCTGAAGGGGCGCGCGAGCTGTTGCGGATATGCCGCCCGCTGTGCGGAAAGGCTATGCCTTTCCGTGCGGCGGGTTTCCCCTCGCCGGGAAAATTTGATTATCACGGATATTGGATAAGAGTGATGTGAGATTCTATTTTTTACTCGATGTCGCGCTTTTATCTTTCCGTATTTGCACCCAATATTCATTAGTCGCGTTTATTAATTCTTCTAGATCATCAAAGATGTTATCCAAATCTTTTTCAGAAACATTCTCAATGCCTTCTGTCAATAAAAAGGAAAGGCTGTCTTTTAGCTGCTTTAAGGAAATCACATTAGCAGTGTAGCGAATCCAAAAGGACTTATAATTTAAGAACGTTTCAATAGTGAGAATAAATACCAATGTTGAACTTGAAATAAGGGCTAGATTTTGCATAAGCGGGATATTCGCAGAATCAACTTTCAATCCAAGAAAAAGCATTGTCGCGAGCGATAAAATACCTTCCACAACCTTAATAATAATCGCCTTAATTTTACATTCTCTTCTTTTCCCTTGAAAGTTGTTGATTTCCTCCTCGATCCTTCTATTCAGAAGTTCTAGCTTTTGCTCTTTTCCCATGGGAAACTCCAGGCAAGTTTCTGTCGGATTTAGCGCTATTACGTATTAACAAACGGTTAATGATTTCCCTTGACCAAATCTCCCCTTTTGCGGGATCAGTTAATTCAGATGGCAGTTCTGTTGGGTCAAAAAATCTCCCACTTACAGAGGTGCCCCTTCTTTCAATAAACTCAACAGTGCTAAGGGTGATATTTACATCATCTCTATCTGCTCGCCATTCAAAAACGAGGGCAACATGCTGTGAAGTCTTATTACCCACATCTGCATAGACAGCTCCTAAGAAATTCAATTTCTCAGGTTCAATATTTAACCTTAGCTCCTCTTTCAACTCCCTAAGAGCACACTGAATTACTGCTGAACCGTTGGAACCATCTTCCCTTCGAACGTGTCCACCTGCCCAAATAACTAATTTCTCATTTAGCTTATTTTCTACCCGCTCACGGCGCCTTAGGCACAGTAGTCTTCCAGACTTATCACGAACTAGCACCACCGGAATTGCTTGGACAAGATCCTTTTTTGCCTCGGCTTTTTTTCTAGCGAAGAATTTTCCTTTTGAGAAAGCTCGAACCAAATTGCCGCCTTCTACGTTAGAAAGTGTATTGGTATTACGGAAATAACTTTTGATTACCCGCTTAGGTAGGCACAATATATCTTCATTTAGTTCCTCTTCAATTAGATTCAAAATAGTCTTGGCTATAGCTTCAACAGTTTGCCTGGGATTCTCATTTGAAGTATCAAAATGGAATATTCTGAATTTATCTCTCAATCTGTCTATGCACTCTTCTGTAGTTAGTCTCATTCTTCTTAGGACGGGTGGAGTCATTATTGACGAAGAAGCGCCTTCGACGGGCAAGTAACCTTGTTCTCTTTTCATCGCTGTTTTAGGATTCGTTGTCATTACAATCACGCCAGTAATGCGCTTTCTCCACTCGTCAATTGTCAAAAACCGCTCAATAGTAGCACGATCTTTCGCGGTTATTCTTGAGAGTTTCTCCATGAGGGTGAGTAAGCTTATCGCATCAAATAGACCACGATCAACAAATAGAATATCGATCTGCTCATCATTTGGTGGTGGTCCTTGTGTATTCTCCAAAATCTTGGCTAGTGTTTCTGAGGCTGTCCATGCGTTAAAGGTAAAATGTCGTTTATCATTAATTGGGCAAATGGACGCCTGTTCAACAACAAGTCGAACTTTAAACTTACAGCGTTTAAAAAAGGTATAAACGCTCGTCAAAGTACTGGTCTTGCCAGCCTTTGGTACACCAGCAAACTCAATGATGATTGGCTTTCTCGAATCAGCCTTAAAGCGCTCTAGGGCATTTTCGGCGCGAATCTGCAATTCCGTCTTCACGATTTGAGCACTCCAAAATGACTAGGGTCATTGCTGAACGTTTTCTAGAATGCACTTGGGTTTGATTCAACTCCAATCTTGGCACCTCGTACCAATTTCTCCTTTGGGAGATTCCTGTTCGTCTGTAGGGTACCCCATTGTTGCATTAGGGAATCATTCCCAGCTTACCCTTAATCCACTGCGCTAGTTCCGCGCGCGGCACGGGTGTGTTCTGGCGGGTGGCGAGGTCGCGGATCTCGAGCGTGCCGGACTTCAGCTTCTCGGGGTCGGCGAGGATCGCGTAGGGGATGCCTTTCTTCTGCGCGAGTTCGTACTGCGGGACGGGCTTGCCGGCGTTGGGGTAGACGTCGGCGCGCAGGCCGGCGGCGCGGAGTTCGACGCCGAGCTTGAGCGCTTCGGCGGCGGCATCGGCGCTGGGCACGACGACGAGCACGTCGGCGGCGCGCGAGGCCGTTTCGAACAAGCCCTTCTCTTCCATCAGCAATAGGACGCGTTCGAAGCCGATCGAGAAGCCGCACGCGGGCACGCCGCCGGGGCGGCCGTCGGGCAGCGGCGCGGGGTCCTTGCCCGAGGCGATCTTGTCCACGAGGCCGTCGAAGCGCCCGCCGCCGGCGAGGCTGAACGGGACGCCTTCGGACGCGATCTCGAAGATGGGCCCCGTGTAGTAGTCCATGCCGCGCGCCAGGAACGGGTCGAAGACGAGCTTGCCGCTGGGCAGTTCGGGCGTGAGCGCGAGGACTTCCTTGAGCTGGGCGATGTGGCGCGCGCCGGCTTCGCCCGTGCGCTTGCTCACGTCGTCGAAGAGCGCCGCACTCGCCGACGTTTTCGTGGCGGCGCTGAAGGCCAGCAGCGCGGCGGCGGCGGCCTCGCTGATGCCCTTCTCGAGCAGCTCCTTCTTGACTTCCTCGGGCGGCACCTTGTCGAGCTTGTCGATGCCGACGAAGGCCGCGGCGACGTGTTCGTCGCCGATCCCGAAGCTGCGCACGAGCAGATTCAGCAGCGGTCGCGAGTTCAACCGTACGGTCAGCCCGCTGAAGCCCAGTTTCGCCAGCGCGGTGCTCGTGGCGAGGATCACTTCGGCTTCGACCTGCATGCTGGCCGAGCCGAGCACGTCCACGTCGCACTGGATGAACTCGCGGAAGCGGCCGTGTTGCGCGCGTTCGGCGCGCCAGACGGGGCCGATCTGGTAGCGCTTGAAGACGGCGGGGAGTTCGGCGCGGTGCGTGTTGTAGTAGCGCGCGAGCGGGACCGTAAGGTCAAAACGCAGCGCCATGTCGGAGAGTTCTTGTCCGCCTTTTTCCAGCGAGCGCTGCAGGTCCGCGCCGCGCTTCATTACGTGGAACATCAGTTTCTCGTTCTCGCCGCCGCCCTTGCCGAGGAAGACCTGGAGGTTCTCCAGCGCGGGCGTGTCCATGCCCTCGAACCCGAAGGACTCGTACACTTCGCGGATGCGGCGCATCAGTTCGGCGCGCTTGCGGAAGGCGTCGGGGAGGAAGTCGCGGAAGCCGCTGGGTGCGGAGAGCTTGGCCATGGGTGCTCCTGGTTGCCTGCGCGTGCGCGCGGCTAGTGTAGCGAGCGGGCGCGGGTTCGCTATGGCAAGGGGCGGGTGCAGGACCCTGAAAAGCACGAACAGCCACGACTTCAACACAGAGACACAGGCCACAGAGAACGGCCAATTATTAAAGGTTGTTCACCGCTGTTCTTTGTGCCTCAGTGTTGAAGTCGTGGCTGTCCCGTGCCGGGGGACTCGGCCTACCTTTCCCCGATGCCTAGAGCATGAGGCGAAGTCGCCAGCGAATCCCCCTTTTAAAAGAGGGGGTTGGGGGGTACGCCCGACTCACAGCCGCCAAAAAATTTTATAAAGGTTGAATTTAACAAGCGTTACGCCGGCAAGAAAAAACACGCGAAATCGGTCTAACAGTGGTCTATACATCGCGTCTTTTTCCCGCTGTGGCGGTCAGGCAAACCAAGCAGGCTCGAAAAGCGAGCATAATTTAAGGAGCGAATCTATGCGCAGAATGTGGGTGGTGGTGGCGTTGTGCGTGCTGGCGTGGGCGAGCGGCGATGCGTTCGCGGCGGCACCGGGCGGGGCCTCATGTTCCGGTTCCGGCGGCGTGGGCGTTGGCGGACCGTGCAGCGTGGGCGTTGGCGGGCCAGGCGGCGCGCCGCTTAATCCGCCGGTGGCGCCTCCGGGGGGAAACCCGGGAGGCGGAGGCGGAGGCGGAGGCGGCCGGCCCGGCGCAGCGCCGGCGAAGAAGCCGGAGTTCAAGAAGTGGGATCTGCCGGCGCCGGAAGAGGTCAAGAGGCTGAAGGACGTGAAGATCGACCAGGCGCTCGCCAAGCTGAACCTGACGGACGCGCAGTTGGATCAGATCGTAGCGCTGAAGCTGAAGATCGCGGGCGAGGAGGCGGCCTATGCGGAGGCGCAGCTTGACGCACGCAAAGCGTACGAACAGAGCACGAACGAGACCGACTCCAGCGCGTGCGGACAGAAGGTGCTGTCGGTCGCGAAGGCGATCAAGGCCTTCGATCCGGACAAGAAATACTGGGACGGGCTGGGCACGATTTTGAGCAAGGATCAGATGGCGAAATTGCGGGAGCTTTTGAGGTAGCCAACGCCCTATCGCGGGGTGAAGTAAACGGGCCGCGCGCGAAGGACGATTTCGCGCACGGCCTGTTTTTTTTACAAGCACGAAATCCAAATAACGGCGAATGGATTTACCACGAAAATGCCAAGAACACGAAGGGGGCACGAAGTACAGAAAACGACTTCAACACATTGGCGTGGAGGCTGCAGAGAACAGGGAACCAATTCTAAATGCGTTCATTGTGAACGCTGTGTCTCTGCACCTCCGTGTTTAAGTCGTGGCCGTTTATCTTTTTCCGTTTGCTTGGTTCTGGGTGTTTCTGAGTTGCCCTTATCCCTGTTCTCGGTCCCCTGCCTTCCCCCTCTCGCCGGCTTACTTTCTCCTGTCTTGGGTAGATGGGGGCGCTATAGTAATCGGCGGAGAACGCGGGCGGGCGGAAGGGGGGCGGCGGCCATGATTCATGAAGCATTGCCGGAGATTCCGGTCTTCCACAGCCTCACGCAGAAACAGATCGCCGAGCTCAACGGGTGGCTGACGCGCAAGGACTTCGCCGAAGGAGAGACGCTGGTGCGCGAAGGTTCGCCGCCGGACGGCATGTTCGTAATCGCGCGCGGCAAGGTAGCGGCACTGAAAGCGACGCCGGGCGGCGAGGTGGCGATCGCGACGATCGAGGGGCCGTCGGTGCTGGGCGAGATGGGGCTGCTCACGGGCGAGTCGCGTTCGGCTTCGGCGGTGGCGCGGACGCAGGTAGCGACGGGGCACCTGCCGATCGACCTCTTTGAGCAGAAGATCGCGGAAGACAACCTGACCGCGCTGCATATCTCCTACAACCTCGGCTGCATCGTGAGCCAGCGGCTGCGGCAAGCCCTGCTGCGCATCGCGGAACTGACCGCGGCCGTGGAGAAGTGTTCGCCGACCGAAGCGAGCCACAAGCACGTGACCAAAGTGCTGGGCTCGGTCTATTCCCAAGTCCTGTTGGGCAAGGAAGACTGATGGAGCGTATCACGCAAAGCGTATGCTCCGTTTTCCTGCTGGCGGCGGCGCTCGGTGCGGGCGGCGCGGCCGAGGATTCGGGCGCGCACCCGGCCAATCCGCCACACGTGAACCGCGCGGAGCGGCGCGCGGAGATCGAGCGGCTGGTCAAGAAGCTGAAGAACGAGGTGTGGGCGGAGCGCGAAGAAGCGGCGGCGGGCCTGCGCAAGTTCGGGACGGAGGCGCTGCCGCAACTGACGGCGCTCCAGGCCGACGACGACCACGAGTTCGCGGCCCGTGTGGCCGCGCTGATCCAGGAAGCCCGGCTGGGCGCGAACGGGCAACTCGGCGAGGCGGTCTCGGAGATGCTGCGCGCGTACCCGAACCAGGACGCGGGGCAGCGCGAAGCAACGGTGGCGCAGCTCGTGCGGCGTGCCGGCGCGGGCGCCGCGCCGCTGCTGCTCGGCCTGCTCGACACCGAAAACGACGAGCAGGTACTGGCCGCGATCATGGGGCAGCTCTCCTATTTAAGCCCCGGCGCGGACGGACTCAAGGCGCTGCTGAAGTTCTACGCGCACGCGCCGGAGTCGATCAAAGGGCAGGTGCTGCAGGCGCTGGCGGCGATTCCCAGCGAGGAAGCGCGCGCGGCGGTGCGCGAGGCGCTGAACGACGGCCCGTCATCGATCAAAGCCTGGGCCGTGCAGGCCGCGCAGCGTCTGGGCGACCGCGGCTGCCTGCCGGGTCTGCGCAAACTCGCGGCGGGCGCCGCCGACGAGGACCACGATCTGCAGATCCAGGCCATCGGCGCGCTAACGGGCCTGCTCGACGAGGAAGCCGGGCCGGTCTTTCGCAAGCTGCTCGACGGGCCCAAGGAGGTCCAGGCCGCGGCGCTGAACGGGCTGGCGGGCATCCACGACCGCGGTTCGGCGGCGCTGCTGATCCAACTCCTCAAGGACGAATCGAAGAAGGAGCTCCACGAGCAGATCGTGGACGCCATGGGGCCGATCGGCGACCCGGGCTTCGTGCCGCTGCTGAAGGAACGGCTCAAGAGCGACCAGGCCTCGATGCGCATCTCGGCGCTTAATTCGCTGCGGCTGATGAACGCGTGCGAGGCGGCGGACGAGATCGCGGAGAAGCTGGGCGACGACGACGCGGAGGTGCAGAAGGCTGCGGCCGAGGCCGTCGCAGCGTTCGGGCACAAGGCGAGCATCCCCGCGCTGAAGAAACTGCTGAGCGCGGCGGACATGGCGCTGCAGCACCAGGCCGCGAAGGCGCTGGCGAATCTCGGCGACGCGGAGGGCCTGGAACGCCTGATCGCGACCGCGCGCAAGCTGCCGCAGGCCGTGGAAGAGGGCGGCGAGGCGTACCGGTCGGCCGCGGAGTCCGTGAGCCTGCTCGGACAATGGCAGGTCCCCGGCGCGCTGGCGGTGCTGCGCGACCTCGCGCACGGCGGCGACGAGACGGTGCTCTGGGCGCTGCTGCAGTTCAACTTCGACGAGGAGGCGTTCCGCGCACTGCTGAAGACGCGCCTGCTCGCGCATCTGGAACGCCCGGGGAACTCCAACGCCGAGATGAGCCTGGCGATGTTCCTCAAGCACCGCGGGCTCGACGAGGCCGCCATCAAGCACCTGGAGAATGTGCTGCGCAAACGCCCGAGCAATCCCACCGCGCTCGACCGGCTCGCCAGCGCCTACCACGAGGCCGGACGCTACGCGGAATGCGAGGCCGCCTATGCGCGGCTGGAAGCGCTGGAGGGCGTGAACGCGACGTTCTTCAACAACCGCGCGTGGTTCCATTGCACGGCGTTCTCGAAGGATTTCCTCAAGCCAGACCTGGCGCTCTCGCTGGCGCAGCGCGCGGTGGCGCTCTCGCCGCGCTCCGAATACATCATCGACACGCTGGGCTGGTCGTTCCACGTGAGCGGCAAGTACGACGACGCGGTGCGGGAACTGCGGCGTGCGCTGGAACTGAAGGACGGCGCCGACCTGCCCGGGCGGGCGTGGGAGCGCACGCGCATCGCGCGCAGCCTGGCGGCGGAGGGCAAGAAGGACGAGGCGTTTGCGGAGGTGACTCGGGCGCTTGCCGAAGCTCCCGGCGACGCGCGCGTGCTGCAGGACGCGGCGGGGTTCTTCGCGGCGCAGGGCCGGCGCGACGAGGCGGTGGATGCGCTGCATAAGTGCATCGACGCGGGCTGGATCGAGGTCGCGCCGATGGAACTGAACCCGGAGTTCGATTCGCTCCGCCAAGACCCCGGCTACGAGATGGCGCTCAAGCGCGTGAAGCAGTCGCGCGACGCTGTGCGGAAGATCGTCGAGGACGTGGAGGCGCAGGTGCGCAAGGACCTCAAGCCGCGCCCCGCCGGCGCTGAGGCTGCGGACGAGAATGAAGACGAGGCTCCCGATCAGATGCAGGAAGGGGATCTTTGGATTACGGAGTAAGCTATTTTGGATTTTCGATTAACTGAACGCTGCAACCGCATAGCCTATGGATGATCCCAGGCCGGATGTGTTTACCTCGCTCATGCGGCTGGGGCGGAGCATCTATCGCTGGCTCTTCGACCGGGCCGATCCTCGGGATAGCAAGCCTTCCGAATTTCTCTGCGACGCGTGCAAGTACAACCATCCTTCAGACTGCCGCCGGCCGGAGCGGCCTAACGCGGCGGCGTGCCCGGATTTCAAGAAACGCTGAGCGCACTGTAAACGAATTCTTCTCTGCGAATTCTGTGTCTTTGTGCCTCTGTGTTGAAGTTGTGGACGTGCGCGGTTCGGGCTGGCCCCTCGATCTACGCTCCACGAAAGTCTTGATTCCGGCGCGATTCAGGGTATTAAAAGACGTACAACTTGTTCGTGACATCTCCTGTGTATTCATACGCAAAGCACGATACCGGTATTCCGGCGAGAGGATTCTATGCCGATCGAGCATCGCATCGAGCGCGAGCTCGGGCTGATCGTCACGCAGGCGTTGGGCGAGGTGACCGACGCGGACGTGGCGGCGTACGGGCAGGCGGTGAACAGCGATCCCGGCACGCGCTTCGCCGGGCGCGAACTCATCGACGGGCGCGGCGTGACGAAGATCTCGATCACCTCGGAATGCGTGAAGCGCCTCGTGGAGGCCAACCGGCTGGCGGGGCAGCGCGCGCGCAACCTGCGCACCGCGATCGTGGCCGCGGACGACGCCGCGTTCGGGCTCGCCCGCATGTACGAGATGCTCTCGGAGCCCGACTTCCCCTTCGTGCGCGCGTACCGGACGCTTGAGGACGCGCGTCTGTTCCTCGCGCTGCCGGCGTGGTGGAAACCGTAACCTAACGACAAGCACGAAATTCGAAGTTCGAAATCTGAGACAAATAAGAATCAAAGCAGAAGAGCCGGGCGTCGGAAGAGGACGGTCTTCTGCGGCACAGAAACAGCCATGATGAAGGGGTACGTGAATTAGCCTCGAAGAGGCGCGCGGAAATAGCCAGGGGCGAAGCGCAGTGAAGCCCCTGGAAGGCAGCGCCACCCATAGGTTGAGCCTCAACGGGGCGTGCCCGAGGTTCCGGAATAAAGTTTAATGGTTGTCAATAATTCGCTCTTTATAGCGCGCGTATTGGCACGCCCTTTCAGGGCTTTTGCCACGTTGTGGGACGCCTACCAGGGGCTGCATCCCGATGAATCGGGATTCCGCCCCTGGCTAATTCCGCGCGGCCCTGCGGGCCTTACTACGAACGGCAACGGCAGAAGCAACAACCGCTGAGATCTTGAACACGCAGTCGGGAGGGGCTAAGGCGTTCAACTCGATTGACCACGGTGGGATACTGCTACGCACTCCGCCGGGACGGCGGAGCTACGAATCCGCGGCTACGACGGCGGTCATTTCTTCTTTTCTTCGTAGCTCAAGGAGACCGTCACAGGTTTGCCTTCTTCCTGAACGATGACGACCAACAGGTTGCGGCCGTCCTCGGACTTCTCGGTGCCGAGCGTGATCTGAGTGGTCTTGTCCGCCGAGAAGGTGCTCTCGGTGACCTTGAAGCCGCTCTTTTCGAGCGCGCTCTTGTAGAACGCGGCCACTTTCTGCGGCGCGTCGTCGGTCTGAACGCTGAACATACCGGCGTTACTTTCGTCGGTTTTGGTCGACATGATGCTCTTGGCGGTCCCGCCCGGATAGGCGGGGATCCACGCGGGTGCGTCGACTTTGCCGCCCCCGTAGGTGACGGTGCCCTTGTCGGACTTGACCGTCACCTGGCCGTTCTCGCCTTCGGGCTTCACATTGGTCTCGACGTTCTCGGTCTTGCCGTCGGCGTCCACGGAGTGCACGGACCATTTGCCGTTCTGGATCTCGGAGGCGTTCACGGTCACGGTCTTGCCGGTCTTCTTGTCCTTGTAGGTGATGGTGCTCTTGTTCTCGTCGATGCCGACGAGTTCCACGTCGGGGTTGTTCATGACGGCGATCTTGGCGGCGGCGAGCGGCGGGTTGCGTTTCATCAAGCCGGGGTCGATGCCGGCGTCCTTGGCTTTGGAATAGACGAAGTAGCCCACCGCGGCCATGACGAGCACGCCGAGCAAGACGATGCCGCCGCAGCCGAGCAGGATGAAGAGCAGGACGTTGCTGCCTTTTTTGGGCGGTTGGGCGATGCCGCCGCGGCTGGGCGCGCCGGGCTGAGGAGCGGGATTGGGGGCAGGCGGCTGTTGCGCAGTCATGATAAGAGTCCTCGAGTGTTGGAATACGAAAGCGGCAGAAGGTTTTGTATGGAACTCGAGGGGCGGCGTCAAATGGCGGCGAGCGGCGCGCTACAAACTGCCACGACTTCAACACAGAGGCCGCAGAGAACGGCTAAGTATTATTAAATACGTTCTCTGTGAACTCTATGCCTCTGTGTTGAAGTCGTGGCTGTGGCTGCTGGCGCTCGCGGATTGGGAGGCCGGCGCTCGCTACCGCATCGCCCACTGCGCCCACATCATCTGCAGGTCGCGGACCGGGCGCTTGTAGACTTTCTCGACGGCCTTGCCGCTCTCCATGCCGTCCTTGATGTTCAGGATCACCTGCTGGAAGAGGCGCGGGTCGGACTTCATGAAGTAGCTCACCATCGAGTAGCACGTCAGGTAATCGAGGGAACTCATGCCGACGCCCGAGAGCGGGAAGATGTATTCCCACGTCTTGAGCTTCCCCTGCGTAGCGAACTTCTTGAGGTCCACGTCCCAGTCCTGGCCGAACTGGACGTCGTTCTTCTCATAGGAGAACGAGTAGCAGAGGTTCAGGTTGGTGATGGTCTTTTCGCAATAGGCGGAGAAGCCCGCGGTGAGCCAGGCGGGGGCTTTGCCGTCGGTGGCTTCCTGCATGAGCATGTTGGCGAACTGGTAGATCGCCATGTGGTCGGGTGGCGTGGGGTTGCCGGTGCGGGCATTGAAGAAGCCCAGGTGCCGCCCGAAGCTGCCCGAGGACTGACGCGCGAGCTTCCAGTCGTCGCCCGGGTTGTCCTTCTCGAACATGTCGATGATCTTGTTGTAGGCCAAGTTATCGAAGGCGATGAGGATCTGGTGGTCTTCCGGCCGCGCCTGCGTGAACAGGGTCGAGTGCGTGACCGACTGGAGGTGCGCGACGAGGCGGTCGAGGGCGTCGCCGGTCTTCTTGGCCATCGCAGGCGGCAGGTTGGCGTGCAGACTGATGTTCTTGGTCTCGACGTAGAGCAGTTGCAGGCCGGTCTTCTGGCACCAGTCCTTGTTGCGATTGAGCGACGCGGCGAGCCGGTCAGTCTCGGCCTTGAGCAGTTCGTCATTCTTGTGCGCCTTCTGGCATTTCGGACACCAGGTCCAGGGCGCGGAGACGGCGGGGTTCGGTATGGGGTCCGAGCCCAGGCGGACGTACGGGCGCGGCGGCAGGATGGGCGTGAAGCCGGTGCCCAGGCAGTCGGAGCAGACGACGGCCGGCGGCGCGGGTTTGGGCGGTTCGATCTTGGCCGGATCGGCGGGCGCGCCGGTCTTTTCGCCCTGCGCGGGCATGGCCACGTCGGTCTTGGGCTTCTTGTTGACGTCGATGTCTTCCTCTTCGGAACTGCCGGTGCCGGTTTTGGCCGGGGCGGTCGTCTTCGTTTCCACGGTCTCCGGCGCGGCCTGCGTCTTCGGTTCGTCGAGCGTCTTGCCGGTGTTCGCGAAAGGTCCAGTCGCTTCCTCGGTCTTGGCGTGAGCCTCGGTCTTGGCCGGTTCGGGCGCGACTACGGGCGACGGGTTGATCTCGGGCGCGGGTTGCTTGGGCTGCGCGGGTTCCTGTGCGGGCGCGTGAGCCTCGGTCTTGGCCGGCTGCGTGGCAGGCGCAACGGACGGGCTCTGCGCGGGCGCGGGATTCGGGGTCGTATTCTGCGCGGCCTGCTTCTCGTCGCCGCCCTTGCCCCTCATGCCGATGAGGACACCGACGAGCACCGCCACGAGCACCACCGCGGCGATGGCCACGATCTTGACCGGGAAGCCGCCGGGCGCGGGCGCTTCCGCCGGCATGGGCGCGGGCGCCGCGTCCGGATCGAAGCGCGGGCGCGGCTTGGGCGCGGCGGGCTTCGGCTGCGCCGCTTTCGGGCCTGTGGGCACTCCGCCGAGAATGAACGAGTCTTCGCCGTTCTTCTCGGGCACCATCAGTTTTACTTTGCAGGTGGGGCAGGATGCGGGCGTGCCGGCCATGTTCGCGGGAAAGCCGGTCATCTTGCCGCAGCCGGGGCACGCGAATTTAATGAACGCGGACTTCGGCGCTTCGGCGGGCGCATCCTTCTTGATGAACGATTCCTGTTCCTGCACGTCCGAGACCACGGTCACGGGTTCGGGTTCGTCTGCGGGTACCGGAACGGCTGTGGGGATCTCCGTGGGAACCGGAACCGCGGCGCGCTTGCTGGAACTTCCCGTGGCCGCGGCTTCTTTGCCTTCGAGTACCGGCAGATCGCCGTCGGGCAGCGTGCTCGATGCGGGAATGTCGATGAACTCTTTGCACGCAGGACAGCCGCCGCGCTTGCCGCCGTATTGGCCCGGCACGCGAATCTTCTTCTTGCACTTAGGACAGAGAAACTTGATCGTATCCGCCGCCATGAACGAACTCTCCCGCGACCTCATTAAGACGTACTATTATGGAGAACGAAGGCGTGCAAAAAACCTTTCGTAACTCCTTTTCCAACAAGAGCTAACTATAAGGCACAGGTCCGGAAACTCGACTTCAAATACGCCCCAGAACGTCCCGTAGCTCGAAGAGTTAGTCGTTTTGATTACCCCATTTACTGGCGCCAAATCGCGGCTTCGCCATTAAAGCTGAGGATCGTCCATGCGCACCTTGTGTGGAGCACGTGGCGTCATCACTATCTATAATGGGTTGGCGTTGAGCAAAGGGTGCCGGCGATTACTTGCGCGGTCCGTACTCGGGGAGCTCCTGGCCCTGGCCGAGAAAGCCGAGGTCTGGGGCTGCGCCTTTGTAGCGGGCGTCGTCGATGCCGGGGATCGGGACACCTTTGGCCACGCACGGGCTGCCGGACGCGAGGCGGTAGTCGCCACCGGTGGCGTTCACCAGCTTGGGGTCCTCGTAGAAGAAGTTGAGCACCACGCCGTTGCCCTTGTCGCCGGGGGCGGACTCGGTTTTGCGGATCTTCACCTGCGGGCCTTTGTCGGCGAAGAAGCAGTCGTGGTCCATGTCGATGGGCGAGAGCGCTTCGTTCCAACTGTTGAAGCCGCCCGTGTGCCCGACCCAGATGTTGTCGCGGAAGACGAACTTCTTCCATTTGGCCTTCTTAATGAGGAACGCATAGCCGTTGGGATCGAAGAGCCAGGACGTATTGTGGTACATAAAGAGCCAGCCGGTGCCGATCTCCGTGCCGTTCCCGCCGTTGGTCTTGATGGGATAGCCTTCGTACTTGTCAATGGACGTGCCGGTGCTGTTGCCTTGGCGCGCGATGACGTTGTAGAGCAGCCAGACGGGACCATCCAGCGCCTGCGCGACGGAGACGCCGGAGAGGCTGTTCTCCATGAAGTTTTCGAAGACGCGGACGTTGCGCGCGCGGCCGTCGATCTCCATCAGGTCGTCGCAGGCGCGGACGATCTGGTTGCGGTAGAAGTCGGTCTCCTGCGTGCGCGGATTCACGGCGTGCAGATCGTCGGGCACGAGATGCGCGCCGTCGAAGAGGCCCTCGATGCGGTTGTGGCGGATCACGAGGCCGCGGCCGGCGTACTTCTCATCGACGTACACGCTGCCGCTTTCGAGCGGCGCCTGCGTCTTCACGAAGCCAAAGCTCCAGCGCGTCGCGTCGTCGAAGAATTCGTTGTCCTGCACGAGATTCCGGTCACAGACGCCCTTCAGCCAGATCATCGTGTTGTTCGCCGACATTTTGCAGTGCTGGACAACGCAATCCGAAGAATCTCTGAAGAAGATCGCGCAGCCGTAGGCGTCCTTGCCGTAATGGCGCATCGTCAGGTTCTCGAAGACGACGCCGTGGCCGCCTTCGACGTCGAACGCGCGCGTGTGCTGGGGCAGGCGCACGCGATACTTGCCTAAATCCGCATCGGGCGCAAAGAGGAAGATGGCCTTGCCGTCGCAGAAGTACGCGGCGTCGATGCCCATCTCGGCGAGCGCCTTCTCCTTGATCTTGCGCGCGGTCAGTTCGTCCATGCTGCGCATGGGCGCGACGCGGACGAGTTTGCCGCCAGCCTTCTCTTCCAGGCAGACGTTCTCGCAGCCGCCGGACCAGGCGTGCTTCCAGAGCCCGCCGTCCTGCTTCTCCCAGCCCTTCTCGAAGGCCTCGGGGTCGCTGCCGTCGAGGACCGCTTCTTCGCCGGGGTAGCCGCGGATGACCAGCGGCTTCTCAGGCGAAGCCTGCACGCCGAGCTTGAAGTCGCCATCGTAGTAGACGCCTTTGCGCAGCACGATGGCCGTGCCCGGCTGGGCCTTGGCGAGCGCGTCGCGGAGCGCGCCTTTCTCTTCGGCTTTCACCTCGATCGTCTGCAGGTTCGCAGGCACTTTGAACTCGGGCCGCGTGCTGCCGCTCACTTTCTCTTCCGCGATCACCTTGCCGTCCTTGTCGCAGATCTCGACCGCGAAGTTGTAGGTCTTGCCAGGCTCGAGCCAGAAGACCGAGGTGGCGAAGAAATCGAAGCTGCCGACCTGAACCGCATCCTGCAGCGGGCGCTTCTTCTCGCCTTCGAGCAGGTAGACTTTCACACGGCCGATCTCGTCGGGCTTGCGGTCCTTGGGGCAGTCGACCACGATGCCCATGGTCTCGAAATTGCCATAGGCCTCGCACGCGGCGTGGGCACCGGGCGCGGTGCAGACGAGCAGCACAACCGCGAACATACGAAACATCGACGGAACCCTCCGAGAAACGTAGCGCAGGCATCCGCCGTGGGCATCTTGCCCGCGGCGTTACGGCAACTTCGCAGGCAGGATGCCTGCGCTACATTATGGCCGCGGCGCGCGAGCTGTTACGCCGGTAGGGCAGGCAGGAATGTCTGCGCTACTATTTGCGCAGAGCGTCCAGGTCTTTCGCCTTCTCGGACTTCAGTTCGATCAAGCGGTCGGCAAGCTTCTGCGCGAGGGCTTCGTTCTTCTCGGCAAGCGCCAGCGCGCCGGCGTGAAAAACCGCTTCAGCATCGTCCGGCAGCAGGCGCAGTGGCATCTGCGCGAGGTCCGCGTTGGAGACATCCTTCCAGCGGAGCGGCAGCTTGTTGCCGGCGAGTTCAACGGTGAGGCCCTGCGCGTCGGCGCCCTTGAAGACGACCTCCTGGCCCTGTCCCATCACGTTCATGAAGACCTTCGCGCCTCTCTTCGTGGCCTCGCCGCTCAGGGATTTCAACAGCGCATCGCGGTGCGACGCGGGGTCAATCGCGGGCGCGGCCTTGGCGACCTGCGCGGGCTCGGCGGACTTCTCTTCTTTTTTCGCCGGCGCGAACTGGGCCTGCAGCGGTCCGATGTAGGCGCGGGCGATGACGAAGTGGTCGAGATAGAGATGGATGTCCTGCTTGGGCACCTGGGTTTCGCCGCCGTGGTAGACGTTGAGCCAGACGTCCTCGATCTTTAAGGTGTCCACGTCGCGGAAGCGCACGTCGGTCTTCTCGAAGCCAACCTGTCCGTCGATCCAGCCGCGCAGGATGCCGTCGTTCTTGCCCTTCGCGCCGTCTTTGCCGGGCGTGTTGAGCTTGGTGTAGAGTTCCACGCAGTACCAGCGGCCGTGCTGGAGCTTGGGCTTGAAGCGCCATTCGCTTCCATACTTGTCCTTCATGTCCGCGTGGTAACAGTAGAAGCCGATGTCGGTGGCGTCCGCGCCTTCATTGCTGTTGAAGAGCCCGCGCGCGGACCAGCCGTCGGTGCCGTTAACAGGCCGCCCGCCCCACCCCGCCTTGCCGTACGTTCCGCCCATGCCGGGCAGTTTGCCGCCAAAGGTCGCGTTCTTCCAATCCTCGTCGAACTTGAGGTAGTAGCGGACGTAGATCTCTTCGGGCTCCGCGCCGGTGCGCTCCTTGAACTTGAACTGCACGCTGGTGCCGTAGTGGTCGTTGCCCTGCACCGTCGCGCGCAGGAACTTGGATTTCCCGCCCCAGGCGTTCTCGCCCTCGACGATCGCGGTGTTCTGCGGGGCGCGCTTCTCGCCCCAGGCCTTCCACCAGTTGGGGTCGGAAAGATCGCTGCAGAGCACGAGGTCGTTGCGGTGGGCGAGGCTGGGTTCCATGGACGCGGGGCCCTCAAGCGCCACGGCCGGCGCGGCAAGCGCTGCAAGGCACAGCAGGAGCGGCCATCCCGCAGAGCGTTTTCGCATAGGGAGCCGATTGTATCCAGCCGGATGAACAAACGGATTCCTTTTTAGAGCAGATCCCGCTCCAGCGGGACCCTAGCGTCCGAGCAATAAAAAGCGCGGTCATGCCGTGAATTCCCCCTTACGTAAGGAGGGATACAGCGGGGTTAACCCCTTTTGCTTTCGGAGCCTGAAACCTCCCCTTACCCCTCCTTACATAAGGAGGGGATTTTCTCCGCGCGGGCCGTGGTTATTGCGCGAACCTTCAGGGCTTGAGCTCCCGGATGCGGATGTCCTTGATCTTAACCGTCCAGCCCTCGCTCACAAAGATGCGGATGTTCGCGGAGCGGGGATCGGCGCCGGCGCCGCCCTTGGCTTGCACGGGCGTCCCGTCCAGGCTTGCTTCCACGACACCGCCGACGGCCACGGCGCGGAAGGCGATCCATTTGCCCTTGGGATGCCAGTAGATGGGAATGCCGAACGTCTCCCGGAACTGGATGTGGGTGTACTCGGTGTCGTCGGAGTAGAGCTGGCAGGTGAACTCGAAATCACAAAAAGGCGCCTTGGCATCGATGCGCGAAGCGCCGCCGGAGGACGGATCGCTTTTCAGGGCGTCACCGTCCACGACCCATTTGCCTTTGGCGGAGGTCCATCCCTTGAGGTCCTGGCCGTTGAAGAGCGGCTTCCACGACGCATCGTCCGCGGGCGGGGACGGCAAGGCGAGCAAGCTGCCGGCGGGCTTGGGATCGACCGCTTTCGGTTCTTCCGTCTTGGCGCGCTCGGGTGTGTTGGCCTCGGCGGTTGACGCAGAGCTCTTGGCCTCGCGCTGGCGCTGCTCGAAGAGTTCCTTCGGCGTGAGCTCGCGCGTCTTCGCGCCGGCCGGCTCTGGAATAAGCGGAGCATTCTGCGCCGGCGCCCCCGATGGATTCGCGGATGGCGGCGGCGGCATCGGCGCGTACACAGGAAACGTGGGCGGCGGGTCGGGCTTCTTCGCTTCCACTTTGGCAGTCTGCGTGGGCTTAGGGCCTGAACCTAAGCTCCAGAGAATCAGGATGCCCACCAACGCAGCCGCACCCGCGCCGAGGTAAATCAAGGTCATGTTTGTGGGCGCCGGCCCATCGGAACGGCTGGCAGAAAAGGCGGGCCGCCCGCTCGTACCGGAACTCGGGCGCACGGCTTCGGACATCCTGCGCGAAGAGGGCCTGGGAACCGGAAGCGAGCCGGAGGTCTTGGTCTGCGGCGCGGCGAGCCGCGCCTGGCATTCCGGACAATACATGGGCCCGGACGGAGGCTCCGCCGGAGCGCCGACGCGCTTGCCGCAGCCATCGCAGTAGTGAATCTGCATCGCTCGTGTCCGGTTTTTTCAGTACCACTATTTAACTCATTGCGACCATATATCCGCCCTCAGGGACCGCCCACCAATTCGTCCACGCTGATGCCGAGCGTTTTCGCGGCCTTGGCGCGCGTCTCCTTGGCTTTGTCCGCGCCCATAAGTTTCTCGTACCAGCCTTCGGGCAGATCGCAGCGGTACTCTTCGAGCGGCGCTTTGAAGTCGTCCCAGTTGCTGGCAAAGAAGACCGACTTGCCGAAGCGGTCGATGGTTCCGTGGGTCTCAGCCCAGTAATGCTGCCCGGCCGCGGGATCGTGGTTCTTCACGCAATGCGTGTGGGCCACGCGCCAGACGGTGGGCTTTTGGGTGTCGCCGGGTTCGAGTTTGAGGAGGTACAGGCAGAGCGAGCACCAGAGGTCCTTCTCCTTGCGCGGACCGCTGGTCGAGACCACCGCCCAGCCGGGCGTGGCGAAACAGTTCCCCGAGAAGTGCACACCCACGCCGCTGCACAGCTTGTACTCGTTCCAGTCCTTGCAGCCGTGAATTTGGTGGATGAGCTGGGTCTGCTTGCCGGTCTCGAGGTCCTGCGAGGTCCAGAAGTCGGTCTTGTTGTCCTGATAGACGTAGACCTCGCGTCCTTCGCCATCCAGCGCGAAGTCGGCGTGGCCCATATCCGGCCCGAGCTTGACCGGCGCGGTGAAGTCGCGCTTGAGGGACTCGCCGCCGTAGAGGATGCGTTTGCCCGAGGGGCTGATGCCCACGACCGCGCCGTGGTCGGCCGCGTGCTGCCCGGCGATCTTGTCTTCATGCATGTCGTAGATCACGACGGCCAGCGCCTTGCCGCGCTCGTCCCAAAACGCGCAGTCCATGATCCCGAAGCCCCAGTAGCGCCCGTCGAAAGACGGGTCGTCGTACGAGTGGTACGCGAGCCACTTCATCGCGGGGAAGTCCTGCTTGAAGTCGTGGACGACGGCGGCCTCGCCGGTCTTGACGTTGAACTTCATGAAACGCGTGCTGCGCGCCTCGGCGAAATAGCAAACGTTCGGGTCCTTCATGTCCCAGCGCGGCGAGCTGATGTCGCCGATGGCGTTGGGGATCTCCTTCACCACTTTGCAGGCCTTGTTGTCGTACACGTGCCAGGGGCCCGCGCCTTCAAGCACCAGCAGCGTGCCGTCGCGGTTGAGCGGGCTGTGCGTGGAGTAGCCATGGCGGCGCATCGTCGCGCCCCAGCCGTCGGAAGGATCGGAGATGCGCGTGATCTTGGTCCCGAAGGTTGGGTCATCGAACGGCTTGCCGCGCTCGGGCATGGGCAGCTTCGGAATCGGCAGGTCCTGCGTGCCGAGGACGTACGGCTTGGCGAAGGAAGCGCCGGGCGATTCGTCGGCGGCCCAGATTGCGTTGAGCGCAAAGCCGAGAAGGACGGCGATGAGCGAACGGAGCATGGCAATTCTCCCTGTGACTTTCGTTCGATTTATTTGGATGCGGCTTCCGGTTCGTACGCGCCGATGGCCGGGACGTCCTTGGGGCGCGGCTTGTTCGCGGCGTCGGTCTCGGTCTTCGACGGCGCGGCTTTTCCGGCCGCGGCGCTGCCGGGCTTGATGCGGTAGTCGAACTTCGCCGCGTCCACGAAGAGCGGGTCGCCGGAGAGGTTGCCGTCCTTGCCGAGCTCGAACGGTCCGTTGTCGCCGCAGTTGAAGAAGAGGCAGTGGTCGGCCGTGCCGGAGGAGTCGGGGCGCTTCTCGTCCTTGTAGAACTTCAACGCGTGCTTCTTGGAATCGGCAATGATGCAGTCGATCAGCTTCGCGTTCTTGCCCGAGATCGCGAAGCCCGAGTCGCGATTGAAGCCCGAGGTACAGTGGATAAAGGTGATGTTCTCCGCGTGCGCTTCGAAGTTGCCGTCGTTGGTCTCGCCCGTGGCCCACGCGACGCAGTTGATGAACGTCGAGCCCGGGTTCCAGCATTTAAAGTTCGCGCCCCACATCTTGGTGCCGTTGTGGTGCGAGATGCAGCCGAGGACGGTGATGCCGTAGCCTTTGCGCCCGCTCAAGTCGAAGCCGTCGGAACCATTCTCGTAAGCCTGGCAGTACTCGAAGCGCACGTCCTTGGCGGTGCAATCGTGGCTGATGCCGAAGCCGTCGGTGCCGCCCTTGCAGCCGTTGTGGTGCGCCGAGCAGCGGCGGAAGACCATCTGGTCCATCGCGACGGGGTTGTTCACGTCCATGCCGCCGACGACGCTTTCGGCGAGTTCCACGTCCTCGAAGAGCATCTTCTCAGCCTTGACACCTTCGAACGCGAGCGCGCCGTCGCACTGGCTCGCCTTGCATTTGCGGATGGTGATATCGTGCGCGTCCTTGAACTTGATGCCCTGCACCGCGTGGACGATCTCAAAGCCTTCGACATCCCAGAAGCCCACGCCGCGGCCCACGATGCCGTGCCCGTGGTCCTTGCCGTCGTTGCTCGGGTCGAGCAAAACCTTGCCTTCGGTGACGAGCGTGATCGGCTTGCCTTCTTCGCCCGAGCGCGGCAGCGTGACGGTCTCCTTATAGGTGCCCGCGAGCACCACGATCTTGTCGCCGGGGCCGACCTTGCCAAGCGCCGTAGCGATCGTCTTCAGCGGCGCCGAGCGCGAGCCCGCCGCGCCGTCGTCGCCCGAAGACGCGACGACCAGCGTCTTGCCGGACTCGCTCTCGCCCGCTACTAGACTGCAAATCCCCGGTACGCATAAGATCAATAGGACCTTTAGGACGAACGGGACTTTTGTAGCCATGCGATCCTCCTTGGTTGCCGTCCTCCCATGAGGAGGAGGGAACAGCGCCGCGTCTCCGGCGCCCATTAGTGCTTCGCCAGCAGCGCCGCGGCGATGGTCTCGGCGATAAGCGCGGTGCCGCGGTCGTTGGGGTGAACGTTGCTGAACCAGTCCATGTCGTTCGCGTGCTTGTCGTCGTCCTTGGGGTCGCCGGTGCCATCGCCGCGCACGCGGAAGTCCCAGTTGCCTTTCTCCGTCTCCGCTTTCATGCGGCGGTGGACATCGGCCACGAGGTAGCCCTTGGCCGCGGCGAGCTCGCGCGCTTCCTTGTTGTAGCCTTCGAGGTACTCGTTGCGCGAACCGCCGTTCTTAAAGCCGGGGACTCTTACGGGGTCGATCCAGTAGCCCGCGGAGTGCTTCGGGTCGAGGTACATGCCGGTGGAGAATACGATCACGCAGCCGGGGTAATCTTTTTCCAGCTTGCCGCAGAGGAACTCCAGGCGCTTGCGGAAGATTTCCGGCGCGTAAACCTTGCCGTCGTTCGCGGCGTAGTTGATCGCCACGACGTCCACCTGCGGGTGCTTCTTGAGAACCTTGAAGTAGTGTCCGGTCGTCTCATCCTCGAAGAGCGGTGGAACCGTGTGCTTGGTCTCGCCGTCCTTCGGCCCGATGTACTGGCCGCCGCGCGCTTCGTTGAAGACCGTCCACTTCGCCTCCGGGGCCTTCTTATCCAGCGCGGCCTTGAGGATGAACTCGAGGCGCTGCTCTCCTTGGTGGCAGTCGAAGATCGAGTCGCCGATCAGCAGGACGGTGCCGCCCTTGGAGAGGTCCTTCGCCGCAGGCTTGGGGGCTTCGGCGGCGCGGGCGCTGTAGGCCGCAAGTGCGAATAGGACGGCTGGGACAACTAGGACGAATAGGGCCTTGATGAGCATGGGGCTCTCCTTGGAGTCAGACGTTCGAAGGCGCGGATGATTCGGTCCAGCCGGCGCTGCCGCCGAGGTTGCAAGTCCACGGAACCACCACGCGGCGCGGCGGGGCTTCCGGTTCTTCCAGGCGCAGCAGGCACAGGCGCGCGGCCTCGCGGCCGAGCGTCTCCCAATCGACGGTATAATGCGTGAGCGCCGGGCAGGTCTCGATCCATTCGGGCAGATCGCCCAGCGCGACGATGCCCAGGTCTTCCGGCACGCGCACGCCGCGCGCCTGGGCTTCCTGGAGCAAAATCGCGGCGGCTTGGATATCGAAGCAGACGATGGCGTCCGGCGCAGCAGCGCGCGCAGCGGAAGAAGCGTCGCCGAACCACTGCGCGGCGTAGCTCCGGATGTACTTGCCGCTCGGGATCGTAAAGAGGATCGATTCGTCGAGGGGCATGCCGCGGGTGATGTAGGCGCGGCGCACGCCCATGCCGCGCATCACGCTGTTGGGCCATTCGGCGCGGCCCGCCGGATCGTGATACGGATGCCCGGGGTTGACCTCCCCGCCGGCATACGCCACGCGTTTGCGTCCGGTGGCGAAGAAGCGTTCGGCAGAGGCGAAGCCGACGCCTTCGTTGTCCAGCACGGCGTGATCGGCGGCGAAGCCTTCGCTCGTCTGGTCCACGAACGTGAGCGGCTTGCCCGTGCGTCGAAGGGCTTCGAGCAGCGCGGGCGGCATCTGCCCGACGACGACGAAGGCGTCCTCGTCCCACTGGCCCAGGCGCTCGCGCAGGTCCGGCCGGACGAACTCCGCCGCGGTGGACCACGCGATCTCCACGCCCGCGTCGGCTAGCGAACGCGTCAGCGCCGAGGCCATGCGGCCGTAGAAACTGGTGAGCGCTTCCAGATAGAAGAGGCCGCGCACGCGCTTCAGTGTTCGCGCACCGTTGCGATGCGCGCCGGGGCCGACGAAAACGCCCTGCCGCGGGCGGCGTTCGAGCAGCCCGGCGCCGACGAGCGTACTTAGCGCTTTGCGCGCCGTCATATAGCTCACGCCCAGGCGCTCGGCGAGCTTGCGTTCGGAGAGCACGCGATCGCCGGCTTTCAGCTTCTTGTCCTTCAGCGCCTGGAGGATCTCGCGGCGCAGCTTCTGCGCGGCGGCCTCGGTGGTGGTATGAGCTGAAGTGAGGGCAGGCATGCGCGGTTTCCGATGTCTAATGATGCTATTTTATTGCTATCTATCTGCTATACATACACCGCAGAAAGAATGCAGAATGCGAGAAATATTTTGAGTCATAACATATTGAAAAATAATAAGTTAAGTTAAATTATTTCTCGGGTTTAAGCCAGATCAAAATCGTAGGAGTTGGGTCCTGACCCGAGTTCTGCCTGCCGCCATTTGGCAGTATCTTCGCCCGCTTTAATCGCAGCAAGACGATGGGCTCGTCGGCTTTAAATCCTTCCGCTCCGGAATCGTTGTCGTCGCCTTCCTCGACCACATACTGCTCGGTGTCGATGTCCGACATTTCCAAAGGCAGGTCGGCGTTTACAAATCCGCCCATGTCATCACTCAAGGTGGACAACAGCCACTTAGTATTGGCTGGATCGCGCCGGATGGCGGTTTTCAAGGTAAGCTCGCCTTCCACGCCCCCAAAAATGGAATGTTTCTTCGGCAGTTCCGAGGCGGTGAAGGTACCCATTGCGAGGCACAGGGTGTAATGCGATCCGGGGGGCAGATAGATATGCTGCTGCCAAGTGAGCCGCTCCGGAAGGTGCTTTGCCGCATAATACGCTTTCGCGGGATCCACAATGCGAACCACGCCCAGTTCTTTGGAAAGGTTCGCGTTCTCCCTGGTTAGGCGATTGTTTTCCAATTTCAGTACCACAATCGACGAACATGCGCCTATGGCGAGGACCATAATAACGAGCGTCTTTAACGAGAATCTCGGCCGCCATCGCCGTGCGGGAACCGTGGGCGGAGGCGAGAGAGAGGTCATTACGAACTCCATGGGTGGCTTGAATCGGCGGGAGTATGACACCCATTCGGGCCTGAATCTATTTATCCGCAGCGCGGGGTTGTGCCAAGCTACGCGTCCGTTCGTTTGGCCTGAAAGGCCAACCTTTTATAGCTCAGGGCAAGGCCCGAGCGTCGGGCCACCGCCCTGGGTATGCGGCCCTCCCCCCTCGGTCCCCCCTCCCAAGCGCCAACACGAGAAGCGTGTTGGCGCTTGGGAGGGGGAAGAACTTTTTGCGTCCTCTACCCAGGGTGGCGTCCCTAAAAGCCGGGACGCAGCCCTAGGCTATCTTATGTTGTCCTTTCAGGACAAGGAAACGGCGTTGCCCCGTGCGAAAATTATTCTGTCTTCGTTATCTCGTCCCCGTTTTCGGAGGGCATGTTAAATTTTAGAAAAGCGTCTTCGTAATTTTTGCTGCGAAATCTTACGCCGAGTGTTCCATCTTTTCGCATCGTTACCGAAACGGGAGGTGGGTAATAGATTGAAATCAAGATCATAGGTATTATGGCAATTATGATGTATGCATGTACAAATACTAAACCCCACCTCAAGTCCCAGCCCAAAGCGACTACTGGCCCTATAGCTACACCGATAGCCCCGAATAAAAAGAGCGTCCACATTTGCTTAAATCTTTTCATTTCTTTTCGAAATCTAACTCGGCAATTTTCGCACACTGGAACTTGAACTTCATTTTCGGGACCTTTACTGGATTTCGCCGGATCAAATTTTTCTATAGGGACCGCTGTTAGTTCCAAGTTTTCTAATGATCCACACCTTAAGCATTCCTGAGGGAAACGTGGTCCCTGACCGAAAGGAAAACTGATAATTGTTGGCATCATTGTAGCATTCCAGTTCTGATCACATGCCGATTAAAATCACGAATTCTAGGAAGCCACAGGTATAATAACAGCCTCGTTTTATTCTGCCTTCCACGCGCTAAATTATCCTCTCGATTTTGAGCTGAAAATCAAGAGCCCGCACTGGCTGCAAACGACCGCAGCCAGTGGCACCACAGCACGGCCCTAGCCTCGATCAATGTTTCTGGTGGGACCGGCAGACTATTTTATCAATTAAAGTGCATGTAATACCCGCCGGGACGGTCGGTGGCCCAGCAGATGGCGATCCAGAAGAGCGCGGCGACGGCTTCGCCGATCACCATGCCGAGGAAGAAGCGCCTCCATTTAAGGTAGATGCGCAGGCCGCCGAACTTCACGATCGCGGACTTGATGCCCCAGCCGAGAAGGAAGCTGAACCACATCAGCGAGATCGCGCGCGGGCCGGCCCAGACGACGTAGCCGATCGGGTGCGGCCACCAGAAGAAGCGCGTGCGCAGGAAGACGAAGAGAAACATCAGGCTCAGGCCCACGCCGATCCAGGTGATGGTGCTCCAGTCGCGCACAGCCACGGTGGGCAATTCGCCCTCGGTCATGGTGCGGCCTGCTTTTTCGAGTTCCGCTTTCTTCTGCTCGTAATAGTGCACGGCCGCCGAACGGTTGGCGATGTCGCGGAACTCGCCGCGCGGGAACGCCGAGAGCACCCAGCCGCCGTTGTTGGCGCCGCCGGGGGCGTGGTAGAGCGTGTCGAAGAAGCCGAAGAACCCGATGGTCAGCGCCAGGAGCGTGGCGGCGAGGAGGCCCAGCGCGAGCGGCTTGCGGCGCAGGCCGGAGAGCGTGCCCGCCTGCAGCGCGGTCATCAGCGTGACCATGGGCGAGAGGCGGTAGTAATCGAAGACCGTGATGCGGCTCCACATGCTGAGCGGCACGAACGTGGCCGCGCCCATGGCCGCGGGCGGCGCGGTGAGCAGCGTCAGTTCCAGCGGCGAGGTGAGCACTTGCGTATAGAAGATGCCGCCTTCGGAGACCAGCCGCGCCACGCCGGTGACGATCATCAGCACCATGGATACGGCAAAGAGCGCGTACCCGACGCCCACGCCCGCCCAGACCAGCCAGCCGACCGAGCCGCAGAAGCAGCCGGCAAGCAGAATCCAGAGCGCGCGCGGCGAGAGGCCCTCGTCGTCGCTCTCGGGCGGAACGGGTTCGAGCCCCAGCGCCTGCTTGAGCGAGCGCAGCAGCGGGCTGCGCGCCATCCACACGCCGGCGATGACCATGGCGAAGAGCGCGCCCACGCCCTGGTTGATGAACGTGCCCTGCCAGCCCGTGGAATGGTAGAGGAAGTCGTTGTGCGACCAGCCGTTTCCGCGGCTGACGGCGTACAGCACGCCCAGCTTCAAAATCAGATAGAAGAACCAGAGGCTGAAGCCGATCTCCGACGAGACGAGATACGTGAGGCCCACGATGGACGGGTAGATCACGACCCAGACGGGATTGAGATGCGCGAGCCAGCCTTCGCTGAGGTAGCGGTCCATGTCGTTGCGCAGGTTGATCGCGGGCCAGTCGGGGAAGAAGTTCGTCATCGCGTTCCAGCTCTGTAGGAGAAACACCATTCCCATGCCCATCCAGGCGCGCGGGTCGCGCATGAACGTGACCGGGCCCGAGGCACCCTGTTCGCCCGGCGCGGCTTCCAGCCCGCCGAGCATCTCCGCGGGAATCTGCGCGATGGGGAACGGGAGTTTCTCGTGGTCGGCCCACTGTTTTCTAAGCAGCGCCGTGGCCGCGAACATCAGCCCGTAGAGCATGAGCAGCATGAGCGACCAGAGGGTGTACGGCCCGGCCCACGCGCCCCACGGCACGGACTGGCCTTCGGGCAGGCCGGTGTAGAACCATTCGATGGGGCGCGGCGCGAGCGAGTTCGGGTCGACGGGATCGTGCGGCGTCAGCGCGGGGTTGACGTACGGCGCGAGCCACTCGTGCCAGCGGTTCTCCGGTGTCGCGAAGTAGTGCAGCCCGGTGGTCTCGGCCGTGAGGTACGAGAGGAAACCGTGGCCGGGGATGTGGTTCGCGACCATGGTCATGCAGAAGATCAGCGCGAGGTCCTGGCGCGTGAGCCCCAGCGCGCCGCGGAAGAGGCCCACCAGCATGTTGTAGAGCAGGATCAGCACGAAAAGGACGAAGACGGAGGTGAAGGGCAGGACGTTCAGCGTCAGGCGCGTGCCTTGGAGCACGTAGTCCGTCACCGGCACGAGCTTGCACAGGAACGCGACGCTCAGCAGCCCCAGCAGCCAGCCGCGAAAGGTGGGCGAGCCTTCCCGGATGCTGCCGATGCCTTGTACCCGGTTGAGCGAATCCCCTTCGAACTTGGGTCCGCGCTGACTCTCTTCTTTCCTGGTCATTCGCACCCGGTTCGGGGAATCGCTGTGAGCACGTTTATCCGATTGAAATCCATGGGTATGTACAACAGGTGAGGCTTTTATGCAGCCTGCTTCTATTGCTAATATTCAAAATTGCGCCGTCCTTCACTTGCCGTCCTGCTTCGGCTTGGCGGCATCGGCGCCGGAGCGCATGGCTTGCTGGGCTTTCTCGCAGCGCGCGTGATAGTCCTTGATCGGGAGCAGCTTGTACTCCTCGATGAGCTCGGCCATGGTCAGGTCGGGATCCAGCGAGGCGAGCGTCACCCAATCTTCGTTGTGGAACCATTGCACCTGCACCTTGTCGCCGTATTTCACCTGGATGTCGCGCATCTTCTTGGTGTGGAAGTCGATCTCGAAGAGCTGTTTGTCCAGCGGGATCAACGCGCCGGCCCAGGGCTGGAAGCGCCCGGTTGTCGTGATCGGTTCGCCGCTGAGGTCGTAGATCGTGGAGGGGCGGTCGTTGGTCGAGGAGACCACGAAGTAGCGGTGCTGCCAGGCGTAGGCTTGCAGCAGGCGCGCCGCGGGATAGGCGGAGGGCCAGAAGACGATCTCCGCGCCCTTCTCCTTGAGCTTGTTCCAGCCGTCGGCCCAGTTGGCGTCGAAGCAGATCTGGATGCCGATGGTCCCGAAGTCGGTCTTGAAGACCGACGGGTCTTCCGGCCCCGGCGCGATGCCTTTTTCCATCTCGCCTTCGGTGGGATGAATCTTGCGGTACTGCCCGACGATCTCGCCCTTGCGGTCGATCAGCACGGCCGCATTGTAGTTCTTCTCGCCGTCCTTCACCGTCAGCGGGCAGATCACGTAACAGTTATGCGCCTTGGCCCACGTGGAGACTTTCTCGGTCGAAGGCCCGGGCACGCTCTCCGCGTCGCGCCCCGAACAGTGCTCGGGCAAGCAGGCGATATCGGGGTGGAAGCCCGCGGAGCGGTCCAGGTAATCGAGCGTGGCCTCGAAGAGTTTATCCGCGGGCAGTGGCGGCAGGCGGTCCTGCGTGACCGTGACCACGCGGACCAGCCGGTTTTTCGGCTTGGCCGCGGGCGCGTCGGCCGCATAGCTGCGCGCCGCCAGCGTGATAATCGCGAGAAGGACCATGAGCGTCTTCATGCCGTGCACTCCTTTATGAGGACTCTGCTCAACCGACGAACGACGGCCGCGCTTAGAATTCCCCTCTTATGTAAGGTGGATACAGGGGGGTAAACTCCTGCGCTTCCGAAACCTCCCCTTACCCCTCCTTACATAAGGAGGGGATTTTAACGGCGCGAGCCGAGGCGTTACAGGCCCGGGTACCAGCGCCGCGCGTTTTCTGCGTACAACTGCTTCAAAATATGCTCCGAAAGACCCAGCCCTTGAAGCGTGCGCTCGCGCAGCATCAGCGTGCGGTCGGTCTCGTAGAAGTCGAACGCGGATTGGTGCGCCGAGCGCATGGCTTCGAGCGCCTGACGGCGCGACTCGGGCGTCTCGGCGGCGTGCAGTTCCACGTTCACGTCGCTGCCGAAGAGGATGCGGTCGGGGAAGTCCTCGAAGAAGCGGCGCACGCGGTTGCGATCCTGCAATCCCAAGTCCACCGCACGCGCCAGGCCGGAGGTATCGACGGCGAAGTTGGGCTGGCGTTCGAAGCGCCGCGCGAGTTCGCTCACGTCGTACTCCAGGCTGCCCAGATGCGCTCCGACGACGCGCAGGCGCGGGTGGCGTTCGATCACGCGGTCGCGCGACGCGATAAGCTCAGCGTGCGAGGGCATGTCGGTGCGGCCGTACAGGTACTTGTCCGGGTACTTGCTGTAGAAGTTGCTGTACTGGTTGTCCGGACCCAACGGCCGCCAGCAGCCCTGCGGATCGGCGATGTGCATCAGGAGCGTCTTACCGGAACGCTCTATAAAGGAGAGGATGGGCTCGAGTATCGGGTGGTCCACCAGTACGTGCGCACCCGCGGCATCGCGCAGACCCATGCCGAACGACTTCCAAATCTTGCAGCCCAGCGCTCCGTTGGCGAAGTCCTCGCCCAGCCGCGCGATGACGCGTTCGTGATACTCACGCTCGCCGAATCCCGGCAGGTCGAAGCTTGTGATCCAGCCGAAGCGTTCGGGGTAGGCCTGCGCCAGGCGCCGGTACGGCTCCGCAAGCCGCTCGCGCCAGAGCGGATGCTCGACCGAGCCGACGGTGTTCAGGAGTTTCAGGTTCCACTCGGCCAGCGCTACCGCGTAGTCGGGGTGCTCGCTGGTGAAGTGGAGGTGCGCGTCGATGCGTTCCATGGCTGGATTCCCGCTCAGGGCTTGCGGACGCCGTAGGCCGGCGCGGCGCTCTCGAGTTCAAATGCGCCGATGTCGGGGGCTTTGCCTTTGTACGGCAGGCTCACACCCTGGCCGTCTTTCCAGCTCAGCGGCTTGTCGAGCGTGAGGACGCGCTTGGCGTAATCGATCTTCACGATGCGCGCGGTCTCGGTTCCGCCTTCAAGCACGAGCATGTCGCCCTGCTCGCCTTCGATGCCGAAGCCGTCGTAAAAGCTACCGGCGTCTTCCACGGTCAGTTCGGTGGACTTCTCGCCCGCGCCTTTGGCCACGGTGAGCAGCGCGCCGGCATCCACCATGGGGCTGTCGGGCTTGAGGCGGAAATCCTGCGCCGTGCCGTCGGTGAAGTGCGGGTCTTTCTGGAGGTTGCCGGTGAAGGTCGCGGGATGCTGCTTCTCGATCTCGGCCACGGTGTAGAGCACTTCGCCCGAAGCGGCGGCGAGGTAGACCACCTGTTCGCCCAGGCCCGAGAAGAGGCCGTTGTGGCTGAAGCGGACCTCCTTGAGCAGTCCTTCGATCGTCCACGCGACAGGCTTGCCGGCGATGCGCTTCTTCCACGCCCAGTCGATGTGCGGCACGTAGGCCTCGGAGACGAAGAGATTGTTGACGATGCGGTTGTCGGCGAACGCGTACTTCTTCTCGAAAACCTTGCTGTCCTTCTTGTTCTCTACGGGCGGCGGGTTCGGCATGTTCTTCACCGCGTCTTCGCCGGGGACCAGGATGGCGCTGTTGTCATAGCCGATGAAGGTGTTGTTGAAGATCCGATTTCCGGTCACGTAGCCGGCCTCGGTGCCCTCGCCGATCCAGTGGCCCCCGCCCTTCCCGCCTTCGTGCCAGCCTTCCCACGAGCCGCCCCAGCGCAGGCAGATGCCCATGCCGCCGGGCGAGGCGTCCGGATGCGCGGCGTCGGCGGCGCGCTGCTTGGGATTGCAATAAAGGTTGTAGCGGATGATGCCGTTCTGGCCCGAGTACTGCATGGCCGAAGGCTGCGCGCCTTTTTCAGGCCGGAAGGGATGGTAGCCGAAGAGGTTCTTCTCGAAGAGATTGAACTTGGTGCCGTCGAAGGCGGGCGCGGCGGCGTACGCCGGGTCGGTGGGCTCGCGGACGTCCACCTTGGTGTCGTAGACTTCGGTGAGTTTCTCCGCGCGCTTGCCTTCGTAATAGGGATTGCTGAAGTCGCAGCCGCGGATCACGTTGCGGTTGCCGCTGCGAATCGCGATCAGACAGTGCGCCGCGCTCTTAAAAGTACAGTGTTCGACCACATTGCCGTTGCTGCGCTCCAGAATCAGGCTGTCGAAGGCCGAGTCCTCGAAGCGGCAGTCGGTGAAGCGGCCGTGGTGGCACTCGATCATCTTCACCGAGCCCTTGCCGCCGTTGTGCGAGACCAGAAAGCCGCAGCCTTTAAAGACGATGTGGTCGCAGCCGCGCGCGAAGACCCAGCCGTCGGAGTCCTTTATCGTGAGATTCTCGAACGTGATGTAACTGCGCCCGCGCAGCACGATCACGCAGCGCACCTCCGTGACCTCCTGCGGCATGGGGTCGTCGGGCTTCTTAGTGTCCAGCACCACGGCCTCGTCCTTGTAGGCCTTGAAGACGATGGGCTGGCCGGGCGCGCCGGAGTTCTTTGGAAAGATGACGTCGAAGGCATCCTTGCTCTTGTTGGCGTGGTAGCTGCCTTCGCGGATCAGCACGGTGTCGCCGGCCTTCGCGGCCGCCGAGGCTTCCGAGAGCGTGGCGAAGCCGTCGCCGTCGGAGCCCGAGGCGTCGCGCTTCGCGAGCGAGTACGTGCCCGCGCAGGACTCCTTTAGCTTACCGTCCACGTAGAGCGTGCGGCCCGCCGCGGCTTCACCCGCGGAGAGCAGCGAAGCGGCCAGCAGTGCAAGTCCGAACAGCACAAACATCGTCTTCATCGATCTTCTCCTGGGTAAAAATTCAGGCCCCGTAGGTATACGCCACCGCGGGTTCCGGAGTCAGGTGCCGCGTGCAGTTCACGAAGTCGATGGTTCCCTTGGCGGCGTCCGGGGCCAGCGTCACTTTCGAGATGCCGCAGTTGTCGTGCCCGGAGGGACAGCGTTCGAGGCCGGCCAGATGCGCGACAGCCGCGTCGGTGCTCGCGCCGTGGCCGACCAGCAGCACGCAGCGCAAACCTTCCGCGCGCCAGAGCGGGAGCAGGCGGTCGAGCGCGCGGCCCACGCGCGCGCGGCAGGTCTCGGGCGTCTCGGGTTCGCCCGGCCACCAGCGCTCGCGCAGGATCGCGGCATTCTCCAAGCGGTCGAAGATCAGCGCGGCCTCCCGGTCGTTCAGGCCGCGGAAACTCGGAATCATCTTCGGGTGGCAGAACTCCATCATTCCGGGCTCGGCCTGGAGGCGCAGTTCCAGCACCTCCGCGATGAGCTGCGCGGTCTCCAGCGTTCTCCAGAGCGGCGAGGAGACGATGCGCGTGAAGGGGGGCTTGGGCAGGCCGAGCTCCGCGAGGCGCCGGCCGGTGTGTTCGGCCTGGCGGCGGCCCTGCGGAAGCAGGCGCGGGTCGTCCACGTCCCAGCGCGGATCGGCGATCACGCGCAGGCCGCGCTGGCCCACGTTGCCGTGCCGTGTGACGTAGACTTCCAAGGTCGACGATGCGTGGCGCATGCGGACGGGCCTCCTTTTAAGCTTTGGTCTCAGCGCCGCAGGTCTTGCGCACCATCAGGCTCGGTTTGACGATCTTCTGCGGCACGGGGTCTTCGCGGAGCGGGCCGTCCAGCAGGCCCACGAGCATGCGCACGGCCTCGCGGCCCTTCTCCCGGAAGGGGTGGTACACGGTCGTGAGCTCCGGATACGCATAGCGCGAGTTCACTTCGTCGTCGAAGCCGGCGACGGCGATGTCTTCGGGCACGCGCAGGCCGCGTTCGCGGAAGGCCTTCAAGAAACCGTACGCGGCGCAGTCGATGCCGGCGAAGACGGCTTCGGGCAGCGCCTGCTTCGGCAGCGCCTTGGCCGTGCGGTAGGCGATCTCGAAGAGGTGGTCCTTGCCCTGGTCGGCCTGCGGGGCTTCGTGCAGCAGCAGTTCGCGGCCGGAGGGCAGCGCGAGGTCCGCGAGCGCCTGCTTGTAGCCGGCGCAGATCTCCTGCGACTGCGGCGAGTTCGGCCCCGTGAGGTAAATGCCGATGCGCTTGCGCCCGGTGCTCGCGAGGTGCCGCGTCATCTCATACGCGCCCGCGTAGCAGTCCGTCCCGACGTTGGGGTACGCGAACGCGCGCTTCGAGAGCGAGTGCACGACCACGAACGGCACGTTGCGGGTGCGCAGCCACGGCGCGACCTCGCGCTCGAACTCCTCGATGAAGGTGGCGAGCAGAATCCAGATCAGCCCGTCCACCATGCCGCGTTCGATGAGCTGGAGCGACTTGCCGTAACCTTCGCCCCAGTTCGCGCCGAACATCAGCAGCGAGTACGGGCTGGCGGAGCCGTGGAGTTCGTCCTCGATGCCGCGCGAGGTCTTCGTGTAGACGTAGTTATCGAGCGCGAAGCCGCTGAGGTTGCCCATCAGGCCCAGGCAGTGCGTCTTGCCCGTGCGCAGCAGCCGCGCGTGGTAGTTCTGGCGGTAGCCGAGCTTCTCCGCGGCGTCGAGCACGCGCTGCCGCGTGGCCTGGCTGACCCAGGGGTCCTTGCGGCTGAAGATCTTCGAGACCGCCGCCTGCGAGACGCCGGCCTCCTTCGCCACGTCGTACATGGTGATGCGCCGCATCATCTACTTCTCCAATCCCGCGGGCGCCGCCGGGGCGGCTTTCGGTTCCTTGCCGCCGTTCTCGAAGACGCCCAGGTCCGGGGCCTTGCCCGCGAACGCAAGCGCCACGCCCTGCCCGGCGGCCCACTTGAGCGGCTCGGCGAGCGTGAGGACGTTCTTCTCGAAGTCCACCTTCACGATCTTGACGGCCATCGCCTGGCCCTGGATCTGGATCTCGTCGCCTTCCAGGCCCTCGATGCCGTAGCCGTCGCAGAACCAGTTCGCGTCTAGCACGGAGAGGGCCGTGCCCTCGCCAGCGTCCTTGGTCTGCGTGAGGAACGCGCCCGCGTCGATGGCCGGGCTGCCGGTCTTCAGGTGAAAGTCGCGCTTGTCCGGGTCGGCGAACTGCGGGTCGGCCTCGAGCAGGTCCTTCATGACCTCGGCGCGGTTGGATCTCCACCAGGCCAGGTCCTGCGCGGGCGGGTTGTTGTTCAGGTCGCGCGCGCCCTGCACGATCAGGTACTTCTCGCCCGCCGCGCCGCCGAAGAGCATATTGTGGTCGAAGACGTAACCCTGCGTGCCGCCGAGGAAGACCTGCACGGGCTTGCCGTCGAGTTCCTTGAACCACTCCCAGCGCTTGTCGTTCCGCTCGAAGGTGGTCTTGAGCAGGATGTTGTTCTTCAGTTCGTTGCCTTCGAAGGTGTATTTGTCGTCCTTCCTTCCGGCGAGCGAGATGCCGCAGTAGTGATTCTTGTAGAAGACGTTGTGGCAGACGCGGTTGTTCGTGTTGAAGCGCGCTTCCTCCGGGTAGAGCGTCAGGTCCAGAGCC
>JACQFI010000072.1 GCA_016200135.1 Planctomycetota bacterium
ACGGTGCCGATCGGAATCTCAAGCGCCTCGGCGCACTCCTGATAGGAAAGCTCGCCCAGCGTAACGAGCAGGAACACGGAACGCTGGTCTTCGCTCAAGCGGTCCAACGCCTGCTTGAACTCATCTTCGACTAGATCGGGATAAAGCTTCTCCCAATTTATCCCTTTCGGTTCCGCGAGCGGACCCTGTTCCGGGGCTTCGAGGACATCATGCTCGGCAAAATCGACGGTGTGCTCGCGATGCTTCGCGCTCCTGCGCTCGTTCCTATATAGAAATGTAAGTATCTTGAAGATCCATGCCTTAAAGTTGGTCCCAAGCTCGAATTTTTCAAAGTTTTGCCAAGCCTTGAAATAGGTGTCCTGCACCAAATCCTCGGCATGCGCGGCGTTACCCATCAGGCGCAAGGCGGTCCCATAAAGCCGGTCGGCCAAAGGGACCGCCAAAGCCTGGAACTGGGCGTGGCGCTCGGACATGTCTTTAGAAGGGCGGATGGGCGTGTGCCCGTCGCCGTGTTCGAGTGGAGAAGTTGGGCTGCTCTCAGCCAACTTGACCTCGCCGAGGCCTAGCGTTCAGGCCTTCTGAACGTGTGCAAACTCTGAAACAAACCCCGACCAGGTGGTTTGCGATGTGCGCGCTACCATAGTGCCAATATAGTAAGAGTCCAGCTACGGTCACCTTCAAGTCTCAAAAAATGATACGGTTGCAAGTAGGTCGTTGGGCGTCCTATAGCATGCAAATGCCATGGAGGTTCGGGCTATGTTCAGGTACTTGGGCGTGTGCGCCCTCTCTATCTTGGGGGCGGGTCTTACACTCCCCATTTTGAATGGCCTTGCGGGCGAGGACGAGTCCGCGAAGGGGCCGGCCGGTTTCCGCGAGATCACCGAGGCGCAGGAGGCCTCGATCGAGAAGGGCGTCGCCTGGCTGGCGAAGACTCAAGCACACGACGGGTCCTGGAAAGCCGAAGGCGGCCAGCCGTACACCTGTTCCATGACGGGCCTCGCGGGCCTGGCCCTGCTGGCCCACGGCGATACGCCGGGGCGCGGGAAGTTCGGCGAGAACACGCTGCGCGCGGTCCGCTTTCTGCTCAAGCAGCAGAACAACACCGGCGAGATCTCCGTGCCCGGCGACGGGCATTCGATGTACGGCCACGGCTTCGCGATGACCTTCCTGGCCGAATGCTACGGCATGGACCCTTCGGGCGAAGAGGCTCCGCGCATCCGGGCGTGCCTGGAGAAGGGCGTGAAGCTGACCGCGCGGGCGCAGTCGAGCCTCGGCGGCTGGTATTACTCGCCCAACAGCGGCACCGACGAAGGTTCGGTGACGATCACGCAGGTCCAGGCGCTGCGGGCGTGCCGGAACGTCGGCATCGACGTTCCGCCCAAGACCATCGAGAACGCCATCAACTATATCAAGAAGTCCCAGCAGCCCGACGGCGGCATCGCCTATCGGGCGGGCATGTCGGGCTCGCGCCCGGCGATCTCGGCAGCGGGTGCGGAACTGCTCCTGATGGCGGGCCTCTACGAAGCAAAAGAGACCAAGCTGATCGTGGAATACGTGAAGCGCACCGTCACATCGGAGAACACGATGGGCCAGCACGACAGCTACACGTCCTTCTACACGGCGCAGGCGCTGCAGCAGATCGGCGGCGAGGACTGGAGCAAGTATTTCACGGCGCGGCGGACGCGCTTCCTGCGCGAACAGCAGCAGGACGGCTCGTGGCGTTCCACCGGCTGGGGCGCGTCGCCGGTGATGGATACGGCGATGGCGGTGGTGGTGCTGGCGCTGCCGTACCAGTACCTGCCGATTTATCAGAAGTAAAGCAGGCGCAAGGTTGGGAACGTCTCGCCCTCGGATTTCGTCTTCCTTGCAAGGGCTTTTGGATTAGCTTGGAGCGCATGGTGAACAGAACCCAGGTCCTCGCCGCGATCGCAATCTTCTCGTTGCTGGTCTCCGGCGTGCTCCGTGGCGAAGAGCCCGCGCCGCCCAAGGAAGAAGGCGTCAGCGGCTTCCAGGGCATCGTTCCCAAGCAGGAAGCGGCGATCGAGAAGGCCGTGGCGTGGCTGGCGAAGAACCAGTCCAAGGACGGCTCGTGGGGTTCCAACGGCGCCAACGGCGAGTACCGCATGGCCATGACGGGCCTCGCGGGCCTCGCGCTGCTCTCGGCCGGCATCACGCCCGGGCGCGGGCCGTACGGCAAGAACGTCGAAGAGGCAATCCGCTTCTGCCTGAAGCACCAGCAGGCCGACGGGCTGATCACCACGCCCAACGACGGGCAATCCATGTACGGCCACGGCTTCGCGATGACGTTCCTCGCTGAGGCTTGCGGGATGGACATCGGCGGCGAACTGGATGCGAAGATACGCGAGTGCCTGACCAAGGCGGCCAAGCTGACGGCGAAGGCGCAGTCGAGCTGGGGCGGCTGGTACTACTCGCCGAACTCCGGCAGCGACGAAGGCTCCGTGACCATAACCCAAGTGCAGGCGCTGCGCGCGTGCGCCAACATCGGCATCACGATTCCACCGAAGGTGATGCAGAACGGCGTGCTCTACATCCACAAATCGCAGAACAGCGACGGCGGCGTGCGCTACACCGCGCAGTCGGGCGGGCAGTCGTCGCCGGCGCTGAGCGCCGCGGGCGCCGAGCTGTTGCTCATGGCCGGCCAGTACGACGCCAAGGAGACGAAGCGGGTGGTCGATTACGTCAAGAAGAACCTGAATCCCAACGCGACACGCGGCTACCACGACTTCTACACGAACTTTTACGGCGCACAGGCCATGGCCCAGATCGGCGGGGCGGACTGGGAGCGCTACTTCGACCAGATCCGCAAGCGCCTGCTCTCTTCCCAGGGCACGTCCGGCCAGTGGACTGGCGACGTGGGCGAGACCTACTGCACGGCCATCGGCGTCATGATCCTCTCGCTGCCCTACGGCTACCTGCCCATCTTCCAGAAGTAACGGGAACCCGCGATGCGCCAGTCCATGCTTCCGCTTCATGACCGGGTGGCCCGAGTATGGGTGCTGGCCGCGCTGGCGGCGTTCGCGCTACCTTTCGCGCTGCAAGCCCGGGACACCGAGGACGCGCTGGCGGTCACGCAGGCGCTGACGGCCACCGAGGCTTCGAGCGTGCGCGAGGCCGTGCGCGCGTGCCTGGCCTGGGACCGGCCGCTGGAGGCGCTCGGCGCGGCGGCGGAAGCCGTGGCGCGGCGGCCGGCCTCTTCAACCGCCTGGGCGGAACTGGCCGCGGCGCTCTACCGCAACTCCGATTTCGACGGCGCCGAGTCCGCCGCGCGGCGTGCGCTGGACCTGAACGGCAACGACGCCGACGCGCGCGTGGCCCTGGCGCGCTGCCTCGACACGAAGGGCGAAGACGAGGAGTGCCTCAAGCATTTCGAGGAAGCCGTGCGCCTCGACCCGCTCCATCCCGCCGCTCTGCGCCTGCTCGCCGCGAAACTCGATTCCACCGAAGACCGCACGCGCGTGCTGGAACTGCTCAAGCGTTTCGTGGACCTGAAGGCGCCCGGCCCGAGCGGGCGCATGTTCACCGAGCACGCGCAGAAAAGCCGCGAGATGCTCAAAGCCCTTGGGGATACCGCAACCGAAGTAGAGCCCGAGTGGGAGAAGCGGCCCGAGTCCGTGAGCGTGCGCATGGAGGTCACCGAAGACCAGCCGAGCGTGACGGTCGAATTCGGGAAGATCAAGTCGGACTGCCTTTTCGACACCGGCGAGGAGTCGCTCACGCTCTCGGAGGAGACCGTCGCGGCAATCGGAGCCAAGAAGGTCGGGCAGCTTCCCGCATCCACCGCGACGGGGCTCGAGATGATGGACGTCGTGCTGGTGCCGGAGCTCAAGGTGGGCGCGTTCAGCATCAAGAACGTGATCGCGGGCGTGGGCACGGGCGACATCGTCGGGCCGTCGATCTTCAAGTCCTATCGCGTGAAGATGGATTTCCAGCGCAAGCAACTGGTCCTCAAGCGCCAGCCGGAGAATACCGCGCCGGGCGGGAAAGACCTGGAGGCCGCCGCGGGCGACGCCGAAGGCGTGCGGCGCATGCGCTTCCGCCGGCAGGGCGGCCTGGTCTGGTTCCCCGTCGCGGCGGACGGCGAGTCCGCGCCGCTCCAGCGGCGCGGCGCGTGGGGCTTCCTCGACACCGGTTGCCAGCCGACGGGGCTGGTCTTCCCGCGCTACCTGGAGGCGCTCTCCAGCGACCCGGAGAAGGCCCCCAAGACCCTGCCGTTCCGTTCGGCCCTGGGCGGCGCGGCGCGCGACGGCAAAGAAGAACTGATGCGGCTGGTGCCGGAACTGAAGCTGCGCTTCCTCGGCTGCGAGATGCGCGCGGAGAAGCTCATCTCGTCCGACTCGCTCGGCTCGATCAACCAGTCCACCGAAGCCGAGGCCGACGCGATCGTGGGCTGGCCGATGATCCTGAAGACCTTCAAGTCCCTCGAGATCGACTTCGAGCGCTGCGTCCTAACCTGCGAGCCCCGCGAAGCGAAGGTCCGGAAGTAGCCGCTACTTTTTCTGCTGCGCGAAGATCCAATCGAAGAGTTCCGGCTCCGAGCCGAACGGGTGGATGCTGTGCCCGGCCTCGGGGTACTCCGTGTACTTGGGCGCGACGCCGATCTTCTTAAGCGCCGCGACCATGTTGCGGTCGCCGGCCACCTTCACGTTCTGATCCTTCGCGCCGTGGAAGATCCAGAGCGGGGTCTTGGCCGCGCGTTCCGCCTGGGTCTCGTCGTTGCCGCCGCAGATCGGCACCGCCGCGGCGAAGAAGCCGGGCCTGCGCACGAGCGCCTCCCACGTGCCGAAACCGCCGAGCGAAGAACCGACGATGTAGAGCCGCGAGCCGTCGATGGCGGGGAACTCCTTCTGCAGCGCGTCGACCGCGTCGAGCAGCAGGCGCATGGGGTCCGAGGGCTTCGCGGCCAGCCGGTAGTTGCTCGTGGTCCGCACGAGTTCCAAAGCTTCCGGAGCCGTGTCGAAATCGGCCCACCGCGCGCCCTTGGGGCACTGCGGGGCGAGGACGAAGGCGTTGTACTTCCCGCGGTACGCGCCTTCGGAGAGGAAGAAGACGTCGGCGATCTGGCTGCGGTTGTCGCTGCCGCACTCGCCCGAACCGTGCAGATAGACGAGCAGCGGGTACTTCTTCTCCGGATTGAAGTCCTTGGGCTTGAGCAACCGATAGCCGAGCGCCTTGCCCTCGGCGTCCTTCTGCACGCGCGGCTCGAAAGCGTCGATCGCGTGCAGGACTTCCGCGGGCGGCGGATCGTCGGGGTGTTCCAGCGGCCATGCCGTGAGGGCATCCTGAAGGCGCAGCACGGCGGCGAGCGCTTCGGCTTGAGCGTCGTCATTGCGGTACTTCGCCCAAGCGCAGCGCAGGACTTGCACCAGGGCTGCGGACGCGCTCAGCCGCTTGCCGGGCAAACCCACGAGGGCTTTCTCGGCCTTTGCGCGCTCTGCGGCAGCGGCCGAACCGAGCGCCTCTGCGAGCTTATTGGCTTCGGCGAGAAAGGCTTCGTCGGGCCCCTTGAGCCATTCGAGATCGGCTTCGCTGGGCGCGCGCTTGCGCGCTTCGGCCGGCGAATCTTCCTTCGCCAGCGTCTCGAGCAGCGCGAAGCCGAAGCGCTGAGCAGAGTGGAAAGACTTGGTTCCGAGCACCGACCAGCTCCACGCCATGCCGGAGTCCGCGCCACGGGCAGGCCGGCAGCGGCCCACGTTCAGCCGCCAGAACGCGCCCGTGGTGGGTGTGCCCTTAAGTTCCGCGAACGGGATGCGGACCTCGCAGGTCCAGCCCGAGACGTTCTTCGCGGTTGCGATCTCGAGCTTCGGCTTCCACGCTTCGGCCGCGAACTTCTGCCTCATGAACGCGAGCGGATAGACGTGGTGCCGCGCGGCCTCGAACGCGCCGGTGCTGTCGAGCATGAGTTGATGATAAGGCTTGCCGGCCAGGTCTTCTTGCGGCTCGAGGAAGACCTCGACCTCGTCGCGCGTCCAGATCTCGCCCTTTGTGACGAGTTCGTCCGGCTTGGGCTCCTCGCAGCGGAAGCCGACGAAGAGCGCGTCCGGCGTGCAGAAGACGAGCGCCTCGGATTTGTACGGCAGCGCCTTGCCGGTCTCGCATTCGTTCAGGTCCAGCTTCGCCGCCTGCTTCCAGGCCTCGGCGCTCAGGTCGCCGGCCAGCTTCTCCGGTGCCGTACCTTTGGGGATGAAGACGAATGGGCAACGCCCGATGAGCTTGGGCCAAGAAGTGTCCGCCTGCGGCGCGGAATCCGCCGCGCATGCCGCAGCGGCCGCGAGGCCAACGGTCATGAGCATCAAGCGGGCGGGCAATCCTACGGTCATGGCTTCCTTCGCTTTCTTGAATGTAGTTTGTGGCCGCCACAGGCGGACGCCGGACTGGTGTCGCGAACGCCTCGAAAGGGTGCGCCAAAAGAGGCGCGCGGCGTCACTTCTTGCCGAGTTCGTCCTGAAGTTTCACGATGGCGGTGGCGAGGCGCTCGCGAACGGCGGCGAACCAGGCCGCGTCGCGCTTGCCGGGCAAGGGCTCGCCGTACTCGTTGTGGACGTACCCGTAGTCGGCGAAGTTCAGCGAGATGCCCGCGTGGATTTCGTCGAGGAGCTTCTGCGCTTCCTCGGCCGGGCCGCTCTTGCCTTGGGCCTTCGCCGCGAGCACGCGCAGGGTCTCGAGGTAGCGCCGGTCGTCGACGCCCTTGCGGATGGCTTCCCAAACCACCGTGTTGATGGGGCGGCCGGCCTTGTCGAACTCGGGCACGGCGTTGCCGCCGGCGTCCTCGCGCTTGCGTTCGGGCTCGTACGGCGCGTAGGCGTAGAGGGGATAGGTCCACGCGGAGACGCCTTGAAAGCCGCCGCGCCAGCCGAAGTAGCCGAAGACGAAGCGGCTCCAGAGCGGATTGTGCCCGGTCGCGGCGTTGTTCTCGTAGAGCCATGCTTCGCGGCCGGATTTGGCGGCCTCGGTCCAAGCGCCTTCTTGCGTGCCGCCCGCGAAGATCGAGACTTGATGCAGCTCCGCGAGTTTACTCAGGCTATCCTTGCGGTTGCCGCCCGAAGTCACCGCGAGGCGTACGCCGTCGATGCCCTTGGCCGCGGCCAGCAGCTTCTCGGCGACCGGCAGCTTCACGTTGTCCGGGTCGTCGGGTTCGTCCGAGGGTACGATCAGGATCTCTTTGAAGCCCTCGGCCCGGGCGATCTCGGCCGCGCGTTTGCAGAGTTCCCGCAGCGTCTCGCCGTCGCGCTTGGCCTCGAAGTTCTTCGCCTCCTTATATTGGGCGTTGACCAGTTGCCCGACGTAAAAGCCCGGCGCGCGGAGCATGCCGTACTCCTTCGCCGCGCGCAGGCTCATCTCCAGGTCGGGCAGGAAGAGCTTGCCGTCCTTGTGCAGCAGCGCCGCCGGTCCGCCCATGCAACTGTGGGGGAAGATCGCGTTCATGCCGTGCTCGGCCAGGTCGCGCACGACGGCTTTGCCGCGCGCGACAAACGCCTCGCGCTCGGACTCGGGCCGCCGCTTGGGCGAGACGGGATCGTAGCGTTCGAGGAAGCGGAACTCGTATGTGTACAGCATCGCGAAGGTGATGGGCGCGGGCTCGAGCTTGAAGGGCCGGACGTCGAGTTCCAGCGCGAGGGTGCGCGGCTTGGCGTCCTTTGCCACGACGGCGATCTCGCCCGCATAGCGTCCCGGCGCGGCGTCCGCGGGCACGTGGACCGTGATCCAGAAGCACGCGCTGCGCTCGGCTTCGAGCGCTTGTGAAGCCACGTCGGCGGGCACGACCCACTCGGGTGCGAGACGTTCGGCCGGTTGGTCTTTCGTGCCGGTCTTCACTTTCGCGGGCAAGATGCGCGAGACGCGCAGGCGCTCCTTGGGAATCGCCGCGCCGCCGGGACCCTTCAGCTCGCCGCAGGAGACGCGCAGTCCTTCCAGCGCCCGTGCGGCGCGCACGGCCAGCGCGGCGGTCTCGAACTCGTCCGGCGCCGCCGCGATGCGCAGCGTGGCAGGGGCGGCCTCGGCGGGCGCGGGGACGGTCTCCGGCAACACGGGTTCAAAGAGCGGGCGGGCGAAGACGCGAATGGCTTCGTCTTCCGCCGCGGCGCAGGCGCAGGCGAGGAGGATGCACGGCACGAGGGCGGATCGCGGCATGCGCGGGCTTCTCCGGACGCTCCTTCTTATAGAAGGGCGCGGCGGGCGGCGAAAGCGGCAATGCGGCGTGTGATTTGGAAATGGGCGCGATTCCGGTAGAATGGCTTCCGCCAAACCCCGGAGCCTTTACCCCGCATGCCTTCGACGGACCTGCTTATTGCTACGCTGAATCTCACCGAGCTTGAGAAGCGCCGGCCCGAGGTGCGGCAGTGCTTCGACGCCGTCCGCGCGAAGTTCGAGCCGCTTGAGGACGAGGCCGCGCAGAAGAAGAAGTACCCCGACCTCTGCAAGGCGTTCAAGGCTTCGCTGTATCACGACGCCCGCGAGCAGGCCGAGAAACTGCTCCAGAGTTTCCCCGCGCACCCGCTGCTGCGGATGATACTCGCGCAGATCTGCATGAACATGAAGCAGACGCACGAGGCCGCCGCGCTGCTCTACCGGCTGGAAGCCGAGGGCCTGCCCGAAGAGGTAATGCTGGAGATGAAGGCGCGCTTCTGCGCCGCGACGGCCGACGAGAGCCGCTCGCACAAGCTGAAGAGTGAGCTGCGGCACATGCTGGATACGAAGGAGAAGGTGGAGCGCGAGACGCACATGACCGTGACGGCGGCGGCGTCGCTGACGTGGGCATGGCTGGGCGCGCTCGCGGGGTTTTCCATGGCGATCATCGGCGGCTGCGGCTGCTTCACGACGCAGGTGGACACGGAGCAGTTCCTCTTCGGCGGGCTGGCCTTTCTCGGCGTCGGCCTGCTCGGGCCTTCGCTCTGGTGGATTCGAAAGAACAACAAGGTGCTGCATGAGCTCAAGGTGTACCGGCGCGAGAAAGCTTAGAGAAAGTATCGACGCAACTCGCGGCCGTATCCTTATAATAGACGCCCTACACGCCCCGAAATGTACATAGCAGAGGAGGCTCCCATGCCCGCGCCGCAGAAGCCGAACACGATCATCTTTTTCACCGACCAGCAGCGCTGGGACATGGCCGGCGTGCACGGCAATCCACTGGACCTGATGCCGAACTTCGACCGCGTGGCTCAAGAGAGCACGCACCTCTACCACTGCTTCACGCCGCAGCCGGTCTGCGGGCCGGCGCGGTCGTGCCTGCAGACGGGCCAGTACGCGACGCAGACGGGCTGCTGGCGGAACGGCATCCCGCTTAAGGAAGACGCGACGACGCTGGCCAAGTGCTTCCGCAAGGGCGGCTACACCACCGGGTACATCGGCAAGTGGCATCTCTCGGATGGGAACCCGGTGACCGAACCCCAGCGCGGCGGCTACGAATACTGGCTCGGTTCCTACTCGCTGGAGATGACCAGCGACGCGTACCGGACGCGCATGTGGGACAACGAGAACAAGCCCGTGGACCTGCCCGGCTTCCGCGTCGACGCGCTCACCGACGCGGCGATCCGCTATATCGATTCGAACAAGGCCAAGCCGTTCTATCTGATGATCTCCTTTATCGAGCCGCACTTTCAGAACAGCCGCGACGACTACCCCGCGCCGACGGGCTACGAGGAACGCTACCAGGGCCGCTGGACGCCGCCGGACCTGCTGGCGCTCGGCGGCTCGGCGCACCGGCACTGGGGCGGCTACTGCGGCATGGTCAAGCGCCTCGACGAGGCCTACGGCCGCCTGCTCGACGCGCTGAAGAGCCTGAACCTGCGCGACAAGACGAACGTCCTCTTTACCAGCGACCACGGCTGCCACTTCAAGACGCGCAACGGCGAGTACAAGCGCTCGTGCCACGAGAGCTCGCTGCGCGTGCCGACGGCGCTGACGGGCCCGGCCTTCGAGAGCGGCGGGCGGATCAAAGACCTGGTGAGCCTCGTCGACCTCCCGCCGACGCTGCTCGACGCCGCCGGCCTGCCGGTGCCCGCGACGATGTCGGGCCGTTCGATCCTGCCGCTGCTGAACCGGACCGCGCGCGACTGGCCCGAGGAAATCTTCGCGCAGATCAGCGAGGCGCAAGTCGGCCGCTGCGTGCGCACGAAACGCTGGAAGTACAACGTCCACGCGCCCGATAAGAAAGGCAGCAGCGATTCGGGCTCGTCCACGTACGTCGAGGAGTTCCTCTACGATCTGCTGGCCGATCCGTACGAGCTGAACAACCTCGTGGGGTTCGAGTCGCACCGCCACGTCGCGGACGCCCTGAAGCAGCGCCTGTTGCGGCGCATGAAGGACGTGGGCGAAGCCGCGCCGGAGATCGTCCACGCGCCGCCGGTGAAGTCCGTGCAGAAGAAGCTCGAACCCGGCGACGAGAACCTTTAAGCCGCGCCGCTACGCCACGCCGAGGATGGGCCATGCGCTTTAAGGTCCAGTCGTACATCCTTTTTACCGGCGACATGGCCGGCATGCGCCGCTTCTATGTCGAAGTCCTCGGGCTGAAGAGCGCGAAGAACAAGCGCTACTCCGAGGACGAGTGGCTGGAGCTGAAGGGCGCGGGGTTCAAGCTCTGCCTGCACCGCGCCAACAAGCCGGGCAGCGGTTCCGGGAACCGCAACAAGCTGGTCTTTCGCGTCGCGGACGTGAAGCAGGCGCGCGCGTATCTGCTCGCGAAGGGCGTCAAGATGGGCGCGCACCACCACTGGCCGCACATCGACGCCTGCGACGGCCACGACCCGGACGGCAACAAGTTCCAGATCGCGGGGCCGTGCACGAAGGCGTAGCGCGTGGACGCAAATTCGAACTTTACTGCGGTGGCGTCACTTCTGGAGTACCTCTTGCTGTGTGCCAGATGCGCACAACTTCAATTTGCTTTTCGCTTTCCACCACTCGATAGACAATTCGGTAAGGCCATTGCGCCAGTTCCCGCAGTTCGGGATTCTGAAACTCGGGAACGATGTGTCCGGCGAGCGGGAAATCAGATATGGAGTTCAGTTGAGCGAGAATTCGCAAGCCCATGCGAATGCCCGCACCAGGTCTTTCGTTTTCAATGGTGCCGACTACCGCGCTTAGGTCGAGGTCCGCAGCGGGCGAGAAGACTACTTCGTAGGCCACGCTCGGATTTTCTTTTCTATGGCGGAAATGGGGATTTTCTGCCCACGATCCAATTGTTCCAGTCCTTCCCTAATGCCGGCCATGAACGCCAGGCGCTCCACGATTTCACGCATGGATGCCGACTCGGGCATCTTGTCGATGGCTTGGAGTGCCTGTGTCTTGTCGGTCATATTCTTGTCTCCTTTTCGATAGAATATCCAGATTTCGCGCGAAGTCCAGATCACGGTTCGAGCCAACTCTCTTACCGCTTCGACTCCTCCGGCGTGACGTGGACTTCGAGCTTCTCGTCGCGGCGGACGACGGTGAGCACGGCCGCGACGCCGATCGCGGCCTCGGTCAGGTGGCGGTGCAGATCGTCCACGTTCCCGACGCTCTCGCCGCCGAACGCCACGAGCACGTCGCCTTCGCGCAACCCCGCGCGCCCGGCGGGGCTTTGCGGATCGACCGTCAGCACCAGCACGCCGGACTCCGCCTGCAGATCGTGACGCCGCACGGTCCGGCGCGCGAGCGGCACGCCCTGGCCGCCGACGCCGAGGTACGCGCGGCGGATGCGGCCGTCGCGCATCAGCACCGCCGCGACGGTCTTGGCCGTGTTCACCGGCACGGCGAAGCAGATGCCCTGCGCGGGCAGGATCACCGCGGTGTTCACGCCGATCACTTCGCCGCGCGCATTCACCAGCGGGCCTCCGGAGTTCCCCGGGTTCAGCGCGGCGTCCGTCTGGACGATGTTGTGGATCAGACGCCCCGTGCGCGCGGGCATCGAACGGCCGAGCGCGCTCACGATGCCCGCCGTAACCGTCGTCTGGAAGCCCAGCGGGTTGCCGATGGCCACGACGAGCTGCCCCGGCTTGAGCGCGCTCGAGTCGCCCAACGGCGCGGCGGCCAGGCCGTGTTCGTGCACGCGGATAACCGCCAGGTCCGTGTCGGGATCGTCGCCAACGAGCACCGCCTGGAGCTGCCGGCCGCCGGCCAGGCCGACCTGAATATCTACGGCGTCGTGGACGACGTGGCTGTTGGTCAGGATGAAGCCGTCGGGCGTGAAGACAAACCCGGACCCGCCGCCGCGGCGGCCGTCGAAGCCCTCGCCCTCTTCGCCACCCTGGCCGCGCGGAGCGTCCTTGCGGCGCGCGCGCTGCACGACCTCGATGTTGACCACCGAAGGCGAGACGCGTTCCGCGGCGCCGACGACTGCCCTGGAATACGCGTCGAGCAGTTCGGCGTCGCCGGGCGGTTCGGCTCCGGGTCCGCCGTCCAGAGGCGCGGCGGGTTTCGCGGGATCATGGTCGAGCATGAAACGGTAGCTGGGTCGCATGGAAGCACTCCTTCGCTTTAGAAACGGCACGACTTGCCGTTACTAAATGTCGCGAAGGGCAGCTCCTATTTCGGCCGCCACGCTACCGCCACAGCGGATCCCGCTCGACTCCGGAGCGGAGGTTATGTCACGTCAGGTGGAGGTTGCTGGTTTGAGGACTCCTCTCCTTTATAGTGCTGAGTGCGCAGTCCTGTGTGCTGAGGAACGGCGCCGGCCGGCATTTTCGAAATAAGTCTGCACCAGTTGAACTGAGAGGCTCGGGTCTCGGCCTCCCACACGGTAGCTCCCGCGCCTCGGGTCCAAGTCCGAGGCCGTTGGAGGGACTGCAAGCGCGAGCGCCGCCCAGCGCCCGCGAATTTTGATGGCGTTCTTCGCGTAAAAATGAGCACCATGTGAACGAAAAATCCGAAATCCGAAGCACGAAATTCGAAAGAGCGGAGACGGATTGTCCACGAAGTTGCACGAATCGGCACGAAGAACGGCAAATCGAATCTGATTTCTTGAAAAAAGATGCACGGGGTGAACTGCGAATCTGAAATTCGAAGTGCGAAATCCGAA
>JACQFI010000010.1 GCA_016200135.1 Planctomycetota bacterium
CGGTGCGTTCGGCGACGATGTAGCCGAGGACGGCGCGGCCCATCAGCAGCGGCGCGATCATGACGGCGAGGCGTTCGCGGTCGTCCGCGCCTTCCTTGGGGACCGACTTTGTGGTACGGCGCGCCGAGAGATCGGCTTCCAAGTCCTGCGAGAGCACCGCGACGCCGCGCTCGCGCGCATGCGTGAGCAGGCGGTTGCGCTGTTCGGTGAGGCGTTCTTCGAGGATGCGCGTGTTCTGCGAGGACGACGCGGAGATGTTGGAGCCCGGCCGCTGCCAGGTGGAGAGCACGAGCGTCTGGCGCTTGCCGTCCTTGGCCGCGGGCTTGGCGCCGCTGGCCGCGCCGCCCCAGCCGGACTCGAAGAGGACCTTCACGCGCGCGCCGGGAAAGACTTCGGCCAGGACGCGGGTGGTGGCGGCGAAGAGTTCGTCTTCGGTCTCGCAGGGGTTGGCCTCGCGCAGGAGCCTATAGAGCCCGCGCAGCCAGGCGTTGCCGGCGCCCGCGCCGGGTTCGAGCGCGGACTCGGGCGCGGGGGTGGTCTCGCTGAGTTCGAAGCGTTCGAGCGGGATCGAGACGGTGCCGCGCGGCAGGCCGTCCTTCTCTTTGTACTTCTCGTTGTAGAGGACCACGCTCTGGTTCTTGCGCGTGACCGGTTCCTTGCCGTGGATGGAGGTGGTGCCGCGCTTGGCCGGCTGCGTCTGCAATGCGGCGGCCTCTTCGGCGCCGGGCGGCAGGCCGCGCGTAAAGGTGAGCGTGGTGCTGCCGATGAGGAACTCGTCGCCGTCTTGCAGCGAGACTTCCTGGCTGAGGCGCAGGCCGCGCATGTACGTGCCGTTGGTGGAGCCGAGATCCTTGAGCAGGTAGCGCCCGCCGCGTTCCTTGATCTCAATGTGGCGCTTGCTGGCGCGGGGGTCGTCGAGCAGCACTTGGGAGGTCACGCCGCGGCCGATGGTGGTCTCGGAGCCGAGCGCGTGGACGCGGCGGCCTTGGGCGTTGCGAACGGTGAGATAGGGCATGGGCGCGGGGCTCCCTGGAGGTTCGTTATTTGAGCGTTGGATTGTTGAACGTTTTCGCGGAAAGTCAAGGGCGGGTGAAAATCTTATTCAGCGCGGAGAACCTAAAACGTAAAACGTAATTTAACAGCAGCGCGTTCATGAACCCATGCCGTTTTACGCATCGTACATTACGTTTTATGACGTTCGCTGCGCCTCCGTGGTAATTGGAGGCACAAAAAAACCCGGGCATAGCGCCCGGGCGGCACTGCGCATACTCGTGCTCGAAGGTCTAGCTTTCGAGGACGAGGTACTTATTCCCGTTGTCGCAGACGACCTTGGCTTTGACGGGCACTTCCCCGCCCTCGTTGATCATCAGGTCGCCCAGGCGGTTGTTGATCTTCTCGTCGAGGATGATGGGGAGATTGCGGGACTTGATCACGTTGTCGAGAACCAGGACGTTGTGCCCGGTCTGTTCGACGACTTCGCCCGTGATGGTGACGGCCACTTCGCCCTGCGCCGCGCCGAGGCTCGCGAGGGTCTCGCGGGCTTCTTCGGACGCGACGATGGGCAGCGACTTGTTCACCTGCGTGGCGATCCGGTCGACCACGAGGACGCTCTGGCCGTCCTCCTTGATGACGCGGCCGTTGACGACGACCTGGACGGTGGGCTTGGTGAGTTCGGAGAGGGTCTCGTGGACGGCATCGGAGGCTACGATCACCAGTTCGGTCTCGGCGCCCGTCTCGACTGCATCTTCTCTGGACATTGTATGGCTCCTTCTTTCCGGCGGCGTGGCCGCCCCTGCACTCTTGGCCTGCTCGGCAGGGTCCGTCGCGAGGCCCTCTTCGGGAGAGGAGGGAAATTGAGGGCCGCGAAAGGCCGCCTGCCGAACAGGCGCTAAACGTTATGCCGCGGGCCCTCCCGCTGAGGGACCGCCTAATCCCCGGGCGCCGGCGCCGAGGGCGACTCAAGACCTAGGTTTTGCGGGCTGCAGCCGCGTTCCATTCACACCAAACCGGGCGCGCGTCCTGAGCGGGCCTGATTCGAGCGCGAAAGATACGGCCCTTCATTGCGTTTCGGATAAGCGCATGATTAGAAGATGGTGAATCGAAGAAAACTTTGCCACCGTAACGCCCTTAGCTCCCGGCAGCTAACTGGACACCTGGAGATTAAGGCGGACTCAGGCCACGAGCCAATCGGTGAAACCTCCCCTTACCCCC
>JACQFI010000080.1 GCA_016200135.1 Planctomycetota bacterium
CGCGCCGCGCCCGCTCCGCCAATTCATCCGCCGTGACCGGATACGTGATCTTAAGCGCCTGCGCCATGTCGGCCTCCTCCTCAGGAAGCCCCCACACCACAGGTTTCGTCATCTTCGCCTGGAAACTTTAATCAGTATAAGACAGGCCGTATGTCGTTGCGCTATGTAGATTCCCAACTTTCCCTAAGAATGGAACCCAACGTGAAGTCTAAGAGTGTACTTAGTCGTAATGAATAGAGAGTGCCCTTGGTGGTCTAAGGATGGGAAGCGAAAGGAGCCGTGCATGAGTCATCGGCATTACGGGGCCATGGCGCTGGGCCTGATCTTTGGCTTGGCGTTGCTGGCGAGTCCGACGCAGGTCTTGGCCCAATACGGTGGAGGCGGCAGCAAGCCGGGGAACAACAATAACAACAACAACAAGCCGAAGAAGGGCGAGTACAAGGCCGGCTCGGGCGCGGCGGTGAAGGCCTGGTCCGCGGGTTCGCTGGAGGAAGCAAAGAAGGCCGGCAAGCCGATCTGCCTGTACGTGTACGACTCCCGGCCCTCGGACAACCAGTTCGCGAAGTTCCTCGAGAGCGATGTCCTTGCCAATTCCGGCGTGGGGGACGCGCTGAAGGGCTTCAGTTGCTACAAATGCAAAGAGGACGACAAGGGCTGGCCCGCCGAGTGGCTCAACGCGGGCGCCAGCGGCGCGGCGCTCATTCTGGTGAGCACCGACGGGCGGGTGGTGCAGATCTTCAGCCGCGCCGCAGGCGAGGACGGCAGCAAGCCGGGGACGGTGAAGGACGCGGCCAAGGGCATTCTCGACTACGAGAAGAAGCTGGTGGAGCAGGCCGAGAAGGCCAAGGCGCGCGCGGAGGCCGACAAGGCCGCCGAGAAGAGCAAGGCTTCCCCCGCGGCCGGCGGCGACAAGAAGTAGCCCCGATCCGACCCAATTAGGACGCACCAGACCGAGCTAGGGCCTGCCGTGAGGCAGGCCCTTTTTATTTTCTAGAGCCGAGCAAGCGCGGCGGCGGCGATGGATAGGGCCTCGTATCTTGATTGGCGGTTTCTTTTCCTCGCATCCTATGTAGAAAAGCGTGCGGCTCTTTATTCCAAGCCGGGAAGCGTTGCGCCTGCACCGGGAGGCAGGCGTCGCGAACCCGTGGGATTGTAGGGACCGTATTCCGTTTTGGGTGAGCGCGGGCATGGCTGAGCAGAAGTCGGGCGCCGATTTGGTACCGGAGCATCTTCAGGGCCGCCGCATCGCGGCCGAGGCCGCGTTGCCGGACGGCGTCGCGCTGGAGCGGCAGGAAGGCGCGACGTGGCGCGGCTGGGCGCTGGGGCTCTTCTTCACGGCGCTGCTGTGCCTCTGCATTCCCTATTTCGACTTTGTGCTGCGCGGCACGATGCTCTCCAACAACATGTTCCCTGCCAGCGCGGTCTTCTTCCTGTTCGTGACGGTGGGCGCGGTGACGCTGGCCATGCGCGCGCTGCAGTCGCGCCTGGGGCTCACGCGCCAGGACCTGGTGCTGATCTTCTCGATGACGATGGTGGTGAACGCGATCCCCGGCTGCGGGTTCTTCACCTTCTGGGTCGCGCAGACGAGCGGCGGGTTCTTCTACAAGACTCCGGAGAACGGCTTCGCCGAGAAGGTGCTGCCGTACGTGCCGGAGAGCTGGTCGCCGCACGACACGGCTGCCTCGCGCCCGCTCGAATGGTTCTACACCGGCTTGCCGCAAGGCCAGTCGATCCCCTGGGCCGAATGGGCGGGGCCGTACGCGCTCTGGTGCGGCGCGCTGCTGATGCTCTTCGGCGCGATGTTCGCGCTCTGCGGGCTGCTGCGGCGGCAGTGGTCGGAGCACGAACAGCTCGCCTTCCCGCTCGCGCAACTGCCCGAGGACATGCTCGCCGGGATGGACGGGACCGGGCAGCAGCCGCCTTTCTTCAAGGACCGCATGGCGCTCTTGGGTATCGTGCTGATCTTCGTCTTCCACACCTACAACAACCTGGCGGACTATTTCCCCAAGATGGAGCGCTTTCCGCTGGGCTCGAACATGGACCAGTACCTCTCCGAGCCGCCTTGGCGCGGGCTGAACCCGTTCTACATGAAGATCTTTCCCTCGGTCATCGGGCTGACGTACCTGATCTCGCTGGAGGTCTCGTTCAGCCTCTGGTTCTTCTTCGTGCTCTCGCGCTTCCTCGCGATGGGGTTCATCTCCGCCGGACTGCTGCAGGAGAACCGTTCCTACTGGTCGGGGCCGTTCGTGGACATCGGCTCGGGCGCGCTGGTCGCGCTGGCGCTCGGCTCCTTTTACATGGCCCGCAAGGAACTCGGGAACTCCTTCATGGAAGCGCTGGGCCTGCGCCCGCGTGAAGGCGACCCAAGCGAACTCAGCGCGCGGTTCTGGTGGGCGCTGCTGGGCGTCTCGATGGCGGGCTCGGTCGCCTGGATGATGTGGGCGGGCATCTCGTTCGTCTGCGCGGCGCTGATCCTGCTGATCATCCTGATCGTGATGACGGGCATCACGCGCATGACCTGCGAAGGCGGGCTCTTCTTCATGCAGATGTACATCTTCCCCGCGCATTTTCTGGGGATGCTGCAGACGCCGGCCGTCATGGGTTCCGCGCAGTTCGTGAAGCTTGCGATCTGGGACCGCGTGATGGTCGCCGACTGGTACCGCGTCGCCTTCATGCCCAACATCATGAACACGCTGCATCTCTCGGGGCGCACGGGCTTGAAGCGGCGCACGCTGGTGGCGGGCCTGGCCGTCGCGATCGTCCTGGCGCTGGGCGCGACCTTCTTCTCCTTTATGTACACGGCGTACCACAACCCCGGCGGAGCGGGGCAGATGGCCTGGTACTACTCGGAGTTCCCGCGCGGCGAGTACTCCAAGTTGAGCGCCATCACGTCGCAGATCGAGGCCTACAAGAAGAAAGAGGAGTCCTACCGCGCGCAGAATAAGGAACTCCCCGAGAGCGAGTACCCGCAGGCCGCACGGCGGGACTGGGCGCAGATCTATTGGATCTTCACCGGCGTGGCCCTCATGGCCGTGACGATGGTGGTGCGTAAGTTCATCTTCTGGTTCCCGCACCCGATCGGCTACGTGATGTGGATGGGCCCGTACCCGCTGGTGCAGCTCTGGTTCTCCTTCTTCCTCGGCTGGCTGGCCAAGGTCCTGATCGTGAAGTTCGGCGGCGCGCGCATCTACATGACGACCAAGCGGCTCTTCATCGGGCTGGTGGTCGGCGAGGCCTGCGCGACGATCTTCTGGAAGCTCATCGCCGCCTGGCAGGGCAACATCAACGGCTACTTCATGCTGCCGGGCTGATGCGGCACGCTTGTTCACCTTAAAAGTCCATATTTAACCCGTTATTCCTAGTATGCCTAGCTAAGGATGGCCGGGTATTATCTATATATCTAAGACGTACGGCCCTTGAGGAGACCGAAACGCCATGGCGTACACCCTTCGCGATACGGACGTCGCCAACTATTACCGGGAAGGCTACATCGTCTTCCGCCAGATCCTGCCCGCGGCGCTGATCCGGGACTTGCGCCGCGAGTGCGAGAAGGCCGTGCGGATCGCGCGGCGCGTGAGCGGGAGCCAGGCGCAGCGGCTCCAGCCGGTGCAGCAGTACGCGGACGAGCTGGATATGGGCCCGTTCAAGGACTACACGGACCTGCCGCCGCTGCGTGCGGCCATCGCGACGCTGCTCACGCCGCGGCACGCGTATGGGCACACGGACATCCTCGGCGTCCTCTTCGAGCCCGAGCACGTGGCGTGGTGTACGAACTGGCACCGCGACATGACGCTCGAGTCCTCGCGCCTGCCGGTGGAAGAGTTCCACGACCTGATGCTGGACTGGAACGCCGTCAACCAGGTCAACTGCCCGCTCTACGACGACGACTGCACCTGGTTTGTGCCGGGCAGCCATCTGCGCATGCGCGACATGCCCGGCGAGAGCGCCGCCGCGAAGCCGCCCGCGGGCCTGGGCTGGGATGCGCGCAAGGCCGATACGGCGAAGGTCGAGCAGGTGGAACGCGAGCGCGCCTGCCTGAACTACACGCAGGGGATGCCCGGCGCGGTGCAGCTCAAGCTGAACGCGGGCGACTTCTGCCTCTACCGCCCCATCGGCTGGCACATCGGCAACTACGCGCCTTACAAGAAGCGCGCGACGCTGCACGACGGCGTCTTCACGCCCGAGTACGAGGCCTGGTGGCGCCAGTGGATCAAAGGCGGCGCGCCGCGCTGGGAGAAGAAGGCGACGGCCGCGGTGTGAGGCCCAACCGCATGAGCCTGAAAAGTCCATATTTAACCCGTTATTCCTAGGGTGATGCACTACGTAAGGCCGTGTATTATCTATATATCTGCCCCCACGGCTTTACAGGAGAGCGCCGCGCCATGCCATACGCCCTTCGCGATGCGGACGTGGCCAATTACTACAAGGAAGGCTACATCGTCTTCCGCCAGATTCTGCCCACGGCGCTGATCCGCGACCTGCGCCGCGAGTGCGAGAAGGCCCTGCGGATCGCGCGGCGCGTGAGCGGCGCCCAGGCGCAGCGGCTCCAGCCGGTGCAGCAGTACGCGGACGAGCTGGACCTGCGGCCGTTCAAGGACTACGCGGACCTGCCGCCGCTGCGCGCGGCCATTGCCGCCCTGCTCACTCCGCGGCACGTGTACGGCCATGCGGACGTCTGCGGCGTCCTCTTCGAGCCCGAACACGTGCCGTGGTGCACGGACTGGCACCGCGACATCACGCTGGAGTCCTCGCGCCTGCCGGCGGAAGACTTCCAGGAACTGCTGCTCGACTGGAACTTCTCGAACCAGATCAACTGCCCGCTCTACGACGACGCCTGCACCTGGTTTGTTCCGGGCAGCCATCTGCGCCCGCAAAATCTGCCCGGCGAGAGCGCGGCCGCGAAGCAGCCCGCGGGCGTGGGCTGGGCTACGCGCAACGCCGACGCGACGGCGGTAGACCTGGTCGAACGCGAGCGCGCGTGCCTGAACTACACGCAGGGCATGCCCGGCGCGGTGCAACTCCGGCTGCACGCGGGCGACTTCTGCCTCTACCGGTCCCTCGGCTGGCACATCGGCAACTACGTCCCCTACATGAAGCGCGCGACGCTGCACGACAAGGTCTTCACGCCCGAGTACGAGGTCTGGTGGCGCCAGTGGATCAAGGGCGGCTCGCCGCGCTGGGAGAAGAAAGCGACGGCCGCGGTCTGAACCAAGGAGGCCGCAGTTCCGTGGCACCGGCGTCGCGCCGGTGATGGCAAGGGCCGCGGCGGGACGCCGCGGAGACCTCCGCCGGGATGGCGACGCCGCCGAGATCTCCGCCGGGACGGCGGAGCCACGAAGCAGAGCCGCGAAGCGCAGCCACGAGGACACCGCCGCGCAAGACCCGTCCAAAGCCTGGAGGACCGCGTGCGCATCACCGATGTCGAACCGATCCTGCTGCGCGGCAAGGAGGCCTACCGCGCGACCTCCGGCGAGGCCGAGGCCGAGGCCACCGACAACGGCGACTGGCAGATGCTCGTCCGCGTCACCACCGACGAAGGTTTGAGCGGCTGGTCCGACGTCGAGACGCTCTCGACGGCGGCCGTCGCGATCATCTCCGGGCAGAGCATGGGCATCACCGGCTTCCGCACGCTGCGCGACTTGCTCGTGGGCGAAGACCCGCTCGATCTCGAACGCCTTTGGGACAAGCTGTACGTCGGCAGCGCCTACTACGGGCGGCGCGGGATCGCGCTGCACTGCATCTCCGCGATCGACAACGCGCTCTGGTCGATCCGCGCGCAGGCCGCGGGCCTGCCGCTGCATAAGCTGCTCGGCGGCAAGCGCAGAGACCGGATCACGGCGTATGCCTCGACGCTCTTCCGCGAGACACCGCAAGCGATGTTCGAGGCCGCAAAGGGCTATGCGGCGCGCGGCTTTCGCGCGGTGAAGTTCGGCTGGGGCGTCTTCGGCGAAGACCCCGGCCGCGACGTGGAACTGGTGGCCGCGGCCCGCGAGGCGCTCGGGCCCGAGCGCGAACTGCTCGTCGATCCCGGCTGGTATCCGGCGGGCTGGAAGGGCGCGCCGCGGATGCGCTCGCGCCGCGAGAACCTGGAACTCTGCGAGCGCATCGCGCCGTACCGGCCGGGCTGGGTGGAGGACTTCGTTCATCCGGAGCGTTTCGACGAGTACGCCTGGGTGCGCGCGCACAGCCCCGTGCCGCTTGCCGCGGGCGAGCAAGTGAGCACCGCCTGGGAGTTCGAGCGCTTCATCTCCGAGGGCTGCGTGGACGTGGTCCAGCCGGACCTGACGCGCTGCGGCGGACTTACCGTGGCCCGCGAGGTCGCGCGGATGGCCGAGCGCGCCAACATCGACCTGGTACCGCACTCGTGGCTCACCGACTTGCTCAACGCCTACAGCCTCCATCTGATCGCCGTGCTGCCGCGCGCGAAGTTCCTGGAGTTCAACGTGAGCCAGAGCGCGCTCACGCGCGGCGTCTGCGGCGGCGCGTTCAAGCTCGAGCCCGACGGCACGGTCATGATTCCGGACGGCCCGGGCCTGGGCGTCGAGGTAGACGCGGACTTCGTGAAGGCGCATCGGGTGAACTGAGGTCCGCCGCAAGAAGCGGCGCGAACGAAAGCCCTCCCCCCTTGTGGGGGAGGGTTGGGGAGGGGGGAAGCCCTGGGTACTTCGACCCCCCACCCTAACCCTCCCCCTCAAGGGGGGAGGGGATGGGCAAACGAGTCTCTTATAAGGAGTGCGTCGATGGCGCGAACCGTGGTCTCTCCGCAGGAAGTGGACTTCGATGCGCCGGGTCGGCGCGACTACTGGGTGGCGCTGGAGCACGACAGCATCTGGGGCGCGCACCTGATTCCGCTGACGGTGATCGTCGGGCCGCAGGCGCAGCCCGGGCGCGGCGTGGCGGCGTCGGGTTCGAACCACGGCAACGAGTACGAAGGGCCCGTTGCGATCCGGCACCTCCTGCGCGAGATCCGCACCGAGGACGTGACCGGGCGCATCCTGCTGATCCCCGTGCTGAACCCGGCGGCGTTCAAGGCCGGCAAGCGCGAGAGCCAGGAGGACGACGGCGTGAACCTGAACCGCGCGTTCGTGGATGGGGCGGGCAAGACGCCGGCGCTGGCGGGCATCACGCACCGTATCGCGGCGTTCGTGCGGGAGCAGCTCTTCCCGCAGGTCCACACGTGGATCGACCTGCACGCGGGCGGAGACGTGGCGCAGTTCGCGCTCGCGACGAGCTTCCACCCGATCGAGGACCCCAAGCAGGCGCGCGAGATCGAGGAGACCGCCCGCTGGTTCGGGACGCCGCTGGTCGTCGCGTACCAGAACCGCACGCCTGGTCTCCTGCCCAGCGACGCCGAGCGCCTCGGGAAGATCATGGTCGGCGGCGAGTTCGGCTACGGCGAGTCCGTCAACCCGCAGGGCGTGCGCTTTGCCAAGCACGGCATCGTGGCGGCGGCAATTCATCAGGGCCAGATGAAGGGCTCGATCGAGAAGTTCGCGCACCACGCGGACGGCTCGCAGCGGCTGGTCGAGATGGTCGATCCCGCGTGCTTCGTCAGCGCGCCGTGGCCGGGGCATTACGAGCCGCTGTATCCCTGCGGCGAGCGCATCAAGAAGGGCCAGACGGTGGCGTTGCTGCACGACTTCAACCGCATCGACGAGGCGCCGTACGAAGTTCAGGCGCGCCACGACGGCATGCTCACCGCGCAGGCTTGGCGCGCGCCGGTGCGGCAGGGGCAGTCGGTGGCCGTGATTGCCAAGGTTGTGAATTGAAGTTGGGTTTCCGAAGGCTAGAGCGGAGCCGGACATGATTATCGACATCCATTCGCACTTCTGGGACGCGAAAGAGGACTTGCTGCCCGAAGTGAAAGCGGACCTCGCCAGCGCCGGCGCCAACCCGGAGCTCGTGGAGATCACCGCCGCCTCGCACGAGGCTGGAACGTCCGGCGCGGATGCCGTGGTGGTCTTCGGACTGCGCGCGCGCAACACGGGCTTCGTGGTCTCCAACGACCGCGTGGCGGAATTCGTGCACGCACGGCCGGCGAAGCGCATCGGCTTCGCGAGCGCCGACCCACTCTTCGATGCGGACCCGCTCGGCGAGATCCAGCGCTGCGTCGAGGAACTCGGCATGCGCGGCGTGAAGCTCGCGCCGACGTACCAGGGCGTCGAGCCGCTGCACCCGAAGCTCGCCGAGATCTACGCGTACGCGGAGAAGCGCGGGCTGCCGGTGCTCTTTCACCAGGGCACGACCTTCAGCCGCAAGGCGCCCCTCAAGCACGCGTGGCCGGTGCTGCTCGAGGATGTGGCGTACCGGTTTCCGGAGCTGCGCATGATCGTCGCGCACCTCGGCCATCCGTGGTGCGGCGAGACCGTCGCGCTGATCCGCAAGCAGCCGCACATTTACGCCGACATCAGCGCGCTCTACTACCGGCCGTACCAGTTCTACCAGGCGCTCAAGCTGGCCGATGAGTACAACACCGACCGTAAGATCCTCTTCGGCACGGATTATCCTTTCACCACTATCGATTCCACGATGAAGGGGCTGGCCGACCTCGAGGCGTTCATCGAGCGGCACCATCTCCCGCCGCTGCGCGCGGGGCTGCTGGACGGCATCGTCCACCGCAACGCGCTGGAACTGCTCGGCCTCAAGCATCCCGCGGCCAAGCAGGCTTAGCGCATGTTCACCGCAGAGACGCGGAGGCACGGAGAACGGCGCGTGTTCGTGCACGGTATGGCTAGCGATATTTAGTTAGGGTTTGTGGGTTAATTAGCCGAGTGCTGGCCTCCTCTCCTTATTAGTGCTGAATCCTGAGTGCTAAGTGCTGGGTAACAGCACGTCAGCGCCTCAATTATTAAAAAAGTCTGCACATTATGTGCACGACGCACAGTAGATTCCGGAGCTTCGGGTCCAAGTCCGAAGCCGTCGGAGGTCCAACGGAACAGCAAATCCGAAATTCGAAGCACGAAATCCGAAAGAACGGCACGTATCGTCCACGAATATGCTCGAAGGACCACGAAGAACGGATTGGGAACGGCGAAACTGAAAAAAAGATGCACGGGGTGAACAAAAGTCGCGAGGCGAAGGCCGGATGATACACACGTTCTTCTCGAAAAAAATGAGCACGTGGTGATGTGAGTTGGCTGGTTAGCTGGTTGGTTCTTCGCTGCGGAAGATGCACCTGTTGAACTGCAAGTTCGAAATCCGAAGCACGAAATTCGAAAGAACGGCGACGGATTGTCCGCGAAGGGTATGAAGGAACACTATGAACGGTAATACGGTGCTGATTTTTTGAAAAAAGATGCACATGTTGCGCAAGATCTTGTGGGGTCCGTTGCGCTTGCAAGCGCAGTGCCGCTAGCCCCGTGAAACGGGGCTTCGTCGAGGCCCGGCGTGCCGGGCCGAGTATAGCTCCCGGCTTCAGCCGGGGGAGGGCAGTCGCAGCCCAAGTATTTATACCGCCGTTTACGGCGGTTATTGTATGATCCAAGGAGTTTACTCCATGGTATTAACCATCGTAAACGATGGTTTAATTCAAACAACAATGCGCCACCACACCCCCACCTGAAGGTGGGGGCTATGCTCGTCCCGCTTTGGCGGGACTCGGCGAAGTCCCGATTCCATCGGGACTGCCGTTCGAGGCGCAGCCTCGAACGGAACAGGGACAACAGCGCCTCGACGGAAAGGCGGAGCCTTTCCGCACAGCGGGCGGCAGAGCCGCTTCTGTGGGCCGGAAATTTCTGGCGCAGCGGTGCGCGGTGACGCAGTATGCGCGGGGCAAGCACCTGCCCCTCACCCCCTGCCCCCTCTCCCTCAAAGGGGAGAGGGGAACGCACGACGCGGCTACGCCGGGTTCATTTATTCTGGTTTTGGGTTGGGAATGGCCTCGGGTTGCGAGCCGCGTGGTTAGGATCGCCCATAGGGAATCACGCGGTCGCTGAGGGGAGCAGTAACCTATAAGGAGGCGGGGGTCAAGGGGGAGGACGGCATTTTCGATTTTCGATTTTGGATTTTCGATTGAACTGCAGGACATCGGTTGGTCGGTTCTCTGGCTATCTGGCTATCTGGCTATCTGGTTAACTGGTTAACTGGTTAACTGGTTAACTGGTTAACTGGTTAACTGGTTAACTGGTTAACTGGTTAACTGCTTTGGTAACTGAGGGACTAGCGGATAACTAGCCATCCAATCAACCAATCAACCAGCCAACAAGCGAACCAGTCAACCAACGCATAAATATTGCCTCCGCCTCCTATTTCCGCTATAGGTAAGAGATTCGAGCGGGAAGGGAAGGGCGAGGCGGCATGGGCGAGACGACTGCGGAGATGCCGGGCACGCCGTCGAAGCGCATTGGCGGGTATGAGATTCTTTCCAAGCTTGGGGCGGGCGCGATGGGCGCGGTGTACAAGGCGCGCCAGCCGGGGCTCGACCGGATTGTCGCGCTGAAGGTCCTGCCGCCGGCCATTGCGAAAGACGCTAAGTACATCGAACGGTTCCAGCGTGAGGCGCGCGCATCGGCGGCGCTCAACCATCCGAACATCGTTCAGGGTATCGATGTCGGCCGCGACGAAGATTCCGGGCTTTGGTACTTCGCCATGGAGTTCGTCGACGGCAAGTCGCTGCGTAGCATCCAAAAGGAAGAAGGCGCTCTGCCGGAGCGGCGCGCGCTGGAATACGGCCGCGACGTGGCGCGGGCGCTGGAATGCGCGGCGAAGCACGGCTTCGTGCATCGCGATATCAAGCCGGACAACGTGCTCGTGCCGTCCGGCGGCGAGGCGAAGCTTGCGGATCTGGGCCTGGCCAAGCGCACGGAGTCCGAGGACGCGCATCTGACGCAGTCGGGGCAGGCGGTCGGGACGCCGCATTACATGTCGCCCGAACAGGCGCGGGGCGAGAACGACCAGCTCGATATCCGCAGTGACATCTATTCGCTCGGCGCGACGCTCTTCCACCTCGTCACGGGCAAGCCGCCGTTCGAAGGGCCGACCGGCGCGGTGGTGATGTCGAAGCACCTCACCGAGAAGACGCCGCTGGCGCATCAGGTCTCCGAGCGCTTGAGCGAGCCGTGCTCGCGGCTGATCGCGAAGATGATGCACAAACAGAAAGAGCAGCGCATCCAGTCGCCCAGCGAACTGATCGAACAGATTGAGCGCGTGCTGAACGGTACGGCGCTGCACACGCCCACGCGCGGGGCGGCTCGCGTGCGCGGCAAGACGCAGGAGCATGCCGAGATCGAGTCGAAAAAGAATGGATGGCTGCTGCCCGCGGGTCTCGGCGCCGCGGTGCTGGTGGTCGCGGTGTTGCTGCTGCTGCGGGGCGGGGGTGCGCCGCCTCCAGAGCGCAAGCCTCTCGAAGTGAAGTCCGCCGCGCAGGAACCGGCCAAGACGGCGGCGGTCCTCGAACCGCCCAAGGCCGCGCCTGAACCGCCGAAGGTGAAGCCCGCAGGGATTCCCGTTCCGCCGCCGCTGCCCGAGAAAATGGGGCCCTTCGCGCCTCGGCCGCCGGACGCGCCGGCGGGGAATCCGGACGCGGAGATCGGCCGGGCCCCGCCTCCACCTCCTCCTGTTGCCGAAGCGAAAACGGTTCCGCCGCCCGCGCCGGAAGTGAAAGAGGTTCTCGCGCCTAAGCCCGAGTCCGCCGACCGCGCGGCCTACGCGCAGTTCTCGGCGGAGTACCTCGACCTGCTGCGCAAGCGCGACGTGCCGGGCGCGACGAAGCGCATGAGCCAGGCCGAGAGCGCTCCGGCGATCAAGGACCTTAAGGCCGAACTGGCGCAGGACCGCAAGGCGCTCGAATGGATGGCGGAACTCGCGCAAGCCGCGCAAGAGGGCTTGCAGAAGCTCAAAGAGGTGGACACGTTCACTTTGAAGATGAACTCGGGCCCGCCGACGAAGGTGGGCAAGCTGGAAGAGATGAAGGTGACCGAGGTCAAGGACGACACGGTTGCGATCGGGACCAAGGGCATCTCCACGCCGCTCAAGCTGGAAAAGCTGAGCCTCGAGACGCGCGGCGAACTGGAGAAGATGGGGCTGCCGGCCGACAAGACTGCGGCGCTGCCGCGCGCGTTTCTAGCGCTGCTCTCGTTCGGGACGAACGCGGGCGCGCCCTCGGCCGCGGCGGTGGAGACGGAACTCCAGCAGGCCGAGAAGGCCGGCGCGGATGCGGCGGGCGTGGCGTGGATCCGCAGCAAGCTGGAGCTGGCCAAGGCCGCGGAGCGCGAGCGCCGCGCGGCGGCGGCGTGGGCGGACGCGCTGAAGCTCGAACAGGCCAAGCGCTGGAAGGAACTCCTGGCCGCGCTGGATGCCTTCGAGAAGGACTATGCGGACACGAAGGAGGGGGAGGCGCGCAAGCCGGACGCGGCCAAGCTGCGCGACCTGGCGCAGGAAGAGATCGCCAAGGCGGAGGGGCTCTATTTCGACTTCAAGACGCGCGAGAGCTTTGCGGCGTTCGAGAAGCTCTTTTCCAACACGGCCAAATTCAGCATGGAACTGGCGTATGAGGACGGGCATGCGGTCATGCGGCCGTTTATTCCGGGGAAGGACCAGCAGAGCGGAGCGATGCACTTGCAGGCCGACTCGATCAAGATGGGCAAGAACTGGGAGCTGAGCTACAAGATCAACCTGAATCTGGGCGCCAATGAAGTCGCCGCGAATGCGACGAGTCAATGCGCCGCATACTTCCACGTGCGCTTCATGAACCCCGGCGAGAAGGGCGGCTGGGACGAGGCCGGGCACGCGCGCTTCCACTGCTCGATGATCTCCAGCTACGAGGGCTTCTTCTGTTGCGCGCTGCGGGGGAACCGGCAGATGGGCAACGGAGACGGGCCGCAGGGGCCGTTCAAGGGCATGGCCAATCTTGGAATCGCAGGCGACCAGTTCTTGAGCAAAGGCAAAGCGAAGGCGCCTGCAAGCGAGGACGGGCGTTACACGTTCAAGCTCACGCGCAAGGACGCGAACATGAAGATCGAGGTGAACAAGAAGGCGATCCTCGACGAGAAACTCAGCGATGAGGCCGCGGCCCTGATCGACGGCTGCCCGCTGGCGTTCTATGCGAATGTCGTGGGCATGCGCGTAGGCATTTTCCTTGAGGAACTGCGCATCCGGGGCATGGAGAAGGGGAAGTAATCCGACCGCGTCGAAGCGGCGGCCTGCCAATGGTCGCACCGTGTTTCGGCAGCGGCGAGACGCCGCTGCGACCTCCGCCGGGACGGCGGAGCCACGATGGCAGGCGCGGTGGCCGCCGCGCTGAGCGAGAATTGAATGTCCTGCTAAAAAAAGCCAGTTTTCTAACACGAATCTAACAAGCCATTCATAAATTCTCCCAAGAATCGAGCGAAGAGCTGGATTGGCCGGGTAGGCCATGCTACAGCGATCTCAGAGGAGCAACATCCCATGCAAAGCGTGATCGACTGCCTAACTCTGATGCGGAGCGCCGAGAGCGGGGAGGAGTGGCTCGCGGCGCGCGAGCGGCTGCAGAACCGGATCAAGAGTCTGACGGACCACGAGTTGGTGAAGGAGATCGTACGGCACCACATGGACGCGCCCGGGTTCAAGTCGGCGGAAGCGTTCAAGGATATCCACTACCTGACGGTCGTCTTCCCGCGCGGGTGAGCGCAAGCCTTGCCGTAGCCTTCCAGCAAGCGTCACGATCGCCAACGCGCCGAGTGCTCCGCGCAAATTCCTTCAAAGCGCTTCTTTTCATTTCAGTTTGACGTGCTGTCCAATTGTCCTGAAAGGACAACATGGGAAAGGCCAGGGTAGCGTCCCCAAAAGCAGGGACGCAACCCTGGGCTAGTTTATGTTGGCCTTTCAGGACAAGCGGACGGCGCGACGAGCCGGCGCGAAAACTTGTGAAATGAAAGAGCGAAGGGCCTCTAATGCTTCTCTTTGGCTTGGCCCTAGGCTTCTCCTTTTCAGGTGGTATATCCTTTCCGCATGGCGCTCGATCCGCGCATCGCGTTGCTGCTGGAGGTCCTCGACCGGGGCTACGACAAGAAGTCGTGGCACGGGCCGACGCTGCGCGGCGCGTTGCGCGGGCTGACGCTCCACGAGGCCGTGTTCCGGCCGACGCCCAAGCGCAACAGCATCCACGGCCTGATTCAGCACGCGGCGTACTGGAAGTTCAGCGTGCGGCGCATCCTGACGGGCGATAAGCGCGCGAAGTTCCCGCGCCGCCCGTGCAACTGGCCGGATCCCAAACTGCGCGTGGACGCCAAGCGGCTCGCGGCGGATATCGCGCTGCTGGAGGACGAGCAGCGCGAGCTGCGCGCGGCGCTCGCGGCGTTTCCGGCTGCGCGGCTGAACGCCAAGACCCCGCGCGGCGCGTGGACCTATGGCGAGATGATCGTGGGCGTGGCCGCTCACGACCTGTACCACGCGGGGCAGGTGAGCTTGCTCAAGCGGCTGGCGCGGCGATAAGCCACGCGCAAGAAGAGCGGGACGCGATCAGCAACCGCGAGAGGATTTCGACGACCGATGCCCACGCCCACTATCCCCGAAGTCGTCCGCTCCGAGTGGTTCGGCTTCGAGCAGCTCGATTTCACCGTCGATGGCCGGGCGTGCCTGCTGGTACGGCCTGCCGCACCCGCGGCCGGTCTGCCCTGGATCTGGCGCACGGAGTTCTTTGGGCACGAACCGCAGGGCGATCTCGCCTTGCTCGCGCAGGGCTATCACGTGGCCTACATGGAGGTCCGGAACATGTACGGCGCGCCCAAGGCGCTCGACCACATGGACCGCTTCCACGCGCACCTCACGAGCGTCCACGGCCTTGCGCGGAAGCCCGTGCTGGAGGGTTTCAGCCGCGGCGGGCTCTATGCCTTGAACTGGGCCGCAAGAAACCCGCGGCATGTGGCAAGTCTTTATCTCGATGCGCCGGTCTGCGACTTCAAGAGCTGGCCCGGCGGCCGAGGCAAGGGACACGGTTCGGCCAGCGATTGGGAACTCTGCAAGGATGCCTACGGGTTCAGCGAGGAGCAGGCGCTGGGCTACACACGGAACCCGGTCGACAACCTGAAGCCGCTTGCCGAGGCGAAGATTCCGATCCTATGCGTATGCGTAGACGCCGACGCGGCCGTGCCGCTCGACGAGAACGCGCGCGTGGTCGAAGCGCGCTACCGGAACATGGGCGGCGAGATTGTGCTGATCGTGAAGCCGGGCGTCGGCCACCATCCGCACAGCCTGGAAGACCCCGCGCCCATCGTCGATTTTGTTCTGCGGCATGCGCCGCAGGCGGAGTCCTAGGCGTTAGGTCGTAGCGCCTCTTGCTGGGCCCGGGCGCGCTCGCGGCGGCGGGCGAGGTATTCGCATGCGAATGCGGCGAAGAGGAAGATTCCCAGCCAGCTCGCCGCATCGTAAACGTAGGCCCGCCAGGTAACCACAAGCCCCCAGGACCGAAGCGGCTCGCCTTGCAGGGTACTATCGCCATAGTTTTGCCACTGAATCGGCCAACCGCAGGTCTCGGATTCGGTGCGGCATTCAATCGGCTGATTCATGGGAATTTCATGTGTCTCATAGTGCCAAAAAATCGCCTGGTCCATGTTCGAGTTCACCATCTCAACGCGGATTTCATGGCGTGGGACGTTGGCCCAGATCAAGCTGCCCGCGACAAACATCAACACAACCGCGGTGCTCAGATGAAGCTGGAACCAACGGCGCATGCGCATTGCATTTGGTGCGGGGTCGGGAGCCATGCTGCAACCCTATGCGCAGTTACTTGCGGGTCAATAGAGCGGGGCGGGGATGCCGCCCTCTGTCCATGTTCGCGAGCCGCGAAGGTGAAATTAACGCAATCTTGACGGAACGCGGAGCGCTTGGGCGCAGGCCGCAAACGGTTGAGCCGGCGGCGCGCGTTATTTGCGCAGTTTGCAGATTTTTCATCCATTGATTTCATGCACTTGTTCATTCTTCCACCAAACAATTCATTCAACATGCTTGCTGAAGTCCTGAAGATGCTTAGAATCCGAGTTTTTACGACTGCTAGTATTATGGAGAGGCCGCATGCCGATCACGGTTCAGTGTACCTGTGGGAAAGTTTTCAAGGTGCGCGACGAACTGCTCGGACAACACGTCCCCTGCCAGATTTGCGGTGCGAACGTGCCGGTGCAGGCGGCGATGGCGGCGCTTCCGCCGGCGCTGTCCGATGCCCGTGCCACCGCGCCTCAGACCGCAACAGGCGATACCATGCCGTGCCCGGCGTGTGCGGAATCGATTCCGCGGAAGGCGCGGCGCTGTCCGTTCTGCAAGGAACCGATCCGGACGCGGATGACACCGGAGGAGATTGGGCTGGCGCTGCAGGAAGTAAAAAACGGATTGGCCGCGCACCATCCGACGCAGGACGATGCCCTGAAGGGCGGATTCCTGAATCTGAGCACCAAAATATACATGGGCCTCACGGTGCTCTGCGCCATCAGTTTCATGTACGGCGTTATGAATCACAACTCGGATGGGTTCAGCGCGCTGGGCGTGATATTCGGGATCATCTTCGGCATCGCGCTGCTGGTGGCACTCAGCAACGATTACGCCGCCAGCCATATACAGGATGCGGGCAGCGCGGACCTGGCTTTCAAGCGCTTCTTCAAGGCTGCACGGACCGGGCGCTCGGGAAAAGCCTACGCGGCGCTGGCCCCGACGGCGCGTGAAGCCAATCAGGTGGAGTCCATCAAGTTCAACAATCGCAAGATCGAACACACGCCCAAGGTGTCGAGCTGGCGGAATGCAGGCGAGTTCCGGAGCTACTGGAAAAATCAGATCTTCAAAGGCCCCGGATCGTACAACCGGTTGCTGCAATTAAAGCGGGTAACGGTCCTGGAGTCCGCTGGCGACGAGGTCTACATCGTGGAAGGCCGGGTGAGCGTCACCAGCTACAACCAATGGCTGCTCCTGACCATTTTCCTCAGCCTGTGGATTGCCGTCATTCTTGTGCTCGTGCTGCAGCAGAAGGACGAGCTCGTGGTGCGGAAGGCGTTCATTCGGCATGACGGCCAGTGGTACTTGCTTGACGGCTCGTGGGCAGGGGAGTTGGACCGGGCGCTCGCGTAGCAACCGGCGGAAGGAGGAGACGGCCATGGCCGACGCGGGGAACATCAACGTGGAAGTGTGGGACGCCACGGGCAACAAGAAGGCCGTGGTCAGCCTGCCGGCGCAGGCGCCGGTGAACCGCATCATCGTGCTGCTGGTGGACCGCATGAACCTGCCGCGCAACAGCCCCGACGGGCAGTTGATGAGCTACAAGTTCCACCACAAGGCCAGCGGCCGGCAGTTGCTCGACGAGGAGACCCTGGGCGGGGCGGGCGTGAAGGAAGGCGACGTGCTGCGCTTGCAGCCGGAGATCACCGCGGGCGCGGCCGGGTTCCGTGGCAGCGGCGTCTCGCCGATGGCTCCATCGGCGTCTACGTCGGGGCGCTACGCGGCAGCGGCGGGACGCCGCTGCGACCTCCGCCGGGACGGCGGAGCCACGATGGCGGGTACGACGCCGGGCGCGGGTAGGGCAACGTAGACATTCGCGGGAACGCATTATTGGACTTTGGGAATCCGGAGTTTATCCGCTTGGCTTCTCCTGAGAGCGCCTTGGACGCGCCCGAGCACCGCTTCAGCCGCTTCGAGCTGATCACGTGGTGGGAGCAGGCGCGGTTGCGGCAGTCCAAAGTGCTGATCGTCGGCGCGGGGGCACTCGGCAACGAGTTGGTGAAGAACTGCGCGCTCATCGGCATCGGCAACGTGCTGGTGGCGGACATGGACCGCATCGAGCTCTCCAACCTGACCCGTTCGCCGCTCTTTCGCGAGGCCGACGCCGGGAAGTGCAAGGCCGAGGTCGTCTGCCGTGCGGCGCGGGAGATCTACCCGGAGATGCAGGCCCAGCCGTTCGTGGGGAACGTGGTCCATGACCTGGGCCTGGGCGCGTACTTCTGGGCGGACGTGATCCTGGGCGGGCTGGACAACCGCGAGGCGCGCGTGGCGATCAATTCGGCGTCGCTCTTCGCGGGCAAGACCTGGATCGACGGGGCCATCGAGGTGCTCAACGGAGTCGCGCGGGTCTTCGCGCCGGGCGAAGGCGCCTGCTACGAGTGCACGATGAGCGAGGTGGACTGGAAGCTGCTGGAAGCGCGGCGCTCCTGCGCACTGCTCACGCGGGAGCAGCTTCAAGAGGGGAAAGTTCCGACGACGCCGACCACGGCGAGCATCGTCGCGGGGTTCCAGATGCAGGAGGCGATCAAGCTGCTGCACGGGCTGGAGACGATCGCGGGCAAGGGGTTCGTCTTCAACGGGCTGACGGGCGATTCGTACCTGATCAACTACACGCGCAAGCCCGGCTGTTTCGCGCACGACCGCTTCGAGGCGCTGGAGTGCCTGGGCGCGGGCGTCGCGGACGTGCGCTTGGGCGATTTGCTGGCGCGGGCGCGCAAGGCGCTGGGGCCGGACGCGGTGCTGCAACTCAGCCGCGATCTGGTGACCGAGCTTGCTTGCGCGAAGTGCGACAAGCGCCAGCCGTGCTTCAAGACGCTGGGCAAGGTGACGGAGAAGGAAGGCCGCTGCCCGGACTGCGGCGAGATGCGCGCGCCGGAGACGACGTCCACGCTGGGCCTCGAAGAAGGGCTGGAGGCGCGCACGCTGGCGGAGCTCGGCATTCCGCCGTTCGACGTGCTCACCGCCCGCAACGGGGAACGCTCGATCTCGTACCTGTTCGACGGGGACGCGAAGCAGGTGTTGGGAACGCTGGCGACCTAGCTGAGGCGCCGGAAGGCCGTTGGCCCTTCTCCCTTGCGGGGGAGGGTTGGGGAGGGGGAGCCCTCGGGCCGTCGCCCCCCACCCTGACCCTCCCCCGCAAGGGGGGAGGGAAGGGGCGGCCGAGCGTCGAAGGTCCTAGGGGCTGTATTGAGGGGAGTCTTGCCATGCCCACGGCGGAACTGGATTACCGGAAGACCGAGAAGAAGGACGCGGCCGAAGGGAAGTTCCCGGCGGAGATCCAGAGCGACTATCGCGTCTTCTTCACCGAAGAAGCCTACGACAAGATGAAGGCGCACGCGGCCACCACGAACGAAGTGGAGATCTGCGGCGTGCTGGTGGGGGAGGTCAAGCGCGACTCGAACGGACCGTTCCTGAGCATCTGCGCGACCATCGAGGGCAAGCACTCCAACAACTACGGCGCGCAGGTGACCTTCACGCACCAGACCTGGGACCATATCAACGCGCAGATGGACAAGGAGTTCGCCAAGAAGCGCATCGTCGGCTGGTACCACACGCATCCGGGGTTCGGGGTCTTCCTCTCCAAGATGGATATGTTCATCCAGGAAAACTATTTCAACATGCCGTTCCACGTGGCGGTGGTGATCGAGACCAAGAAGCACGAGGAGGGCTGTTTCGCCTGGGTGGACGGCAACGCGCACCCGCTGCGGCGCTACTACGTGGGCAACCGCGAGGTCAAGCTGACGCCGGGCGACGCGGAGGAGTTCACGCTCGCGTCGATGAAGGCGCCCGCCGGCGGAGGCTCCACGGCCGCCGCCGTCGCGCCGCCGCCGGAGGCCGAGCCGCGCTGGGCGACGAGCTTCTTCATGGTCACGTTCATGATCATCGCGTTCCTGGGCGGGATGATGTTCGGGCGGATGTCTCCGGGCGGCGACCGCGAGGCCATGTACGCGAGCCTGGAGACGGAACTTTTCGACACCCTGCAGTACGCCGGCATGACCGGCCTGGCCAGCAAGGACTTCGGGGAACTCAAGGAGAAACTGGCCGACGCGGGCAAGAAGCTGGCGGACAAGGACGCCGCCGGCGCGGAAGCCGCGCTGAAGGACGCCAACATCCGCATCGAGAACCTGGTGAAGATCTACGACAAGCGCCGCTCCGAAGCGCGGAACGAGTTGGGCAAGCTCTTGAACGCCAAGGAGAGCATGACGACGCGCGTCGACCGCACGGCGCTGCAGCAGGATCAATTGGGCTTCCTGGTCGCCGACCTCTACTGCCTGCGCGTGCAGGACAGCCTCATGAAAGACGGCAAGCCGCGCAAATTGGAAGATCTGAGTGAGGCCGAGGGCCAGATGTTGAAGCAGAACGTGACGCTGGCGGTGCGCACCACGCCGGCGGCGAAGGAGACGCTGGAGCGGAAATTTCCCGGCCTGATGGACTACTGCTTCGGCGCGCCCAAGACGGAAGGCGAGAAGAGCGCCGCCGAGAAGAGCGGCGAGGGCGCGAAAGCGGAGAAGAAGTCGGACTAGCGCGGCGCGCGGCGTAGTTGCCCTCCCCCCTTGCGGGGAGGGTTAGGGTGGGGGGAAGCGCTCGGGTCAGTCGCCCCCCTCCCTGTCCCTCCCCCGCAAGGGGGGAGGGGATGTGGAACCGGGCGTTGAATCTATACGTGCGCGCTCGTACGCGCGCTCTGAGGAGACGGAATCATGCCGGATATCATCATCACCGACTCGGACCTGAAAGATCCGACGATTGACGACATGATCAATCTCCAGAAGTCCCTCGCGCCGCAGCGGGACGAGAAGGTGGAGGAGATCAAGCGGCCGTTTTACCTGCATCCGATCTTTTACTATTCGGTGGCGTCGATCCTGGGGGCGCTGGTGGTGTGGATCTTAAGCGAACCGTACCACTCCGAAGACAATCCGCATCAACTCGATATGTTCATTATTTCGGACTATCTGCTTTTTGGTCCCGTCGCAGGGATGCTGAGCTTATCGATAGGAGTGGTCTACGGAATTGTTAACGGAAATTGGATGAAATCCCTCGTTTGCGGAGTGGTCGGTTTGGGCGTGGGGCTTGGCGCGACGATGATTACCACGGTCATTGCCGTCTTTGCTTTCATCATCATCCAGATCGTAGCGTTCCGGATGAACGGCACGGTCCCGCTTCATGGTCCGTTGGATCTGCGCGGTTTACCCTTCTTCATGTTCGTGTGCGGGCGCGGAATCGCCTGGTCGATCGTGGCCATGGGGGCTGGATTGGGACTCGGCGTTGCGCTTAAATCGAGAAAGCTGGTCTTGAACGGCTTGGTAGGCGGCATGTTGGGTGGGCTGATTGGCGGCCTCTTCTTCGACCTCATTTCGCGGTTTGTGGTTCCAAATGCCACAACCGGCGGGTTGAGCCGCGGAGTGGGCATCACCGCCGTGGGGCTCTTCGTCGGCATCTTTATCGGCTTCTTCGAGAACATCTCCAAGGAAGCGTGGTTCCAGATGCTGAAGGGCCCGCTGGCCGGGAAGCACTTCATCCTCTTCAAGAACGTCATGCGCATCGGTTCGTCGCCCAAGTCCGACGTGTACCTCTTCAAAGACCCGGACATCGCGCCGCTGCACGCCACCGTCACCAAATCCGGCACCCGCTTCGTGCTGAAGGACGAGAACAGCGAGATGGGCATCTACGTGAACGGGAGGAAGATCGACAAGTACATCCTGCAGGCGGGGGACACCGTAACGGTGGGCGAGACCGTGCTGCGGTACCACGAGAAGCAGCGCGGATGAGCCGTTGTTAATCCCCGTTTTTAAGGGTGGAAGGGGAGTGCGAGCGTGAATTGCAGTTCGAACAAGCGGCCATTCTGGAAAGGTATGCATGGCAAATTCAAGCGTTAGGCGGTGTTCAAGCTGCAACCGGATCGCGCGGCCCACCGGTCCGAATCTGGCTTGTCCGTGGTGCGGGGCAGTCATGGGCGAGGAGACGAACGCGGGCGTTCCTCCGCCGCCTCCGCCCGCGCCCTTCGGAAAGCCGCGGACGACGGGCGTCGTTCCGCCGGCGCCCGCCGCCGCGCCTGCGTTTGTGCCTATCGCGGGGGCGCCGCCGCTGGTCCCGGACGGTCCTTCTTTTCCCGAGCGCATGAAGGCGAACAAGGTGCTGGCGGGGCGCGTCTGCCCCGGCTGCAACCAGGCCATCGATCTTGGCCAGGACGTCTTCAACTGCCAGACCTGCCACGGCACGATGCACCAGGCCTGCTGGGACCGCACCCGCGCCTGCCAGCAACTGGGCTGTCCCACGCGCCAAGCCGTGGCCGCCGCGGCGCAAGGGTCGCTGGCGCCGGCCGCCGCCGCCGCGACGGGCGATACGAAGCCCTGCCCCTACTGCGGCGAGCAGATCATCAAAGCGGCCAAGAAGTGCCGGTTCTGCGGCGAGTTCCTCAACCCGGCGGACCGGCTCAAGCAGGAGAAACTGGCCTCGGCCGCCACCGGCGACGACCAGTTGAGTTCGACGGAATGGGTCTTCGGGATTCTGTTTGGGATCTGCTTGCCGCTGATTCCCTGTATCTTTGCGCTGATCTGGATGGCGCAAGGGAAAAAGAAGGGCACGACGATGCTGGTCATTTCGCTGGTGGGATTCGGGATCAACCTGGCGTTACGTGGATCGCAAATGAGGTAGTGCGCATGGCCGAGAGAGACCGCGCGGCGCCGGCCGCAGCCCCACCGCCTCCTCCTTTTGCCGCCGACGCGGCCACGGCGGGGCAGCTTTGTTCCATCTGCCAGACGGCGGTGATCGCCGGCGAGCAGGTCTGCAAGTGCCCGTACTGCGGGCTGCCGTTCCACATGGAATGCTGGCTGGAGAACCGGGGCTGTTCGGCCTACGGCTGCCAAGGTGCGCCGAAGACCGTGAAAGTCGAGGCCGCGCACCCGGTCTCGAACGCTTGGGGCGACGAGAAGCCCTGCCCGGCCTGCGGGAAGACGATCAAGGCCGAGGCGCTGAAGTGCCGGTTCTGCGGCGAAGCGTTCGGCACGCGGGACGTGATCTCGCGCGAGGAGTTCAAGTCCCGCGAGTACGAGGGCAAAGAGTTCACGACGGTACGCAACAAGGTCATCGGGCTCTTCCTGCTCTCGGCGCTGGGCTGCCTGGCGCCGCTGGGGCTGATCTTCAACGGCATGCTGATCAAGCAGGGCAACCTGATGGGTATTGACTATAAGCGCCTGCCTGCGACGCTAAAGGCCGCGGTCTGGTGTTCGGTCGGCGTCTCCGCGCTTCTGTGCTTCATCATGGTCCTCCTGATGGTCTTCGACCGATGAACAACCCCCCCGAACCCGTCCTCGCCGGCCTCTTCCATGCCGGCAACACGTGCCCCTTCTGCCAGGAGAGCATCACGGCCGGGCAGTTGGTGGTGACGTGCAAGGATTGCGGGAGCATCCACCACGAGACCTGCTGGCTGCACAAGCAGGGCTGCGCGTCGTACCACTGCGATAAATCGGTGAGCATGGATAACCCGGCCCGCGCGGCGGACATCGTGCTCTCGCTGGAAGACGTCGCGAAGGCCCCGCCGCCTCCGCCGCCGCGCAAGCCGCGCTCCGCGCAGGAAGTCGCCGCCGCGTACATGCAGCCCGAGCCGACCCGCACCAGCCGCCTGGCCATCGCCGGGACGGCCATGGTCGGGCTGAGCCTGATGGGCGTCTACGGCGCGGCGACCGGTTTGATCCCGGTCATGGCGGCGGGCCTGGTGCTCGCGTTCATGGGCATGGTAACGGGGATCGTCTCGCTCCTGCGCATCTCCAACAGGGAGAACCGGATCTCGGGCTTTGCGCTCGCCATCAGCAGCACGCTGGTGCCGGTGGTGCTGATCGTGGTGTACTTCGCGATCCTGGGCTCGCAGCTCTCGTCCGGCGCGCACCAGCACCAGGTCAACCTGCAGATTCACGAGAACCTGCCGTCGGAGGAGCAGCTCGACCGCATGCCGCCGGCGGTGGGCCGGGCGATGCGCGCGAACGTGGTGGTGCGGAGCCAGTCGGGGCTCGAACAGAGCCTGGGCTCGGGCATCATCATGAACAAGCAGGGCAGCCAGGCGTACATCCTGACCAACAAGCACGTGATCGGTTCGCAGAAGGAGAACATCGAGATCGTTTTCTATACCGGCGAGGAGAGCCGGGCGAAGGTGGAATGGGAAGCGCCCGAGGGCGTGGACCTGGCGCTGCTCTCCTGCCAGGCGATCGCGCTGGCGAACTACAAGCCCATCGCCGTCGAGACCCGGCAGGTGGACACGGGTGAGTCCGTCTTCGCCGTGGGCAATCCGATGGGCCTCACCTGGACCTACACGGAAGGGATCGTCTCCGGGCAGCGCAAGATCTCCGGCGGCCCCAACGGCGTGGAGCTCTACCAGACGCAGACGCCGATCAATTCGGGCAACAGCGGCGGGGGGCTCTACACGCGCGACGGCCGGCTGGCCGGCATCAACACGCTCACCGAAGACAAGCAGGTGGCGGAGGGCCTGAGCTTCGCGATCAGCAGCACCACGCTGTTCAGCCTGCTGAACGACGCGGAAAAGAAAAAGTGGTTCGGCGTGGAGGGACGGGAGCCATGAGCGTGCGCATGCGCCGGCTGAAGGCCGATTACGACAAGCTCTGCACGGTCTTCATGCAGAACTCCAAAATCCGCATCAAGAAGACGCTGGGCAATCCTCCGGAGAAGTACCAGCTCGAGTACCTCGTCACCGGCATGGAGAAGAAGCTGGACGGCAAGATGACGCTGCGCAGCAACTTCCTGGTCGAGATCACGCTGACCGGCAGCTACCCGCGCATGGCGCCGCAGTGCAAGATGCTCACGCCCGTCTTCCACCCCAACATCGCGCCGCACGCCATCTGCATCGGCGATCACTGGGCCGCGGGCGAGGCCCTCGTCAACCTGGTGGTGCGCATTGCCGAGATGTTCTCGTACCAGAGCTACAACATCAAGAGCCCGCTGAACGGCGAGGCCGCGAAGTGGGCGGTCGAGAACCAGGACCGCCTGCCGCTGGACACGTTCGATTTCAACGCGCTGCTGAACGTGGGCGAGGCCGTGGGCCGGCGCGCGGACGGCTCGGCGATCGCGGGCGACACCTGCGCCAACTGCGGCAAGAAGGGCGACGCGGCGGAGATGAAGGTCTGCGTCAACCAGCACGTCGCGTGTTCCGGCTGCATGCTGGCCTGCCCGGTCTGCGCGTCCGCGGTCTGCCTGAAGTGCAGCCTGGTGACCTGCGCGGCGTGCAAGGAGTCGGTCTGCGCGAAATGCAGCTACCGCTGCGGCTCCTGCGGCCAGACGGCCTGCCACCGCCACGCGGGACCATGCTCCTTCTGTAAGCAGGTCCGCTGCCAGGACTGCCTGGTGGATTGCAGCAAGTGCGGGCAGAAGGCTTGCGTGGAGCACGTCAAGAAGGTCCGCTACAGCGATGGCCGCGAGGACTACGCCTGCGCCGCCTGCGTGCAGCAGGCCGCGGCTGCGCGGAGGGCCACCGATGCCCTTCCTCGCCCGGGCCCTTAAGCGCCTCGGGATCTCCCTCTACTACGATCCGGCGGAAGATCCTGGCCGCGCGACGAACCGCACGCTGCTGGTCCTTTTTCTGCTGCTGGTGCTCGCGCCCTTCGTCTTCACACTTAATCGCGAGCAAGGCTGCCTCGCGCTGGCTGGCCACGAGTTGCCCGTCACCTGCGCGAGCAAGCGCTGGTTCGACCGCGACTGTCCGGGCTGCGGCATGAGCCGGTCTTTTGTGGCGCTGGTGCAGTTGGACCTGCGCGAATCCTTGCGCTGGAACCGCGTCGGCCCGCTGCTCTACTTCTTCTGCGTATTTCAGGTTGGTTTTCGCGCCTGGGCGCTGCGCCAGAAAGCGGAGCGCTTTTCCGAGGCCGTCGGCCGGAAGATTCACTACCTTGGCTGGGCCGTGATCGGGATGCTGCTGGCCAACTGGCTGGTCGGCGCGATCTTCCTGAACGGGAGCAACGGATCGTGAAGGCGGGACCGGCGGCGTTTCAGTTGACGACGCTCACCCAAAACTGGCTATGCGCCACGAACTTCGGCGTGCCGATGCCTTCCTTGCCGACGTGAACTTCGAGCTCCACGAAGCCGTGCGGCGCCACGCGCATCTTCTGCCAAACGTCCACTGTGACCGCCCAGTCCGGCACCACCTTGTTCAGCATGTCGCCGCGGCGCGAGATGAAGCTCGTCTTGCGATTCGAGTGCTGGAGGACCGCGGCGAGCTTCTCCTGAAGGTCGGCCGGCTTGGCGTACCTTGTAGCCGCTGGCCCGGGCCTTTCTTGCGATTGCGGTCCGTTCTTATAACTCTTTAAATTGGTCGGGGCGGCGGGATTCGAACCCACGACCTCTTGCACCCCAAGCAAGCGCGCTACCAAACTGCGCTACGCCCCGACCGGTACGGCATGCGGCGAAACCTCACGACTTGTAGGGCCAAACGCGCGGCGATTCAAGTGCAGGCGTTGAACGCGCCGCGCTACTCTTGCGATTGCGGCTTCTTGCCTTCCATTTTCAGCGCGGCGCTCACCTTGCTGCGCGGGATCTGGCCCGAATCCCGGCTCACGCGGCGCTTCTTATCCACGCTCTTGGACGTGCCCGCCTTGCAGCCCGCACAGAGGACCGGCTCGGCGGAGACGCGGGCGACGGGCTTGAGCTCGGTGATCAGCGTTCCGCACTTTTCGCAGTACGTCAGCTTCATCTCGAGACCCCATGACGACGGTATCCAATGCATGGCATCGTAACGCACTTCCGCGCGCCGTCACGCATCCATTTTGCCGATTCCTTCCGATAGCCGAGCGTTGCCGGTTGCCGAGCGCTCACGTCTTCTCCTGCGTTCGTTGCGCGCGGGTCGGCCTCTCACTGAGGGAGAGGGGATCGACGGGTGCGCGAGACGAAGCATCCAGTGAAAGAGGAAGATTGGATCGCACGGTATGGCAAGCGGCGTGCGGGACATTCGATTTGCAGTCGCCAGCTACGGCGGCATGGCGTACATCTGAAGCACACTCATCCAGAAGCGAAGGAGCGCGAAGCCTATGGCTTTCATCCATGCGTCGTTCTTCAGCCGAGTGCTCGCAAAAGCAGCGGGCATGAACGTGATCGTGCCCGAGACCGGCAAAGGGCCGTTCCCCGTCTTCTATTTGCTGCACGGCCTAAGCGACGATTACACGATCTGGCACCGGCGCACGCGCATCGAGTGGTTCGTGCGCAACATGCCGCTGATTGTCGTCATGCCCGACGGCTACCGCGGCTTTTACACGGACAATCACCATGGCGCGGCGTACGGGCGCTACATGATCGAGGACGTGATCGGGTTCGCGGAACGCACCTTTCCGGCGCTCTGCAAGCGTTCCGGCCGCTGCATCGGGGGGCTTTCGATGGGCGGGTACGGCAGCCTGCGCCTGGCGCTCGCGCACCCGGAACTATTTGTGAGCGCACACAGCCACTCGGGGGCGTCGTGGAACTTCAGCAAACCTCACCCGAAGGAACGGCGCGAGATGTTCAACGATATTTTCGGGCCGAAGCCGAAGGGTTCGGCGCACGATCTCTACGCGCTGGCGACGAAGCACAAACGCGCGCGGACCAAGCTCCCGCACTTGCGCATCGACTGCGGCCACAACGATTTTCTCATTGAGAACAACCGCGCCTTTCACGCGCACCTGGAGAAGATCGGGGTGCCGCACGAGTACGCCGAGTTTCCCGGCGAGCACAACTGGGACTACTGGGAGGAGCACATCGGCGAGGCGCTGCTCTTTCACGCCAAGGCGCTGGGGATTCACCAGGGCGAGGCGGTCAAGCGGCTGGGCGGGTAGGAGGACGTAGAGCGTGTGGGCGTGGAGCGTACGCGCGAAGAGCGTACGTGCGAGGTACGGCGCGATAACGACATTGAAAATTGAGAATTGAAAAATGCAAATTGCAAAATGGTGGGGAGGACAGGCTGTTTGTCCGTATTCAATTTTCATTTCTCAATTTTCATTTTTCATTTTGCAATGCCGTTTGTAGTTCGCTCTTCGCTCTTCGCTCTTCGCTCTTCGCTCTTCGCTCTTCGCTCTTCGCTCTTCGCTCTTCGCTCTTCGCTCTGCGCTAATGATCGCCCAACCCGGCGGGCAGGGACGCCCGCCCCACGGACTTCGTTCTACGGCAGTTCGGTGCATCTTAGCTTGACCGGAGGGCGGGGCCCGCTATCGTTCCACCCTGCTTGTCCGGTGGCTCTCTGATTCTTAGCTCCACGCGGGTTGTCCCGCGGCCTGGAACGGAAGCGCCTGACGTTGTTGCCGAAGAGGAAGAACCGATCCCATGGCCGAAAAGATCCGCATCCGCATGGAAGCCTACGACCACGAGTTGCTCGATCAGAGCGCGCAGACCATCGTCGAACGCGCCAAGGCGACCGGCGCGCGCGTGCACGGGCACATCCCGCTGCCGACCCGCGTCGAACGCTACACCGTCCTGCGCAGCCCCCACGCCGATAAGAAGTCCCGCGAACAGTTCGAGATCCGCACCCACAAACGCATCATCGATATCCTGGAACCGACCACGAAGACTGTCGGGGCGCTCGGCAAGCTGAGCCTGCCCGTCGGCGTGGACATCAAGATCAAGGCGTACTAACCCCGACGCGCTTGGAATCGGCCGCACCGTGATGGAATGAGCGCGCGGCGGCCGGCCACGGCCTATGATCGTTCTCCTTTACGTTCTCTTCTTCTTCGGCACCCTCTCCATTCTGATCTGGCTCGGTATCGCGCTGCACCCGGCGCGGCCGTGGGACTTTCGTCCCGTAGCCGAGGACATCCCGCCGCCTGCCGACCCCGCGGCGTGGCCCACTGTCCGCATCGTTGTGCCCGCGCGGAACGAGGCCGAGTCGCTCCCGCAGACTCTACCAGCGCTGCTGGCGCAGGACTATCCCGGGCGCTTCGAGGTCCTGGTGGTGGACGACCGATCGAGCGACGGGACGGCGGAGGTCGCGCGGAAGATCGCGGCGGACGCGAACGCGTCAGACCGCTTGACCGTCCTACAAGGCCAGCCGTTGCCCGACGACTGGGTGGGAAAAGTGTGGGCGATGGAGCAGGGCAGAACCGCACTTGAAAATCGGAAATCGGAAATCGTAAATCCAAAATACTTCCTGCACACCGACGCCGACATCCGCCACGCGCCGGGATCGCTCAAGCGGCTCGTGGCCGAGAGCGAGGCCGACGGTCTGGCGCTCAACAGCCGCATGGCGCGGCTGCGCTGCGTCTCGGCGCCGGAGCGCCTCCTGATCCCGCCGTTCGTCCTCTTCTTCAACCTGCTCTACCCGATGCGGCGCGCGAACAACCCCAAGGATCCGCTGGCGGCCTCGGCCGGCGGCTGCGTGCTGCTGGGGCGCGAAGCGATCGAGGCCGCGGGCGGGTTCGCGTGCATCAAGGGCGCGATCATCGACGACGTGAACCTGGCGCGGGCGATCAAGAAGGACGGCCGCGCGATCCGGCTGGCGCTTAGCCGCGGCGATGTGGAGAGCCTGCGCGAATACGAGACGCTGGACACGCTCTGGACCATGGTCCGGCGCACGGCATTCACGGAACTGCGCTATTCGTACGCGCGGCTCGGCGTGGCGCTGCTGGGGCTGGGGCTGACGTTTCTCGTCCCGCCGCTGCTGTTGGCGGCCGGGCTCGGCGTGAGCTTTTATGCGGTGGCATCCGGAACGGAAATGCCCGTAGCCTTGGCGCTGATTCTGGCCGCAAAGGGTTTCTTCGCATGGGCGGTGATGGCGCTGGTCTTCCGGCCTGCAACGGAATTTTTCGGACTATCTAAGCTGTGGTCGTTGACGCTGCCGCTGGCGGGATTGCTCTATGGCGGGATGACGCTGGATTCGGCGCTGCGGCACTTCACCGGTGTGCAGCGCGGCTGGCGATAACTGATATCCTTGCGCGGCGGTCACAGGCTATTGGTACAGAGTTTGTCCCTAGCGCTAATAGTAAGACCCTTTTTCCCCGATTTGGTTTGACGAAAATCGCGAAAAAAAGAACTCGGTCTTTTCTCCGGTGTACCCAACGTTGGCGAGCTCATGTCAAAACGTGGGGAAGCAACGGAGGGAAGGGCCATGGAAAATTCCGGGAAAGCTCAAGTGGTGAGGGCGGGCTGGGTCGCATGCGCGGCAATCTGCTGCGGCATGAGCCTGCCGCAGGCGCTGGGCGCCGACGCCGCGCCAAAGCCCGAGTCACCGGCGCTTGCTCCCGCAACGGCTCCGGCGCTGAAAGCCGTTCCTCAGAACCAGAAGAAGATCGGCGCCGATCTTGGCCATTTCGGCAAAGAACTCGAGGCCCTGCTCGACGAGGTTCACGAAAACCTGGGAAAGGATGCATCCGAATTCGCTCCGCAAGACAGCTCGCGCAAGAAGATCGAACGGCTCTCCGAACAGGTGATCCCGCGCATCGTCGAGCGGCTGCGCGCGGGCGACGCCCAAGCGCTCGGTGAAGGCGCGGAGGCCCAGGAAGGCGTGGTGAAGGAACTGGAAGAGATGGTCAAGGCGCTCAAGCAGGAAGTGCAGCCTTGGGAGCTTGGGCACGCGCTGGATCACGCGATTGAACTTCAGGTGAAGGCCGCCGGCATGGTGGACGAATCGCGCGAGAAGCATCCCGAACAGACGGGCAAACCGCCGGAGCAGCTTGATCCCAATGCGAAATCCGCGGCCGGCGAGATGGGCGAGAAGCAACACGGCGTGACCGGCGCGATCGAGCACGCCGTGGTGGAACTCAAGCGCAAGGCCGACGAGATTCGCCCGACCGATCCCACGACGGCGGGCAAGATCGACGATACGGTGCATGAAATCGAGCACGCCAAGCCGGGCGAGACATCGAACACGGCCGCGACGGAGATCGAGAAGAATCATCCGGAGCGCGCGCGGACGCATCAGGAAGAAGTGTTGCGAATCCTGCGCACGGCAAGCGCCAAGCTGCCCGGCAACGACGATCCGGTGGCGGGGCTCGAACGGAAACTGCATGGCCTGGAAGAGGCCCGCACCAAGCAGCACGAAGCCATCGGCGAGACGCACGGGCTGGATCCCAAGGATGATGAGGGCGCCGCGCGAGCCGCGGGAAAACAGGGCGAGGTTTCCACGGCGCTGGGTAAGGCCGGCGAGCCCACGGGTGAGCAGCCGGGTAAACCCACGGACGAGCAACCGGGTAAGCCCGCGGGCGAGCTGGGGGCCGCGCACGGGAAGTCGGAGGCGGCCAAGCACGAAATCGCGTCCGGCAAGCCGGAAGCCGCGGAGGGCCACCAGCACGAGGTCTTGCGCGAGATCGAGTCGGCCATCGCGCGGACGAAGCAGGAGATAGCAAGCGCGAAAGCAGGTAAGCCTGGGAAGTCTGGGAAGTCTGGAAAAGGCGAGCCCGGTCAGCCAGGCCAGCCTGGAAATCCAGAGCCGGGACAAGGTGAGGACCCGAAGGGCGAGGGCCAGGAGAGCCAGGTTGCGCAGACGCCCACGCCGGAGAGCAAGGAGCATCCGGCGGGCGTCGGCGCGTTTGCGTATGGGCGGCAGCGCGGCGAAGCGCACAACGCTACCTGGAATGTGAGCCTGCAGGCGAAGGAGCGCGGCGAGATCGCGCAAGCCGAAGTTCAGAAATTCCCAATGCGCTACCGCAAGCAGATCGAGAACTACTACCGCTCGTTGGCCGGAGAGTAGCCGGTTCGCCGCATCGCGCAGCCGTTATGCTCCGACGGCTTCCAGCTTGGGCGTGGGATTCAGGAGCGGGACGCCTTCGCGCTTGAGTTGCTTGCGGAGTTCGCTGGGATCGACCGCGCGCACGCTTCCGTCATGGCGCGTTGAAGCTGCAGCCGCGGCCAATCCCGCGGCGTGTCCGAACGACATCGCATTGATCATTACGCGCAATGCGCCGGCGGCCTCGTGCGTCGCGGCGACGCAGCGGCCCGCGACGAGCACGTTCGTCAGGCCCCGCGGTATCAGCGAGCGATACGGGACGGAGTAGCAGGGCGTCGCGCGCTTGGGTGCGCCGTCGATTTGGCCGTCCCAGCGGCGGTTGGAGACCGAGCCGTCGCCGGCGACCTCGCGTTCGACGCCGTCGAGGTGGCGGAAGAGGATGCCCGGGCCGTCGGGATTGTGGATGTCGACCGGATAGACGCCCTGCGCAATGGTGTCCTCGAAACGCACGCCCTCGAGCAACTCGCGCTCGGTTATCTCGTACTCGCCCTGGATGCGCCGCGTCTCACGCACGCCAATCTGTGCGCCCACGTCCACGAGGTAGAGCTTCTCGTACCCGGCGAACTGCTTGAGGTGCTTCAGCACCCAGCGCATCTGGTAACGCGCTTCGACTTCCGCGCGGGTGAAGTCATCCGTCTTCGAGCAGACCACGCCGGGCACGCGCGTGCCCGCGAGCATCAGTTCGTCCGGCCGCCAGACGCTCTGCGCGCCCCACAGGAACGTCGGATACTTGCCGCCGTTGTAGTCCATCACGTGCGCAAAGAGTTCACGTTGAATCACGCCGTTGTTCACGCCAGCGGCCTTGGCCTTCTCCTGATCGACGCCGCCGATGCGGAAGCAGAGGGTGGGGGGCTGGCACTTGCCGTTCGCGCCGCCGGTGGTGGTGGGCGCGCCGGCACGGGCGCAGAGGTCCGCGTCGCCCGTGGCGTCCACGAAAACCTTGGCGCGGATCGCGCCGCGGCCGGACTTGCTCTCGACGATAGCGGCCTCAACGGCGCCGTTCTCGGAGCGGACCGCTCCGGCGAGCCAGGCATGCAAGAGGATGCGGACGCCGGAGCCGACGACCATGTCGTCAAAGGCGAGCTTGGCGGACTCGGTGCAAATGACGTAATGCCCGCGGCCGTCGGGGCCGTGTTTGCGCACCGCGCCCAGGGTTTCGAGGCGCAGGAGGATCTCTTCGGGCAGGCCGCCGATCACCTTGGTCTGGTAGTCGGGCGACCAGAGCTGGTGCCAGATGTTCACGTTGGCGGCGCAGGCCATGCCGCCGAAGTACGCGTGCCGTTCGACGAGCACCACGCGCGCGCCGTTGCGCGCCGCGGCCACCGCGGCCATGACCCCGGCGGGGCCTCCGCCGAGCACCGCGACGTCGGCCTCGGCGATGACCGGGATCTCGCGCGCGGGTTCGGTAAAGGAGCGGACGCCGGAGCTCGGCGCGACGGGCCGGAAATCCGGCAGCGGCATGGGAACGGGGAGCGTGTTCGGGGTCTCGGCGGGCATCGGGGCGTCTCCGGTGGCGCGAAGCATGGACTTCACACTCGGAGATTACACCGAAGATGGATGCCATATCTATAGATCGTATGAACGTACTTATGGACTAAACGCACGATCTCGGGCGGGCGAACGCTTCCAGAAGGCGCGGTAGTGACGCGAAAAGAAGAGCGGGTCGCGGTAGCCCGTGGCGCGCGCGACCTCTTTTACCGGACGCGCCGTCTCTTGAAGCATGGCGCGGGCCGCGCGCATGCGCAGCGCGGTAAGGCAGCGCTGCGCGCTCAGGCCGAAGTGCCTGCGGAAGAGCAGGCGGAAGTGGTTGGGGCTTAAGCCCACGCGTTCCGGCAGGCCGTCCAAAGCATCCGGTTCCGCGTAGTGCCGCCCGAGCCAATCCATGGCTTTGAGAATCGCCTGTTCGCCGAAGGTTCGGCCCGCGCGCTCCGCGGTGCGGCCGGCGGCGGGGCCTTCGGCGTGGACGAAGAAGCGCGCCAGGACGGCCTTCAGTTCGCCTTCGGCCAGGAGCGCGTTGCGCGAATCGTTCAGGACGTGGCGGCGGCGCAGGCGCTCGATGCTCGCGGCTTCCAGGCGCAGATCGCAGTTGCGCCGGAGCAGGTGCGGCCCGCCAAATTCCGCTTCGTGATCGGCCGTGAACTCGATCCACGCGACGCTGAAGCGCCCGCCCGCGGGGACGCGCCAGCTCCGTTTGGTCCGGGCGGGAACGAAGAGCATGTCGCCGCGCCGGAAGGCGAACGCGCGACCTTCGACCGTGTAGCGCGCAGAGCCCGCGCGCGCGAGCAGCAGCCGCGGCGTGGGCACGATGGCCGCGCCGATGCGGAAGCCGTCCGCATAGGCGTGGACCTGGACGTTGGCGATCCAGAGCCGCGTGCGGAGCAACCGTTCGAGATGGGTGAGCGCGGGGTACATGCCGCGGGGTTCGGTCAGCGGCGGAAGGTGACGCGCGGGGTGACGCCGACTTCCAGGAACCGGCGGCGGATGGGTTCGGCGTCGCTGACGGGAATGTCCTTCACCACCGGCACAACGGGCTTGATGCAGAGCTTCTGCGCTTCCTTGGTGGTGATGCCCTGGATCTCGGCGACCAGCGCGTGGACCTTGGGATTGTTGTTCTTGCCGATGAAGACGCTGCAGAGGGCGTCGGGATTCTCGGCGATGATGCGCGAGAGGGAGGCGGCGGAGTCGCCGTTGGCGCCGGCCGGCAGCGGAGCGGGTCCGGGCACCTGGGCCGGCGCGGGCGCGGGCTGCGCCTTGGCCAGGCCGGCCTCGAACTCTTCCAGCGCCATTGGGCCGCTCATGCGCGGGTCCATCGAGGCGACCGGCATGGGTCTAACGGGCTGCGGCACGGACGGGACCACGGGCACTTCCGGGAGCGGCGGCAGCGGCCGCGCGGGCGTGGCCATGCGCTGCGGCGGGGCTTGCGGCAGCGCGGGCAGTTCTTCGAGCGGCTCCAGTTCTTCCAACGCGTCGCCGGCGGGTTGAAGCGCGGCTGGCGGCTGAATCTGCTGCGGCGCCATGGGGCGCGGAACCTTGGGCAGCGTGCCCGAGGTCTTCGTGCCCGGCGGTTTGTTCGAGGGAAAGGGCACGGGCGCGGGCAGGTCGGGCGCCGCGGGCGGCGGCGTCAGCGCCATCAACTTCGCGGGTGTGTTGGTGGTCATCGCCGGCAAGGGCTTCTGGCCGCCAGGCGTGAGCGGCACGGGGATCGCCACGGGCGCCTGCGCAGCGGGGAACATGGGGTTGGGCACCTGCATCGGCGCCAAGGCGGGTTGAATCGTCCCGACCGGGCCAGGGATGCTCAGCATCATCGTCTGGCCCGTTGCGGGCACGCCCGCAGGCGCGAGGCGGATCACGATGGCCTTGCCGCAATGCGGGCAGGGAATGTGGGCTTCGGCGGCCGAGAGCCGGTGCTGACCGCTGCCGGAGAACTCGTCCAGCGCCCGTCCATTGATGCGCGGCGGAGAGGCCCAGTGGATCGTCGGACACCCGTTGTCGATGCCCTGCTGGACCTGGAAGCGGCAGCCGACGTTCTCGATCTCGATCAGAGCCGAACCGACGGCCTGGGCCTGCGCCGCGGACATGCCGGTGAGTATCGTAATCGGAGACGCGCCGACGACCTGCAGGCCCCAGGGTTCGTTCTGCCCGAAGACGCGCGACATGGCCGTGGCCACGGCGCGGTCTTTGCCGGGGAAGCGTCCTCGAAGAACGATGGAATAGTCCGCGTTTGGCGTTGCCATGAATGACCGGCCCAGTGTGCGCCTGTGCGCGGTTTCGCTCAAGCCTTGCCAAACCTCGGCCCGGCCCAGCCTTGCCGCACCCGTCAACCTTTTATCCGAATTAGACAATATAGGCGCGGTTTGTTCCAGTTCAAAAGACAAATCCAGAATAGCGAGTTGGCTGGTTGGCTGGTTGGCTGGTTCCTGGATCCATTTGGTATCCAACGAACCAGCTAACTAGAAAACCAGCCGACCTCATCAATGGCGCGCCTCGCGCTTGACGCGGATGCCTTTGCCGGGAATCCTAGTTCCGCATGAGCGAAAAACAGAGCACGACCGGCGGGGCTTCGCCGGCTCCCGCGCCGGGCAAACCCGCGGGCGTCTCCGGCGCCTCCAAGGCCGTACCCACGGGCGAGGGCCGCCGCGCCAAAGAGATCGAGGCCGTCGAGCGGCTCGCCGAGGCGCGCAAGGCGCTGCTGCGCGAGATTCACAAAGTCATCGTCGGCCAGGACCAGGTCATCGACCTGCTGCTGACTGCGATGTTCTGCCGCGGGCACTGCCTGATGGTCGGCGTGCCGGGCCTAGCCAAGACGCTGATGATCAGCACGCTCGCACGGGTGCTCAAGCTCTCGTTCAACCGCATCCAGTTTACGCCGGACTTGATGCCCACCGACATCACGGGCTCGGACATCATCGAGACCGACGAGGTGGGTAAACGCCACTTCCGCTTCGTCCAGGGGCCGATCTTCGCCAACCTGGTTCTCGCCGACGAGATCAACCGCACGCCGCCGAAGACGCAGGCGGCGCTGCTCGAAGCGATGCAGGAGCGCCAGGTCACCGCCGGCGGCCGGCGCTATCCGCTCGAAGCGCCGTTCTTCGTGCTCGCGACGCAGAACCCGATTGAGCAGGAAGGCACGTACCCGCTCCCCGAGGCGCAGCTCGACCGCTTCATGTTCATGATCCACGTCGGCTACCCGAACCTGGACGAGGAGCGCGAGATCGTGCGCTCGACGACGTACGACTTCGACGTGAACCTGAGCGCGGTGCTCTCGGGCGAGTCCATCGTCACGCTGCAGCAGCTCGTGCGGAAAGTGCCTTCGAGCGACCACGTGATCGACTACGCGCTGCGACTGGTGCGCGCGACGCGGCCCAAGGAGCCCGACGCGCCGCCGTTCGTAAAGGACTGGCTGAGCTGGGGCGCGGGACCGCGCGCGGCGCAGTTCCTGGTGCTGGGCGCGAAGGCCCGCGCGATTCTGCAAGGACGCTACGCCGCCACGTGCGAGGACATCCGCGGCATCGCCGCGCCGGTGCTGCGCCACCGCCTTTTTACGAACTTCAACGCCGACAGCGAGGGCGTGAGCGGCGACGACGTGGTGAAGAAGCTGATCGAGACGGTGAAGGAGCCGGACGAGAAGGACTACCGGTAAGAAACTATTCACCGCAGAGACGCGGAGTTCGCCGAGAACTTCCTATTAAGAATTTCCACTATTCTGTTCTCCGCGGCCTCCGCGGTGGATGCGTTTGGGTCGTTGCGTTCTCTTCCTGCGGCGCTATGTTGAGTGGACTTCGTAAAACTTTGGAGGCATCCGGCGCGCCATGGCGTACAAGGCTTTCCCCGCACCCACGAGTTCCGGCAATACCGTCTTCGAGGGCGACGTGCTCAACGGGTACACCACGCCTGACGGCAAGAAGGTGAGCCTGCAGTTCTTCTCCAACGACCGTGGATACACCGCCGCCAACTACATCGTCCATGCCGAAGGCGCCAAGGCGCTGCGCAAGGAACTTCAGGACCTGCTGGACGCGAACACGGCCAAGACCGGCGTCTTCTCCGCCGAGTCCACGCAGAAGAGCTTCCGCTTAGCGCGGGAACTCGACGGCGCGCCGCTGATCCTTTTCTGTAACGGCAACGACAAGTTGCGCGGGCGCAGTTTTCATCGTGGCGATGCCGAGACCATGAAGAAGATCGGCGCCGAGTTCGACCTGGTGCTGAAAACCCTCGACGACGTGATGGCCGGCAAGGGTCCAGGGTCCGAAGCTTAAAAAAGTGCGCCGCCTATTGCGGCCGATCGAAGCGAAAACATTATGTCACTCGCCTCCGCCTGGCTCAGCCCGGCGCTCCCAGTCCTCTGTTTCGCCATCGCGGGTGTACTGACGTCTAGACTCCTCGCGGAGGAACCAAACGTGAACGCACCAAAGATGGAACTCCCCGCGGCGCGCCCGCTGAACGTCATGCGCCTGGATGGCCGCGGCGTCGATCCCGTCTGGGCGCGCGCGGCTGCGTTGCCCGAGTTCAAGCGCGCGGGCGGCAAGAACGAACCTCCGGAGAGCGCCACGCGCGGTTCGGTGCTGCGCGCGGGCCGCTGGCTGTTGGTGCGCCTGGAGGCTGTCGAGTCCGAAGGCTACATCGCGCGCGAAGGCATTCACGGCGGCGATCCGTGGTTCGAGGACGAGCTCGGCATCGAAGTGAAAGGTCCGCGGACGCTGCACGTCTACGTGAATCCGTTGGGCACGGTCTGGTGCCAGCTCGACGAGAAGGCCAGCCTGGAGCCGTTTTACAATAAGGAAATCTTGGCGAGCGCGCGCATCGGCGAGCGCGGCTGGTCGGCCGAGTTCGCGGTGGACCTGACGGCGCTTGAACTTCCCCAGGCACTGCATGAGGTCGGTCTGCGCGCCGTGCGGCAACGACAGCAGCGCGGGACCACGTCTTATCGCGAGACCTGGACCACGGCGAAAGACGCGCCGCTGGCGCTCAAACTGGGCGACGGCTGGTCGGACGATCTCCTTGCCCGCGTCGAGGCCGCGCCGCCCGAACCGCTCGCGGGCCGGGCCACGCTGCCCGCGGGGCGCTGCGAGCAACTGCCCGCCGAGGGCGACGCGTGGCGGCGGATGCCGGCCGCACTTCTTCGCGACGGCACAGGGCTTTCTCCGGTTGATCCCGACTTTCAAGCCACGTCCCTGCGCGCGGCGGCCACCGGCGGGGAACTCGCGCTGCGCATCTTCTGCCACGAGGCCTTCCCCGACTCGATCGAGAACCCCGGGACGGCGCTCTGGAAGGAAGACAACGTCGAGCTATTCCTCGGTCCCGAAGGCTATCCATATCTCCACGTCTCGGCGGGGCCGCTGGGAAAAGTTGAGGCAGCCGCGGGCAAGACGGGCGGGCGCAACATCCGCGGGATTCCCGTGCCTGAAGGCATCAAAGTCGAGGCCAAGCGCGAGGACGGCGGGTGGTCGGCGAGAGTGCGCATTCCCTTCGCAACCGTGCAGAAGACGCTTGGCCTGCCCGCGGGCCTGCAGCCGGATGTCTTTCCTTGGAGGATTCAGGTCAGCCGCAACCGGCCGTCGCGCGCGGCGCTGGGACAGGCGCAGCAGTATTCCGTGCTTGCGGTGACGAACAGCGCGACCGCGCACTGCCCGCTGCGTTTCGCAGTGCTCCGTTTGCAGGTGCCGTTTGAGAATCCCGCGGACGAACCCGCGCTCCCGAGCGGCGGCCTCCCGAAACCGGTGCTCACCGCCGACGAGCGCAAGCAACTCAAGGCGAACGAGCTGGTCTCGAACTGGGCGGCCGCGCGGCGCGACCGGATGCACAAGGAATGGCTCGCGGCGTTCGAGAAACTTGACGGCGCGGAGGCGTGGAAGGCGTTCGCGGCCAAGGCCCGGACCGAGCTGTTGGCGAACCTCTTTCCGGCCACCGGCGGCAAGCCGCCCGAGCGCACGCCGCTGAACGCGCGCACCATCTACGAGCGGGAAGGGGACGGGTTCCGCGTCGTGGGGCTGATCTTCGAGCCGCGCCCGGGCTTGCCCGAGCCCGCGACACTCTTCTTGCCCAAGGAGAAGGCCAAGGAAGGGGAGAAGCGCGCGGCGCTGGTCGTGATCCCCGCGCACCATACGCCGCGACACGGGCCGGACCTGTACGCGGTTGGCGCGAACCTCGCGCGGGCGGGCGGCGTCGCGATGCTGTTCGATACGCTCGGCTCAGGCGAGTGCTCCGTCGTCGCGCGCTGGGAACACAAGAGTTACCAGCGCAACGAGATCGGCGTGCAGATGACGCTCGCGGGCGACGATGCCGCGGGCTGGATTGCATGGGAGATCTCGCGCGCGGCCGACGTGCTGCTCGAACGCGGCGACATCGACCCCGCGCGCCTGGGCGTGCTCGGAGGCGTAGCCGGTGGCGGCGACCTCGCGAGTGTGGCCGCGGCCTTCGACGAACGCTTTACGCTTTGCGTACCGTTCAACTTTTCAGGCTGTGCGCCCTTCGGCGGCTATTACGATCCGCCGCGCGCGCTGCGCGGTTCGCAACCGGCGGGGCTCTCGCCCTGGATGGTGGACGCCCTCGTGGCTCCGCGACGGCTGATTCAGGCGCAGGAGTTCACCTGGTCCGACGCGTGCAAGGACAGCTACGTGCGCTTCGAGAAGGTCTATGGGTGGCTCGGCAAACCGGCGGACCTGAGCTTTCTGCATGGTGGCGACCAGACGCACGCGACGCACTTTGCCGGACTGCACCGCATCCCGATGTACAAGATCCTGAACGGCTGGTGGAACCTCGCGCTGCCCGAGACGGAAAAGTCCGAGGCGCGGCCGGCGTTCAATTCGGGCGAGCTCGAATGCTTTACGAACGAGGAAGGCGGCAAGCGGCTCGACGCGCTGCGCGCCGCGGGGGTCCTCAAGGAGCCCTTCCAGTTTGCGCAAGCGGACGCACGCGAACGCCTGGCCGCCGCGCGCGCCAAACGGATCGCGGCGAAGACGACCGTGCGCGAGGTCCTTGAGCGCATCTGCGGCCCGCTTGCGCCGGAAGACGCGGGAAAAGTAGCTGAGCGGCAACTTGGCCTGGTGTCCAATGCTTCCGTGCTTGGCTATTGGCTCCCGGCCGAGAAAGCGGAAGCGGGCGCCGCGAGTCCGGTTCCCGGCATCGCGGTCTGGCTGCTTGTGCCGGGGGGCCTTGCTCACCCGCGTCCGCTGGTAGTGGGCGTGGCGCAGGCGGGGAAGGCGCGCTTCCTCGCCGAACGCGGCTCCGAAATCGAACGACTGCTCAAGGCCGATACGGCGGTGGCGCTGGTGGACGTGCGCGGCTGCGGAGAGACTTCGGCGGGACCCTCGCGCTCACCGGAGTCGGAATCAGGCGACCTCGCCTCGCTGCTCTGGCTGCAAAAAGACAGCCTGCCCGCGCGGCAAATCAAGGACCTGCGCACGGCGCTGGCGTTCCTGGCGAAGCTGGAGCACGTCGATGCGTCGCGCGTGGCGCTCTGGGGCGAGGGCTTTACCGAACCCAACGGCTCCTGCGGCACTCCCATCCGCTTCGACGAGACCGGCTTCCGACAGAGCGGCCCGGTGCCCATGAACCTGGTCGAGCCGCTGGGCGGCTGGCTCGCGCTCGCGGGCGCGCTGTTTGAATTCGAGGACCCCGAGGGCAAGGCGCACCGGCCGAAAGCCGTGCTCGCGCGCGGCACGTTACACGCCTACTTGTCGGTGCTGGAACGCCGCTACCACTACTTGCCGATGGATGCCGCGATACCGGATCTGTTGAGCGAACTCGACGTGGCAGACGTTGCGGCCGAACTGAAGTCTCTCGGCGTTGGGGTTGCGGTCGAAGACCTGCGCGACGGTTCGAATCGCAGCGTGGACGGGAAGACGCTGGGGGAATCCTGGGGAGAAGCCGTGCCGGAAGATTACGCGCCCACGCCGAGCGCGCGCGGCTTCTCCGCGTTCCTCGATGCTCTTAAGAAATAGACAGGGCACTCGAAGCTGCTGTGCTTGTGGGTCGCCCGGACGTGGGAGGCACAGGTCTTCGACCTGTGGCGCCCTTAACGGGTGACCTGCAAGCACCGGTGATCAAATTGAGCGGAGTAAATCCCGAGCGGCGGCGTCAGGGTAAGTTGAACATCCGGACCAGGTGCGCGTAGCACCAGTACGAGCCCATGTAGCCCAGGTGCCCGCCGATGTCCACGACCTCGAGGTTCTTCGGGTTCGCGGCCTTCTTCAGCTCTTCCAGGTCCTCGGACTTGTTCAGCGGGTCGTTGGCGCAGATGAGCGCGCGCGCGAAGGCGGGCTGCGACTTCATTACCTGCGTGAGGTCGCCCATGGCCCAGAGTTCATCGACGGTCTTCACCGCGCCCTTCTGCTGCCAGTAGGGGAAGCTCATCTTCTACATGAACTTGGTGAAGCCCCAATCGACTTCGGCGTAGGCGCGGCGGTTCTCGCCCGGCTGGAGCTTCTCTTCTTCGGGCAGCAGCTTCAGGCGGAAGGCGGTATCGTTGCGGTCAACGATGTCGGTGAACTCCTCGCGCACGATAAAGCCGATGCCCGCGCGCATGAACTCGGGCTCGAACGGAATCTTTGCGCCCGGCGCGACGGGCTCGTGCGTCATGAACGTCTTGCCCATGTCGATCATCGTGAACTTGTTGCGGTCGCGCGCGTACATGTCGTCGAGGAGCTCGGCGCTGGACTTGAGCTTGATCAGAGGCGAGAAGGCCACGGCTCCCGAGAGCTCGAAGTTGAGTTTCTTTTCAGCGGCCATCTTCGAGAGGATCAGCGCCTGCGTCCCGCCCATGCTGTAGCCCGTGATTCCGATCTTCGTGACGCGCTTTTTCACGTCCTCGATCTTGAGGAACTGCTCGACGATCTTCGCGATCTGCACGCACTCGTCGTTCATGTTTCCGGTCACGCCGGTGCGCGCGTTCTCCATAAAGGCCGGGCGAAACGTGGAATCGAAGGTCAGGACGTTGAAGCCGGCATCCTGCAGCCACCAGGGAAAGAGCCGCCCGAGCGGCGTATCCGACTTGCCGTCCACACCCACAAGCACAACCACCAATGGCGCGGGCTTGTCCTGAAGGATGGCCTTAACTTTGATGTCCTTCTTGAAACCGGGGACTTCGAGCTTGAAGGTCTTCTGCTTCTCGATCTCCGGCGCGCCGATGCTGATCATCGCGACAATGGTGGAATACAGGCCGTCCTTGTAAGGATGCTTGTACTGCGGCAAGGGCTTTTCGCCGGGCGCGGCAGGCGGGTTCTGGGTTGCGGGCGTGGCCGGATTGGCCGGATCGGCCGTCTCCGCGAAGGCCATGCGCCCCAGCAGCATGCTGAAGATGCACGCAGCCCGCAACGCGCCACCGAATCCGCACTGCTCAAACGCCGACCGCCGCATCGAAGACTCCTTTCCAACGCCAACCCTCAAAACGAGACCGGCGCCGGACCTTTCCGGCGCTCGGAGGAATCGTGCAACATGCAGAAGCAGGCTCACCAGCGATAGACGGGCGCGAAGTTTACTCCTTCGTGCCGAATTGTCACGTTGGGAAATACAGGTGTGCCGGGAAGGCTAACTTCCGACAGGCTGGAGGGTTAGTTATTTGGTTCGCCGGGCGGCTGTTCGGACAGGGGCGAGCGCCTAGCGTCGTGGCGCGTACGGAAGAATGCCTTGGCGTCCTCGCGGAGCATCTTGGCGCAAGCGGGGCAGAGGTCGAAGCAGAAGGACGAATAAATCTCGTCCTCGATGCGCTTGGTCTCGGCGGCCGGCAGGGCTTCCAAGACTTTAATCATCTCTTCGAGCTCCCCGCGCATGTCGCGGCGTAGGTCCTTCGAGGAGATCTCCATCGGGTCGTAGGCTTGGGTGATATCGAGGGATACTTTGTACCGCACGTCCTGTCCCAACAGGTCGCAGCCGCAGCGATCGCAATTGGCACCGAAGGCCATGATGGATTTTGTACTCCATACTAAGGCGGTGCGCGTAACCACTCACCCGACAAGGGATAAGCTTGCCACGCCGTGGCCTTAAGGCAACCCTGAAATCCGTATGCTATCCGGACGTTCAGATCTGCCGAGTCTTCGACGTTGCTTGAAAAAGATGATCGCAAATCCTGAAACTCTATCCATAGCACCGCGTCAAAAGGGGGTCCAGCATTCTATCCGCGCGGAAGCCATGGGGCTTCGCGCCGTGAATCTTTTGAACCGGAGATCGAACATGCGCAACGTATGTGTTTTGCTCGCCGCGATCGCAATTGCCCTTGCGCCGGCGCTGCAAACCAATGCCTGTATGCACGCGCCCAGGGATTACAAGGGCTCCGTTGGTTCCTCGGCGCAGGAAGCCATTGCGTTCTTTAAAGACGGCAAGGAAGAGTTGATCCTGAAGGTCAACTACAAGACGAGCGGGGAAGGGCCGAGCAGCTTTGCGTGGGTGGTCACCGTGCCCAACGAGCCCGATGCGTACGCCGTGGCCGAAGGCCCGCTCTTCGAGGACGTCTTCACCTGGGCCAACGGCCTGCTCGAGATCCCTGCGAACTCGAGGGAGGTGGACGGCGCCGACCAGACCAATTCGCTGGGGGTGGAGTTGGGCAAGCAGGTGAAGGTGGGTCCGTACGACATCCAGCCGGTCCGCGGCAAGGGCAAGGATGCGGTCGTGGGCCTCAACGGCTGGTTCGAAAAGAACGGCTTCGCGGCGATCGGCGCACAAGAACTCGCCTACTTCGCCGAGCACAATTTCACGTTCCTGTGCGTGAAGGTGGTGCCCGGCAAAGACCAGAAGGCGCTCTCCGGCTCCGGGGATCTACCGCCGCTGCAGGTCTCGTTCAAGACCGAGAAGCTCTACTACCCGCTCAAGCTCTCTTCCAGCGCGGGTGAGCTGGAACTCAATCTCTACACGCTTACGGCGAAGGAGTTCGACTTCGAGGGTTCCGGCGACGCGCTCAAGAAGGTTGGCTGGGGCTCGCGCTACGCCGACCATCTGCAGCACAACGTTAAGGTGAACGCGGCGGATTTCCCCAAGACGCTCAAGCAGGCGTTCGTGAAGTCCGCGTTCAAGGATGAGCCCGGCGGCGGATGGTTCCTGAATCAGATCCATGTTCACGGCGTGAACAAGAGCAAGGAACTCGCGAACTGGAAGGAAGACCTCTTCTTCAAGGTCAAGTCGTAGCGAAGAGGAAGGTGATTCAAGCCGCTGTCGAATGGCCGGTGAGAGGCCCGCGCTTGCGCGGGCCTCTCACTTTACACGCAGGCTTTGTCGGCCTTGAGCACGCGCTCGTAGACGGCCTCGTACTGCGCGACGATACGGCCGGGCGAGAACTGCTCGACGGCCTTCTTGCGCGCGGCCTCGCCCATCTTCTTGCGTTTGGCGTCGTTCTGCAGCAGGTCGATGGCGCGCTCGGCCATGCACTCCGTATCGCCGACGCGGCAGAGCCAGCCGTCCACTCCTGGCGCGATCACCTCGCCCAAGCCGCCGATCTCCGTCGCCAGCACGGGCAGCCCGCAACTCATGGCTTCCAGCGCCGCGAGGCCGAAACTCTCGTACGCGGACGGCAAGATGAAGAGGTCGCCGCAGGGCAGGATCTCTTCGACGGACTCCTGGTTGCCCAGGAAGACCACGTCCTGCTCGACGCCCAACTCCTTTGCGAGCAGGCGCGCAGTCGGCAGCTCGGGGCCGTCGCCGGCCATCAGCAACTTGGCGGGCATCTGGCGCCGCACTTGCGCGAAGGTCTTCACTACGTCGGGGATGTTCTTTACCGGGCGGAAGTTCGAGACGTGCAGCATGATCTTCTCGCCGTTGGGCGCGAAGTGCTTGCGGCAGCAGCGCGCGGCGGCGGGCGTAAAGCGCGCGGAGTCCACCGAGTTGTAAATGACGTCGATGGGGCACTCGAAGCCGAAGGTCTTGCGCGTCTCGCGCGACAGATACGTGGAGACGGCCGTCACCGCATCGGAGCGCTCGATCCCGAACTTGGTCATCTTGAAAAATTGCGGCTCGGCGCCGACGAGCGTGATATCGGTGCCGTGGAGCGTGGTCACGATCTTCAGCCGCCGGCAGGACTCCTGGACGACCTCGCGTGCGAGATGCGCGCAGACGGCCCACGGGATCGCGTAGTGAACGTGCAGCACGTCCAGCCCGCGCGCTTCGGCGATCTCGATCATCTTGCAAGCCGCGGCGAGGGTGATCGGCGGATACTTGAAGAGCGGGTAACTGCCCACGTCGATTTCGTGAAAGTAGAGGTTCTCGTAAAATCCGCGCAGGCGGAACGGCAGGGCATAGCTGAAGACGTGGACCTCGTGGCCGCGCTTGGCGAGGTCGATGCCGAGTTCACTGGCCACCACGCCGGAGCCGCCGTAGGTCGGATAGCAGGCGATGCCGATCTTCATAGGATGTCCTCCGCCACCGGGGCGTATTTCAGCACAGGATATATGTATCCAGGGCTCCAGGTAAGTCCGTTCTTTTGGTTTCTTGGTGTGCTTTTTTAAGCGCTCTCAAGGAAGCAGGATGCCGAGCTGCTTTACGGGCAGGGGACCTTTAAGGCAGTAGGCCTCGCCGTAATCCACACCGATCTTGAAGCCGTAGTATGCGTGCAGGGCGCGGAACCAGGTTAGGAACTTCTCCGAACTCAGCTTGGTCAGCGGTTCTTTTTTGGAACGCTTCGCGCCCTGCATGCCCGGCCCGAACTGCGTCGCATAGCAGCCCGCAAGCGCGATCTTCATCTCGAAGACGCTGGAGATATCCACCACCAGGTCGGCTTCGATGCCGTAGCGGTTCTGATAATAGAGCACCAGGTCCGGCCGGTAGGGCAGATGCCCGGAACTCGCGACGCCCTGGCCGGACTTGGGCGCGTACTTCGGTGCGCCGCAGAGCCATGCAACGGCCTCGGCCGCGCGTCCCACCGCGGCATGGTCGGGGTGCTGGTCTTCCCAATGCGGCACGAGGACGACCTTCGGCCGGAAGCGGCGCAGGGCATGCACGAGCGGCTCGCGGAGCGCATCGTTATCCTGAAGATGTCCGTCGCGGAGCTTCAGGTTCACGCGCGCGTCCGTGCCGAGCATGCGGTCGGCCGCGGCGGCTTCCTTCGCGCGCTCGGCTACGCTGCCGCGCGTGCCCATCTCGCCGCGCGTACAATCGACGATCGCCACGCGCTTGCCCGCGCGCTTGGCCTTGAGCAGCAGACCGCCGCAGCAGAGTTCCGCGTCGTCGGGGTGCGGCGCGATGCAGAGGATGTCGGCGTTCACGATGACAATCCTAGCACGCGGTGCTCGAACGCAAACGGATCGAGCGCCTCCAGCAGCGCCTCCACAAGGCCGGGATGCTGCGCCAGGAACTGCGCGCCGCAGAGCGTGCGCTCCTGCGGCTTGCCGCCCGGCCGCAGGAAGGCGACCAGGCGTTCGAGCCGCGCCAGGCCCGCGCCGTCCTTCTGCGCAGCGCTCGCCCGCGTCTTCTCAGCGATGCGCTCGAGTTCATGCGCGATCCGTTCGCGCGCTTTGGTGAAGAGCGGGTCGAGGCCCTTGTCGCTCTCGCGGATCTTCTCGAACATGCGGTCGAACTCCGCAAGCACGCGCTCGCGCCCTGAATTCAGTGCGCACTCGGCGCTGGAGCCGCCCAGCGCGAGCGCCTTCAGGTCCGCGTCGGGCAGGAAGAGGTCCGCGGGCTTCAGGTCCAGCTTGCGCACGGCCTTCTCGGCTATCGCGTCCAGCAGGGTGAAGCTCGCGCGCGGGACGACCATGGGCCAGACCGCGCCGTAGTGATCGTGAAGTTCGGGTAACTGCACCCAGTAGTTGATCTCGCCCGGCCCAAGCACCGCCGCCGCGACGGGAAAGGCGAGTTGCTGGAGTACGGGCCTGAGCGCCGCGGAGGCCGAGAAGGCCTCGGGCTGCGTCTCCGCCGTAAGAATCAGGACGTTCTTCTCGAAAGTGTCGGGCTCCTGACTGCGGGCCGCGAAAGCAGGGCTGCGTTCGACGAAGCGCGTGCCTTCCGCGTCGGCCGGTTCGAGCTTCGCGCGAATGGCGTTGGAAGACGCGAAGAGATGCGGCGCGTCCTTGGCCTCATCGAACTCGGCCGCATACCCGGCCGCTTTCAGGCGCTGGCCGGCCTCGCGGATCAGCGCGCACGTCTTCGGATACTCGTTCAGTTCGCGCTGGTAGAGCTTCTTGCCCAAGCGCCGGATCTCGTAAGACTCGACGACAATCAGCCCCAGATGGCCGAGCCACTGCGACAACAGTTGCGCGTATGCCGCGCCGAGGTTTTTGGCGCGGTAGGGCTCTAGCAGCGCTTGCGCCGCGCCGGGCAGCAGTTCTTCGAGCGGCTGCGCGAGGGCCGCGATGCTGTCGCGCACCGTCACGTCCACCGCGGAACAGCCGCGCGCCTCGGCGCCGATCTCCACCTTGAGCCGCCGCGTTGCGCCGCCCGGTTCGAGAAAATACGCGTGGTCGATCTCGCCGAGGTCGTGGTCGTCGCTGGCGACCCAGAAGACCGGAACGAAGCGGAACTCCGGATGGCGCTTCTGCAACTCACCTGCGAGCTTTACCGCCGTCAGCGCTTTATAGAGGTTAAAGAGCGGCCCGCCGAAGAGCCCCGCCTGCTGGCCGGTGATCACCGCGAACGTGTTCTTTTCGAGGAAGCGGCTGGCGTTATCCTTCGCTGCCGGGGGCGCCTTCGCGTCGTCGGTCGCGCGCACGAGGGCCTCCGCGAGCGCGTACCGCGGGTATTCGTGCGCCGCGAGTTCCTGGAACAGCGCCGCCCAGTCGGCCGCGCTGCGGGGATCGCGGCGGAAGAACGGGCGGACCTTGGAGAAATCGGTGGTCCAGTCGGTGACCAAAGCTCCGCCAAAACCGGAAAGCTGGTATGGAACGGAACCGAAGTGGGACGGGGGACGAGGGGCGGGGGGCGAGGAGTCCATGGTTAGATGTTGTCTCTTCTTTTCTGTTCCAAAGTTTGGATGGCCTTTGAAATCATGGCGATGATCTGGTCTAAAGCTTTTTCCCGAGCCATTTGTACCTTCGGATCAAGGAGCTTGCGAGCCCGGTAGTACCAACCTTTGCTTTCGCGTGCGGAGCCGCGGGAATAACGCAAAAATTGGACGTACTCTTTCCCAAATCCGCGACCGTATCCTTCTTCAATGTTAGCGCAAATCGAACCAACCGACCTCGCCAACTGTTTGGTGATTTCTTTACCGCGAACGTCCCGCATCATCGTTTCCGTGTCATTCCACATTTCGTCCCACAATTGCAATGAAATTTGATAGTAACGCAAATCGTCCAATCTGTCTGGCATGCCTGCTCCTTAAACTGTCGGGGATGGTTTTGCACGGCTTTCCAAAGCACTCCGCGTCCCTCGCCCCACGGCCCTTGTCCCATGCAGTTAAAGCTTTACCCCGACGGTTATGCAGCGCGGGCTTGTCTTAGCGTTAAAGGCCGCACCTTCCATGTCGCCAAAGCGCGAGCGAATTCCTAGATTTGCCTGCGCGAAGAGCGCGTCGAACTCCTCGGGCGCAAACGCGCGCACCGACTCGCGGACTTCGCGCGCGCCGCTCGCTTCCGCAATGCGTGTGATCTTCTCGATGCGTTTGCGGCTTGGGTCGTATCCGCGCGTCTCCGTGATCTGCCGGCCAGAGACGGTCTTCTCGCTCTTAGGCACCAGCGCCGCAACGGTCGGCGCGAGATTGAAGAAGTCCAGTACGAACGCCGCGCCGGGCCGGAGCACGCGCGCGGCTTCGCGGAGCGCGGCGAGGTTCTCCGCATCGGCCTCGAAGTATCCGAACGACGTAAAGAGGTTCACTGCGCCGGCGAAGCTCTTGTCTGCGAATGGCAGGGCGCGCATATCGGCGCGGACGAATTCGATCTGGCGGTGATCCGCGCGCGCTTTGCGCAGCAGCGCTATAGAAAGGTCCACGCCGGTGACGTGTAAGCCCGCGCGGGCCAACTCGCCGCTGTGCCGGCCCGCGCCGCAGCAGAGGTCCAGCATGGCTGCGCCTGGCGCGACGTTGAGTTCACGCAAGAGAAAGGGGGCCTCGCGCGCGGCGGCTTCTTGCGAACGGTGGGCGTAGCGATCGAGGTAATGGCCGTCGAAGGCGTCCACGAACCAGGGCGTGCTGCGCTTAGACGCGTGGGACGAGTTCAAGCTGCGCTCCATGCCGGGCCTTTTCGGTTCGTGGACGGCTCCGCCCGGCGCCTGTAGTATCTTGTACACGATGAGCCCATCTCCTGCACCTTCCAGCGGGTACCTCGAGACCCGCACCGTGGTCCGTTACGTCGAGACGGACCAGATGGGTTACGTGCACCATTCGTGCTACGTGGCCTGGTTCGAGATGGGCCGCATCGCGTGGCTGCGCGAGCACGGCTGTCCGTACAGCCAGCTTGAGGCCCAGGGGATTCTGATGCCGGTCGTGCATCTGGACCTGCGTTACTACGTGCCGGGGCGCTTCGAGGACCGGCTGGTAATCCAGACGCGCTTGAGCGAGATCGGCCGCGCGAGCATCGGCTTCGAGAACCGGGTGGAACGCGAGAACGACGCCGCGGAGAAGCGCATTCTGCTCGCCGAGGGCAAGGTGGAACTGGCCTGCGTTGGCCGCGACGGAAAAGTGAAGCGCCTGCCCAACGACCTGCGCGCCTTTCTCGAGAAACGTTACGCGTGAACGTTCCGGCCCATGTTCCGCCGCAGGCTTCGCCGCTGCCCGCGGGGCTGCGTTGGCTGGGCCCGCCGCTCGCCGCGTGCTATTGGCTAGCCGTCGCGCTGCGACGCTTTGCGTATCGCGTGGGTTTGAAGGAGACCCGCCGTGCGCCAATGCCGGTGATCAGCGTCGGCAACATCACCGCCGGCGGCACGGGCAAGACGCCCTTCGCAGCCTATCTCGCGAAAGGTTTGATCGCGCGCCGCTTCGCGAAGAGGCCCGCGATCCTGATGCGCGGTTACGGCGCGGCAAAGCCCGGCGAACCTAATGATGAAGCGCTCGAACTGACGCGCGCTCTCGGTAATTCCGCCCCGGTGATCTGCAATCCAAATCGCTACGACGGCGCAATGAAGGCCAAGGAACTTGGCTGCGACGTCGCGATCCTCGACGACGGCTTCCAGCACTGGCAGCTCGCGCGCGATCTGGACATCGTGCTGATCGACGCGACGGACCCGCTCGGCGGCGGGCATCTGCTGCCGTGGGGCAGGCTGCGCGAAGGGCCGGGCGCGCTCAAACGAGCGGATATGGCTGTTGTTGCCCGCGCAGCGCACGCTGAATCCACAATAGACGATATTGGGATCACCGCGCATCTAAAGTCTGCCCCATTTCTTGTCCGCCATGAGCCCAAAGCGCTGCGCGGCCTGTTCTCAAGTGAGAAAGATCCCGCACTCGAACAATTAAAAGGCCGGAATGTTCTGGCTGCATGTGCCATTGGAAATCCCGGCGCATTCGCGAGCACTCTTCGCACTTTACAGGCAAATGTCGTCGCGCAGCTTGGTTTTTCCGATCACCATCTTTTCACCCAACTCAACTTGGGCGAACTGGCCGCCGCCGCGAAAAAGTTCGGCGCCGAATGGATTATCGTTACCGAGAAGGACGCCGTGAAGCTGGAGAAGTTCGCGCTTGCAGGCATGGATCTGCCGCCGGTCTATGCGCTCGGCATCGAGTGCGTGGTTCGGGCCAACGAGGCCGAACTCTGGACGCGCATCGAGAAGGCGTTGAGGAGTGCGCGATGAAGCCCATCTCGCGCAGGCTCCTTGACTCCCCCCTCGCGGGCCTCGTGCTCGTCAATCTCGCGCTGGTGGTGCTGCTCGCGTCGTGTTCGTGCACGCATGTCGACAACCTGAGCGGCGAGACGGTGAACAACTTTCTCAACGCGGACAATCTGTTTCAGATGTCGGTGCGCCCGAGCTTTTTCGCGATCATGGCCGTCGGCACGACGATGGTGATCATCTCCGGCGGCATCGACCTCTCGGTGGGCTCGATTTACGCGCTCGCCGGCGTCGGCACGGCGATGTTCCTGCGCTGGATGACCGCCGGGGAAGCAGGCGCGGCGGCGCATCCGGCCTGGTTCGTTTTTATGATGGGCCTCGGCGTCTGCCTGGCCATTGGCGCGGCCTGCGGGTTGCTCAACGGATTGCTCAAAGTCGGCTTGGGCGTGCATCCGTTCATCATCTCCATGGGCACGATGCTGATCTTCCGCACCGCGGCGTTCGTGCCCAGCAAGGCCGAGAGCATCCCCTTGCCGGACGCGCTGGTCGGCGGGATAAAAGCCACGCTGGGCCTGCGCGCCGGACTGAATCCCGTGCCTGCATTGATCATGCTGGCCACGGTGGCCGCGGGCGCGGTGTTTCTTTCGAGAACAGTTCCCGGCCGGCATATCTACGCGGTCGGCGGCAATCTGGAGGCCAGCCGATTTTCGGGGATACGCTCCGGGCGCGTGCTCGTGGGCGTGTACGTGTTTTCGGGGCTGTCGGCGGCGCTGGCGGCGTTTGTTGGCTGCAGTTTTTACGGCGCGGCGAGTGGCGGCGAGGCGTCGGGCTACGAACTGTTTGCCATCGCGAGTGCGGTGGTGGGGGGGGCGTGTCTGAGCGGCTGGCGGGGCGGGGCGGTGGGCGCGATGTTTGGCGCGATCCTGATCGAGCTGATCCGGAAGTCGATTACGACGCTGCGCTTCGACCAGAATTACGAGTGGGGCATCGTGGGCGCGGCGATCGTTCTTGCGGTGGTGCTCGACCAAGCGAGCGCGAAGTGGACGGCACGGAGGCTGGCGCAGGGAGCCGAAGCGCCTGCGGACAAATCGAAAGAACAAAGGAGCGGAGCATGAAGCCGAGCGTATGGACTGTCCTCGTGGCGCTGGTCTCCGGCTGTGTGTTGCTGGCGGGCTGCGGCTCGGGCGGAGCACCCACCGCGAAGACCGACGGCGGGCCGGGCAAAACGGGTGAAAGCGGCGGCGGGAAGACGCTCAAGATCGCCATGATCGCGAAGTCTTCGACGAATCCGGTCTTCTCGTCGGCGCGGTCCGGCGCGGAGGCCGCGGCGAAGGATCTCGGCGCGAAGAACGGCATCACGATCCAGATCGACTGGCGCACGCCGCCGCAGGAAGACGGCCAGGTGCAGGCGCAGAACATCGCCCAGGCCGTGAACGAGGGCGCGAACGCGATTCTGATCTCGTGCTCCGACGCCGGCAAGGTGACCGGCGCCATCGACGATGCGGCGGCCCGTGGCGTGCCGGTAATGACCTTCGACAGCGATGCCGCGCAGTCCAAACGCTTTGCGTATTACGGCGTGGACGATATCGAGACCGGTAAGGCCGTGATGGCGGAACTCGCCAAGCTGATGAACGGGAAGGGCAAGATCGGCGTCCTGGCCGGAAACCAGAACGCGCCCAATCTTCAGAACCGGGTCAAGGGCGTAAAGGAAGAGGCCGCCAAATACCCTGACATCAAGATCGTGGACGTCTTCTATTTCTTTCCGGAGACCCCGCAGGACGCGGCGGCGAAGGTGCTCACGGTGAACAAGGACTTCCCCGAGATCGACGGCTGGGCCTTCGTCGGCGGCTGGCCGCTCTTCACCAAAGCCCTGCTGACGGACTTCAAGCCCGACAAGATGAAGGTCGTCTCCGTCGACGCGCTGCCCGAGTGCCTGCCGTACATCGAGAAAGGTGTCGTGCCGGTGCTGCTCGCGCAGCCCACGTATAAGTGGGGCTACGAGTCCGTGAAGATCATCGTGGACAAGGTCCAGCTCAAGAAGGACGTGCCGGCGATGAACAAGATGGACCTGGTGCGCGTGAGCAAGGAGAACCTCGGCTCGTGGGCGCGGCAGCTCAAGGAATGGGGCTTCACGAACGTGGACCCGGATTACCTGAAGCTGCCGTAGCGAATTTTCACCGCAGAGACGCAGAGTAAAGACGGAAGGTTGCCGTTCTCCGCGCCTCCACGGTAAGAAGGAAGCGCATGGCTGCGATCCGCTTTGAAAACATCACCAAGCGCTTTCCCGGTGTGCTGGCGCTGAGCGGCGTCTCGTTCGAGATCGCCGCGGGGAGTTGCCATGCGCTCTGTGGCGAGAACGGCGCGGGCAAGAGCACGCTCGGCAAGACCCTCGGCGGCATCCACACTCCTGACGCGGGTCAGATTTTCCTCGACGGTAAGCCCGTGCACTTCCGCGATCCGCGCGACGCGCGTGCGGCGGGGATCGCGGTAGTACATCAAGAACTGGCCTTCTGCGAGAATCTTACCGTCGCGGAGAACCTCTGTCTGGGCGCGCTGCCGTCGCGCGGTGGCTTTGTGCTGCGGCACGAGATGGATCGTCGCGCGGAGGTGATGCTCGCGGGGATCGGCGCGAAGATTGACGTGCACGCGCGCGTGGGCGCGCTCTCGGTCGGCCAACAGCAGATGCTCCAGATCGCGGCGGCGGTGAGCGGGCAGGCGCGCGTCATCGTCTTCGACGAACCGACCAGCAGCCTGACGCGCCACGAAGCCGAGCGCCTGTTTGAACTCATCCGGCGCTTGCGGGCACAGAGCGTCACCTGCATCTATGTTTCGCACCGCATGGAAGAGATCTTCGCGCAGTGCGACGCCGTGACGGTGCTGCGAGACGGCCGCCACGTTGCCACGAGGTCCATCGCGGGGCTTGCCGAGGCGGAACTCGTACAGATGATGATCGGCCGAAAGCTGGAGGAGTATTTCCCCGGGCATTTGCAAGGCGAGGCCGGCGCCGAACTGCTGCGGGTCGAGAACTTCTCGAGCCCCGGGAAGTTCGAGGGCGTCGCCTTCAACTTACGCGCGGGCGAAGTGCTTGGCATGGCGGGACTCGTCGGCGCCGGACGCACGGAAGTTGCGCAGGCGCTCTTCGGCCTCGATTCCGCTGCGCGCGGGCGGGTCTGCGTCTCCGGAGCGGAAGTTGCAATCCGTTCGCCGCGCGAGGCCATGGCGCTTGGGTTGGGCCTTGTGCCGGAGGACCGCAAGCGCCACGGGCTGGTGCTCTCGATGCGCTGCCGCGAGAACGCAACGCTGCCGATTCTGGAGCGCCTTGCGCGCTTGGCCTTCGTGAAAGGCGGGGAGGAGCGGACGCTAGCGCGCGAATACTTCGCGAAGCTGAACGTGCGCGCGCCTGACGTGGAGTTCATCGCCGCGGGCTTGAGCGGCGGCAACCAGCAGAAGATCGTGCTCGCGAAGTGGCTGGCTTCGAAGTGCAAGGTGCTGCTGCTCGACGAGCCCACGCGCGGCGTAGACGTGGGCGCCAAGGCCGAGATTCACGCGCTGATCGACCGCCTCGCGCGCGACGGCCACGGTATCCTGCTGATCTCGAGCGAGATGCCCGAACTCCTGAACCTCTCGACGCGCATCCTTGTGCTGCGCGAAGGCCGCATGGCGGGCGAGTTGTCCCGCGCTCAGGCCAATCAGGCGACGCTTATGCGCCTGATGGCCGGGCTTGCAGCCGCCTAGCTGGATTGACGATTTGCAATTTACGATTGACGATTAAACAAACGGCGCGAAGCCACGTCTCTCCTTTGAAAAAAACAGAACCGCGGCTATCTGCCGCGGTTCTGCCAATCGAAAATCGAAAATCGAAAATCGAAAATCCAGTTACGGCCTCCACGGCGGCGTGAGCGCCAGGGTGTCGCGTTCGAGCTTCAGCTCCGCCCAGTAGGTGAAGATGTCGGTGCGGTTGTGCTCTTTAACGGCGGCAAGCAGCCGGTTGGCGGACTTCGCGAGATCTTCGAGCTGGTGGTGATAGTCGTTGCCGTACTGGCGGATGCGGTCCTCGTGCATGCGCGAGATGCTCTTGGCCGCTTCCACGATGCCCTGCGCGTCCTTCTGGCAGGCGTCGTAGTCGTGCTTGGTGAACTCGTCCACTACGAAGTGCGACGCGCCGGACGCGTACGCGTGTTCGAAGTCCACCACGTAATCGCGGATGGGCTCGCCGGTCTTCTCGGCGACGGTCGGCGCCGCCGGAGCGAGCGGGGCCTTGCCGTCCTTCGCGGCCTTCTCGCCCTTATCTTCTTTATCGCCCTTCGCGCCTTTTTCCTTGTGGTCCTGCTCTTCCTTGGCGAGTTTCTCCTGGCGCTTCTTCTCTTCTTTGACGAGTTTCTCTTTTTCCCTTTCCTTCTCTTTCTCGGCCTTCTCTTTTTCCTTCTCCGCCTTCTCGGCTGCCTTCTTCTGATCCTTATCTACGTCATCGGAAGCTCGTGCGATCCCCAGCGTCAGGCCGGCGAGCACCGCGAAAGCCGTCAGGATGCGGAAAAAGGCTGTGCGGACGTTCGTATTCTGCGGCATGGCGCACTCCTTTGAAAATAGCTGGTGCCCGGGTGAGCCGGGGCCAAGGGCCCACGCAAGAGACCCACGGGTTCCCCGCCCGGGAAGTCTCTCTGCGGCAAAGATATCGAATGTAGGCGCATGCAGTGCTAACCGCGCCTAAAGGGAGCGTCAATGTTCAAAAGTTGCACTAGAGCGTTCACAGTCGGACCAAGAATTGAAGATTTGTAGCAATTATAGCGCTTGATCGCTATGCGCCTCAACAAGAACAAAAAGAAACCCCTCTATGGGAAAGAGGGGTGGGAGAGGGGTTGTCGATTCCGGGACAGCTTAGGTCTTGGCCGCGGTTTCCTTCGGCTTTTCAGCGGGCGCCGAAGTCGGCGCCGGGGCCGGGGTCTTGGGCTTCTCGGCCTGCTTAGGCTTCTCGCCGCCGGAGTGGCTCTTGGGCTTGTCCGTGACTGAGTTTTTGGGCGCGATGATCAGGCCCATGGCGCGGCCTTCGCGGTAGGGAGGGCGCTCGACTTTGCCCGTATCCGCGAGCAGCACCACGACCTCCTTGAGGATCTGCTCGCCGATCTCGATGTGCGTGATCTCGCGGCCTTTGAACACCATCGTGAACTTCACGCGGTGGCCCATGCCCAGGAATTCCTTGGCGTGCATGACCTTGATGCCTAAGTCGTGCTTGCCGATGCGCGTCTTGAGCTTCACCTCTTTCATTTCCGAGGCGTGCGCGTGCTTGTGCGCCTGATGCTCGCGCTTCTGTTCCTGATAAAGGTATTTGCCGTAGTCCATGATCTTGCAGACCGGCGGGGTCGCGTTCGGCGCCACCTCGACAAGATCCAGTTCCAGCTCCGCGGCTTTCATGCGCGCCTGCTCCAGCAGCATGATGCCGAGCTGGTTGCTCTCCGATCCGATCACGCGCACGGTCTTGGCGCGGATCTCTTCGTTCTTCTTCAGTCCGGTAATATCCGATCTCCTTTCAAGGTTCGACTCTGCGACTCGCCGCGGAATCTGTTCCGCGGGCCCTACCTGTTTACCGCCAACCGGCCTTCAGGTCTACACTTTCCCTGCCGTTAGGACAGGCATTCCTGCCTGTCCGGCCGGGGCAGACAGGAATGTCTGCCCTACCGGGTTCTGTTCGCCACCGCTTCCTGCGACTGCGCGATGAACTGCGCTAAGGGCAGCGTGCCCAGGTCTTTGCGCCCACGTCCACGCACGGCCACGCTGCCGCTCGCGGCCTCGCGCTCGCCGATCACCAGCAGATAGGGGATTTTGGCCGCCTCGCTGTCCGCGACTTTGGCGTTGATCTTGCCGTGGCCGAGGTCCTCTTCTACTCGGAAACCGGCGGCGCGGAGTTGCTTCACCGCCTGGCGCGCGGCCTCTTCCTGCTTGTCGGTGATGTTCGCGACGCGCATCTGCACGGGCGAGAGCCAGAGCGGGAAGAGCCCGCCAAAGTGCTCGATCAGGAACCCGATGAAGCGTTCGTGCGTGCCCAGCGGCGCGCGGTGGATGCAGAGCGGCGTCTGGTCGCTGTTGTCCGCGGCCTTGTAGGTGAGCCCGAAGCGCGCGGGCACGGCGAAGTCTACCTGGTTCGTCGCGAGCGTGAACTCGCGCCCGATGGCGCTCCACACCTGCACGTCGATCTTCGGCCCGTAGAACGCGGCCTCGTTGGAGACCTCTTCGGTCGGGATCTCGCCGTTCTTGAGCGCGCGGCGGACGAGGTCCTCGGTCTTCTTCCAGAGCTCGGGCTGGTCGACGTACTTCTTGCCCAGGCCCTCCGCGCCGTGCGTGCTGAAGCGCATGACGTACTTGTCGATGCCGAAGATCTTGAAGTAGCCCAGATACATGTGGCAGACCGCGAGGAACTCCTGCTCGAACTGGTCGAGCGTGCAGTAGATGTGGGCGTCGTTCATCTGCATCGAGCGCACGCGCATCAGCCCAAAGAGCTCGCCGGACTGCTCGTAGCGGTAGCACGTGCCGTACTCGGCCAGGCGCAACGGCAGGTCGCGGTAGCTGCGCAGCTCCGAGCCGAAGATCTTGTGGTGGTGCGGGCAGTTCATGGGCTTGAGGTAATACTTCACGCCCTCGAACTCCATGGGCGGGAACATGCTGTCCGCGTAGTAAGGCAGGTGCCCGCTGGTCTGGTAGAGCTTCTCTTTGCAGATGTGCGGCGTCTTGACGCGCACGTAGCCCGCGGCGGCCTCGGTCTCTTTGGCCAGGCGCTCCAACTCTTCGATGATCGCCGCGCCATTGGGCAGCCAGAGCGGCAGGCCCGGGCCCACGTCGTCGTCGAAGATGTAGATTTTCAGTTCGCGCCCGAGCTTGCGGTGGTCGTTCTTCTTGGCGTCTTCGAGCCGGCGCAGGTGGTCTTCAAGATCCTTCTGCGTCGGGAAGGCGGTGCCGTAGACGCGCTGTAGTTGCTTCTGGCTCTGGTCGCCGTGCAGGTACGCGCCCGCGACCGACATGACCTTGAAGCCGCCGATGCGCCCGGTGTCGGGCACGTGCGGACCGCGGCAGAGGTCTTCCCAGAATTTGCCCGGCTCGGGACCGGTGACGTAAAAGCTCAGCACGGTGCCTTCGGCGCGCTCGGCGTTTTCTTTTTTGTACGGATTGCCTTCGGCGAGGACCTTCTTCATGCCTTCGGAGCGCGACAACTCGATGCGCGTAAACGGCCGCTTCTCCTCGACGATCTTCTTCATCTCCGCCTCGATCTTGGCGAACTCTTCGGTCGAGATCTTGTGCTCGAGGTCGATGTCGTAATAGAAGCCGTCGTCCACCGGCGGGCCGTAGACGAGCTTGGTCTCGGGCCAGAGGCGGCAGATGGCCTCGGCCATCACGTGCGCGCACGAATGCCGGATGCAATAGAGCCCGTCGGGGTTGAGGTCGCCCTTGCGCGACGTGGGCGTGACGACGCTGAAACTCCCGCTCTTGTGGATCGGCCGCGCGAGGTCGAGGACCTCATTGTCGAGCTTCACCGCGAGGGCGTCGGCCGCCAGACGCTTGCCGATGCTGGCCGCGACCTGGGCGCCGGTGGTTCCCGCGGGAAAGGAATGCTTAGAACCGTCAGGGTAGGTGAGTTCGATTTGAACGTCAGACATGACCGGGGCTCACGACGGATAGGACGACTAGGACCATGCAACACGTCTCCATAGGTTGGTGCAATGCAACCAGTAAGGAGAGGTTACCTCCCGAGGCTTGAGGGGCAAGCCTAAAACAGTGCAGAGCAGTCGGGCTTTGGAGCCTAGGCGGTTACGCGGCAGGTTTCGGCGCACCACTCGCGGACTTTGCGTTCGATCTGGTCGCGTATCTTGCGCGTGCCGGCGAGCTTCTCTTCGTGGGAGCCTTGAAGCGCGGACGGATCGGGGAAACTCCAGTGCAGGCGTGTGGTGACGCCCGGGAAGATCGGGCAGCGCTCGGCGCTGGTCTCGTCGCAAACCGTGATGACGTACGAGAACGTGACCCCGGCCTTGAAGAGGTCGAAGGCGCTCTTGGTCTTGTTGCCCGAGATGTCGATGCCCTTCTCGCGCAGGGCCTCGACCACGAGGGGATTCAGCTTCCCCGGTTCAAGCCCGGCGCTCTGCGCCTCGAATTTTCCTTCACAGACTTGGTTGGCAAACGCCTCGGCCATCTGGCTGCGCGCGCTGTTGTGGATGCAGACGAAGAGAATCCTGCGGATCATGACGGTCTCCTTTAGGCCTCCGGCGCGACGGCCGCTTCCGCCCTGCCGGTTCGTGCGGCGGCGCCAGCGGAAACCTGCGGCGCGTGCTCCGGCAGCAGCCAGCGGAAAAAGATAAAGAACGCCGTGGCGCCTGCCGCCTGCGCCGCCACGAAGAGCGGGACGTCGGCGGGGCGTATTCCCGAGAACGTATCCGTAAGAGAGCGCGCCAGCGTTACCGCCGGATTGGCGAACGATGTGGAAGCGGTGAACCAGTACGCGGCGGTAATGTATCCAGCTACTGCAAAGGCCACGGCGTTGGGGCTGGAACGAGAGGTCCCGCGGATAATCGCCAGCAGTCCGAACGTCGCGAGGAACTCGCTGAACGCCTGCCCCATGCCGCTGCGTTCATGCTGCGAGAACGCCACTCTGTCGATACCGAACATGAGATGCGCCGCGTAGACGCCGGCGATGGCGCCCGTGAATTGCACCGCCAGGTAAACCGGCGCGTCGCTCCAGCGGAAGCGCCCGCGCGCCGCTTCGGTGAGCGTAACCGCGGGGTTGAAATGCGCGCCCGAGAGTCCCCCAAAAGAAAGGATCAGCGCCACCAGCGCGGCGCCGGTTGCAAGCGAGTTCGCCAGCAGGGCCACGGCGGTGTTGCCACACGCGAGGCGCTCGCCCATGATGCCGGAGCCCACGACCGTGGCGAGCAGCAGCGCGGTGCCGAGGAATTCCACGGCGGCGCGGCGCGAGAGGGAGAGTGCTTGAGCCATGGTTCAGCGGGCGCAACAGGCCGAAGACTTCTCCGCGGTGTGCGGCTGGTTCTCCAGATCGAAGTTCAGATAGTAAACTTCCCATTCAACGCCCGAGGGATCGCGCACCCAGAACTTGTCCTGGTTCGCGTGGCAGCACTCGACGCCCATCTCTACCCGGACCTGCAAGCCCGCCTCCTGCACGCGCTTCAAGTGTTGGCGGACCAAGGCGGGAGCATGCACCTGGATGCCGAAATGGCTCGTGGGCGTGCAGCATTCTTTTTTCGGGCTTTCCGAGAGCGCCAGATTCACCGGCGCCCAACTGGGAAGAAATTTGCCGTACCCGGGCCGCTCCTTGACCGGGCCTTCGCCAAAGAACGCGCGGTAGAACGTAACGCTCGCGGCAAGATCGGTAGTATGCAAATGTATGTGTATCTTCGGCGAAGAAAGCGCGTGCTCGGGCTGGGGAACCTTGGGCGTGCAGCAGGCAGACATGGGATGCTCCTTTCAGCAACAAGCCGTGAGTATGCGCACGAGTTCCATCACCATCTCGCGCCTAACGGTGGAGTAAATGAAGCGCTGCTCGCGGCGGCGTTCGATCAGTCCGGCGCGTTCCAGGTCGTCCAGGTGTCGCGAGAGCGTTGGGCCGGGCAGCTTGAGCGCCGCCTGGACTGCGTTCACCGGCACGGCCTCGCCCGCCTGAACCAGATGAAAGAAGACCTGCAGGCGTCCGATATGCGCCAGCGCTTTGAGCGCTTCCACGTGCTTTTCGAAGGCCCTTGGCTCCTTTGGCCCGCCCGCACAGCAAACCACGCCCGCTCTCTTTTTCATATTTTCAGTATTGCGGAAATATGAAATAAGTCAAGAAGAAAAAGGATCGAAGGTCGGAAGATCTGAACGTCCGGAGGACAACGGCAGCGACGCGGTATCCACAAAGCGCGTGGGGACGCGCGCTCGCTTCGACTTTAGGACTCTCGGACTTTTAACCCTTGACCTTCAGACCTTCGTGCCAGCGTACTTCTCGATCAGTTTCTCGATCTCGGCTTCGAGGAGCGGGCAGACGCCGCGCATCTTCTCTACGATCGCCTGGGCTTCCTGGCAGTAGCGCTGGATGAACTTGCGGTCGCGGCCTTCCATGTCGCGCATATTGTCGAGGCGGTCGGCGAGTTTGATCACTTTCGCCCCGGCGCTCATGTGATCGGCACGGTCGAGCATCTTCTGGATGCGTTCGGCCCGGGGGATGCCTAGGTCGAGCGTCAACTCGTTCACGATCTTGTACACGTTGCGCCCGAACTCCTTGACGAGCGTCTCGGGCTCGATCTGTGTGTCCTCCAACGTATCGTGGAGAATCGCGGCGAGGATGCACTCCTCGCGGTCCACCCCGTCGGGAAGTTTGGCTTCGGCGACAATCGTGGCCACGCGCAGCGGGTGAACCACATAGGGTACGTTCGTGATTTTGCGTTTCTGGCCGTCGTGGCCGATCACGGCCAGGCGGGCCGCGCGGAGCATCTTTTCGGGGAAAGACATGTATATCTTTGTAGGCTGTTTTCGGTTCAAAACAAGGCGCTCTGTATAATCTCACGAATTCCTAACACAAATTTCGGTTGAAATTGGGATAGGAAAGCTCCTATCTACCATGGCTACTTGCGGTTGCGCACGACCGGTTCCAGTAGGTTTTCCACGGGCGCGTCGTCGTCGGTGAGGATCCGTCCACCGGACTTCCGATCGAGCAGTTCCATCTCGTTATTGGAGAAGACCGAGCCCGGAAAGCTCGTCTTGTGCCCCGCCAGGCAGTCTTGAAAGTCGAGCGGCGTGTCGCTGGCCGCGACGACGAAGGTCTCCCGGCATGGTTTCACGCCCATCGATTCGGTGGTAAAGACCGCGACGTGCTTGAAGACCGTGCGCAGCGTGTTGACGTACGCCCCAAGCAGCCGCGCGTAATCCCAATCGTCGATCACGTTCACCAGCAGCGCTCCGCCCGGCGCCAGGTGCTCGCGCAGCGTGCACGAGAATTCATACGTCGTTAAGTGCCACGGCACCGAGAGGTCGTTGAAGGCGTCGCCGAAGATCAGATCGTAGCGGGCGCTCGTGGGCAGGTCGTCGAGGGTATTGCGCGCGTCGCCGATGAGCGTGCGGATCGGCGTGCCGCGGGGCAGTCCGAGCGCCTGATGATTGGCTTCCAGCACCAGCGGATCGATCTCTGCCACGTCGCACGACGAACCCGGCCACTGCTGCTGCACCCAGCGCGGAAAGGTGTAGGCTCCGCCGCCCAGGAAGAACGCGTTGACCGTGGTCCGGTCTTTCATGTAACGCTTCGCGACTTCGGCGTAGAGCAGTTCGTAGTCGTATTCGAGATGCTTCGGGTCGTGCAGATCCACGTAGCCGTGAATCAGGTAGTCCAGGCTGAGCACCCGCACGCGCCGGTCTTTGCCCCGGTCGCTGTTCGACTCGTCCACCTTCACGAACTGGTAGTCGCTGTCGCGCGCGAAGACGTATTCGCCCCAGCCGCCGGTCCACACCCAGTCTTTTTTCTCCTCCGACCAGGCTTTCTCTTTATACGCTTCGCGCAAGCCCAGCCGGTTGGCGACGGGCAGGAGCTCCTTCACGCCGGTGCCCGTCAGATAAATCGCCGCGAGCACCACCGCGAGCCACACCGCGTGAACCGCGCGCCGCGGGCCCAGCACCAGGCCCACCAGGCCGAGGCCCAGCGAGACGAACATCACTACGCCCTTTGCGCCCAGCGCGGAGATCATGAAGAAGCCGGTGGCCAGCGTGCCGAGGATGCTGCCCACCGTGTTCCAGGCGTACACCGAGCCGATCGTGCGTCCGAAGGACGTCGAACGGTCCAGCGCCATCTTCGCCGTCGCGGGAGAGATCATCCCGAGAATCAGCGCGGGCAGCATGAAGACGATGAAGACGGTCACGAAGACCCGCAGCGGCCACATCATGCTCCCAAATGGTTTCTCGGCCGCGAAGAAGTTGTTCAAAGCGAGGATGGTCATGCAGGCCATACTGGCGTAGAGGAAGAGCCAGCCCAGGAAATCTTCGGGCTTCCACCGGTCCGCCAGCCGCCCGCCGATGTAGTTCCCGATGCTGATGCCCGCGAGCACCACGCCGATGATGGAGGTCCAGGTGTACAGCGAGCTGCCCAGGTGCCGCCCGATCAGCCGCCCGGCGACCAGTTCCACGATCATGACGCACATCCCGCTGAAGAACGCGATCGTGTGCGGCGTGTACTTCCAGCCGCCTCCGATGCCGCCTCGAGGTGCATCGGCGGGGGAGGGGGCTTCCACTGGCTTCGGCGGTTCAGGGGTTTCGCTCATCGTTTTCAAATTTCGTGCTTCGAATTTGCCGTTAGAAGAGTTCATTCACCAGTTTCGCCAGTGCTTCGAGGTTCTTCTCGGCGCAGATCTTCTCGACCCGCGACGGCGATGCCTTCGCGTTCAGGAGCGCGGTCTGGGCGGACTTCCAGAGCTTCTCCGACTTCTTCTCATTGCCCGCCGCGAGGTACAGCTCGCTGACGACCTCGCCGAGTTTCTGCGTCGCCAGCGTGTCCTTGTTCTCGTAGTAGCGCTTAACGATGCCCTGCTGGTACGGCGTGAAGTGCTGGCCTTTCGCCACGGAATCTCCTCTCAAATCGCTGAACCGTGAACCAAAAACCACGAACTCTAAACCCTGAACTTGGCCTTTACGGCACAAACGTCATGTCTTCTTTGATGCTCAGCGCGGTCTCGGCGAGCAGTTCCGCGGCGTGCTCGACGTCCGCGAGCGAGACCATCTCCACGGGCGAATGCATGTAGCGGTTGGGGATGCCGACGAGCGCCGTCGCGACGCCGGCGCGGCTCACCTGGATCACCCCCGCGTCCGTGCCGGTGATTCCGCCGTCGCCCATGAGCTGGTACGGAATCTTTTTGCGCTCGCAGAGGCCCTCCATCAGTTCCGCGAGCGGGTTGTTGATGTTCGGCCCCCGGTGCAGCAGCGGGCCGCCGCCGAGTTTGAAGTCGCCGATCAGCTTCTTGTTCTCAGAGGGAAAGTCCGTCGCGAAGCCCACGTCCACCGCGATACCCACGAGCGGTTCGATGGCGTAGGCCGCGGTCTGCGCGCCGCGCAGGCCCACCTCTTCCTGCACGCTGCCCACGGCGTAAAGGCCCACGTCCAGCTTGCGCTTCTTCTTCATGGCCGCGGCGACCTTTTTGAACGCCTCCATCACCACGAACGCGCCGATGCGGTCGTCCATCGCCCGCGCGATCGCCAGGTCGTTGGTCACCATCTGGAAGCCCTCGGTGAGCGTCACCGGATCGCCCACGCGCACGCGCTTGAGCGCCTCCTTCTTATCCTTCGCGCCAATGTCGATGAAGATGTCGTCGATCTTCGCGCCCTTGGTCCGTTCTTCGGGCGGGGTGTTGTGGATCGGGCGCTTGCCGATGACGCCGAAGACCGGACCGTCCTTGCCGTGCACCCACACGCGCCGGCCCCACAGCATCAGCGGGTCGATGCCGCCCAGCCGCGTCACCCACAGAAAGCCCTGGTCGTCGATGTAGCGCAGCATCATGGCGATCTCGTCCACGTGCCCGCTCAGCATCACGCGCAGCTTGGCGTCCGGATTCAGCACGAACCACTGGTTGCCGTGGACGTCCCGGTGCGAAGCGTGCGCGTGCGGTTCCATGTGTTCGCGGATCAAGCGCTGGATCTTCGCTTCCCAGCTCACGGGCGAAGGCGTCGAGAGCAGGGCTTCGAGGAAGGCGAGGGACTCTTGAGACGGCGCTTTCATGCGGGTTCCTCATTTACCACTGGAGACACAGAGGCACGGAGACGGATTTCTAAAGCCGATCTGCTACAATGCAACGCGGGAAAACCATGAGCGACTCTCTCTTATCTGAAATCTTTAAGGGCCTCCAATTTTCCACGGCCCTGCTGCTGGGCCTGACCATCGGCACCGGCTTGGCGGTTCCGCTCGTGCTGCACCAGGCGGAAGCTGCGTTTGGTCCGGTGGACGAGTTCACGCCGGTGGGCTTTGTCTTCCTGGGACTATACGTGCTCGCGGTGGCGCTGCTCGGGACCTGGACCTCCCTGGGACTCTTCGGGCGCTGGGCCGGCCGGGCCGGCGGGCGGCCCGTGCGGCTGGCGGTTCAGATCGCAGGCATCGCCCTCGCGGCCTTTGTGACGCTCCCGGTGGCCCTGATCGCCACGGTATTGCTTATGATCCTGAAAGGCGAACCGGGGTCCGACGAAAGGCGCCCGCCCGACGGCTTCCGATGATCCGCGGCCGGCAAAGCTTTTCAATCCGCACGATTCGTGGCTCCGCCGTCCCGGCGGAGGGCGCAGCGGCGTCTCCCCGCTGCTCGTGCGCCCACCGGCGAGACGCAACGCCTGCAAAACGGGAAAAGCCCCGCAGCGGCCAGCCCTGCCATTGACCCCCGCCAATACACTCCCTATCTTATCCGTTCTCTTTGCTTCTGTGCCTCTGCGGTGACTAAGGAGTGAAAATGCCGAAGTTCCTCTCGACCGACGAGATCCGCCGCCGCTTCATCGCGTTTTACGTGAGCAAAGGGCACAAGCACATGCCCGCGGACTCGCTGGTGCCGCAGAACGACAAGTCGGTGCTCTTTACGGGCGCCGGGATGAACCAGTTCAAGGACCACTTCCTCGGCCGCGCCAAGCTCGACCACCCGCGGCAGCGCGCGGTGACCGTGCAGCCTTGCGTGCGCACGGCGGACATCGAGAACGTCGGGCGCACCCCGAACCACCACGCGTGCTTCGAGATGCTCGGCAACTTCTCCTTCGGCGATTACTTCAAGAACGAGGCGATCCAGTGGGCCGCGGAGTTCCTGCTCGATCCGGATAAAGGGCTGGGCCTGGAGAAAGAACGCCTGAGCGTCACCGTCTACGGCGGCAACGCGAAGCTGGGGATAAAGAAGGACGAGGAAGCGCTTATGGCGTGGCGGCTGCACGCGCCGTGGTTGAAAGACGAGCATGCCCCCGGCGGCTGGCGCATCTACGAGTACGGCGACCACGACAACTACTGGCCCGCCGACGCGCCTGAGCAGGGCCCCAACGGCCCCAGCGGCCCGTGCAGCGAGATCTACTTCGACATGTTCCCGAACCAGGGTGCGCCGGAGCGCGTTGCGGAGAGCCGCGATCCGTTCCGCTACTGCGAGATCTGGAACCTGGTCTTCACGCAGTTCAATCGCGTGGGCGTGGGCAAGCTGGAGCCGCTCCCGAGCCGCAACATCGACACCGGCAGCGGGCTGGAGCGCGTCGCGCGCGTGATCCAGGGCCAGCCGAACAACTACGAGACCGACCACCTCATTCCCATCGTCAAGGCCGTGAGCAAGCTCTGCGGCAAGGAGTACGGGAAGGAGTTCGAGCACGACCGCCGCATGCGCCGCATCACGGACCACGTGCGCTTCGCGGTCTTCGCCATCGCCGACGGCGTGAGCCCCAAGAACGAGGGCCGCAATTACGTCGTCCGCCGCCTGATCCGCCGCGCGATCCTCGACGGCCAGGAGCTGGGCATCAGCGAGCCCTTCATCGGCGGCATCGCCAAGCACGTGATCCAGCAGATGAGCGTCGGCTACCCCGACCTGACCAAGCGGCAGGACGTGGTGGTGCGGATTTTGGAGGAGGAGGAGAAGGCGTTTAACCGAACCATCGTAGATGGTCGGCGCGAATTGGACAAATGTTTGTGTATTTCACTTTGGCAACATTTGAAGAACAACCCAGACAGTAAATTCCAAGGATGGTTCCCCATAGCTAGTCGTGCGATAAAAGACAAATTCTTTGACCCACTGATCCATCCAGATACAGGACAACCTTTGGCCGGGTTTTCATCCTATCATCAGCTAAATCCTCAAGATGAAATGGAATTTAAAAGCCGAACTCTCGCTTTGTCTGTTGAATGGAGCGAACGGCGAAACAGGGTTAAAGAAGAAGCTGAGATCGTTTGGGTACGCGGCGTAGCCGCCTTCAGAATGTGGGATACATTTGGTTTCCCAGTCGAACTCACCGAAGAGCTTTCCATGGAACTTGGGTTCGCCGTTCAAAAAGCTGAATTTGCTGATGCAATGGCACAATCGATCGAGAGATCTCGATCTAATTCATCGATGGCGACCGAGATCTTCGGCTCCGGCCCCGTGCAGGACCTCAAGGCCAAGTACGCGGGCAAGCCAACTAAGTTCGACGGCTACGGCAAGATCAGTCTCGAGGGCGCGGCGGTGCTTGCACTCCTTCAAGTTTGGGATGCAGAAAAAGCACCTGCGGGTGGCTCTGTTCAAAGAAGCAAGTTAGTTGAATCAATGGATGGAAAGGTATTTCAAGACGCGGTGGTGCTGCTCGACCGCACGCCCTTCTACGCCGAGTCCGGCGGGCAGGTGAGCGACCGCGGGCGGCTCGTCTGCGGCGGGGTCGATCATCAAGTGGTGGATATGAAGAAGGACGGTGGGCTCTTCTTCCATGCGGTCAAACTCGGCGGGCCGCTCAAAGTCGGCGACATAGTCACGGCCATCGTCGAGGACGAGGGCCACCGCCGGCCCACGCAGCGCAACCACTCGGCCACGCACCTGCTTCACCATGCACTGCGCAAGACGCTGGGCAGCCACGTAGAACAGCGCGGCTCGCTCGTCGCGCCCGACCGCCTGCGCTTCGACTTCACCCACTTCGAGGCCATCACGCCCGAGCAACTCCAGCAGATCGAGTCCTGCGTCAACCACCTCGTGCGGCATGACGTTCCCGTCGAGACCGCCGAGAAGCCCATCGCGGAAGCGAAGGCCATGGGCGCGATGGCGCTCTTCGGCGAGAAGTACGGCGACGTGGTTCGCGTGGTCCAGATGGGCCCAAGCACGGAGCTCTGCGGCGGCACGCACGTCGGCCGCACGGGCGAGATCGGCTACTTCCGCATCGTGAGCGAAGGCAGCGTGAGCGCGGGCGTGCGGCGCGTCGAGGCTCTTACGGGCCAAGCCGCGGTGGACGACGCGCGCGCAGCCGATACGGCCCTCGCCACCGTCGCGGCGCAGCTCAAGACCAAGCGCGATGGCGTGCTGGAGCGCCTGAAAGCCCTGAGCGACGAGAAGGCCGCGCTCGAGCGCGAGCTGGAGTCGTTCAAGAAGAAGGCCGCGAACGCCGCCGCCGGCGACCTGCTCACGTCGGCCAAGGACGTGAAAGGCGCGAAGCTCGTCGCCGCGAGCCTGGACGGCCAGGACGCCGTGGGCCTGCGCACGACCCTGGACGGCATCCGCAAGAAGCTGCCCGAGGGCGCGGTGGTGCTCGGCGGGGCCAAGGACGGCAAGGTGGCGCTGCTGGTGAGCCTCTCGCCCGAGTTGGTCAAGCGCGGCGGCCACGCCGGCAATCTCTTGAAAGAACTCGCGCAGAAAGTGGGCGGCAAGGGCGGCGGCAAGCCCGATATGGCGCAGGGCGGGGGCACCGACGCCTCCAAGCTCCCCGAAGCCCTCGCCGCGGCGGAGATCCTGCTGTCCGCAATGTTAAAGTAGCGGTACGGTGCCCGCCTTTTCTTTGAGAAGGCTCAAGGAGCCCCATGGACCTGATCGGCGGCGGGCGTGGAGCGGCGATTGCGCTGGCGGCCATTTTCCTCTTTTTTATAGCCACTCCGGTGGGCCTAGGTCTAACGCAACTGATCTTCCTGCCGCTGCCCGCCGCTCGGCCGGGCAAGGGCAAGCCGTACGAACCCAGCCGCGCCGCAGTCCTCTTTGTGGCTTTTCTCTTCTACCGCTGGATCGGCCTGGCTGTCGTGGCGGCCTATTTCGTCTGGTGGTACATGTCCGAAGCGCGGAAGAAGGCGCTCGGGCCCCCGCGCGAGCCACCGCTTGTCCAACCTTCGCCGCCGGTTTCTGAAGAGCCGACGCCCAGGAACTTCTCGCTCTCCGATCTGCTGGCGATGGTCCTGGCGATTGCGTGCTCGCCGTTGGCTGCTGCGCTTTACTGGGGCGGGGACCTCGACCGCAACGCGCTCCCGGTCTTTATCATGGCGGCGCTGATCTTCCCGGTGCTCTATTTCCGTGGCATGGCGCGCGTAAATGCGAACCGTGTGCCCATGGGCCGGGTGCGCAGCCTCTTCCTGTTCTTCTATCCCTACGCGATCTTTTCGGCGATGTATCTCTGCTACGCACTGATTTTGATCGGGGGTCTGGGGTTGCTGTTCTCCGACCGGCCCGGCAAGCCCTTCGCCACGCCGGAACAACTGATCCGGCTCGGCGCGGCCTTTGTGACGACCGCGGCCGGCTGCACCCTGGCGCTGGCCGCCAAAGCGCAGGCGCGCGCTCAAGAGCCTGCAAGCGCGGCATCTACTCGCGAGTGAAAACAGCGCGGCCCGCGAGGGTTGGCTCGCGGGCCGCAAGACGGCAGTTGGTCAGGCTTGGATTTAGAAGTCGAGCTTCACGCGGAAGACCAGGCCGTGCATGCCGAGGTCGGACTTCTCGCGGTTCCCGCGCAGGATGATCAGCGCATCGGTGCGTTCGAGCACATTGAAGTAGTTGGTGAACTGATAGCCGAGTGAGACTTTCAGGTTGAAGTTCTCGTTGATCTTGTGATTCCACGCCACACCGGCTTCCGTTTCCAGCGCGGGCACGACCTGATGGAACGAAGAACTCGTATCCTGGAAGATCTCAGCCGCCGAGAAGGTGCCGTTGCCGTCTAAGTCGATCGCGCGGAAGGTGTCCTGATTCTGTTCGCCCGTCAGGAGTGAACCGGCGGCTTTGCCGTAGATGCTCACGTTATGGCCAAGCTTGAAGTCGCCGTCGGCGCCGAAGCGAATGCCGTACAGGGTGTCCTGCGTGTGGCGCTTGACTTCCGCACCCTGGTTAACGCCATCAAAGGGTCCGATGAGTCCACCAAGCAATAAGCCTGTGTTGTCCCAATACTGGAATTTGTCCTCGTCCTTGAACCAGACGATGCTCGGGCCGCCAAAGACGCGCATGCTGAGCGTATTCGTGACCTTGAAACGACGGCCGAGCTCCAGGTTGATCTTGTTGTAGTTGAAGTCCTGGCGCGCGCGCGCCAGATCGACTGGCAGGACGAAATCGGGCGTGTAGAGGAAGTTCTGTCCCGTCGTGGCATCGACGCGCGCGGCCTTCTCGCTGTTGGCGTCTATACGCGCGTAGTTGACGTTAAGGTCCCAGCCGTCGTAGGGCAGCCGGTAGCCCATCCCCAGGCGGAAGCCGTGGGACCAGTCGAGTTCCGTATTCTCCGCGTTACCGACACCGCCGCCTGCTCCACCAAAGATGATCGTCGTGCTATTGGGCGCGTTGTGGTACGCGAAGACCGTATCGCCCTTCTGGACCTTTGTGTACATGTACTCGCCGGTGAAGACGAGGCCGATGCCCTTGATGTCGGGTTGGTCGGGGGCGAGGAAGGCCCCGCCGCCGTACTTCGTGCCCGTGCCAGCCTTCGCGACGGCGTTGTCGATCGCCTTCTGTACGGCCGCGTCCATCTTGATCTCGCTGGCCTTGCCGGTCACCGCGTTCTCGCGCTTCTCCAGCGTCTGCACGCGATCGGTCAGGGTCTTGTTCTGGTCGAGGACGGTCTTCAACTGCTCTTCGAGCTTCTTAATGCGGTCGTCCTGCTCGGACGCGCGGAGCGCCACGGAGGAAAGCCCTAGAAGCATGACAATGACAAGTGCGAAACGGATCATGGTGTCTCCCTGGTTGAGCGCCCTACCGTTGCAAAAAAAGTTTGAAATCAGTGCAACGGAATATACCGCTACCGGCGTCTATATCAATTAACTTTACATAAGTTTTTTTATTGGAACCCTATTGCCAGACTCCGATTGCACCAAAACAGCGCGGCCCGCGAGGTTCGCTCGCGGGCCGCGGAACATCCAGAGTTCAGGCTTGTATTAGAAGTCGAGCTTCACCCGGAAAGTCAGGCCGTGAAATCCGAGGCTGTCCGTGGTATTCGTGATTTGAGCATCACCATTGTCGCCTGTGAACATCGTGCGTCGAACCGTGTTGAAGTAGTTCGTAAACTCATATCCGGCGGAGAGCTTTAGATTTAGGTTGCCCAGAAGTTTCTTCTCCCACGCAACTCCTGCCCCAATCTCAACGACCGGAACCACACGAGTGATGCGGTCCTTAATCAATCGATCCACTTCGTTGGGGGTGAACGCATTATTGCCATCATCGTCTTCAGCCTCAAAATGCTTGAGGTCGAATTGGCCGACGAGCAGCGAACCCGCAGCTTTACCGTAGAAGCTGAAACCGCGCGAGAGATGCCAGTCACCTTCGCCGCCAAGCCGAATGCCGTAGCCAAAGAAGTGATTCTTTTCATTCAGTTGGCCACCTAAGCGCGAGGCCGTGATGGCAGGGAAGCTGTCGCCAAAATAGTTGTAGCGCTGATCGTTGTTAATCCAAGCCGCTCGGAAGCCACCAAACAGGCGCGCTGACAGCGTCTGGCTTACTTTGAATCGCCGGCCCAATTCCAAATCCACGGCATCGTAGCGGAGGTCCTGCCTTGCACGCGCCAAGTCGGCTTGGTCATTTCCTGCGTCGTCGTTCCAGATGCTTGGATGAAGCGCGTCTGCGGGATCGACGAGCGACTTGTGATCTTCTGATCGGTAGTACGTGTACTGTGCCATGATATCCCACCCGTCTGTAGGGAGGCGATATCCGAGGCCGAGCCTGAACCCAGCACTCCAATCGAGATCCAGAGATTTGACATTTCCCACTGGGAAATCGGTGCTATTGGCACCGCTTAACGAAGGGATGTCAATGACAGCGAAGTCCTGATGATCTTGTACGGGCTTCCAATAGAGTAATTCGCCCGAGAAGATCAGGTTTGTACCCTTGATGTCCGGCTGGTCTGGAGCCAGGAAGGCACCACCGTACTTCGCGCCCGTTCCGGTGCGTGCGACGGCGTTGTCGATCGCCTTCTGCACGGCCGCATCCATCTTGATTTCCTGTTTGCCCGCCTTCAGCGCGGCGTTTTCCTTCTCCAATGCCGCCAAGCGCGCTTCGATCGCCTTCATGCGATCATCGTCCGCCGCGCGAATGCTCAGGCCGGCCACCATGACGACAGCGACCAAGCTGTAAACGAGTTTCTTGACCATGCGGTATCCCATCCTCCCCTTTGTCCTGTAATCTCGCGCTCATGGCAACACCTTCATTGCACACGAGCAACACAATCACGATTTCAATCGAAAATGGTGCGCATACGTATAGCTGTTTTTGAACAGGGGTCAAGCTTCAAACCCGACTATTCTTTTACGTTTCATAGACTTAGGCTAAATCCAAAACGCACCAAGTTCATTTAAGCGCTAAAGCTAAACAATCTCTCAACCTGTTACCATACATTATTTTAAGTCGGTTTTTGGACTCGGGGCCTTTGGGGCCTCGTCCAGGCAACAAAATGGAGCTGAATCCTAACCGTTGGGCCTCGGATATCCGGGCTTCGGTCCTCGAAACCGGCCGGATCTCCCCGCTTAGGCCCACCTCTCCGGCGGCCACCAAGCCTTCTCTTAGAGGCCGGCCGGTGGCGACCGAGGCCAAGGCAAGGGCCAGAGGCAGATCGGCGGCAGGTTCGTCGATCCGGAACCCTCCCGCAGCCGAGGCGAAGACATCCAGGGCGCGGAAGGGCACGCCGGCCTTAGTCTCGAGGACTGCCAGGAGCATGGCGAGACGGTTGGTATCGAGGCCGCTTGCGCGCCGGGAAGGGCTTCCGCCGCCCGGCACGGGCACGGTCAGCGCCTGTAACTCAACGAGGAGGACGCGCGAGCCTTCGCAGAGCGCGCCGACGGCGGAGCCCGGGCCTTTCTCGGCGGCGCCGTCGCGGTCGAGCAGCACGCTCGACGGATCGGAGACCTCGGCCAGACCCGCCCCGGTCATCTCGAAGAGGCCCACTTCGTCGGTCGCCCCGAAGCGGTTCTTGAGCACGCGCAGGACGCGCAGGCCCAGGCGCGTGTCGCCTTCGAAAGAGAGGACGGTGTCGACGACGTGTTCGAGCACGCGCGGGCCGGCGATGGCGCCTTCCTTGGTGACGTGGCCGATCAGGAAGAGCGCGGTCTCGGTGCGGCGCGCGGCGTCCACCAGCGCCATGGCGCATTCGCGGACCTGCGACACCGAACCCGGCGCCGAGGGAATGCCGGCGTCACGCAAGGTCTGGACGCTGTCCACAACGCAGACCTTGGGGCGCTCGGCGTCGAGCATCTCCAGGATCTCGGCGAGGCCGGTCTCGCTGGCGAGTTTGAGGTGGTCGGAGTCGAAGGCATAGGCCGGACCCTTTTCGTCCGCAGAACCAAGCCTCAAGCCGCGTTCGGCAATCTGCGAGGGGGCTTCTTCGCCGGAGATGTAGAGCAAGGGACGTATTTTGGATTTTGGATTCTGGATTTTGGATTGGGTTTCCCCGTCGCCGGCGTGTGATGCCTTGCTTGCAGCCGCATTCGGGAACTGGGTCTTGTCTGCTGCGACCGCTCCGAGGACTTGCAGCAGCAGAGTGGACTTGCCGATGCCGGGCTCGCCGCCTACGAGCACGCTGCCGCCGGGCACCGCGCCGCCGCCGAGCGTCCGGTGGAACTCGCCGATCGGCACGCTCAGGCGCGGGACGCGTTCGCCCGCGTAATCCTTGAGCGGGCGCGGTCCGGAACTCGCGCCGGGGCGGACGATGCGCGGGGCCGCGCCCTTGGCTCCCCGTTTCTCGGCCGCGGCCTTGGCGGGCGGAGCTTCAACAAGCGCGTCCCATTCGCCGCAGGAAGGGCATTTGCCTTCCCAGCGGGCGTACTCGTTACCGCAAAACTTGCAGAAGAAGAGCGCCGCCGCCTTTTTGGACATGCGCCGCACCATAGCGGAGGCCGGGCGTTTGGCAACGTTCGTGGCAGTGGCTCCTCCGTCCAGGCGGAGGGCGTAGCGGCGTTCCGCCGCTGTTCGTGCACCACCGAAGACGTCGCCGGTGGGACCAGCGGCGGGACGCCGAGGCTACGATTTCGAATTGCGCTACTTGTTACCGTCCTTCTTATGGTGGTGATGCGCGGCCTTGAATGCCTCGAACTCTTCCTTGCTGATCAGGCCGTCGTGGTTGGCGTCGATCTTGTCGAACTTCTTCTCCCAGTGCTTCTCGCCCTTCTCGCCTTTGTTGCCCTTGGCGACCACGTCGCCCACGTCGTCGGCGCGCACCGAGGCACCCGCAAAGAGGACCACCGCCGCCACCGCCAGCATCGCTCCTGCTTTCATGGCTTGCTCCTTTTAAGAATGGTTTCCGGATCGGGACTACTTCCATGAATGAATACATGGCAAGCAGAGTGCCAATGGACCCTATAACACAACTCGTGAAGAGCTCTGTCCTTATCATTTATCGGTGCAACGATACTGTTGTAGGAGTCCTCCGCAGTTGTGGGGATTGCCCACGAAGTCGAGGATTCGGCGGGCGAATTCGAAACCCCTGGCATTCGTCGCTGCTGAGGATAAACAGACGGACATTCTACGGCCGGGTTTCAACCTATGAACAAGCCGAATACGCAATCCTGCTCAAACTGCGCCTACAAGTTCAACGCCAGCATGGCCGTCTGCCCAAACTGCGGCCAGCGCAAGGAAGGGATTCCGCCTGTTGCCGAAGATGAAGAGCCCTCCGACACGGAGCCCGTCTCCATAAAGCCGCTGGCCGCAGCCTGGACGCCCGAAGAAGCGCCCGGTGCTCCCGCGATACCCGTGGGCTGCGCGCTCTGCGGGAGGCCGCAGGCCGCGAAGACGCTTGAAATCCAAGCATGGCTCGACCAGGGCTACACCTTGACCAACCGGCACAAGTTCATGGTGACGACCATCCGCCCGGTCTGCCTCTGCGAACCGTGCGGGAAGTCACTGCAATGGGACCGGGTGAAGGCTGGAGCGGTGGCGAGCCTTCCCGGGGCGGCGCTGGCATTTCTCTTTCCCTGGAACAGCCGAGCCGCTGTCGCGGTGGGAATCGCGTTCATCCTTTACGCTCTGCACCTGATCAAGGCGGGGTCGTACTGCTGGGCAGACCGGATGCTCTACGGCACATTGCTGGAGGACAGACTCAGGCCGTGGGCTCGCGCAGGCAAACTGCAGGGGGACCTACGGATACCCGTTGGAATCCTTCATGATTTATTGCGTGTGGGGCTCTTTATTGTGATCAGTCTTGCAGGGTTGCTCGCGGGCGTAGCGCTGGCCGTGGTTCTGGGAGAATGATCAAGGAATGGTTAACTGGTTCTCTGGTTTCGGTTGAGTTTGTGGCTAACCATTCAACCAGCCAGCCAGATAACCAGTCAACCTGCCTTCGCCGCGGTCTCGCGCAGCTTCTTCATGACCTCGTTGGCGCCGCGGCCGAAGTAGTCGGCGAGCTTGACGTACTCTTCGAAGAGTTCCGCGTACACCTTTGCGGCGGCGGGACGCGGCTTGAAGGTCCGCGCACGCACGCCGCCCATGGCTTTCGCGGCGGCAGCGAAGTCGTCGTGGCCGCCGTGGGAAGCGCCCGCGGCCACCGCGCCGAGGATCGCGCCGCCGACGGCGCAGGCCTGGCCTGAGCGCGCGACTTCGATCTCGCGGTTGCAGACATCGGAGAGAATCTGGAGGAACGCGGGATCCTTCTCGGCGATGCCGCCGCAGGTGACGATGCGGTTCACCGGCAGGCGGCGGGCTTCGAAGTTATCGATGATCACGCGCGTGCCGAAGGCGAGCGCTTCCTGGAGCGCGCGGTAGACGGCTTCCGGCGGCGTGGCGAGCGTCAGGCCGACGAGCGCGCCGGTAAGTTCCGGGCGGTTGAGCGGGCTGCGATTGCCGTTGAGCCAGTCCAGCGCGAGCAGGCCCGTGCCGCCGGGGGCGAACTTTGCCGCGCGCGCGGCCATCACGGCGTGTTCGGACGAACGGCGTTTGCGCGCTTCGGCGCGGATCGAGTCGTTGGAAAGTTCGCGCACACACCAAGCCCACAGGTCCCCGCCGCCGGCCTGGCCGGCCTCGTAGCCCATCAGCCCGGGCAGGATGCCGTCCTTCACCGAGCCCGCGACGCCGGGGATGTCGTCGGGCGCGTCCGCCGCGCCGAGCAGCATGTGGCAGAAGCTGGTGCCGAGGATGATCGCGAGTTCCCCCGGCTTGGCGAGCGAGCAGGCGGGCACCGCGGCGTGGGCGTCGATGATCGCGGCGCCGACGGGCGTACCTTCGGGAAGGCCCAGGCGCTTGGCCCACGCGGCGTTCAGGCCGCCGACGCGCGCGCCCGCGGGCTTTACTTCTCCTGAAAGTTTGGCGGAGAGTTCGCGCAGGCCGGGGTTCAGCGCCACGAGGAACGACTCGTGCGGGTAGCCTGCGCCTTCGGACCAGCAGCCTTTGTAGCCGGCGGCGCAGGCGTTGCGCGCGAGCGCTCCCGTGAGCTGCCAGATCACCCAGTCGCCGGCCTCGACGATGCGCGCGGCGGCCTCGAAGACCTCCGGCGCGCGTTCGAGCGTTTCGAGGGCCTTCGGCAGCAGCCATTCGCAGCTCACGCCCGCGCCGTAGTGGCGCAGGAACTTCTCGCCGCGCTCGCGGGCCAGCGCGCTGACGTAATCGGCCTGGGCCTGTGCGGCGTGGTGCTTCCAGAGCTTCACGTAGGCGTGCGGGTTCTTCGCGAAATCCTTCTTAAAGCAGAGCGGCTCGCCGAGCGCGTCGGTGGGGAGGACGGTGCAGGCCGTGAAGTCCACGCCGATGCCGACGACCGAGTCGGGCTTTGTGCGCGCAGCCTGAAAGGCCTTCTTGACCGCGAGCGCGAGGCCATCCAGGTAATCGCGCGGATGCTGGAGCGCGAAGTCGGGCGGGAGTCTCTTGCCGCCAAGCGCACGGTCGATGACACCGTGGGCGAACGGGACGCTCGCACCGCCGAGTTCGCGGCCGGAGGCGGTATCGACGAGCACGGCGCGGACGGATTCGGTGCCGAAGTCGAGGCCGAGCGCGGCGCGGGGCATAGGCAAGTCTCCGGTGTGCTCACACGTGTGAGCAATCATAATAGAGAGATGGGGTTGGAATGCAAGGGTTGTATTCACCGCCAAGTTCGCGGAGGACGCGGAGAACGGCTTTCATTATAGTGAAGCGGCGTAATATTGCAGAGCATGTGGCCGTTTGGGCATTCGAAGAGCTTTGCCTGCCCTTGTTGCGGGGCGTATTCCCCGCAAGAGCGCTTCATCATGTATGAGCCGGATAGTGAAGGTAGCACCATGTATGCTTGTCCAGAATGCAAGCAGAGGCTGATACCGGTTCAGGATCGGCTGACGCGGAACCTCATAGTCATCATCCAAACGTTCATGATACTTGTGGTGTATGGAGCATCCGAGTCATATTTCGACGGCGGCACCTGTGCCTTCCTATTGATTGTTCTTATTGTTGGATGGCTTGCGCTTGCCGAGGAGATCAGAGGATACAAGCCTGACAACAGCACAGGTGGACCCCAATTCTCCTTGATGTTCCTGGTCATCGCGACCCTCTTCCTGGGCGGGTTCATCGGGTATCTGTACATCCATTCAGGGCTGCCGCTGCTGGCCGCGTTCCTGGTTCTTCAACTGTACCGGTGCTTGAAGAGCGAGACGGTATGACCGCCGTAGAATTCGAGAAGATGCTTTGCCGTTGAGCATGTAAAGAGTTTTCTGCAAGGCTCATTCAGTGCAAAGGGCAAACCGATGCTTTATGCATGTCCCGCATGCGGCAAAGAGTTCGAATTCGAGAAGTTTCGAAAACGGGAGTCGTGGAGATTTGATTCGTTCTGCTGCCCGGGATGCCAGGTTGACTTGCTGACGATTCAGAAACCATGGGTAGATTTGATGACCAGTTGGATTTACACGTGTCTGGTACTTCTCGTAATGTTTCCGATTTGGCGTGTAGATCATCTTATTTCAATTGTTCTCATGATCGCAGCAGCATATCTATCAACAGCCCCTCGATTCATGGAACGATTTGTTTTGCAATCAAGCAGCAGATTTCAATGCTTCTTGTCCCAATTGATTTACAGTTCCTTCTACGTTGGCGGATTCCTATGCTGTGAGATGACCGGTAGGGTTTGGCCCTGCGTTGCCATTGTGCTGACGGGTTTGGCGTTATTTACAATTGGCTGGATTCGAGAGCGCGGACGTGCGAGACGCAAAGTGTATGGGACGAAACCAGAGTGGTTATGAACGAATCGACTCCCATCACCTGCCCGCACTGCCATGTGCCGCATCTGGCAGAGGCGTACCGGCGGAACGACGGGAAGGACGTCTATTTTCGCTGTCCGGGCTGCGACCAAGATCTGCTTCCGGTTTTCGACGCACAACTGGAACTCTGCCGCGGCTGGACGCTGGCGCTCGGCACGCTACTGCTCGATCCCGGCTATATGCCCGATTCCTTGTTCTTCTTGCCCTTCTTCATCGCCTTGGGGATTTTCCTCTTTGCAAGCCATAGGCCGGTGGCGGGATTCACGCCGGTGGTCTCGCGGCCCCAGCGCTTCTCGCTGCTCAGCTTTTTGGGCTGGGCGCTGGCGATCAGCGGTGTGCTGGGCTTGCTCTTTGCGCGTTCGGCATGGCCGCTCACCGTGGCCGGTGCCGCGATCATGACATATCGTACGATTAAGTGGAAGCGGGCGACTGCGGGGAAGGATTGAGAATAACGCTTCTGTGGTATAATACGCGTGTGCGGCTCCTTCCGCGGCCGGAAGCTTTTATGCGATGAGCGCGACCCCTTCGAAGCCCGGCGACTACACCATCCACCAGACGACCGATCTGCCGCTCTGCTACTGCTTCAACGTGAAGGAGCAAGTCGTGGTCGCGGCGATCAAGGCGAAGAACCTGAAGACCGTGCGCGAGGTCCAGCAGGCGACGAACGCGGGCTGCGGGTGCGGCTGCTGCCAGCCGGATATTCAGGTCTTGCTCGACCAGCACGCGCAGGGCAAGCCGATGGGGATCAAAGTGCCGGTGATCGAGGCGCGCGACGCGAAGCCGCCGCTGGAGATTCCGCCGCCTTTTGCGTAGAGCGTATCGGCGTGGAGCGAATAGCGAAGACATTGACGATTTACATTTTACGATTGAGGTGGGTGCCACGGACCAAGTCCGTTCTTGGTCCGTGCCTTTGGGGATCGCGGACTCTGCGAATTCGGTTGAGGCACGGACCAGGAACGGCTCTGGTCCGTGGCACCCGGCCGCGCTCGCTACTTCTTCTCCGCAAACAGCTCTTCGAAAAACGCCTTCATCGCCTCCCACGAACGCTTATCAGCTTTCTCGTTGTAGGCGGCGCCTTTGGAGTTGTCGTTGCCGGCGGCGGGGTTGGTGAAGGCGTGGACGGCGCCGCCATAGGCGACGCTCTGCCAGTCGGCCTTGGCCTCGCGCATCTCTTTCTCGAACGCGGCCACGACTTCGGGCGATGAGGACGGGTCGTCGGCGCCGTTTAGGGCTAGGACCTTCGCTTTGAGTTGGCCTTCCTTCGCAGGCACGGTGGTCCCGAGGCCGCCGTGGAAGCTCACGACGCCGGCCAGTTCCGCGCCGGAGCGCGCGAGTTCCAGCGCGCACGTGCCGCCGAAGCAGTAGCCGATCGCTGCGACGCGCTTGGGGTCCACGTTCTCGTTCTTGAGCAGGGTCTCCAGCGCGGCGTTTAGGCGCGCGAGCATGAGCTCGCGGTCCTTCTTGATCTTACCCGCGGCCGCGCCGGCTTCCTGGCGGTCCTTGGGCCGCGTGTCCTTGCCGTAGACATCGGCGCAGAAGGCTACGTAGCCGAGTCCCGCGAGCATCTCCGCGCGGCGCTTGGTCTCGCCGCTGACGCCCATCCAGTCGTGAATGACGAGGACCGCGGGGCGTTTGCCCTTGGCGGCGGCATCGTAGACGAGCACGCCCTCGCAGAGGGCCCCGCTGGCCTTGTACTCGATGGTTTCGGTCTTCATCTCCGCGCGCGCCTCCGAGAGGAACAGGATCGAGCCTATTATGCAGGCTGCCGCTGGGATTATTCCACGCATGGAGGAACTCCTTAGTCGAAGGTCTGAAAGTCCGAAGGTCGAGAAGTCCTGAGTGCTGAGTCCGGCGACCTGTCGGGAGACTTCGACTTTCAGACTCGGTACTCAGGACTTAGCACTCAGCACTTCAGTACGGTAGCGCGAGATTTGGCTTTCGCTAGGCGGTCTCCGAATGATCGGCCGCCCCGTTGCGGGTTGGGAGAAAACGGTTAACGTTTCCTCCGTCGGTTCCGCGGAGGAAACGTCATGGGCAAGGCGATTCTGTTTCTGGTGGTGGTGTTCGTGGCGGCGGTCGGGTTCATGGTCTATCGGGGCTACACCAAAGCAACCGGGACGGACCCTCTGGCGCAGACGGCCGGCGCCGACGCGAAGAAGACTTCAAAGAGCGGCGAGGAAGGGCCGGGCATCTTCAAGCGCGCGGAAGATATCGCGGGCGAGACCGTTAAGAAGGGCGCCGGCGCCGCGAAGGACGCGCTGAAAACGAACCTGGGCCTGACGGTGACGCCGGTTCCCATCGATGTCGCGCCGGGCAAGAAAGCGGATGCGAAAATTTACCGCGGCGCGGGCGACTTGCCGGCGCTCAATCTCACGGTTGAGGCTGCTCCGGGATCGGGCTTGAAGACGAGCGGCGGAAGTTTCGCGGCAGGGCAGAAGGAGGCGACGTTCAGCGTTGAAGCCCCCGCGGACGCGAAGCCGCAGGACACCATGGTGACGCTGAAGTACGAGGACTATGCGCTGCCGGTGCCGGTGCGGATTAAATGAGGCCGTCTGATTGGTTAGCTGGTTGGTTTGCTAGTTGACTGGTTACCCAACCAACTGGAAAAATAGGAAACCAGATAACCAGCTAACTTTTCTCGGAGGCATGCCTTGAACCGAGCCATGTGGATCATGCTGCCGATCGTGATGGCGGCGGTTGCGACGGTAGCGGCGACGCCGGTGCTCGCGCGGAAGTTTGCGGCGGGCGCACAGATGGGACACTTGCCGATGACGGTCGCGCTGGTTGCGGTGCCGCTGTACGCGGCGTTCTTTGTGGTCTTCTATGCCTTCACGTCGCGGGTACGGAGGCAAGCCCCGGAGTTGCCGGAGCCGCTCTATGACGAGCCGGATGCGAAGGGGCACTGAGGATTTCCGATTTTGGATTGATACGGCTGATGGACAGAGGACTGGGCTAAACCTAGACGCATGTCTCAGCAATGCAGAAGCGCTTCATTCTAAAATCCGCACAAACGACGACCCCATTGTTTTCACGTATTATCCTTCTGCGACTATCGTTGCGAATGTGCGCCGGAGATTGATAGCCAGCGCGTTAATGATTTAAGCACTTGCAGCAAGGGCCTGGAGTTAAGGCTCTCTCCTTAAATATGAGGAGTATGGGTATGCGGAACTCGACGTGGCGGGTGTTGGTGGCCGGATTTGCGATCGCAGCCGGGCTGGCGTGGATGGGTGTGTTGCGCGCGGCCGAATCCGTGGCCGGCGCGGATGAGGCCGGTCGCTTGCGCAAACGCGTGATCGAGGGTGTTGCGGCGGGAACGAAGCCGAACGTCTTTCTCGATGTCTTCGGGCGGGCCGAGCGCGTGCAGCTTATCGCGGCGGACGCGCAGGGCGTGACGGTCTCGGCGCAGGGCAACAAGCTTCCGGTGGCGTGGAAAGACATCCCGGCAACGCAATTCGCGGCGGCGGTGCTGGAGTTCCTCACACCGGGCAAGTCCGGCGCGGAGTACGTGGACCTGTGCCGCTACTGCGCGCTCAACCGGCTGCGCGAGCAGGCCGAGAAGGCGAGCCTGTTGGCCCTGGAGGCGGATTCGGGGCTGGGAGCGCAAGTGCGCGAGGCGCTGTCGCTCTTGCCCGCAAGCGAAGCGCCCGCGCCGAAGACGCCCGCAAAGAGCGAGGCCGCAAAAAGCGAAAGCGCAAGTGGAGGCGTTCTGACGCAAGCGTCGGACCCGGCGAAAGACCCGGCGGCGGCTCCGAAGCGGTCCACCATTGCGGGTTCGGGCATCGCGGCGTCGAGTGCTGCTGCGGGAGGTGGGAGCGGCGGGGTTCGCATAAATCAGGAAGGCCGTGCGCTGCCGCCCATTCCGGAGATCAAGGCGCCGGTGATGTTCGATACGCCGGAGGCCGACGCGCTCTGCGCGGCGATGCAGATCTTTCCCAAGAACAACGCGTGGAACGAGGACATCGGCAAGCTGCCGGTGCATCCGGATTCGGAGAAGATCGTCGCGAGCATCGGCGCCTCGAAGACCATCCATATCGACTTCAGCCACAATTTCATCTTCGTGCCGCCGGACCAGCCGAAGATCGACGTGAAGCTGATCGGCTACCCCAGCGAGTCCGACAAAGGGCCGTACCCCGTGCCCGACAATGCGCCGATCGAGGGCTGGCCGGTCTTCTGGAGCAAGAACGCGCAGACGCTCGACCAGATCCAGCGCGAGGGCGACGGCGACCGGCACTGCTACCTGATCGATCCGGTGAACCTGATGGCCTACGAGTTCTTCTGCATGCGCAAGACGGCCTCGGGTTGGACCGCGAGCAACATGGCGACGTGGGACATGAAGTCGAATAAACTCCGCCCGAAAAACTGGACCTCCGCCGACGCCGCGGGGCTGCCGATCTTTCCGGGCATGGTGCGGCATGACGAACTCGAACGCGGCATGGTGGAGCACGCCGTGCGCGTGACGGTGGCGAAAACGCGCAAGGAGTTCATTTACCCGGCGGTGCATCATGCGGGTTCGACCGACGACAAGACGTTTCCCGCGATGGGCCAACGCCTGAGGCTGAAGGCGAGCGTCGCGATCGACGATCTGCCCAAGGAAGCGAAAGCGCTGGCGCTGGGGCTCAAGAAATATGGCATGATCGTCGCGGACAACGGGCTCGATTGGGATTTGTGCGTGACCATCGACAAGCGTAACAACACGACCGCGCTGAAGGCGCTGCAGCGCCTAAAGGGCAGCGACTTTGAAGTAGTGGTGACGACGGGCGAGCACGAAGGTCCGCGCGCTGGACCTTGAACGAAAGAGAACGAACGTCAAATAGCAATTTCTATTGCTAGACTTTGCGCCCGTTGATCCAGAGAAAGCCCATGGGAATGCCGGCCTTTACGCGGCCTTCCATGAAGGCGGTGCGGCGTCGCAGCATGGCGGGCAGGCGGCAGAGATATTCCTGCGCGGCAGCGGCTTCGCTCGAGAGCTGGGTCAGCGCGGCGATCTTCCACTGCTCCAGGAATTGATCGAGGATCTGGATGTAATCCTGGAACGTGTAAACGCCCAAGCGCTGGGCGACGATCGAGAACTCGGCGAAGAGATTCTTATTCTGGCCGTCGTACATCGTATGCGCGGGCATCACGATCATGCGCTCCATCATCAGCCGCAGGGCCAGAACGGCTCCAGAGGGATCCACTTCGACAATCTTGCCGACAAAAATCTTGTAGGCTTCTTCGTGGCGCGCCTCGTCGCCGGCGATCGTGCCGCAGATGCCGCCAAGGTTCGAGTCGCCCGCGCCGCGGGTTAAGTGCGCTATTTTCGCGTGGGAGTAGCGCGTGGCGCGTTCCTGAAACGCGGCGTAGATCAGGCCGTTGTACGGATCGGAATCGTGCTTGGGATCGAAGCCGTTGCGGATGAGGTGCTGAATGGTGACTTCGACGGAGCGCATGTCCACGCGGCCGGTGAGATATAGGTAGCGATTGAGCAGGTCGCCGTGGCGGTTCTCTTCGGCGGTCCAGCCGCGCGACCACTGCGCCCAGCCGGTATCGCTCGCGCCGTTCGCATCCTTGACGCCTTCCAGCCGGTTGAAGCTCGTCTGGTACGACGGCAGTGCTTCTTCGGTGACCATCGAGCCCACCAGCACGACCAGCACGTCGTCGGGGATGCCCGCGGCCTTCTGGCGGAACTCTTTTACGCGTTCAAACCAGTCTTCCTGCGAAGAGTTCGGCACGAAGTCGCTGGGCTGCCAGCTCGCCTCGACCGTCTTGAGCAAGCCGAGCTGTTCGCGCACAAAGCCGTCCATGGCCTTGGTGATCTCAATGCGTTCGGCAAGCGACATCGGATTCCTTTACTCTTCGAGATCGCGCGGCGCGCAGAATCGCATTCCGATCGCGACGGGCGTTGTTTCAAGGCGCGTATCTGGCGACGGCTTTAGAAAAGGAGACTCGCTGTGCGGATGATTAAGAAGACGTTAGCGAAAGGCGTTCCCTTCTGCGAATTTCCTGCCCGTAGAATAGAGAGTGCGCAGGTTGGGTCAAGCAGGGTATTCAAATGCGAAAAATTTCGAACCGGAATTAGTACCTGGCAGGCATGAGCGGCAGCGCGGCCAGCGGGCCCGTATTCTTGCACGGACAGAGGCGGCTCCAGAGGTGCGGCAGCCGCGAAGCCTTGTAGAGATCCAGGGATTCGTACCGGATCGCTTCGGCGGGCGTGGCCGGCCAGAAGAGGCTCAGGCCCGAGAGTTGCGCGCTAACGGCTTCGACTTTTTTCGCGTGCCAGACCTGCACGCAGAGTTTCCGCTCCGCCCATTCCCAGAATTCGGCCATCTCTTTTTCGGTCCCGTTGGCCTTGGCGAGCGCGGTGAGGCAGGTGCGCGCGTCGCGGCAGGCTTCGCCGTCACAGAGGTAGACGCGCTGCTGCGCGGGAATGCCGGCGAGGACATCCTTTTCCAGGATCGGCTTGAGGGCCGTATTGAGGCGCTGGGGGAGTTCCATCAGCGCGGAGGACTTCACGCAGGCGTAGACGAGATAGTGCCGGTCGGCCTCGGCGATTTGCGCGGCCACGGCGGCGCCATCGTTCGGATTCGCGACGGCCGAGGAGGCATCGGCGGAGGTGCGTTCCAGCCACGCGAGCAGGCTCTTGTAATACGTATTGGGAGAACCGACGTTCACGGGCGAAGCCAGCAGGCAATCGGCCGCGCCGCGGTAGCCGTAGAGGTTCTCGAGGCTTGCGCGACCGCATTGCTGGAGGAAGAGCAGACGCACGTCGGCCTTCGTGCGCTCGCGCAATTCGCGGAGCTTGTGCCCGAGCGCCTGGCCGGACATCCACTTTTCGGCGGGCTGCGTATCGAGGCAGGCTTCGTCGAGCTTCCCGCCGTGGCCCAGAACGGCAAAGACATACGCTTTGCACGGATGCGTGCGCACGAACCATTCGAAGAACGTGGCGGCCTGGTCGGCGGAAGCCGAATCGTCGCTCGGCAGCGTCTTCAACGCCTCGCCACTTGCCGTAAAGTCGTGGCGCGCCATGCCGCCGGGGCCGGGAAGATCGACTTGCGCGGCAAGCGCCGTGTTCTTGTGCGGGGTCTCGCGGAGGTCTTTGAGGATGAGTTCTGCGGCGGGCGCGAGATCGTTATCGTACGGCAGGTAGAGCGCGAAGCCCCACTCCTGTTCGGGCGCCGTCTCAGCGTTCGCGGCGGGAGGAACGGGCCCCGCGTGGGCCGGCCGGCGCAGCATGGGCGCAAGAAACCACGCAACCATTCCCGCCAAGAGGAAACTCGCGAGCAGCCGGCCCATGCATCCCCTCCGTCCTTATCGATATAAACGTATGCGGGGGCTGAAGCTGGCGCGAAAAGGGCCAATATGGCGGTATGTCTGACTATTCCAAAGGGTTGAGGCTTGGCGGGTTACGCTTAGTGCTGAGTGCGAAGTCCTGAGTATTGCAGTCGGAGCGTTTTGGAGTCCAAAAGGCTGAAGGTCCAAGAGCCGAGAGCCAGGAGCCATGAGCTGCCGTTCAATCGGAAATCGGAAATCGGAAATCCAAAATCGAAAATGAATTTACTGCCCCAGCGCGCGGAGAACCACGGTGGCATACGCGCCGCGGGGGAGTTCGAAGGAGACCGCACGCTTGTGGCGCAGGGCCTTGAGGCTGCCCTTGGGCGGCGGCGGGACGGTCTCGTCGGTTTCGGGCGTATCAAGCGCGAACTTAGAGACCGCAACAAAGAGCGGGCGCGGGACTTCCCCAAAGAACGGGCGGCGCACGCCGGGAATGCGCAGTTCGGAGGTGGCGATGCCTTCCTCGGCGAGGACGGCCTCGGCGGCGGCCTTCCACGGTTCGGCGAGTTCTGTTTTATAGCCGAAGAGCAGGAGTTCGAGCGCGCGCAGGTCTTCCGGGACGGACTCCGCGGCGGGGAAGAGCATCATGCCGAAAGGGTCGTCGGCTTCGAGCACGGGTCCAAGGTCCGCGCAGCGATCCGCGACGAGGCGGCGCGCGACGGCGTTCCAGAGATGCGACTGGTAGGCGTACACGCAGAGCTGTTGCTGGAAATAGGGGAGGGCGGTGAAGGCGGCGCGGAAGTCGCCGGACGAGTTTGCGAGGCGTTCGAGAGCGCGGCGTTCGGGCGAATTGCGGCGCGGGAGTTCGCGCAGCAGTTCGGCCCAGCGGCCCCACTTCTTCGCGATGAGGCGCTTGGCCTCTTTGTCCTCCCGGCGGTCCTTGCGGGCATCGGTGGCAATGGCGAGCTTGAGCGCGGCCTCGAATTCGCCCTTGAGCAGATGTTTGGCCAGAAAGCCTTGGCCGTGCCGCGCGGATCCAAAGCGCTGGTCGCCGAAGTAATTCACGACGCGCAACGTTCCGTCTCCCGCGGCGAGCAAACGGGCGGCCTCGTCCATGTCGGCGCAGGCTTCAGGCGTGAGATTGCGCAGGACGATGCGAAAGCGGTTCGCCGCGATGGCCTCGGCGGTGAGCGGCGCGTCGAGGTAGCCCAGGCGTTCGAGGGACCAGTAGGGTCCGGATTCCGCGCTGGGTGCCAGGGCATCAGGCGACGCAAGCTTGAGCGTGACGTGCTGCGTCGTCTGCGCGTGCTTGTCCTTGAGCCCCGCGTAGGCGACCGCGCCGGGTCCCGCGCCGAGCTTCTTCGCGATCAGGCCCGCGGCTTCAGGCGTGGCGAGGCCTTCCTTGGCGAGCTTGTAAAGCGCGAAGGGGCCGGGTGCGGAAGAGATGCGCGCGGCGAGTTCGGCGGCGAGGACTTCGTCCACCTGAAAATCGGCCGGAGATTTCTTGATCGACATGGGGCGCTCGGCAGGAGGCGAAAGGCAGGAAGGGATGGTATGCGTAAAACGTAAAACGTAAAACGTAAAACGTAAAACGTAAAACGTAACGCTTAACTCGTAACCTTGGGAATACGGGAAGTTATTACGTTTTACGCATTACGTTTTAGGCACTTACTGCGAGGTCATGCGGCGGCTGGAAGGCTTGCGGTTGGGGGAGCCTTTGAGGTGCGCGACGGCGAGTTTGGCGGCGAGCGCGTAGGCGGAGAAGAGGCTGTCGGGCTTGGCTTTGCCCTTCCAGGCGATGTCGTAGGCGGTGCCGTGGTCGGGCGACGTGCGGATCATCTCGAGGCCCATCGTTACGTTTACGCCGCTGTCGAAGGCCTGCATCTTGAACGGGATGCCGCCTTGGTCGTGGTAGAGCGCGACGTGTCCGTTGTAGCGTTCGAGCGCGCGCGGCGTGAAGGCGGAATCCGGCGGGAGCGGGCCTTCGGCATCGATGCCGAGGGCCCGGATACGCTGGACGGCCGGACGAAGCAAGAGTTCTTCTTCGTCCCCGAAGAGCCCTTCTTCGCCCGCGTGCGGATTGAGGCCCAGGATGGCGATGCGCGGCGCGGGACCGTTGCCCAGGAGGCGCAGATGCTGGTTGAGCAGTGCGGCGACCTGGACGATGCGCTCGACGGAGAGGCTCTCGGGGACGGACTTGAGCGGCTGGTGCGAGGTGACGTGCGCAACGGCGAGCTTCGCGGGTTCGCTGTAGAGCAGCATGGCATAGCGTTCGCAGCCGGTGAGGCTCGCGATCATCTCCGTGTGCCCGGGGAACTCGATGCCGGCCAGACTGAGCGCCTTCTTGCTGATGGGGCAGGTGACGAGCGCCGCGCACTTGCCGGCTTGGCAGGCTTTCACGGCTTCCTGAATGAAGCGTGCGGCGGCCTTGCCGCAGGGGCCCTGGTTGCGGCCCGGCGCGATGTCGAGCCCGGCCAGTGCTTCCGGGATATCCAGAATCGCGGGGCCGACGAGCGGTTCGGGGATCTCTTTCAGGCGCGGGACGTTCAGCGGCAACTCGATGGCTTTGGCGACGCGGTCGAGGATGCGGACGTCACCGAAGACGAGGGGGATGCTGCCTTCGGGCCAGGAGGGCTGATTGAGAAGGCGCACGCAGAGCTCAGGACCGACGCCCGCGGCGTCGCCCATGGTGACGGCGATGATCGGGACCGGACCCTTGGGGAGTGCGGCGGTCTCGGCGTTGCGGCGCTCGGCGGTCTTGCCCATGCCGAGAGATTACGGCGAAACACGCGGAAGGGCAAGAGGCAGGTTTTGGCGCATTGACGGTCGGGTTACCCGAGGCATGATGTCGGCCAACAATCGGTTAGAGGCACACATTAGATGAACCAGCGCGTTTCCGCGGGAAGCACCTATTACGAAGGCAAATTTATTTTGCCGGTGCTTGGAGTAATCGTTTTCGGCGGTTTGCTGGCGGGCGCATTGTTCGGCGGCTGGGCGGGCATGCCCGTTTACATCGCAGGCTTGGCCGCGTCGGCGCTCGGGCTCTTCGCGGCGTACATCAATATCGCGAAGCGGCGAGTCTGGATCTCGGCGGCGGCGGATCATTTTCTTTTTGAAGATGCCACGCGCGCGCGGGAGGTCCGCTACGAGGACGTGAAGGGCCTCACGGCGGTGCTCCGCACGACCTACAGCGAGGGCATGCCCACCGGGGTGGATGTAACCTGTACCGTCTGGATCGAAGAGAACGGCGTCGCGATTCCCTTGCCCATGCGGCGCGCGGTGAAGGGCAACGCGGAAGACGCGGTGGTTGCCGTGATGAAGAAAGCGCAGGATCGCGTCTTCGCCGTTGCCCGGGAAAAGCTTGGCCGCGGCGAAGCCGTGGAAGGCGACGGCTGGCGGCTCTCGCGGCAGGAGTTCGAGGGGTACCAGGACGGTGGACGGGTGGGCCTGAGTATCGAGCAGATCACGGCGGTGGACGACGTGGACGGGAACATCTGCATTTGGCGCCACGGGCAGGACGATCCCGCCGTGCGCGTGCCCGTGAGCGCTAAGAATGCGTTTTTGCTCACGCCGCTGATCCGGGCCGAAATGGAAGGCCGCAAGAAGGAGCAGGCGGCGCCGCCGGCGGAGGGACTGGGGCGCGTGATCTTCGAGCGCAAGAGCGGCGCGTGGGGCTGGATCCTGCTGGCCATTCTGTTGGCCTTTATGGCCGTCGCGTTCTTCGTCACGGCTCCGGCGCTGGGCGTGCTCTTCGGTTTAGGCGCGGTGGGGATGGTGTGGTTGTACTGGACGCGACGCAACCCGAAGTTTCGCTGCTGCGAATACGGCGTGAGCTGGCAGCAAGGGAACACCGACAACAAGTTCCGTTACACGGATATCGAAGTATTCACCTATTCGGCGACGCGCCACTATCACAACGGGGCGTACACAGGCACATATTACAGTTTTAATTTCGTGCCCAAGCCCGAGGCGCGCGCCAAGCCGATCGGCTACACGTGCAAGATCAATGCGGTAGACGACGAGATGGAGAACCTGCGGCAGCATATCGCGGGGGTGATCGCCGGCCGGATGGCGCGCGAGCTGCGCGAAGGCAAGGAGGTCCGCTGGACGCCCAACATGCGCTTCGTCGCGCAGGGCCTGGAGGTCCGCGCGCCGGGGATGCTCTTCGGCCGCAAGGACGCCGTGGTGATCGGTATCCACGAGATCGAACGGCTCAACTTTGAAAAGGGCGTCTTCTACATCTACAAGCGCGGGGAATCCAAGGCGGTCATGAACGAGCCGGTCTCGACGGCGAACTTCTTTCCGGGTTTGGCGCTTTTGCAGTATCTCAAGGACCAGGTCGACAAAGGCGCCGGGAAAGCCTAGGGATGCGGCCGCGCACGGGCGCGCGGCATCCGGTACGTTCGGTTATTGGAAATGCTGGACAACGAAGGGCATGATCAGCACGAGAAAGACATCGCCCAGCAGGGTCACCAAGGTAAAGAACAGGATGCGGTCGAGTACGCTGCGGCGGTTGAACCAGCGCGCGAAGGTCTGCGCCGTCACGTTGCAGCCGCCGGCAAAAAGCAGCCCGAAGAAGGCGCTGATGGCTACGAGCAGGCTGGTTTCGAGCATGCCGTCGATGTAGTGGCGCACGAGCAGGGCGAAAACGAAGGCGTTCGCCGCCGCGCCCGCGACCACGGCGAGCAGGTAGGCGAAGCTGAAGGGGATGCGCGTCTCGGCCGCGGGCGCTTGGGCCGGCGGCGGCTGGCCCTGTTCCATGAGCCTTATTGTCTCCGCGCTCCGTCGCTGCGCAAGGCGGCAATAGGCGGAATCCGTCGCGCCCGCGTGCTCCGCTTTCCGAATGGGGGCTCTTCGCCTATCATGCAGCGGTGCATCCGAAACTTTACGCGAGAGCGATCCTTCGACTGAGGAACCTTTCATGAACGCTGCGAAGCCGCAGGTCGTCATTCTTGGCCCGGGCATGATCACGCAGTTGCAGGTCCTGCCGAGCATCTACCACCTACAGCGGCAAGGCGTGGTGGGGCCGATCACCATCTGCGGTACACGCGCGAAGTCGCTCCAGGCGCTGCACGAGGATGCCGGCCACAAACGCGCGTTTCCCGGGCAGAGCTTTACGCCCGTGCCGGACTACCGCAAGAAAGAGCCCGACGGCCCCGACGCGTACAAGAAAGTGCTCGAACAGCTTCCGCCGCGGCAGTGCGTAGTCGTCGCGCTGCCGGACCAGATGCACTATCCGGCGATCAAGGAGGTCCTGCGGCACGAGCAGCACGTGCTCACGGTCAAGCCGTTCGTGCTCACGCATAAGGAAGCAGTAGAACTGGAAGGCATCGCGCGCGAGAAGGGCCTGCTGATCGGCGTCGAGTATCACAAACGCTTCGACGACCGCGCGCTGATCGCGCGGCGGCGCTACCGCGAGGGGCAGTTCGGCGAGTTCAAGATCGGGCAGGCGCATCTGATCGAAAAGCACTACTACATGCACTCGAACTTCCAGACCTGGTGCACGTGCGAGAACTCCGACGCATTCACCTACATCGGCTGCCACTACGTGGATCTGGTCGCGTTTGTTACGGGGCTCAAGCCGGTGAGCGTGAGCGTCTACAGCAAGCCGCAGCCGTGGCCGAACGGGAAGCTGGGGTATCTCTGGACCGACGCGCGCGTGCTGTGGGAGAACGGCGCGTGCCTGAACGTGATCAACGGCTTTGGCTATCCGGACGAGGGGCCCGGCGGCAACACGCAGGGCATCGTGCTCCACACCGACGGCAAGGACGCGAATGGGCTGATCTGGCACAGCGACCAGTTCCGAGGCGTGAAGCATGCGGCGCTAAAAAAAGGCGGCGACGCCGGCGACACCGCCTTTATGGAGACGAACCCGGACTACTTCCAACTCGTCTGGCGAGGCGGCGATGGACTTGAGCCCGTGGGCTACGGATTCCGCAGCATCGAGTACATTGTGAAAGCCATCTGCCGCGTAGAACGTGAGAGCGCGGGACTGGCCGCCAAGGACGCACTGGCCAAGCGCCGCGAGTTGCTCGCACAGTACGACCGCGAGGGCCTGATGGCGACGCCCGCGAACAGCGCCTACAACGAACTGGTGATCGAGGCGGGCCGGCTGTCCATCACCAACGGGGCGAAGGAGGCGGTGATTGAGTACGGGAAAGAGCCAGGGGTAAGGCTGAATTAGCGTGTTTTCACCGCAGAGGCGCGGAGAACGGCACGGATTTGATGTAAAGTTCATGTTAGGGGGTCGTTCTCCGTGTGCACTGTGCTCTCTGTGGTTTGAGAAAGGC
>JACQFI010000077.1 GCA_016200135.1 Planctomycetota bacterium
CACCCCACTCTGTGACGACTAATCCAAGCTATATCAATAGGTTATGTGCGGTTAGCGGGTTCAGATCGCGCTGTTCCAGTTGTTTCATATTTTTAGGGAAAAGCATCGACTTTACATACCATCGGTTGTATTAAATATAGGCCAGCATGAAGCCGTTGTTCACGGCTTACCGACTTCTGATCGACACCCGGAGACGCGCCCCATGTCCACGAATCGTACGCACCCACCCTCGGTCTTGATCGTGGACGACGAAGAAGCCATCTGCGTCCTCATCAAGATGAAGCTCGAACTGCTGGGCTACGCAATCCGCACCGCGATGAGCGGCGACGACGCCCTGGATATTCTGCGCGAAGGCTGCGTGGACGCGGTGGTCACCGACCAGGACCTGCCGGGCATGAAAGGCACCGAGTTCTACAAGCGTGCCACGATCCTCCAGCCCCACCTGCGGAAACGCTTCCTGTTCATCACCGGCAACACGGTCCTCGGCGAGGCCGATTTTCCCAGCCGCCTCCTCCACAAGCCTTTCGACCTCGAAGTCCTCGGCGAGGCCGTCCGGGAACTGCTCGTACCGGCCAAGCACCCCCAGCCCGCGGGCTGCTGAGCCGCGTCCACTTCATTCTCGCTCAAAGATGTTAAGTCGCAAAGAACAGCACGCATTTCCGTTCTGTTCTTTGCGCCATAGCGTCTTTGCGCGAGAATAACGGCCCGTCCTTTCCCATAGAGGGCCCCCCATGGCAAAGATCACCGAGATCGCGCCCCACGTTCACCGCATCAGCATCCTGTTTCCAGAGATCAACCTGCAGTTCAACCATTTCCTGGTCGTCGACGACGAGCCGCTGCTTTACCACACCGGCATGCGCCGCATGTTCCCGGAGGTCCTGGAGGCCGTGAAGCGCGTCATCGACCCGGCGAAACTCCGCTGGATCGGCTTCAGCCACTTTGAAGTCGATGAGTGCGGCTCGCTCAACGACTGGCTCAAACTCGCGCCGCGAGCCCAGGCGGTCTCGGGCGTGGTCGGCGCGCTTGTGAACCTCGCCGACTTCGCCGACCGTCCCCCGCGTGCGCTGAACGCCGACGAGACCTTCTCCACCGGCAAGTTCCGGTTCCGCTATCGTCCGACGCCGCACCTGCCGCACGGCTGGGACGCGGGCGTGCTCTTCGAAGAGACGCAGCGGGTGCTCTTCTGCTCCGATCTCTTCCATCACGACGGCGATGTCGAACCGCTCACCGAGTCCGACATTCTCGGCCGCGTGCGTTCGGCGATCACAGCGTACCAAGCTGGACCGCTCATGGATTACATGCCCTACACGCCGAACACGCGCCCGCTCCTGCACGGCCTCGCCGCCCTCCAGCCGCGCACCCTGGCGACCATGCACGGCAGTTCCTTCACCGGCGACTGCGCCAAGGCGCTGCTTGACCTTGATGGGGTGATGCAGGAGACGCTCGGCACGCCCTCAAGGCGCTGAATAAATTGAGCGATCGGGCGTCCTGGCGCTTGGATAAGGCGCGTGGTCGGCTCCTGGAGCCTGTTCGCAGGGTTTCAGCTTCGATAATACTTGTTACTCCGTGAGCAGTTGAGTATTCTATTCGAGTGGAAGGTTGAAGAGTCGAGGTTCTCTATGCTTGCCAAGATTCCTGCGTTTAGCCTAGTCCTGCTTCCGCTCCTGATATTTTGTCGGACGAACAGTGTAACGGCCGAAGAAGGCGGCAAGGGTCGCGGAAAAGGCAAGGGCCATAGCAAAGGCTCGGACGATGACCGCGGACCGGCGCCGAAGCGCCAGAAGCCCGATCGCAAAGCGACGGACGAGGACGCCGGGGATTCGCAGCGCACGGAGCCGCCGGCGAGCACGCAGGCTACTTCGGCCTCCTCCCCCGCCTCGAACGAAGTGCGCACCCCTCCACAGCCGAACCGGGAGCCGCCCGCAACCACGACGCAGGCAACCCCAACCCCGTCGAACGCCCCCTCAACTTCAGCCGCGCAATCGGACGCGCCGCCGGCGGCAGCCTTGCCCGCTCCACCTGTCGCGCCGCTTCCAGAAGCCGCGGCCCCGCTGCCCTCCGCTACCCAGAGTAGCGACGACCGGGTGCCGCAGGGCTGGGAGAATTGGACGCCGGCGCGGCGCGAGCGCTGGCAGGAGGACTTTATCGCTTCCATGGAAACCATCGGACTGTACGCCGAGGCGCGCGGGCTGACGCCTGCCGAAAAGGAACGCTGGACCCAATCTTTGCAGGAGCGCGCCATGAAGGGCGCGGACTTGACCGCCACGACCAAGGAAATCTCAAAGGCCATTCGCGCCGGCAAATCCAAAGAAGACGTGATGCACGAATGAAGTTGGCTGCGCCTCATGGCTGAAACCGACGAACCGACCCAGATCGGCCCCTACCGCATTCAAAAACGTCTCGGCCAAGGCGCCATGGGCTTCGTGTACCAGGCCGTCCACGAAACGCTTGAGCGTCAAGTGGCGCTGAAAATCCTCCCTGCGGGTTTGGCCGACAACGAAGAATTCATTCTGCGCTTTCAGCGCGAAGCAAAAGCGGCGGCGGCTTTGCGCCATCCCCACATCGTCGAAGTTTACGATGCCGGTCTGGACCAAGGCCGGTACTTCATTGCCATGGAACTCGTGGCCGGCCGTTCCCTGGGCGATCTGCTTAAGGAACGCGGGTGCCTCGAGGAGGCCGAAGGCCTGCGGCTCTTGCGCGAAGCCGCTGCGGGGCTGAGTGCCGCGCATTCGAAGGGCATCATCCATCGCGACATCAAGCCCGATAACCTGTTGCTTGAAGGCGATCGCACCGTTCGCATAGCGGACTTCGGGCTCGTTCGCGAGTTGGGGAGCAACCGGAAACTGACCGTCACGGGCGCGATGATGGGCACGCCCGCATACCTCAGCCCCGAACAGGCGGGCGGCGAGCCCGCGGAGGCGCGCAGCGACCTCTATTCGCTCGGCTGTACCTTCTATCGCGCCCTGACGGGGCATCCCGTTTTCGCCTCGGAGAGCGCGATGAGCGTTATTTTCAAGCATCGCTTCGAGAAACCGGCTGATCCGCGTACTCACAAGGCGGCGCTAAGCGAGAATGCCGCGTACCTCTTGCTGTCCATGCTCGGGAAAAATCCCAAGGACCGACCCGCCTCCGCCCAGGCCGTGTGCGAAGCGATCGACTCCATCCAAAGCGGCGCGGCGCTTCCGCGCCCTGCGTGGATGGGAGCGGCGCCTCCCGCTCCCACGCGTTCGTCGGCGCCGGCCTCCTCACGGGTGCTCTGGATCGCGCTCACGGCAGGAATTTTTCTGCTGGCGCTCACGCTGTTCGGCGTGCTCGCGGTTATGAACAGCGGAGGCTCCCAAGAGGAGCCCGTTCACCCCGCCGAACCCGCGCAAGCAGGGCCCGTCAAAACCCACCCAACGCTTGCGCCGGATCTCGGCGCCCAAGAATCCAAGTCCTTGCAACCCGATCCCGATCTAAGTGCCGAGCAGCGCGAAGAATGGGGGGAACTCCTGGAGATTGGGCACTGGGCCATGGCGCATGGCAAGTACCGCCAGGCCCGCGCCAACTTCATCCTGGCCTTGCGAATTAAACCCGGCGAAGCCCAGGCCACAGAAGGATTGCGCCAGGCCGAAGAGAAACTGAAAGCGGCGGAAAACTGAAATAGGGTTCACGGTCAGCAGAAGTAAGCTACAGGAATTACTGGAATTAAGGGCCCAAAATTAAAAGGTGCACGACAACCCATATCTCGCGCCAAGACGCTAATTCGCAAAGAAGAGAACGGCCCATTTCCGATCCGTTCTTCGCGCCTTTGCGTCTTTGCGCGAGAAAAACGCCCCAACGCAGGCCTACTTCTCCAGCGTCTTCAGCGCCGCGAGCAGCCCGTCCGGCGGGTCGTAGGGCAGCGCGATCGGCTGGTGCGTCAGGCCGCTGCTGTACAGGCCCATCAGCAGGTTGAACTCCGCCAGCGACTGCGCCAGATGCGTCGGGTGGACCTTCTGCGCGTCTTCGAGCCAGTCGAAGGCCGCTTCGGTCATGCCGGCCTGCGCGAGCACATCCTCGGCGCCGTACTCGTGCTTGCCGCTCTCGTAGCCGCCCTTGGGCGTGAAGCGCTCCCAGCCCGTCATCCACCAGTGCACGTAGCCCTTCGTGCCGAAGACGGCGACGCGCTTATGCATGTAAACCGAGTCGTGCTCGCTGATCTTCGGTGCGCCCTCGGTCCCGAAGGTGACCAGCGCGCGCACCCCGTTGTCGTACGTGACCGACGCCGTCGCGTGGTCCGGCGATGGCTGCACCGAACGCAGCGCCGTGCCGACGGTGATCTGCCCGTAGACTTTCTTCGGCCGCGAGTTGTTGATGTACGAGGAGATCAACTGCAATACGTGCGGGCCTTGGTCGATGGGCGTCGAGCGCGCGCTGCCGTCGATGAACTTCACGTCGCCGATCTCGCCGGCGGCCACGCTCTTCTTCAGTTCCAGATTGCGCGGATGAAAGTTCAACTGCGTGTTGACGATGAACTTCGTCTGGGTGCTCTTGCACAACGCGCTGATCTGGCGCCAGTCTTCGCCCTGCGTGGCGATCGGTTTCTCGATGATCACCGCCGGGACCTTGTGTTTGTCGGCGACGGCCATCACCGCGTGCCGGATGGTCGGCGGCGTGACGATATGGAGCACGTCCGGCTTCTCTTTGGTCAGCATCTCCTCATAGTCGGAATAGCGCTTCTCGATCTTGTACCGGTCGCCGAGTTTGCCCAGGCGTTCGGCGTTCATGTCGCAGACCGCCACAAGCTTGCCGCGCTTCACATGCTTGTAGGCTTCTGCGTGTCCGGCCGCGCGTCCACCGCAGCCCAGCATGGCACATTTGAACATGTCGGCGCTCCTAAGCTCGGGATGCTCTCGCTGAAGAACCTGCGGCCGCCTATGGCCCTGTTTTCGCGCAGTCTAGGCACCGCGCTCCTGCGCACAAGACGTTTCCACCCCTTCCACAAAACGACTCGCCGAAGTACCAAAGCTGGCGCAGGCCCCAGCTACACGCGAGCCTTGGCGTAGGATCGATCCTACTTCATTGCCGCGGCGAGGTAATCGCGCACGGCGACCTCAACCGGGCGAACCTGCCACGACTGGCCTCGCATGGCCTGCCGCAGCTCGGCGTAAAGGTCGGTCTGCGCTTGCCAGACGCGTAGAAAAGACGCCCGATCGTTGGCGGCGATGCAGGCATTCAGCGCAGCCGCAACTTTCGGCGATCGCTTTTCCATGCGGCGCACACCCTGCTGGTCGAGGCCCCTGAATCCGGCGGCGCTCAGCGCCATCGGACCGATTACGGTGCTGTTCAGGAACCCAACGCAGCCCTGGCACTCGAGCCACTCCCCGCGCAGGGTCTTTTCGATCCCATGCGCAGGGTCTTTTCGATCCCATAATGAATCCAAGTCCAGAAACGATCTTCAATCCAATCGAGATCGATCGGACCCGGAGGGTCGGGCTGAGTGGATGCGATCATCGAACTCAGTTCGTGTTCCCGCTCGAACAATACACGGGGATTCTCAACGCGCTTCGCGAACTCGGGCAGTGAGATAAACTTTATGTCGACATGCAACAGTGGCGGGCCGTACATTGCGATAATCATTCGTGGCTCGCCCACATGTTCGGCGGCAAATGCAGATAGCATCGGACCCAATCGCGCCGCGATGTCCTTGCGCTGCGCCATGATATCCTCCCGCGCCTCGGGTCTAACCACGATGACAAGGTCCAGATCCGATTGTTCGTCGAGCGTCCCGGAGCAGAGAGATCCGCCTCCCGCCACGCCATGAACCCGCGGATCGGAGCACAGGACTCGCAGGGCCGAGTCAAGAAATCGTTGATGCTTCTCGGGTAACTGCATGCCTGTGCTCACCTCTTGGTTCTTGGCAAAGTTTCACCCAGATCATACTTGCCTGTGCCACACATTCAACGGCTCTGCCACGATCTCGCGCGGTAAGCCGCCCGGCGAGAACCATCGCAGGGTGCGCACGCCCACCCGACTGAAACGACGTTCTGTTCTTTGCGCCTGCGCGTCTTTGCGCGAGAATAATACTCATCATAAACCGCCAAGGAGCCCCCAATGGACCTGCGCTTCGCCTTCATGGGTTTCCGCCACGGGCACATCTTCGACGTGCTGAACCATATTAAGGAGCACGCCGGCTGTTCCACCGTCGCCGTCTGCGAAGAAGACCCCGCGACCCGCGCCTCCGTCGTCGCCAGGACCAAAGTCACCCACGAAAGCTACGCGAAGCTGCTCGACGAGGTCCCCTGCGACGTCGTGGCCGTCGGCGATTACTTCGGCCGCCGCGGCGCGGTGGTCCTCGAAGCGCTCCGCCGCGGCAAGCACGTCATCTGCGACAAGCCGCTCTGCACGAGCCTCGAGGAACTCGAGCGCATCGAGACGCTCGCGCGGGAGCAGCACCTCGTCGTCGCCTGCCAGCTCGGCATGCCCGCCGGAGCTGCGTTTGTGCGTTTGAAAGAGCTCGTGGCCGCCGGGACGCTCGGCGAACTCCACCAGATCGCCTTCGGCGGCCAGCACCCGCTGCTCTGGGGCAGCCGCGCCCAGTGGTACTTCGAACCCGGCAAGCACGGCGGCACGATCAACGACATCGCGATCCACGGCATCCACATGCTGCCTAAGGTCACGGGGCTGGGCTTCAAGACCGTCGTCGCCGCGCGCGCCTGGAACGCCTTCGCCAAAGGCGCCCCGGATTTCAAGGACTCCGCCCAGTTCATGCTCACGCTCTCCAACGGCTGCGGCGTGCTGGGCGACGTCTCCTACGCCATGCCCTCCGCGTACGGCTACAAGATGCCGCAGTACTGGCGCTTCACGCTCTACGGATCCAATGGCGTCGCCGAGACCGGCAGCAACTACGACCACGTCTTCCTCTGCCTCGACCAGGACAAGGCCCCGCAGAAGCTCCCGCTCGCGCCCAAGCCCGGCAAAGGATACTTCGAGCTCCTGCTGTCCGAAATCGCCGCGGTGCGGGCCGGCGAAAAGGCGCGGCCGTTCACGCAGGAAGTCCTCGCCGCCACCCGCGTGGCCCTCAAGATCCAACAAGCCGCCGACCGCAACCTGCACGACGCCCCGCTGAGCTGAACGGGTTACGACTGGTTAGCTGGTTTGTTACGCGTTACGTCTTACGTTTTACCAACTACCCTTCGCGCCACGATTCCCCAGTTATGCCGTAGGTTTGAGCGCCCGCGCAACGTATCATAGCAGCCGCGTTCAACGCTAATGCGCGTGCCACGCTCGTCGATGGTCGGCCGGGAGATTCAATGCATGACCGCGTCAAGAACCTGCTGCAAGAAATAAAAGTACTGGAAGCGGAGATTCTCAAGGTTCTGCAGGAAAAGAAGGCACGGGCGCAGTTCACGGTATCGGGTAAGAAGGTCGAGTTCGAACACGCCGTCCATCTGGCGCATAAGCGCGTCAAGTTGGGACTGTTCCGCTGGTTCATCACCAGCCACCCGCTGAACATGCTCTCCGTGCCCTTCATTTACAGCATGATCGTGCCGCTGGTCTTCTTTGACCTCAGCCTGACGCTGTACCAAGCCGTCTGCTTCCGCTTGTACCGCATCCCGCGCGTCCGCCGGGCCGACTACCTGATCTTCGACCGCCATAATCTCGGCTACCTTAATCTCATGGAGCGGTTCCATTGCGAATACTGCGCCTACGCCAACGGCCTGGTCGCGTACGGCCGTGAGATTATCGGCCGCACCGAACAGTATTGGTGCCCGATTAAGCATGCGCTGAAGGTGCTCCACCCGCACGAACAGTACGGCCAGTTTCTGGAATACGGCGACGCCGTTGATTACCAGAGCCGCCTCGAAGCGCTCCGCAGGACACTTCTGGAATCGAAGAAAGTGGACGCGGAAGCCGCCCTCATTGAACCCGGCGGGAACCGGACGGGACGTTAAAGAGGAACGGCGGGCATCGCCCGGTTCGTCCGCGCAGCCTTCACGCTTTGATGGCTTCGTCCGAGACTACGGGAAAAGTACAGGTACTCTTGCGCCCGCCACCGCTCTTCAACATCTCGGCGACCGTCGAATCGCGCAGCGCCTTTTCCACAATTTCCAGCGCATCGTCGAGCCGCCGGTGCAGCGGGCAGAGATTCACGCCGTGCGCCGGGTTGTCCAGCGGGCATTTCCGGATGCGCGGCAGCGGGTCCACCGCCTCCAGGATATCGAAGAGCGTGATCTTCTCGGCCGGCTTGGCCAAACGGAAGCCGCCGTGCAGCCCGCGGCTGCCTGTCACCAGCCCGGCGCGGCTGAGCGCCTGCAAGACCTTGGCGAGATAGCCCGCGGGCACCTGCGTCGCCTCGGCGATCTCATGCGTCACCTGCGTGCCGGACTCGCGCTCCGCCAGATAGACCATGGCGCGCATCGCGTATTCGGAGGTCAGGGAGAACATGGCAACCGCTCCTTTAAGGATAATCCTTATATACACATATTACTATCCTCTTATATTCAAACATGTCAAGACCCTAATATCCGAATACTACCGGACAGGCGCCTGCCGTTTATCTCTAATCCGGGTTGAGTTTGGCGTGGCTTATGGTGCGTAACTCGTAAAACGTAAACGATAGGAGTTGTGCGCAGTCTTTTACTGCCGTTAATTACGTTTTACGTTTTATTTATTTTGCGTTCGCTCCTCCACGTCCAGCCGGCGGTACTTGTCCGGAACCTTCAGCCATGCCTGGCGCATCCGTTCGAGCAGTTCCGCGGTCAGTTCGCGCTTCACGCGGCTGTGCGTCAGCACGTACTCCGCCAGGCGCTCCGCGGGAAACCACGCCGGCCCGGACTTCGCGTTGCGCTTCAGCGCCATAAACGCCACCAGCGCCCGCGGCGGCCGGCCCTCGATCTCGATCTCACCGCCGGTCACGCCGTAGCTCTTGGCCGTCTCGGTGAGCGTCCACTGCCGCACCAGCAGCGGCAGCTCCGGCGCGAGGTCCGGCAGGCACGCCAGCAGAAAGTCCGCGAACGGTCGGATGTCCACACCGGTCATGCCCGCAGCATAGCCGCTTTTGCGCGCCCGGCCCTGCGCCTTTTCGGCTCTTGGCCTCCAACGTTGGTTCTTAGAGCGCCGAACAAAATGAACCGCCAAGACGCCAAATCGCCAAGAGTTCTTGATCTTCTCTATAGAATCTTTTCTTGGCGCTTTGGCGTCTTGGCGGTTAGTCCTTTCTGTTAGGCGTTCTTAGACTTTTGACACGCCCCTTCTTCCCGCGCATTCCGCCGGAATCCCGAGTAAGATGCCGCCACCTGAATGGGAGACCGCACGCGATGCGTTACCTGATCACCGGCGGGGCCGGCTTCATCGGCTCGCACCTGGCCGACCTGCTCCTCGCTTCTGAACCCGGTGCCTCGGTGGTCCTGCTCGACAACCTCGCCACCGGCAGCTACGCCAACATCGAACACCTCGAAGGCCGCCGCAATGTCCGCCTGCTCATCGGCTCGGTGCTCGACGAAGCGCTGCTCGAAGAAGCCGTCCGCGACTGCGACGCCATCTTCCACCTCGCCAGCGCCGTCGGCGTGAAGCTGATCCTTGACAAGCCCGTGCAGTCCATCGAGACCATCGTCAAGGGCACCAACGCGGCGCTCGCGCTCGCCAGCCGCTACCGCCGCCCGGTCCTGCTCACGTCCACGAGCGAAGTCTACGGCAAGTCCAAGGACGTGCCCTTTCGCGAAGACGGCGACCAGGTGATGGGCGCGACCGACAAGCAGCGCTGGGCCTACGCCAGCGCGAAGGCGCTCGAAGAGTTTCTCGCGCTCGCGCATTACCGCGAGACCCGCCTGCCCGTCGTCATCGCGCGCCTCTTCAACGTCGTCGGCCCGCGGCAGACCGGCAGCTACGGCATGGTCCTCCCGACCTTCTGCCGCCAGGCGCTCACGAACCAGCCCATCACCGTTTACGGCGACGGCAAGCAGCGCCGCTGCTTCTGCCACGTGCTCGACGCCGCCGGCGCGCTCGCGAAACTCCTCGCCTGCCCCGCCGCGCGCGGCCAGGTCGTCAACATCGGCTCCACGCACGAATTGACCATCGGCGAACTCGCCCTGCGCGTGAAAGCCGTCACGCGCAGCGCCTCCACGGTCAAACTCATCCCGTACGAACAGGCCTACCGCGAAGGCTTCGAGGACATGGAACGCCGCGTCCCGTGCCTCGACAAGGCCGCGCGCCTGATCGGCTACGCCCCCAAGCGCGGCCTCGACGACTGCATCCGCGACGCCGCCGCCGCCGAAGCGCGCCTCCTCAACCTCCCCAACAACCTCTCCAACTCCGCTCCAGCAGCCGCCCCCAAGCTCGGCAAGTCCGCACCTCCCGCGCGCTCCTCGCGCTCCCGCAAACCCCCTCGAGCCCGCCGCCGCTGAACTTCAATTCCGCACCCCTCGAATCTCGAGATCCGGAACAACTCCAGCCGCTTTCACCGCCGAGGCGCGGAACGGCGCATAAAACGTAATGCGTAAAACGTAATTAAAAACTTCGAGCACGCCCGCCCAACGTTCCATTAACGAGTTACGCATTACGTTTTACGCGTTTCCGTTTACGTTTTAGTACTTACCGTCAACCAGCAACCGCGTAACCCGCTCTCCTGTCTACGAATTACACAATCTACAAAAATTACTCAACTTTCCCCTTGCCCTTCGGCTCCCGATAGGGTAAAGAAATCTCCAGTGAGCGCATGATTTCCTATGGCCGTGCCTAACCATGCGCGCACAGCCCGTATC
>JACQFI010000011.1 GCA_016200135.1 Planctomycetota bacterium
GCCCACGAGGCCCTCAAGCTGCGCGAGATCCACACGGAGCTCATGCGCACGGACGAGTTCGCCAAAAGGCCAGACGACTTCAGGACTTGGATGAAGGAAGGCGAGCAGCGCAGCCAGCAGCTCGAAGACGCGCTCCGCGCTTTTTCGAAGGACGCCGCCGCCAAACCAGCGCCGGTCGACGATGCCTTCGCCGGCCTCCAAGCCAACTGCACCGCCTGCCATAATGTCTACCGCAACGTGCCGCAGGGTTCCAAGAAACCCTAACATTGCACGTATGCGATATAGGTTAACTCCTTTTATTCAAAGATGTTCCCTATGTGATTGTTCCACGTGGAACAATTAGATCATATGACTTTTTGTATGTTTTTTCAGGATAAATAGTTCGTGAATCGCCCATGCCTGATTAGGATATGCACATGCGTGCGCATTTTTACGTGAGCAACGCGAAGTTTCGTCCAATATGGATAGAAGGTGATTACTTAGCGCGCCTCCATGCTTTACAGAGCGATAAAGCGCGCAATGACGAGAACTCGGCGCAATAAAGCGTTTTCGAGGCTCGTCTAAATGGAGAGGAAAAGGTAACTTCCGCAGACAACGGCGGTAGAATCGTCCAGAGAACATCATGAGCTGCGAATTCAACGGTCCGAACCCCAGCCGCCGGTCCTTTATGGCCCTCTTCGCGGGCATCGCGGCGAACGGTCTGTTCTGGGGCCGCTCGAACGCGGGCTCGTGCGGAGCGCCGCCAAAAGCCAAGCCGCAGCAGTGGTCCGGCGGCGAGAGCATGCCGCCCCTGCCCCTCCCTGCAACTCCTTTACGCCGCAGCGAAAAGAAACGCCCGCCCACGCCGCCGGCGCTTATCGGCAAGATCGAGTACGGCAAGATGGTCGACGGCAAGGACGAGAAGGGCAACACGTTCAAGTACCGCGACTGGACCACCGATCCCGCGGACGTCCAAAGCCTGATGAACGAGGTCAAGAAGGCGCTCTCGCTCGACTACCGCGGCGTGAACACGGAGCTTGCCAAGTTCTCGTGGGACCCGGCCGAGACCCCGATTCTGTATCTCACCGGGCACGAAGGCTTTGAATTCGACGAAGAGCTGCGCAAGAAGCTGCGCTGGTTCCTGCAGGACGGCGGCACCCTCATCGGCGACGCTTGCTGCGGACGCAAGGAGTACCGCGAGTCCTTCCTCAGCGAGATGAACGCGATCTTCCCCAAGCACAAGATCGAGCGCGTCCCTGAAGACCATCCGCTGCTTTCGGCGTTCCACAAGATCGAAGAGGTCAATTTCGTCGGCGAGGACCAGAAGCCGTTCACGGGCGCGCCGGTGCTCGAATCGGTCCACCTCGGCTGCCGCGCGGCGGTGATCTTCACGCCCTACGACTTGAGCTGCGGCTGGGACGGCCACCGCCACGACCAGGGCCGCCGTGTCTGGTCCGACAAGACCGGCCCCGCCGACGCGGTGAAGCTGGGCGTCAACGCCATCGCGTACTGCCTGGCTAGCTACCAGCAGGGCCGCCAGCTCGCGATCAGCAAGCGCTACCACGAAGAGAACGCGGCCAACGACGAGAAGTTCGTCTTCGGGCAGATCGTCCACGGCGGCGATTGGGACCCGGATCCCGACGGCGCCGCGAACCTGCTCAAGTACGTCGCCGCGAACACCGCACTCGACGTGAAGTTCAAGAAGGCCGCCATCGACCTCTCGAAGCTCGAGACCTTCCAGCACCCGATCCTCTACATGAGCGGGCACAACGACTTCGTCTTCAAGGACGAGGAACTCGCGACGCTGCGCAAGTACCTCGCCAACGGCGGCGTGCTCTTCGCCGACGCCTGCTGCGGGCGCAAGGGCTTCGATACGGCGTTCCGCCGCGAGATCGCGCGCGTGCTGCCGGGCGCCAAGCTCGAGCGCCTGCCGCTCGAATCGCCGGTCTACAAGGCCACGGGCGCGGCCATCGCGAAGGCGGATTTTACCCCGCGCCTGAAGCAGGACCATCCGGACTGGACCGAACCGCGGCTCGAAGGCATCAGCCTCAACGGCATCGTCGCGGTGCTCTACTCGCCCATCGACATCGGCTGCGCGTGGGAAGACGCCGAGCACCCCTACGGAATCGGCTACGAGAAGAAGACCGGCCTGCGCCTCGGCGCTAGCGTCCTGCTCTACGCCATGACACACTAAGCCGGATGCCGGAAGAACCCAACCAGCCCGTCTTTTACGATCCCGAGCAGCGCCGCTGGACGCTTGTCCGCGCGTGGCTCGTCTGGCTGGGGATGGTGCTCTTCTTCTTTCTTGGGCTCTGGGCGCTGAGCGTCGCGGTGCAGCCGGCGCTCCCGGCGCTCGGCTTGCAGGAGCCCGACCGGCCCTCCGCTATGGAGGGCTCGCACGGCGCGCCGCTGCCGTTGCCGCCGCCGGCCACAAAGGCCGCGCCGCCGGCGGCGAGCGGGCTCGAGTTCAGGCGCCTCAAGAAGCAACTCCTGGAACAGCGCAAGGCCGAGGCCCGCGGACCCGTCAAGAAGACCAAAGCCCCCGAAGCCAAGCCCGCCGAGACCATCGCCGCGGCGTACTTCGTGAACTGGGACCCCGCGAGCCTCTCCTCGCTCAAGGCAAACTTAGAGAGCCTCGACCTGCTCATTCCCGAATGGCTGCATCTCAAGCCGGGCAAGGGCAAGATTCAGGAAGATACGCCCGCCACGCAGAAGCAGGTCATGGACCTCGTCCGCGCGCAGCGCCCGGAACTTAAGATCACGCCGCTGATCAACAACTACGACGGCAAGGACTGGGCCGGCGAGAAGACCGCGCGGCTCCTCTCCGATCCCGCCGAGCGCAAAGATCTTGAAGACGGCCTGCTGGAATACGCGAAGCGCATGGCCGTCGCGGGCCTGAGCATCGACTTCGAGGAGATCCCGGCGAGCGGGCAGGCGGACTTCGAGCGCTTCCTGGACGAACTCGCGTTGCAACTCCACGCCGCGAAGCTGACGCTCTCGGTGAACCTGCCGCTGGACCGCGCGGAGTACCACTACAAGCGCATCGCGCAGGCGGCGGACCACGTCATCCTGATGGCCTACGACGAACACTGGTCCACGAGCAAGGCCGGGCCCATCGCGAGCCAGGGCTGGATCGAGCAGGCGCTCAAGCTGCGCGGAGTAGACCTGCCGCGCGAGAAGACCATCCTGGCCCTCGGGAATTACGCCTACGACTGGCCCAAGACCGGCGTGGCCGAGGACCGTAGCTTCCTCCAGGCCGTGCTGAAGGCGCGCGACGCCGGCGCGCAGATCGAACTCGATCCAGGCTCGCGTAACCCGCGCTTCCGCTACCTGGCCGGAGACGGTAAGGAACACGAGCTCTGGCTGCTCGACGCCGTCACGGCCTTCAACCAGATCGCGTCCGCCCGCGCCCAAGGCGTGCGCGGCTTCGCGCTCTGGCGGCTCGGCGGCGAAGACCCCACGCTCTGGACCTTCTACGGCAAGGACGAGAAGCTCGACGCGGCCGCCGCGGCGAAGCTCGAGACGGTCTCCTTCCCGGTGGAGATTCAGTCCGACGGGCGCGGCGAGATTTTCACCGTCGGGGGTAAGCCCGCGATGGGCCGGCGCGCCATCGCTTTTGATGAGAAGACCGGGCGCATCGCCTCGGCGCGTTACGTCAAGTGTCCGTCACCCTATGTGATCCGGCGCTACGGCGCGGCGGGCAAGAAGATCGCGCTCACATTCGACGACGGCCCCGATCCCGACTACACGCCGCGCATCCTCGATATTCTGAAGGAAGAGAAAGCGCCCGCGACGTTCTTCGTGGTCGGCGAACGCGGCGAGCGCGACCCCGGGCTGCTGCTGCGCGAGTTCGAGGAAGGCCACGAACTCGGCAACCACACCTTCACGCACCCCGACATCACCAAGATCTCGGCCCTGCAGCTCCAGCTCGAACTCACCGCCACGCAGCGGCTCCTTGAGAGCCTCCTCGGCCGCAACACGCTGCTCTTCCGCCCGCCCTACGGGTTGGACACCGATCCGCGGTCCATGGAAGAAGTGCTGCCGCTCGAGACGGCAGGCGAACTGGGCTACCTTTCGGTCGGCATGAAGCTCGACCCGCTTGACTGGATGAGCCCGCCGCATCGCCAGATCGTCCAGCGCGTCCTCGACCAGCTCGAAGACGGCGGCGGCAACATCGTGCTGCTGCACGACTCGGGCGGCGACCGCGAACAGACCGTCAAGGCCCTGCCGGACCTGATCCACGAACTGCGTGCGAGCGGCTACGAGCTCGTCACGGTCTCCGCGTTGCTCGGCAAGACCCGCGACCAGGTGATGCCGGTGCTCCCGCCCGAGCAGGGCGCGCTCGCGGCGCTCAATCACTTGGCCTTCGGGCTCTTCGGCGCTGCGCTGACGGCGCTGAACACGCTCTTCATTTTGGGTATCGTGCTCGGCACGCTGCGGCTGCTCTTCATCGGCGCGCTGGCGGTGGTCCAGTACCGGAGCCAACGCGGGCAGGTCTTCCCCGCGAACTTCGCGCCCAGCGTGGCGGTCGTGGTGCCGGCCTACAACGAAGAGAAAGTCGTCGCGCAGACGATCCGTTCCCTGCTGGCGTCGGAGTACGCGGGCCCGCTGGAGATCGTCGTGGTGGACGACGGCTCGAAGGACGGGACCTTTGAAGCCGCGCGCAAGGCTTTCGAGGGCGACCCGCGCGTGCGCGTCTTCACCAAACCGAACGGCGGCAAGCCCGCGGCGCTGAACTTCGGCATCGCCAAGTGCAACGCGGAGATCGTCGTCGCGCTGGACGCCGACACGGTCTTCCGTAAGGACACCGTCGCGAAGCTGGTGCGGCACTTCCACGATCAACAGGTCGGCGCGGTCGCGGGCAACGCGAAGGTCGGCAACCGCCTGAACCTGCTCACGCGCTGGCAAGCGCTCGAGTACGTCACCTGCCAGAACCTGGATCGGCGGGCTTTCAGCGTGCTCAACTGCATCACCGTCGTACCCGGCGCGGTGGGCGCGTGGCGGCGCGACCTGGTCACGCTCTGCGGCGGCTTCACCAACGAGACCCTCGCCGAAGACGCCGACCTCACCATCGCCATCCGCCGCGAGGGCTACAAGATCACCTATGAGGACGGCGCGTACGCGCTCACCGAGGCGCCCGACACGTTCGGCGGATTTCTCAAGCAGCGCTTCCGCTGGATGTTCGGGACGATCCAGGCCGCGTGGAAGCACCGCGGCGCGCTCTTCCGCGCCAAGTACGGCGCGCTCGGCTGGGTCGCGCTGCCCAACATCCTGATCTTCCAGGTCCTCTTCCCGCTCGTCTCGCCCGTGATGGACGTGGTCCTCGCGTATGTGCTCGGCAAGGCGGCGCTGGATGCGTGGTGGCACCCGGAGTCCGTCGGCCACACGGCGCTGTATGCGGTGCTCGGCTACTACGCGCTCTTCCAGGCCTTCGATTTTGCCGCGGCGGTGCTCGCGTTCAGCATGGAACCCGAGGAAGACAAGGGACTCCTGCCGTGGCTCTTCCTGCAGCGCTTCTGCTACCGGCAGGCGATGTATTACGTGGCGATCAAGTCCACGTTTGCCGCCCTGCGGGGTATGCAGGTCGGCTGGGGGAAGCTAGAGCGGAAGGCCACGGTGCAATCGGCGGGCTAGCAAACCAGGACAAATTGGCTAGGGATCTGGGTCGGCTTGCAAACCCACCTTTCCCAGTACACTTTTCCAGGCGTTGGTGTAACATCTGCCGCTACAAGGGTTGAAGCGTGTCCGAGCAAGATGCGATCATCTTCGAGATGGGCTTGTACCAGGCGGCGCTGCCCACGCGGCTGACGTACTCGGACATCCATTTCTGGTTCGAGACGCGGGAGCTCGACGGCCAGGTCCGGACGCGCCTCGGGCTGACTTCGTACGCAATGCGTCTGCTCGACGACGTCTTCCGGCTCGACTGGAAGGTCACGGTTGGACAGCAGGTCGAGGAAGCCGAGGCGCTGGGCGAGATCGAGAGCACCAAGGCCAGCTCGGAGCTCTACGCGCCCATGGCTGGAAAGGTCTACGACGTCAACACGGCCATGGTCGAGAAGCCCGGGCAGATCGGCGTCGAGCCCTACGCGAACTGGCTCTTGGAATTTGAAGGGCGTCCGGGCACGTCTCTTACTGCCGATCAATACCGGGCCTTTCTGGCGGAAGGCTGGGACGAGACCCAGAAACTCTTAAAAGGCCAAATGTAAGCGTGACGGTGGAGGTGAAGAAAACGCCATCTTTATTAGTCACGTATAGACAGGTCGGGGTACACATTTGAGAAAGGGATGATACGTATAAGTATAAAGTCCCTGGATAGTGGAACTTGAATTTCTGACAGACCTTGCTTTACCAGCTTTACGAGTACAGGCGGCAGGAGAACGGGCATGAAGGCCACCGAGACCGCCCCCCTTCGCGTGATCGTAGTCGGTGGCTTTTTAGGCGCGGGCAAGACCACGCTCCTGCGCCAAGCCGGCCGGCGGCTCGTCCAGCAGGGCAAGCGGGTCGGCATCGTCACCAACGACCAAGCCGAAAACCTCGTCGATACCGAGACCCTGCGCCGCGAAGGCTTCGGCGTCGAGGAAGTCGCGGGCGGGTGTTTCTGCTGCCGCTTCAGCGATCTGCTCTCGTCCTCCAAGCGCCTGATGGAAGCGCACAAGCCCGACGTGCTGCTCTGCGAGCCCGTCGGAAGCTGCACCGACTTGGCCGCGACCGTGCTGCGCCCGATGCAGACGTTCCTCAAGGGCCGCCTGGCCGTCGGGCCGTACTCGGTGCTGGTGGACCCGCTGCGCCTGAAGCAGATGCTTTCGAAGGGCACGCGCAGCCCGTTCAGCGAGAAGGTCCTCTACATCTACAACAAGCAGCTCGAAGAGGCCGACGTGATCGTGCTCAACAAGGCCGACGCGCTGCCCGCGGACGAGTTCGAGGCGCTGCAGCAGAAGCTCACGCAGGTCTTCCCGCGCGCCGCGGTCATGGGCATCTCCGCTCTGGAAGAACGCGGCCTGGACCTGTGGCTTGAACAGGCCTGCGCCGACCGGCCCAGCGGCCAGCGCGGCATTCATGTGAACTACGACATCTACGCCGAAGGCGAGGCGGAACTCGGCTGGCTGAACGCGGCCGTGCGGCTGCGGTCCTCGGAGCCCGTCGCGTGGAAGCCGGTCGCGCTCGATCTGCTTAAGGCATTGAAAGATGCGTTCCACGCCCGCAACGCCGAAGTCGCGCACGTCAAACTCTCACTCACTGCGCCCGGCCACGCGCTGACCGGTAATCTCACCAGCACGGGCGGGCTCCCGTTCCTGATGGTGCAAGGCACCGCCGAAGCGCCCTCGACGGAAGCGCTGCTGCTCGTGAACGCGCGCGTGCAGATCCAACCGGACGAGCTCAAGGCCGCGGTACAGGCGACGCTCGAGACCGGCCTGCCGCGCTCGCTGCTCAAAGAGATCGAACGGCTGGACTGCTTCAGCCCCTCGCGGCCGGTGCCCGAACACCGCCTGCCGCCACCAGAACCGTGCAGTGTGGGCGCGGAGAACCCGTGCGGGATCATCCGCGAGATTTTCAAACCGAAGAAAAAGATTTCAGGCACGCAAGCGCGGAGCAATTGAATGGGACTGCTTGCATCCTTTCTTCCCGGCCTGAACGCCGCGGGCGCCAAGGCGGCCGCGACGGTGATCCTCTCGCGTATCCCGCCGGAGGAACCTAAACTCCAAGCGCAGCATGATGCGCTGGCTGCCGCGTTCGCCGAAGCGGGCGTGAAGACGGTTTCCGTCCAGTCCATCTACGACATCCAATCCGACGACGCGGACGTGCTGACGCTGCGCGCGGTCGCGGGCGATCTGGTCTTCATGGGCTGGCACTTTCCGCGCGCGATCAAGTGGGTCCTCGCGCGGCACGACCTCGAAGTGAACGGTTCGACGCGCAAGCTCCACTGCCTGGATGTCCGCGAGCTCAAGCCGCCCGATGCGGTGCAGAAGATCAAGGACATCCTCGCGGGCACGGCCAGCGCGGAGATCAAGCCGCCGCAGGACGCGCAGGGCATCGGGCAGAAGCCGCCCGCGCCGGGACAGCCGGGCTACCTCACGGTTCAGCAGCGCGGGGCGCTCGGCGAGATGGAACTCGCGCCGCCGGCCAACGCGGAGTTCTCACCGCGCTGGTATCCGGTGATCGACTACGACAAGTGCACGAACTGCATGGACTGCATGGACTTTTGCCTCTTCGGCGTCTACGGCGTCGATCACGCGGGCACGCTGCGCACGGTCCAGCAGGACCAGTGCCGCCAGGATTGCCCCGCGTGCTCGCGCGTCTGCCCCGTCGGCGCGATCATCTTCCCCAAGTACCCGACGAACCAGACCATCGCGGGCGCGGACGGCGACGGCGACCGCGGCAACATCAAGCTCGACCTCTCGAAGATCTTCGGCAAGCCCAAGGCGCGGCACCAGGCGGCGCTCGAACGCGACCGCGAATTGATCAAGGCCGGCCGCCGTCCCGCCAGCGCGGAAAAGATCGACAAGCTCGCGGAAGAGTTCGAGAAGCAGGATATCTGAGCAGCAAGGATCAGGGAACGGCATGGCACAGCTCGTAGAAGAAAAACAGGCGGCGCCGGTTCCGCCGCGGCCCGCGCCGCGCGTGCCTCCATTGGAGAACGCGCCCCGCTCGTTCGTTAAAGAACAGCTCGTCCTGGCAAAGCTCGGCTGGCGCGCGCTGACGGGGCTCGCGCCGAAGGTCGCGTGGAAGGCGGCGTACCTCTACGCATTTAAGGGCATGCTGGCGGTGAACGCCTACAAGCGGCGCCAGAAACGCGGCGAGCTCTACCCGCCCTTCATGTTCATCGCGCTCACGAACGTCTGCAACCTGCGCTGCCATGGCTGCTGGGTCGAGAAGGAAGGCACGGCGCACTACCTCACGCCCGAGGACATCGACCGCATCATCGTCACCGGCAAGAAGCAGAAGGCGTACTACTACACGCTGCTCGGCGGCGAACCGTTCATGTACAAGGGCATCTTCGAGATCTTTCAGAAGCACAAGGACTGCTACTTCCAGGTCATCACCAACGGGATGTTCTTCACCGAAGAGAACGTCCGCAAGCTCAATGCCTGCGGCAACGTCACGCCGCTGATCAGCCTGGACGGCTGGAAAGAGCAGAACGACCTGCGCCGCGGCAAGGGCGTCTTCGAGTCCGCCGAGAAGGGCCTCGAGCGCCTCAAGAAAGCGGGCATCCTCTTCGGCACCGCCTGCACCGCGACCGGCCCCAACATGGAAGAGGTGATGTCGGACGCGTACGTCGAGCACTTCATCAAGCAGGGCGCGATGTACATCTGGTACTACGTCTACCGGCCGATGGGCAGCGAGATGCATGACGAGTACTGCGTCTCGCGCGAACAACTCGTCTGGTACCGCAAACGCCTGCTCGAACTGCGCCGCAAGCATCCGATGTTCGTCATCGATACGTACTGGACCGCGAAGGGCGAGGCCTTCTGCCCCGCGGCGGTGGGGCTGGGCTATCACATCGGGCCGCAGGGCAGCATCGAGATCTGCCCGGCGCTCTCGTTTGCCAAGGACACCGTGCGCGACCGCGGCGGCGACCTGTACGCGACGATCAACGAGAGCGAGTACCTGCGCGGCTTCACCAAGTTCGTGAAGGAACGGACCAAGGGCTGCGTGATTCTCGAGTACCCGCAGCAGCTCCACGATTACATCCAGGACTCGGGCGCGAAGGACTTCAGCGGACGCGGCACGGCGTTCAAGGAATTGAACGCCATCGTCCCGCGCCACAGCCAGCACATGCCCGAGAACGAGATTCCCGAGGACTTCTGGTTCTACCGCTTCCTGAAGAGCCAGGTATTTTTTGGGATGGGGGCGATGTAACTTATCGGAATCTGCCTATGGGAATTTTTGTGGGAACAAACCTAGTTTGGCCAGAGAAAATTGGAGAGGACGCGATTTTCTGTCCACACGAGAGGCAAATTCAAACGGCCGAGAGAATTCAGCTTTCCGAATGCCTGACGATTTTAATGATGCCAGTTTTCCCAATTAGAAAAATCATCGATCTAAAGTGCCGCAATTGCGGAAAACGTGTGGTCTCGAATACTGCCGGCAAGTACAGCAAACTGCTCTTGGCTAGAAACATGATCATCGGCTTCGTTGGGTTGTCTATGTTATTGATTTTCGGATATTGGTGCATTGATGTTCCAAAAGCCTTTGATCCCAACATTAAAGGCGGGGTTCGCATATTCCTTGGGCTCTTTGCAGCATTAGGGCTAATTATTGTAGTTGCAGCTTTATTCTCAAGCCTCAAACAACAAGACTCGGTATCCAGCGCTGGAGGGTTAGATAAAGATTCCACATCGAGAATGCTTGGTGAATTATTACCGGGCGACGGGGTTGAGAAAATCAAAGAGAAGCTGAACGAGAAAGGTTTTGGTGACATCCAGATTAACGGGCTTTTGAATTCATGGATGGCGCCAGATGATTTCCGTTATGCGAGTGGAGGTAAGTGAAACCAAGTTCAATGGAAACCCAGAGCGCAATCACCACTAGCTGTAAACGCGCCACCGCCGCGCTCGCCGCGCGACGGCATGCCGACGGCTATTGGGAAGGCCGCCTGGCCTCCTCGCCGCTGGCGACGGCCGTGGGCCTGTGCGCGCTTGCGGACGATGCGGACGCCAAGATCGACCGCGCTGCCGCCGCTGAATTCCTCCGCAAGACGCAGAACGCCGATGGCGGCTGGGGCGACACGGAGATTTCCAAGAGCAACTTGGCGGCTACGCTGCTGGTGCTCTGCGCGAATCGCGTGCGTGACGGCAAATCAGAAATCCAAAATCCAAAATCCAAAATGCTTTCCCCCGAGGCTCTGCAAAAGGCCGAAGCCTACGTCGAAAAGCTTGGCGGCTTGCGCGACGGACTACGCCGCGTCTACGGTAAGGACCTGACGTTCCAGGTGCCCATCCGCATGACGGCGGCTTGCGCGGAGCTTCTGCCGTGGAACGAAGTCGATGCGCTGCCATTCGAACTGGCGCTCGCGCCGCGCGGACTGATGGGCGCGCTGCGGCTGCCGGTTGTGAGCTACGCGCTGCCGGCGCTCGTCTGTGTGGGTCTCTCGCGGCATGGCAAGGCGCCGTCGTGGTTCCTGCCGCTGCGCTGGCTGCGCGAGAGCCTCGCGGACCGCGCCCTTGAACTGATTCTCACAATGCAGCCCAAGAGCGGCGGGTACCTCGAAGCCACGCCGATCACCGCGTTCTGCCTGCTGGGGCTTAAGGCCGCGGGCCGGAACGACCATCCCGTCGCGAAGAACGCGCGGCGCTTCCTCGTCGAGACGCAGCGCGCGGACGGCTCGTGGCCGGTCGAGGTCAACCTCTCCATCTGGAATACGACGCGCGCCATCGACGCCGTGGGACCGGCGGGGCTGCGCGCGGGCGGCTTAAGCGAAGACGACCTTGAAGACTCGCGCGACTGGCTGCTCGCGCAGCAGGTGCGCGCCGTCCACGCCTACACCGAGACGCAGCCCGGCGGCTGGGGCTGGAACCACCTCGACGGCAGCGTGCCCGACGCCGACGACACCTCCGGCGCGATCCTGGCGCTGCGGCGGCTGGGCCTCGAAGCTGGTCATGCCTCGTTACAGCAAGGCAAGCGCTGGCTGCTCGGGCTTCAAAATCGCGACGGCGGCTGGCCGACGTTCTGCCGCGGCTGGCAGAAGTTGCCCTTCGACCGCAGCGCGCCGGATCTGACGGCGCATGCGCTGCGCGCGCTTCAGGTGCTCGGCGAGACCGCGCTGCCGCAGTACCGCGCGGGTTGGGAGTACCTGCGCCAGGTCCAGCGCAAGGACGGCTCGTTCGCGCCGCTCTGGTTCGGCAGCGAGACCGCCGCGGACGAACTCAACGCGACTTATGGCACCACGCATGTCCTCTTTGCGTGCGAAGGCGACGCGCAGTACGGCAAGAGCGTGCGCACGCAGGCGCTCACTTGGCTGCGCAGCATCCAGAACGCCGACGGCGGCTTCGGCGGCTGCAAGGGCGCGCCGAGCACCGCCGAAGAGACGGGCCTGGCGCTGCGCGCGCTGGCGGGAAGCGGCGCGAGCCCCGACGACGCGGCCTGCGCGCGGGCCGCGAAGTGGCTGATCGACCGGCAGCGCGAAGACGGCTCGTGGGACCCCGCGCCGATCGGCTTCTACTTTGCCGTGCTCTGGTACCACGAAGAACTGTACCCGCTCTGCTATGCTCTGGGCGGCTTGAAGGCGTGGGCCGCGGCGCAGGACGTGCGTGCCGGGCGGAACGAGGCCAGCCGAAGCCGGCTGGAGCCCGTGGGACAAGTTTGAGGAAACGATACCGGCCAATGCCGGAGGAAAATATATGGCTGCCATGAATCCCGCCGAACACCCAAACTTGTCGCCGCAAGTCGAGCCGCTTACGGCGGGAGCGGCGCCGCCCGTTGCGCCAGCCGCGTCCGCGGCGCTGAAATCCGGCCAGGTGACCGAGATCAGCCGCAACGCGCAACAGGGCACGCTGGAAGCGCACGCGCCGCTGGCGTATCAGCACGAAGAGTGGCGCCCGGCGGGCGAGCACTTTAAGAGCATTCCCGCGACGAAAGAAGAACGCGAGAAGATCCGCAAGGCCGCCGCCGATGTGACGAAGACGTACGCCCGCAACCGCCCGCCGAACAAGGCCACGCTGCAAACCGCCGCACAGGAACTGCTCAAGCCGCTCGGCTACGACACGACCTACATCGGCTTCGCCATGGTGATGCTGAACAACGAGTACTGGCGCGAAGAGTTCGCCGCGGTGCCGTTCGAGAAGCGCCTCTTCTCGATGCCGCACTGCCTGAAGCAGGCCGAGAACTGCACCGCCAAGCTCGACGAGGTCCAACTCCACTGCAACGGCTGCGGGCTCTGCTCGCTCGCGGACTTCGACCAGATCGGCAAGCGCATGGGGTACAACGTCCTCATCGCTGAAGGCACGCCGGTCGTGCTGAAGCTGATCGCCAGCGGCGAGGTCGAGGGCATCCTCGGCGTCGCGTGCCTAAACGTGCTCGAAAAAGCTTTCGACAAGGTCCTGCAGCTCGGCATGCCGGCCATCGCGATCCCGCTGCTGCGCGACACCTGCCACAACACCGAGGTGGACATCGACTGGGTCTACCAGGCGCTCGGTTACCAAAAGGTGGGCGCGGCAGGCAAACGCACGCGCAGCTTCGTGCCGCTGCTGCGGAACGTGGTTCACGACTTCGACCCCAAGCCGCTCGAGAAGATCGCGCCGTACGAGCGCAAGGCGCTGCCCGCCGGCGACAAGGTCGCGGAGACCGAGAAGATCTCGATCGCCTGGATGCGCAAAGGCGGCAAGCGCTTCCGGCCGTTCCTCACGCAGGCCGCGTGGCAGGCGCTCACCGACCAGGACGAGATTCCTCTGGAGGTGAAACGCGTCGCGGGCGGCATGGAGTTCTTCCACAAGGCCTCGCTGATCCACGACGACATCGAGGACGACGACGACTTCCGCTATGGCACGGAGACGCTGCATAAGTCGCACTCGGTGCCCGTCGCGCTGAACATCGGCGACTACCTGCTCGGGCGCGGCTACAAGGTCGTGGCCGATGAGATGCCCACCATCGGCGCGGAGAAAGCCGCGAAGATTCTGCGCAAGCTCTCCGAAGCGCACGTCAAACTCGCCGAGGGCCAGGGCGCCGAACTGCTCTGGCGCAAGGGCCGCGAGAAGAACCTAAAGCCGCTCGACACACTGCGCCTGTACGCGCTCAAGACCGCGCCAGCCTTCGACGCGGCGCTGTATGCGGGCATCGTGCTCGGCGGAGCCGACGGCCCGTGGGACACGGCGCTGTCCGAGTTCTGCAAGCACCTCGGCGTCGCGTATCAGATTCAGAACGACCTGAAAGACGTCGACGGCGATACGCCGAACAAGGTCAACGCCTGCGGCGATATCTTGAAGGGCCGCCCGACGCTGCTCTTCGCGCTGGCGCTCGAGAGCAGCACGGACGCGGAGAAGGAGCTGATTCTCACCGCGGCGCGCGAGGCTCCGGATTCCAGCGATCAGACGCCCGCCGACCCCGAAGCGCACGCCAAGCGCCTCGCGGAACTGCGCGAGATTTACTTCAAGTACGAGATCCCGCTGCAGGCGGCGATGCTCGCCGACGGCCAGCGCAACCGCGCGATGCGCGCCATCGACCACGTGGCCCACGACGGGCTGCAGGCGCTGTTCACGTTCCTCACGGCGACGCTGCTGGAGTAACGGCGCTTCTTAACCACAGAGATCACAGAGCACACGGAGAACAACTCGAATCCTATTTTGTTCTTCTCTGTGTTCTCGGTGTCCTCCGTGGTTAAATGCCTCGCATGGATTTTCTCAAACTTCTCCGCGACGACGTGCGCGACGGCTTGGCCAAGACGCCGGCCGAGTACCGCGAGAAGCACGCGCGCTGGATCGCGGCGCAGGAACATCCCAACGGCGGCTTCAAGAACCGGCGCGGCAACGCGGAACTCTACTACACCACGTTTTCGCTGCGCAGCCTCTCGGCGCTGAACGTGCTCACGCCCGCGATCGCCAAGCGCTCGGCCGACTTTCTGCTGCGCCTGCGCAAGGAACGCGGCGGTGCCTTCGGCGACGCGGTCTCGGCGGGCTCGTGGTGGGACGCCTTCGCGCTCTGCGAGGAAGTGCTCGGCCCGCAGGTCACCAACACCGAGCGCATCGAACTGACGCGGCTGACGCACGCGCGCCTCGGTTTCTTGCAGCGCGACGACGGCGGCTGGGCCAAGACGGCGCTCGAAGGCAACGGCAGCCTGTACCATACGTTTCTCACCGCCTGCACGTATTTCCGCATGGGCGGCGAGATGCCCGATACCGAGAAGCTGCGCGGGTTCTTGAAGAGCCTGGAGCAGCCCGGCGGCGGGTTTTTTGAAAACAAGTTCAGCAAGCGCGCGGGCACCAACGGCACCGCGGCGGGCGTGGCGCTGACGCTCCTTCTAACCGCGAGCGGCGCCGTCGGGCGGTTCGCATCGTGGACGGGTCTCGCTGAAAAGCTGATGCCGCTGGCGGTGAGGGACCTCGGGCATCACGCCGCGTTCGTGAAGACGATGTTCAGCGAAGAAGGCGGCTTCTACGCGATGCCCAGCGCGCCGATCGCGGACCTGCTCTCGACGTACACCGGGCTCTTTACGCTGAAGATGCTCGGGCAGAGCGACCCGAAGATCACCGCGCGGGCGCTGGCGTACGCGCGCGGCATGGAAGACGAGGCCGGCGGCTACGCAGGCTTCGCGCTCGAGACCATTGTCGATTGCGAGTACACGTTCTACGGCTTGGGCGTCGATAGCATCGCGAGTTCGACCGGTTAATCGCCGGCATCAACTGTATTGCGCGCGGCCTTTATACACCGGCGTCTGCGGTTCGGGTTCGCGCCCGCCGCGCAGCGCGGGATACGCCTGGCGGTGGCGGTTGTAGTACACGCGCGCGGGTTCCAAGGCGCACTCTTCCGCCATCTTCGCGAGCGGCAGATCGGCGCGGTTCGATTCCACTAGAAAGTGGCCTTCTTCGCTGTAGACGCGCACGCTCACGCCGTCGCCATACTTCTTCTTGAGCTGCTCCGGCATGCTGGTGTGAAAATCGAGGTGGCAGACCATGAAGTCGAGGTCGATCGTCCGCGACGCATAGCCCAAACTCGGATCGGTCCGGTCGAGGACCTCGCCCAGCGGATTGACGATCTGCGCGTAGCGCGACTTCACCGCCGAGACGACGTAATAGTTGTGCAGGTATGCGAAGAGGCGCAGCGGGAAGCCGCCGTCGTAGGCCGAGGGCCAGAAGACGAGTTCCGCGCGGCGTTCGGCCAACTGCGCCCAGGTCTCGGGAAAACCGAGATCGAAGCAGATCTGAATGCCAACGCGGCCGAAGTCGAGCTCGAAGACCGGCGCCTCCGTGCCTGGCGTGACGCCGCTTTCCATGCAGGTGAAATCGTCCTGGCTCGTCACGGGCTGAACCTTGTCGTAGATCCCGGCAACGGAGCCCTTGCGGTCGAGGATCACCGCCGAGTTGTAGATACGGTTCTCGCGCTTGGTCAACAGCGGGCAGATGACGTACGTGCGGTGCGCGCGGGCGCGCTTGGCGGCCTCGGAGAGCGTCGGGCCGTCGAGCGGCTCGGCGACGTCTTCGGCCTTCACCCCGACGTGCTGCTGCAAAAACGTCTCCGGAAGGCAGACGATGTCCGGCTTCTCGCCGCAAGCGATGTCGAGCCGTTCGAGCGTGCGGGCGCGGTTGGCCTCAACCGTCGGCCCGCCGCGGCCTTGCATAGTGGTGGTGACGACTTTGACTTTTCGGGGCATGGGCGCTCCTTATTATTAAGGAATTCGCGCAAGACTACGCGGCGAAGTCGCGCAGATAAACCGGCACGCGCTTGTGGCCCCAGTGCCCGGGCGGGCCGTCGAAGACGCCGGCGCACGGCGTCCCGCAGAATTTGCATTTGCCGTCGCCGGTCAGATTCCAGTCGCCGAGGTCGTACCAATCGCGCTCGATCAGGCGCTTGCCGCAATGGTGGCAGAACGTGCTGCCGCCCTCGTGGTCGTGGATGTTGCCGGTATACGCATAGCGGATGCCGGCTTGCATGGCGATCCAGCGTGCGTGCGCGAGCGTCTTCTCGGGCGTGTTCGCGTGATTGAGCATCTTCCAGTCGGGATGGAACGAGGTGAAGTGCACCGGAACATCCGGCCCGAGATGCTCCACGATCCACTGGCTCATTGCCTCGGTTTCCTTCGGATCGTCGTTCTCGCCGGGGATCATCAGGTTCGTGATCTCAAACCAGACGTTCGTTTCCTTCTTGAGGTACTCGAGCGTCTCGAGCACCGGCTGCAGGCGCCCGCCGCAGATCTTATCGTAGAAGCGTTCGGTGAAACCCTTCAGGTCGACGTTCGCCGCGTCCATGTGCTTGTAGAACTCGGCGCGCGGCTCGGCGCACTGGTAGCCGGCGGTGACGGCCACGTTCCTGATGCCGGCCTCGCGGCAAGCGATCGCGACGTCGATGGCATACTCATGGAAGACCACCGGATCGTTGTAAGTATAGGCGACGCTCGAACAGCCCATCTCCTTTGCGGCGCGCGCGATGGTCTCGGGCTTGGCCTGGTCGGCCAGCGTGTCGAACTCGCGCGACTTGCTGATGTCCCAGTTCTGGCAGAATTTGCACGCCAAGTTGCAGCCCGCGGTGCCGAAGGAAAGGATCGGCGTGCCGGGCAGATAGTGGTTGAGCGGTTTCTTCTCGATCGGGTCGATGCAGAACCCGCTGGAGCGGCCGTACGTCGTGAGCACCACCTGATCGCCGGCGCGCGCGCGGACGAAGCAGAGCCCGCGCTGGCCTTCCGCGAGTTTGCAGTAGCGCGGGCAGATGTCGCACTGGATGCGCCCGTCCTCCAGCTTGTGCCAGAACCGGCCGGGAACCACCGACGGATCGTGAATATCGATTGCCTCATCCATGGCGCGTCCTCGCGAGGCCACTCCTGCTCTATCAAGTATACCCGAATGCGGCGGGACCACGAGAACCTTCGAGGGCGATCAAGGAGCCTCGGGAGTCATCGGCGCCTTGCGTTTCTTGCGGATCTCATCCATGCCGGGCGGCTCTGGGTACGCGCTCTCCGGGTTGATGCCGTGCCGCTTCGCGTCCTCATACAAAGAATCCTTGATGCGGTCGAAGGCGGCCTGGCGTAATTCGAGCGGGACTCTGCGCCAGACACGCGCACGCGTGAGGTGCGGACGCGAGGCGCTTAAGATGTATTGCGCGAAGGCGTCGGCAAGAACGTCGTTCAGCGGCGGCAACGGCGTCTTAACGAAGGAGGGACCGAGCTTCTTCTGCTGTTCCTGATAGTACGCGTAAATCGATTTGATGAAACCGAGGTAGCGCGCGGCCGCATCCAAGCGCCCGGCGGCGTAACCTTCTTCGAAGAGGCGGTAGGCGAACCCCTGGATCGCGGGCTTGGCGACCTCCAGGCGGTCCTTGCCCTTGAGCAGTTCGCTTCGCACGAAGATATCGAGCGGCTGCGAGTAATCGTACCGGTCGCCGGACTGCTTGCGCAACTTCTCATAAAACTGCCGCGCGAGTTCCTCCGAGCCGTAGAAGTACGCAAGCGAGACCGCTTCCAGCAGGAAACCGCGGTAATTCTCGCCCAACGCGCCGGCGTATTTGCCGCCCTTCTCCAGCCGGCCCTCCGCTTCCAGATAAGCCTTCTCGTATGCGCCGAGCAGCAGCGGTTCGGGCAACTGATTGAAGTAGTTCGTAAGCGGGTCGAAGCCGATCGAGCCGCCGAAGGCGAGGTCCTTCATGCTCATCACCACCAGCCGGTCGTCGGCCATCAGCTCGAAGAGGTCCGCGTTCGGGCGGTCCTGGCAGCGGCGCGCGCCGAGCAAACCCCAGTAGGCGGAATGCGCCGCGGGATGCCGCCAGTCGATCGGCCAGTACGTGCGCATCATCTCGAGCATGAACGCGGGGTCCATCTTGTACTTCTCGCGCAGAATCTTCGCGCGCACGAAGGCAAGCAGCGCCGCGCGCGCGCCGGCCAAGGCCGGATCGCGATGCCATTCGAGCAGCTTGGTCCCGCTCGCGGTAAGTTTGAAACCTTCGCGCTCGCCCACGAGGTTTCCTGCGGCGTCGGTCAGTTCGGCGCCGGCGTCGAGTTCCGAGACGACGCGCAGCAGGCCGCCGTCGAGGCCGATGTCCAGCGCTTTGAGCGTCGCGATCTGAGCCGCCATGCCGGGCTGCTGTGCGAGAAGTTCGTCGAGCGACTCCGGCGCGTCGGCAATCTCCTTCATCCACGCTACCGCCGCCGGCGCCGAACCCTTGGGCATCTCGCCCAGGAGTTGGTGCCACTCCATTGCGTGGCGGAGCTTGAAGTAGTCCTGCGCGAAGGCGCTGTACTTGCCGATGCGGTGGAAATAAATCCACGCCAGTTCCTGATAGAGCTTTGGCGCAGCGGGGTTGAGCGGGATGCCTTCGTCGCGCAGGAGGCGGATGCCTTCCTCGACCCAGCGCCACTTCTCTTCCCGCGTGCGGGTTGCCTCCGAGATGTTGTACGCCATGTTCCACGCGTGGAATTCCCAGACGCTGGCGAAGCGCGGTTGCAGGCGCGAGATCCAGCGGCTCAGGTCCATCGCCTCGTAATATTTGCCCTGGTCCTTGAGGTCCTGCAGGCGGATCCAGAGGTAATCGACGGCGAGCCCGCGGAAACTGCCGAGCGCCGTCTGCGTGAGCACGATGTCCGGCGGCATGTTCTTCAACACATCGGGGTTGACGGTGAGGTCCAGGTCGTCGCGCTGGCGATTAATGGACGGCATTAGCAGGGACGCGGCAAAGACAAACGCCGCCGCGCAGGCGAGCGCGCCCAGCATCGCTCCGCGGCCGTTCATACCTGCACCCGCGCGAGTTCGCGCAGCCGGAAGATGAGCCAGCCCGCGGCGGCGGCAAGGCCCGTCCAGACGAGCCCAATCCAGCCCGCGCAGCCGAGCACGTCCGACCACGGGACGAGCCGGCCATCGACGACCTTCGCGCCCGGCGCGTAGCGGCTGTAGGGGCCAAGCAGTTCGGCAAGCAGCATGCCGGTCCAGCGCACGGAAGACGTGGCCGCCTTGAGTGCCTCGGACTTCTCGTTGTCGCCGAAATACTTCAACGCGTCGATCAGGAATCCGCTGGCCGACGCGAGCGTGTACACGCCGAGCGTCAGCAGCGCCGCGACGGGGAAGCTCAGCAACGCCCCCGCGCCCAGGCCGAACATGGCGAGAAAGCCGAGTTTGATCCAGAGGATCGCGGTGGCACGGGCGAAGTTCAGCGCGAAGCCGCCGCGTTCGTACAGAGCCTCCAGGCCGTCCGCGGGCGGGATGGTGATCGTGGCGGCGAATGAGCTTTTGGGATTGCGCGGGTTCTCGTTGATCAGGATAAACTCAATGCGGCCCTGCGCGTCGATGGCGTCCGGGTTGAGCGTGACGGATTTGTACTCGCCCACGCGCACATCCACGGCTGCGGTGCGGCCCTTTATCTCCATGCCCAGGGTAAGCAGTTTCTCGGGGGGCTCGGGCAGCGTGTTGATCGTGAAGCGGATCTGCACCGGCTTCTCCAGCGCCTTCGCTTCACGCAGTCCTTCAAAGACGAACGTCGCGCGCCCGCGCGGCTCGATGCTGCGCCACTGTTTCTCTTCGTCCTTCACGATCTGCTCGAAGAGCTGGTCCGCGCCGACCTCCTGTAGCAGCGGCGAGCGTTCCCGCATGAGCCGCGCGATCTTCTCGCGCGCTTTGTCCTCGAAAGGCGCGGCCGGACGCGGCGGCACGCTCGCGCGCGCGGTGAGAACTTCGCTCCAGACCGCCTGCGCGTCGGCGCGGTCGATGCCGGGCTCGCGCGCCATCTGAAACGCGTAGCTGAAGAGCGTCGCGCCCGCGACAGCGAGCAGCAGGCCGTCGAGCAGCATGATGCCGAGCCACTTGCCGAAGAGATACGCCCCGCGGCCCATGGGTTTGGTCATGACCGTGAAGATGCGCTGGTCCTGAATCTCGCCGCTCAGGCCGATGGACGCGAGGAAGATCGTCATCAGGCTGAGCAGCGTGGCCGTCGCGCCGAGGCCGAGGGAGAGGAACGTCTGGACGCGGTAATGCAGCGGCGTCTCGGAGCTCTCCATCGCGGGCAGCACGGCCAGCGTAAGAATCAGCAGGCCGATGAAGGCGAGCGCCAGGCGCATGCGGATCGCTTCGTCGAGCAGCGTCCGCGCGACGCTCAACGGCGCCCACTCGAACTTCAGCAGCAGGCGCAGCAACGCGAGGCCCGCCAGGAAAAGCCACGCGGCCAGCCACGCGCCGGCGAACGTGCGGCCCGCGGAATCGCGCAGCGGATCGTGACCCGCGCCGAGCCAGACCGCGGCTTCCGCGGCAATGAGCGCGAGCGCGCTGAGCGCGAGCGTCAGCGACCAGCGCTTCCAGGGCGCGTCCGGCAGTTTCATTTCTTATCGCCCTTGTCGAGCAGGCCGTCGATCACCGAGCGGTCAACGCTCGGCGAGGTCGGCGCGGGCGCAGCAGACTTCGATTCGGCAGCAGGCGCGAATTCCGCAACGGCGGGCTTGGGTGCGGTGAGTGCGGAGAGCACGGCGGCATCGGCACCGGACTTGGGCGTTTCTGCGGGCTTCGCTGAAGATTGGGCCGGGGGCTGCGGCTTCGCCGCGTTCACGAGGCTTTCGATAACTTGCGTTGTTTCGGAAGCCGAAGCCGCCTGAGTCCCGGCGGCCAGGAATTGCGCCACCGTGCCGCCCGAGCGCGCGCCGCTCGTTACGGCGCCTTCCTTCAGCGCCTGCTGCACGATCTCTAGAAAGAGCGCTTCGAGTTTGCGGCGCGGCGCTTCAACCCGGTGAATCTTGCGGTTGCCCTCGCGTTGAAGCAGCTCGCGCACTTTCTCCACCAGCGCGGGATCGAGATGCTCGGTCTCGAACTGCGTCGAGTCGCTCACGCGGAGCAGTTCGTCGATGGTGCCGAGCGCGCGAATCTTGCCGCCGTAGAGGATCGTCACGCGGTCGCAGACGTCCTCGACATCCGCCAGCAGATGGCTGCAGAGCAGCACGGTCTTGCCGCGCTGCTTGAGGTTCAGGATCAGGTCCTTGATCTGGCGCGTGCCGAGCGGGTCGAGCCCGGTGGTGGGTTCGTCGAGGATCAGGAGGTCGGGATCGTTGATGAGCGCCTGCGCGAGGCCGATGCGGCGCTGCATGCCTTTGGAGAACTCGCCGACGGGCCGCCGCTGCACCGCCTGGAGCCCGACCATCTCCAGCAGCATGTCGATGCGCTTGTTCCGCTCGCGGCGATCCAGATTGAAGATGCGCCCGTAAAAGTCGAGCGTCTCGCGCGCGTTCAGGAAGCGGTAGAGGTAGGATTCTTCGGGCAGGTAGCCGACGCGCGCCTTGGTCTTCACGTCCGAGGGCAACTGTCCGAAGACGGCGACGCGGCCCTTTGTGGGAAAGAGCAGCCCGAGGATCATCTTGATCGTCGTCGATTTGCCCGAGCCGTTCGGGCCCAGCAGGCCGAAGACCTGGTGCGGCTGGACGACGAGGTCCAGGCCGTCCACGGCCGTGACGCGCGGGCGCATCCAGAAGTCTTTGAAGACCTTGGTCAGCCCGAGGCATTCGATGACCGGCGGTTCGGCGTTGGCGACCATGCGGCGTGCCTGCGCTTTCTACGGTTTGGACGGCGGCGTCTTCGGTTCCAGCTTGTAGCCTTTGCTCTCCTGCTCTTTTCGGATCGCCGGATCGCGGCCGAGGTCGAGGTAGAGCTCTTTCGCGTCGGGCGGCAGATAAAACTTTTCGGCGTCGCCGGAGAAGAGTTCCTGCTGCGCGTCCTGGATCATCTTCTCGCGGAAGATGCGCGGGTTCTCGAGGTATTGCGGCAGCAGGCGCTTGAAGGTCTCGGCCTCGGCGTGCACGGCCTCGACGACGCTCCTGCGATAGCTGGCGGCCTCGGAGATCGTGCGCAGAATCTGGCCCTGGCCTTCCTTGGTATGGTCGAGGTACTCGCTGATGCGCTTATCCGCCGCCTCGATGGCTTGCGTTTTGCCGGACACGCGTGCTTCGCGATAGGCGTCGATGAGGGCCAGCAGATCCTTGTACGAGGCGCCGGCGGTATCGGAGAGAATCCGGCCTTCTTCAGTCCGCGCGTTGGTGATTTTCGTCGCGCGTTCGCTCTCGGCGCTGCTCACGGCTTTAAAGTCCGCGCGCGTGCCAAGTGGAGGCGTCTTGGCCTTCACTTCCACGCCGGTGACGGTCAACCCGGCGTCGAGAAGGTCGAGCGCGTCCTGGGTCTCGATGCGGATGCCCGGCAGGTCGATGCCTCCGCCCAGAAATTCGTCGGCAGTGGTCCGCGCCACGACGTGAACGATGGCGCGTTCGGCCGCGTTGCGGACCAGCTTCTCCGCGGCGTTGAGCGTGCCCGTGTTCTGCGCGAAGACCTCGGCCTGATGCTTGTCGATACGGTAAGAAACCAGCCACTGGCCGTGGACGATGTTCTTGTCGGACGTGATCAGCGAGCCGTCCCGGCCAGGCGCCAGACCGCCTTTGGGGGCTGCGAGCTTATCGAGTTCCTTCGCTTCGTCGCCGGGCTTCACCTCGAACCAGAATTCCTTGTCGAGCGAGATGCGCTGTTCGGTCGTGGGGAGTTTGACGATGCGATCGATGCCTTCGGGCAGCGCGAAATGCCAGCCGGGCCCGAGCACGCGCTCGCCGGCTTCGCCTTGCACCGCGCCGAAGCGCAGGCGGATCGCGGCCTCGCCTTCCTTCACTTCCACCCAGCGCCCGAAGAGGAACGCGAGCACGAGCAGGACCATCACGACCTTCAGGATGCCGAAACTGACGCGCAGCGCCTCGGCCAGCGACCGGTTGGCGGGATCGAGTTCCTTCTCGAAGCCGGGCTTCTCGGGCGCGGCGTCCACATGCGGGTGGTCGAAGAGGTCCCCCACTCCATGCGCGTGTCCGTGATCGTTCCCGTGGCCATGCTCATGCGCATGGCCGTGCCCGTGGTCATGTTCATGACCGGCGGGCGGCGGGGAGGATGGGTTCGGCTCAGCCATTCGAGAATCCAATAATCCTTATTTGCCGGTCTTGTCCGGCGCCTTCGCCGGCGCGGCGTCGGGCTTGGGCGCAAGCAGATCGAACGGTACGGTCTTCGTATCGAGCAGGAACGTGGTGCGATATTTAAGCGCCGTTTTCAGGCTCTCGATCTTGCGCAGGAAGATCGCGAATTCCTCGTTGTCCTTGAAATACTTGAAGTAACTCGCGGCTTCGGCGTCGCCTTCGGCGCGGATGGCTTGCGCGCGGCGTTCCGCGAAGGATAGGATGATGTTCCGGGCGCTCTCGGCGCGTTCGTGGATGTCCTTCGAGATCGCGTCGCCTTCCGAGCGCGCCGACTGGGCCAGCATCTGGCGCGTGCTCTTCATGCGCTCGAAGACTTTCTCCGAGACATCGCCCGGCAGTTCGAGCCGCTTGATGCCGGCCGCTTTGATCTCGATGCCGTACGCCTTGGCGTTCACGTCCTTGCGGAGATTCTCGAGCACCGCCGCTTCGAGGGCGTCGAGTTTCAGCTTTGCGGGGTCGCGGTTGGTCAACTCGTCGAACGTGTACTGGTTGATCAGCGCCCGCGCGGTGCGCAGGCGGTTGCGGAGTTGTTCCTCCGCCTTGGTGGGATCCTTCAGCGCCCGTTCGAATTCCAGCGGGTTCGAGATCTTCCAGGCGACGAAGTCGTTCACCACCACCACCTGGTTGTCCCGGGTCTGCTGCTGCTCGGGCGGCGCTTCGAGAATCCGCGTGCGGGTATCGAAGGTGCGGACGTCCTGGATCGGCCAAGGCCACTTGAAGCCCAGGCCCGCGCTCCGGCCGTCCGCGTTCACCACCGAGCTCTCGTCCGCCTTGCCGAAGGTCGTGACGAGCACGGCCTCGTCGAAGCGCACCTGGTAGCTGACCATATAGAGCAGCAGCAGCAGCGCCACGAGCACGCCCAGAATTACGGCCGATCGGTTCCGCATCGTTCGCTCCCTTGTCGTTCTACTTCTCCGGCGTCAGGTTCATCGGCAGATCGAGATCCTGGTCCTTCAGATCCATGCGCACGGTCAACTTGTCGCGCTCGGCGGCGAGCACGTACTTGCGCACCTTGTCCGAGCCCAGCCCTTCGGAGATCACTTCCAGATAGCGCCGCGCCACGAAATACTGCGGCGCCTGCCGGTACGAGAGCAGTTCCTTCAGGAAGCGCTCGGCTTTGCCGCGCTCGGCGTTCTCGCGCGTCCAGCGGTCGGCTTCGGCCTTGGCCAGTTCTTGCGAGGCTTCGCCGGAACCTTCGCGAATCGCGCGCTCCGCCGCCAACTCGCCCGCGGCGATCTCATCCGGCTTGGCGCCCGCGTTCTTCAACTGGTTGAGCTTTGAGATCTCGGCGACCAGCTTCGCCGCCTGGTCGGGCGAACCGGCCACTTGCGAGAGCGTCTTGATCCGCTCCTGTTGCGCCTGCTCGATCTTCGTCTCGCGCTCCTGCAGCGCCTGCACGGATTCGTGGAACGCCTCGGCGGCCTTGTGGTGCGGATGGACGCTCAGGATGCCCGCAAAGAGCACTTCGATGCCGAGCCCGTTCGCATCGGACTCGCGCTGGATGCGTTCGCGCAGGCGGTCGCCGGCCTGCAGGCGCGCGGGGCCCAGCACTTCCTGTTCGTCCAGGCCATACAGGTAGGCGGTGACCGCGCGCTCGGCCGAACACTTCAGCCACGCCTCGACGCTCCCCGCGGCTCCACAGGCGACGAACGGTTTAAGATCCTTGATGCGGTATTGAACCGAAACCTCCGCGATCACCAGCGCGATCGCGGGCGCGCGGTTCGTGGTGGTGCTTGAATTGGGCGCGGCCAGCGGCGAAGCCGCGACGATCAGCAGGCCCTCGTCCTTGGCCGAGTGCTCGTTGGTCCAGAGCACGGGCTCGCCTGGCTTGAGGTCCTCAATGGAGCCGACACGGATTTCGTGGATGCGCGTGACGTCGAAGAGTTCGAACGAGGAGAGAGGCCAGGGCCACTTGAGATGCAGGCCCGGGCCGAGCGGTTCGCCGTCGAGCCGCCCGAAGGTCGTCACCAGCGCCTGCTGGCTGGGTTCGACATGCACGAGGCAGGAGACCAGCAGCAGCGCGCCGACGGCAAAGCCCAGCAGCGGCAGCGCCGCGCGGCCGAGCAACTGCCAGAACCAGCTATGCGTGATCTCGAAGCCGAACTGGTAATTCACCGCGTCCGCGAAAGCCTTGGCGAGGCCCTCGGGCGTCGTGAGCAGCCCCAGCAGGCGCGCGTCGAACGCGGCGCGGGGCGTCTCGCCGGGCTTGCGCGGCCGGTACACGTTCAGGACGAGATTGAGCAGGACCTCCGCGCCGATCAGGACCATGAAGACCGGAATGACGACCGCCAGCCAGCGCAGCAGGGCGGGCAGTTCGTATTTCGCACCGGCCAAGCCAAGCGTGAGGGCCACGGCGCCCACCACGGCGCTCATCAGGAAGCCCGCGCCACCGCGCATGAGCTGCCACTCGCGAACACGCGCCATGCCCGCGACGAACCGGCCGACCAGGAAGCCCAACAAGCCCAGGCCCGCGCAGAAGGCCATGGCCATCAGCGGATCGAAACCGAGCGTTTGCGCCTCGGCGCGCGCGCCGGCTTTGGTCGCATTCTGAATCGCGAGCCAGAGTCCCGCGCCCGCCAGGTAGAGCCCCACGAGCAGGCTCACGGCCGGCAGCACCCACTTGAAGAGTTGGTCGAGGCGGCGGCGCGCAACGGAGAGGTCCGCCGAGGTCCGCTCGAAGATGGTCTGTTCGACGCCGGGGCGCTTGGCGAGTTCCTCGGCCTCGAGCGCCTCGAGGCGCTCCAGCCGGTGCTGCTGGTGGACGATCGCGAGCACGATCCAGACCGGCAGTCCCGCCGCGGCCAGCCAGGCGCCCGCGAGCACGGCAGAATCGCCGGTCCACAGCCCCAGCCCGAGCAACAGGCCCGCCGCCGCTGCCTGGACCCCCAGGCCCAGCAGCGAACCGCCGACGGCGCGCTCGTAGTTCACCGGGCCCTGGTTCAAGGCGAAGTCCTCGTCGATAAACACGGCCGAACGTTCGAACCGAAAATCGCGGCACAAGCGTCGCGACTGTATAACTTGCCGCGGGCGCGCAAGCCGGCGCGCGTGCGCCGGAATGATGGCGAAGGTTCGGCACACAGGCGGGACGCCTGTGCCACGGCGCTTTTCCTCGAACTGACAACGTACTTTTTCGTAGTATGCTTAGGCCAACCTCGCCCGATCCGGCGGAAACGAATCGCATGCTGCAGCAGATATGGGCCGTCGCGCGCAACACCTTCGTCGAATCCATCCGCCAGCCCATTTATGTCGTGCTGCTGCTGGGAACTATTTTGCTGATGGCGCTCAACCCGGCTCTCTGCGCCTTTACGCTCGATATGGAAGGCGACGATAAGATGCTGCTGGATTTGGGTCTCAGCACGCTCTTCGTCGCGGGACTGCTGCTCGCCGCGTTCAGCGCCGCGGGCGTCTTCAGCCGCGAGATCGCGAACCAGACGGTGCTGACGGTGATCAGCAAGCCGATCGGCCGGTCCGCGTTCGTGCTGGGCAAGTACCTGGGCGTGCTCGGCGCGCTGGCCGTCGCGTGGCTGGTCTGGGCGATCGCCTTCCTGCTGAGTGTGCGGCACGAGGTCCTTTCCAACGCGGCCCAGGAACTGGACGGCCCCGTGCTGCTCTTCGGCTTCGGCGCGCTCTTGCTCGCCGTCGGCTTTGCCGCCTGGGGCAATTACTTCTACCGCTGGGTCTTCGCCTCGGCGCTGACTTCCGCGCTGCTGCCGCTGATCCTCGCCGCATACCTGCTGGTCCTGCTCGTCGGCAAGCACTGGGAGTTCCAGTCCCTCGCAACCAACTGGAACGGGCAACTCTGGATCGCGATCCTGATGATCTTTTTGGCGCTGGGCCTGATCTGCGCGGTGGCCATCGCGGCCTCGATCCGCCTCGGGCAGATCATGACGCTGCTGATCTGCGCGGGCGTCTTCCTGATCGGCCTCAGCAGCGACTATCTCTTCGGACAAGCCGCGCAGCATGGCAGCCTGCTCGCCGGATTCTTCTATCGCGTGGTGCCCAACCTCGGCTACCTCTGGCAGGCCGACGCGCTCTCGCAGGGCCGCACGATCCCGCTCGATCACCTCGCGAGCGTCGCCGCGTACACGGGCCTCTACATCCTCGGCGTGCTCTGCCTGGCCGTGGGGCTCTTCCAGACGCGCGAGGTCGGGTGACGGCGTGGAGCGCGATTCGTAGAGCGTGGAATGAACTTCGTAGAGCGTAGAGCGTGAAGCGTAGAACGAGAAGCGAACGGCGGCGGCAACGTCGTTTCGCTCCACGCTCCACGCTCCACGCTCTACGTTCAGTGCGTATCGCTCCACGCTCCACGCTCTACGCTCTACAGTCTGTCTCACGCGAGCGCCTCCCTTGGCGCGCCTGCGGGCGCGGGCGCTGCCTGCCCGTGAGGCTGATCGAGGTCCTCCCCCGCGCGGACGAGCCGCGCCGAGTTGAAGATCACCAGCACCGAGCTGACCACGTGGAGCGCAGCGGCCACGACAGGCGAGATCAGGTTCATCGCGCCGAGCGTACCGAAGACAGCGATAAAAGCCGCGCCGAAGATCAAGTTCTGCTTCACTACGCGGTTCAGGTCGCGCGAGAGCTTGATCAGGAAGGGCACCCGGTTGAGGTTGTTGTTCATCAGCGCGATGGATGCGGAGTGAATCGCGACATCGCTGCCCGCCGCGCCCATGGCGATGGAGATATGGCCCGCCGCCAGCGCCGGCGCGTCGTTCACGCCATCGCCGATCACGCAGACCGTGTGGCCGCGGGCCTTGAGGTCCTCGACAAGTTCCAGCTTCTGCGCGGGGAGCACTTCGGCCTTCACGTCGGTGCAGTGCATCTCGGAGGCCACGCGGCGCGCGACGCTCCAGCGGTCGCCGGTCACCATCACGAGCTGGCGCAGGCCCTGGTCGCGCAGATCGTCGATGGAGCGCGCCGCTTCCGGGCGCGTGCGGTCTTCCAGGCCGATCCAGCCGAGCGGCTTGCCGCCGCGCGTAACGAAGAGGAGGCTCATGCCCTCGGACCCGGCCGTATCCAGGGCCGAGACATCCACTCCGCGCTCCTGCAGCCAGTTCGCCCGGCCCACGAGCACTTCCTGCGCGTTCACCAGAGCCCGGACGCCGCGGCCGGGGACCTCTTCGAACTCGGCGCAAGCCGCGGGCTCGAGCTTCGCGCGCCGGGCGACTTCGACGACGGCCTTCGCCACGGGGTGCTTGGAGTTCTGTTCCGCCGCCGCGGCCGCGGCGAGCACCTCCGCCCCATCCACGCCGGGCGCGGGCGAGAGCCGCGTGACGGTGAGCGAGCCCGTCGTAAGCGTGCCGGTCTTGTCGAAGACGATGGCGGTCAGGTTGCGCGCGGTCTCGAGGTCCGTCACGTTCTTGACCAGGATGCCCAACCGCGCGGCGGCGCTCAGCGCGGCCACCATGGCCGTAGGCGTCGCGAGCACGATCGCGCAGGGGCAGGCGATCACCAGCATCGAGACGACGCTGTTCATGTTCTTGGTGAAGAAGAGCACCATCCCGGCGAGCATCAGGATCGTGGGCGTGTACCACATCGCGTAGCGGTCGATCACGCGCATGATCGGCGCGCGCGAGCGTTCGGCCTGCAGGATCAGGTCCTGGACCTTGCCCAGTGTGGTGTCCGCGCCGGCCTTCGTGATCTCGAGCTCCATCACGCCGGTCATGTTGATCGTGCCGCCGAAGACCTCGTCGCCCGCGCCCTTGTCCACCGGCAGCGATTCGCCCGTGATGTTCGCCTGGTTGACGGTGCTCGCGCCGGAGACCACGCGGCCGTCGCCGGGGATGTTGTCACCGGGCCGCACGCGCACGCGGTCGCCAGGCTTCAAATCCCGGGCCTCGACTTCCGTCTCGCCGCCATTGACGATCTTCTGCGCGCGCGTGGGCGTGATGCGGATCAGCGACTCGATGCTGGCCCGCGCGCCCAGCGCCGTGCGGTTCTCGATCAGCGTCGAAATGATCATGAAGAAGGCGATCGCGCCCGCGGCCTGGTAGCCGCCTTCAAGCTGCCCATCGGCGCGGCTGCCGGCGCCCTGTGCGAAGGCCGCGAGAAAAGCCAGCGCGACCAGCTCGTCCATGTGCGTGTGGCCTTCCCAGAGGCCCTTCGCCGCGTGCTTGATCAGCGGAAAGCCGAGTATCAGGGCGCCGAGAAAGGCCAGCAGATCAGTGTAGAAGGATTGGCCTGGAAAGAGCCACTGTGCAATGAAAGAGTTGAGGACCAGAATCCCGCCCACGAGCGTAGCGATGATCTGAGACCCGGCACGGCCGGTCTGATCGTTCACCATCTGCTTCAAGTGGTCGTGGGGCATGAATGGCCCTTGTTCCAACTCGAACTCTGACAGGCTTTTACCTGCTACAAAGATACGGGTCACCGGCCTTAACGGTTCGCCCTCACGTAAAAAGATGCACCATGTCTCGACATGAACAAACGGGCGAGACACGACGGCACGTATGTGAAGGCTCAACTAGAATAGCTTCAACCATCCAAAATACAAGTACCGCTGAATCTATAGCTTACATCAATATCGAGGACGCTCGCCCAATTACATATAGACAATATAATGTCTATAGTTTTTAGCTCTTACTCTTCTAGCCATTGCGTCAATGCATTGAAGAAAACGCATGGGAGACATGCGCGCACCTAACTGCTTATTGCCATGGAGAATATGACCATGAAGGTTTGTAAGCTCGCTCTTGTCGCATCGGTTGTTCTCGTGCCAAGCCTATGCGCTATCGAGCAACCAGATCCAAAGCAAGCTGCACAAAGTGTGGACAACCCGGACAAGTTCGGGGATTCCGTCAACGGAATTGCCATCAAATTGATCCCACTGCCTCAAGCGCCCGAGGCTCCTTTCGCCTTTGAACTCACGGTAAAAAACGTGGGCGATCAAACGCTCGCGCCTGAGAGCTTCGACAAGCCGGATGTTTGGGAGTTCTTCTTCGAACCCCAAGACGGCAAGCCGAATGGTTATCTGGTTGCGATGACCAGTTCCGGTTCCGCCACGATCGGCTTGCCGCGAACACTCAAACCGGGCGAATCCGTAAAGGTACCGCTGCGAAACAGCGATGGAAGTTTCCACCCCAAACGCATGGCCTGGCCCGACCTGCCGCTGGGCAGCCATTTCGGCGGGATTCGGCATCCGCTTTCCGATCTACCGGCCGGAAAATACCGCGTCCGCGTGCGGCACGCATGGGGAACCAAGGCGAGCACGATTAAGATCAACGGCAACTCGTTCTCGTATCCCGCAGTCGGGCGGCCGGTGTCGAACGCCATCGAGGTGGAAGTACTGGCCAGGACGCCGCGCACGGACGGCTACGGATTCAGCGTAAACGGTTTGGCCGCGCATATCGAAGCGCTGGCGCCCGAACCGGGAAAAACCCTGCGTTTGAAAGCCGTGTTGAAGAACGAGGGCACCGCGCCGGTCTCGCTTTACGACTTTCACCTGAAGCGTTGCTGGGACCTGCGGCTGACACCGGCCTCGGGCGGCCCCAGCTTTATAGTTGCGATCACGTCGTCCGTAGGCTCCGGAGGCAAACACGAGATCGTCCGCTTGGAGCACGGCAAAACGGTGGAATGCATCATCGAGCCCAGCGATCGCGTGAACGCTGGGAATTGCAATTACGAATGGACGTATTCGGGGAACGACTTGGAAAACGCGAAGGTAAAGGGCCCCGTATCCCAATTACCCGCCGGCCGGTATTCGGTGCGCGCCACGATGATCTACGAGCGGGACATCAATGAGGCCTTGCTTCAAGCCGCCGCCATAACCCATATGCCCAACGTCGAACCGATGCCCAAGGATTTGTGGGGCGGACGAATGGATTCGAATACGTGCGAAGTGACCGTTCCGGCCGAATCAAAATGATCGCGCGTTTCCAGCCAGAGCCGGGCGTTGCCTAGAAACAACAAGGGCCGCGGAAATCTCCGCGGCCCACTCTTTCGATCAATATTTCTGGGCAGAGGTTACTTCTTCTTGAGCGCGGCCTTTTCGGCGCGCATCTGGGCCAGAATCTTCTGCTTGGGCGCTTTGTTGACCTCGCCGTGCTTGAGCATCTTGGCGGTAACCCAGGCGCGTTTGATGGTCCCGTTCGCGGTGATGATCTTCACGCGCTGGACGTTGGGCCGGAACCAGCGCTTGTTCTTGCCGGTGATCTTACGGCCGACGCCACCCTTGGCCTTGGCAAGACCGCGGCGCACGTACTTACGCCCGCGCACCGGCATCTTGTCGTGGAGATGTTCCGCCATGTCCCGCTCCTTTGCACCGACTGCCTTTACATGGGTCAGGCGGATACGCGCTGAAATCCGCGCAGCCTTCCGACCTGCCCGAAAATGGTGCGCCCTGAAGGACTCGAACCTTCGACCCGCTGATTAAGAGTCAGCTGCTCTACCGGCTGAGCTAAGGGCGCGAATGAACGTCCGGTGCCGCGCGTGCGGCAAGCCTTGCACCGTTCGCGCGGGACGTGCTTTATAGTTCCTGATTGCAGCCGGTCAAGCGCAAGTGGCGTTTGCGCCTTTTACCGCGCCGCAGGGCACGCTCGGACCGATTTTCTCTTGTCTATTCGGCTCTTGAGGTTAAGAGATTGTGTTTTGGCCGTGCCGCCATCCTCGGTTCCCGCAAACCTCGCCCAAGGGAGAAGACATGTCGGAGATGAACGTCGTCAGTGCCGTTGATGAAATCTGTGCCCAGGCCGCGCTGACGCCTGAACTCCTCCTTAAGCTGCGCAGCGTCGCGAGGAACAACCTCGCCGAACGCAAGGTTCTCCAGACGCGCCTCGGCGCGTTGGACGGCGAGACCCTCACTAAAGAGGAGAAGTCCCTGCGCGTCGCGGCGTTTGCATGGATCCTCTCGCGCTACGATCAGTCCGAGAACAATCTGAAAGAACTCTCGGGTCCCCTCGCGCATCTGCTCAAGGGCGAGATCGCCCTCGACCGCGAGCGCTTCGACGAGGCCGTCAACCACTTCAAGCACGCCGCCGAGCACCTGCCGCAGGCGCCGAAGATCGGCATCGAAGTCGCCGCCGCGCTGCGCGGAGGCGGCAAGCTCGACGACGCCCTCGCGGCGCTGGAGAAGCTCGAGAAGCAGGGCCTGGCCGACGCGGACCTGCTCTTCCAGAAGGGCCGCTGCCTCGAAGCCAAAGGCCAGCAGGAGAGTTCCTGCACCTGCTACGAGAAGGCCCTGGAACTCGACCCGAACCACGCCGACGCGGCCTTCCGCCTCGCGTACTACCTCGACCTGCGCGGCGAAGACCTGAAGGCCATCGAACTCTACAAGCGCGTCACCGGCCAAGGCCCCGCGTTCGTCTCGGCCATGGTCAACCTCGGCCTGCTCCATGAAGACAAGGAGAACGTGGACGAGGCGATCGCCGCGTATAAGGAAGCGATCAAGGTCGATCCGACGAACCGCCGCGCCGCGCTCTATCTGCGCGACGCCGTCGAGTCGCTCGATATGTACTACGACGAGAACGAGCGCAAGGAGAACGAGCGCCTCGAGGCCGTGCTGCGCATTCCCATCGCCGACTTCGAACTCTCCGTCCGCAGCCGCAACTGCCTGGCCAAGATGAACGTCCGCGCGCTGGGCGACCTTGTTCGCAAGACCGACCAGGAGCTGCTCAGCTACAAGAATTTCGGCGAGACCTCGCTGCAGGAGATCCGCAACCTGCTCGAGTCCAAGGGCCTGCGCCTCGGCATGTTCAAGGAAGAGGAAGCCAAGCGCGCGCGCGCGCAGCGCCTGCGCACCGGCGGCCCCGAGAACGTCGCGCTGGTCAAGCCGATCACCGATCTGGAACTCTCCGTGCGCAGCCGCAAGTGCATGCAGCGGCTGAACATCGAGACCGTCGGCGACCTGTGCGAAAAGTCCGAGGCGGACCTGCTGGCCACCAAGAACTTCGGCCAGACGAGCTTGAACGAGGTCAAGGTCAAGCTGGGCGAACTGGGCCTGGGCCTGAAGTCGATCGACTAGTCGATTTTAGATTTTGAATTGAGGATTTTGGATTTAAGCCCGCTCTTGCCGGCGGATGCCGTACAAATCCAAAATCCAAAATCCGGAATCCCCAATCCGTATGTTCCACCACGTCTCCGGCACCCTTACGTCCAAGACGCCCAGCGACGCCGTCGTCGAGGCCGGCGGCGTCGGCTACCTCTTTAGGATTCCCCTCTCGACCTACGACGCGCTGCCGCCGGTGGGCAAGCATGCCGTGTTGCTGGCGCATCTGCACGTCACCGACGACGCGCTCACGCTCTTCGGGTTCGCCACCGCCGCCGAGCGCGCCTTCTTCCGGCAGCTCATCCAGCACGTCTCCGGCGTTGGCCCTAAGCTCGCGCTGGCGGTGCTCTCGCGCGGAAACCTTGCGCATCTGCAACAGGCAATCCGGCTCGGCAACTTCGCGGCACTGAAAGGCGGCGGCGTCGGCGAGGGCACGGCCAAGCGGATTGTGCTGGAACTCGGCAAGATTCTCGTCAAGCAGACGGAGCGCGAAGAGACGCCCGCGCAGCCGGCGGGAGAACGCAAAGCCCGCGCCGCGGTGCACGCGCCTGCCGTGAGCGGCCTGGACGAGATGACCGACTTGGCGGTGAAGGCGGTCGCACAACTTAACGAGGTGCCCTCGGACGTCGCGCTGCGCGCGGTCCAGCGAGCCTTCGACGAACTGCGCGAGGCCAAGCAGGAACCGCAAGCCGTGCAGGACCTGATCCGCCGCGCGCTGGCGTACACTGAATAATGTTCTGAATAGAATAAAGGAGAACCCATGAAGACTCGAACCATTGCCTACATCGCGCCGAAGAAGATCGAGCTCCGCGAAGTGGACGTCGGCGAGCCCGAGGCGGAGCAGATTCAGCTCCGCAAGGTCGCCTGCGGCATCTGCGCGTGGGACCTGAGCACCTACAAGATCGGCCCGGAGAACAATCCCTACGCCGCGCCGCCCGGCCATGAAGGCCTGGGGCAGGTGCTCAAGGTCGGTAAGGACGTGAAGGGCTTCAAGGAAGGCGACTGGGTGATCGGCGGCGGCTTCCAGGAGATTCAGAACATCAAGCTGAAGGACGCGATCCGCATTCCCTATGAAGTGAAGGACCCGATGACGTGGATCGTCGAGCCGATCTCGTGTGTGGTGAACGGCATCGAGCGCGCGCAGATCTTTCCCGGCGAGCGCGTCGCGCTGGTCGGAGCGGGCTACATGGGCCTGCTGATGGTCCAGGGCCTCGCGCACCACCTCGTCGGCGAGCTGATTGCCATCGACACCAACGCAGAGCGCCTCGCCATGGCGAAGAAGTTCGGCGCGCACCGCATCCTGCAGATCGGCAAGGACGACGCGGCGATCGAGAAGCTCGTCGAAGAGAAGGCCGACGTGGTGGTGGAACTTGCCGGCGCGCAGCCCGCGCTGGACCTTTCGGTGCGCCTGATCCGCAACGGCGGCAACCTGTGCATCTTCAGTTGGCAGCGCGGCACGCGCACGCTCGACTGCAACGCGCTGCACTGCCGCGGCATCAACGTGCTGAACACCGCGCCCGCCAACGCGCCGAACTACGCCCGCGTCTTCAAAAACACGCTCCCGCTGATCGCGCGCGGCGTCTTCAAGAACCACGAACTCGTCAGCCACACCGCGCCGATCGACCGCTACCACGAACTGCTCGACACGGCCATGTACCCGGAGAAGGGCTACCTCAAGGGCGTGGTCCGCTACGGCGGGTAGGGCCTGCGTGCCTGACTTTTCGCAGACTTGAAAGCCGGGGTCCACGGCTCTAGATACACACTCGTCCTTTCGCGGCGTAATGGCGTGCGTGGAGACTCGGCTGACCTTGGCACGCGGCGTCCCCTTCCCTCGCAAGAAAAAGCCCGCCGCCGCGGATCTCGGCGAGGTTATTCCCGAGCGGATAGATAGCGAACGCCCGGTGGGCCCGGCGTCCGCGGGCGACGAAGAAGAAGCCTTCGAGGCCACCCTGCGGCCGCAGCGCTTCGAGGACTTCGTCGGCCAGCCGCGCGTGCTCGAAAACCTGCGCGTGTACGTCAAGGCCGCGATGAAGCGCGGCGAGGCGCTCGATCATATCCTGCTCTAGGGCCCGCCCGGACTCGGCAAGACGACGCTCGCGCGCATCGTCGCCAACGAGATGCAGGTCGAGTTCCACGGAACCTCGGCGCCGGCGCTCAAGAAGCCCGGCGACCTCGTCGGCCTGCTCACGAGCCTGCCCGAACGCACGGTCCTCTTCATCGACGAGGTCCACCGGCTCAGCGCGGCGCTGGAAGAGTACCTCTACTCGGCGATGGAAGATTATTTCATCGACCTGACGGTGGACCAGGGCATGGCCGCGCGGCCGATCCGCTTCCAGCTCAAGCCGTTCACGCTCGTCGCCGCCACCACGCGCGACGGGCTGCTCAGCCGGCCGTTCCAGGACCGCTTCGGCATCCCGCAGAAATTGAGCTTCTACTCGGCGGCCGATCTGACGAAGATCGTGATACGCTCCGCGAAAATTTTGGGCATCCAAGCCGACCGCGCGGCTGCGGAAGAGATCGCTACGCGCGCGCGCAAGACCCCGCGCATCGCGAACCGCCTGCTGCGCCGCCTGCGCGACTGGGCCGAGGTGGAAGGCGACGGGCGCCTGACGGTTGAGATCGCGCAAAAGGGTTTGGAACGGGAGGGCGTCGATGCGTCGGGCCTGGACCAGATGGACCGCCGCATCCTGCAGGCGCTCGCGCAGCACAAGGGCCAGCCGGTGGGCGTGAAGACCGTCGCGGTGATGGTCGGCGAGGAGTCGGACACCATCGAGGAGGTCTACGAGCCGTTCCTGATCCAGGAAGGCTACATCCTCAAAACGCCGCGTGGCCGCGTGCTGGCCGGCAAAGGGTACGAGCATCTGGGTCTGAAGCCCATCGAACCGAAGCTGGGCGACGCCACGCAGGAACTCTTCTGATCCGCACCTCGCCGGGACCGACCGCATGCCGCCCTGGCTTCTTCCGCTGCTCGCCTGCCCGCGCGACGACGCACCGCTCCAGCTCACAGGCGAACGCCTCCGCTGTCCGTCGGGCCACGAGTATCCGGTCGTAGACGGCGTGCCGGTGCTGCTGATCCCGGATGAAGCACAGACAATGGAACTCGCGCACGCCAGCATCAAGCGTGCTTTTCATGACGCAGGCGCCGATCCGCGCGCACCCGAACTCTATCTCGAATCGCTGGGCGTCACCGATGAACAGCGCGAAGGCGTGGCGCGAATGCATAAGCAGGGCGCGTCCGCCGTCGATCCGGCCGTCTCGTTTCTGATTCAGGCCACCTGCGGCAATATGTACAAACACCTCATCGGGCGCCTCGAAGAATATCCCATCCCCGAGTTGCGCCTACCGCCTGGCGAGGGCCGCCTGTTGCTGGACCTCGGTTGCAGTTGGGGGCGCTGGACGTTCGCGGCTGCGCGCAAGGACTACCGCGTCGTGGGCATCGATCCGTCACTCGGCGCAGTGATGGCCGCGCGCCGCGTAGCCACGGAACTAAAGATAGACGCCGCGTTTCTGGTCGCCGACGCGCGCTTTCCGCCTTTCGCAACGGACACGTTCGATACCGTCTTCTCCTACAGCGTGCTGCAGCATCTGGATCCCGACCACGTGGAGACGTGCCTCACCGGCTGCCGGCGGGTGCTGAAGCCAGGCGGGTTCGCATTCATCCAGATGGCGCAGAACCTTGGCCTGCGCTGCCTGTACCACCAGGCGCGCCGTGGCTTCCGAAAAGCCAAGGGCTTTGAAGTGCGTTATTGGAGCACCGGCGCGCTGCGGCGGACGTTCTCGCAGCGGATCGGACCCACCTCGATCGAGGCGGAAGGTTACTTCGGCATCGGCCTGCAGCCGTCCGACGCGCACCTTCTGCCTTGGCATCTGCGCTGCGTGCTCTCGTGTTCGGAAGCGCTCCGGAAGTTGAGTTCCGTCCTGCGCCCCTTAGTCTACATGGCGGACAGCGCTTATGTCCGGTCCGTCAAACAACCCTGATGCCGGCGCCTGCGGGCGCGGGAGGAAGAGATGACCCAATACGCAGTGTTGACCGCCGTCGGTGAAGACAAGCCGGGGCTCGTGGACTCGATCTCCGCGTTCATCCTCGAATGCGGCTGCAACATCGAGGATAGCCGCATGGCCATTCTCGGCGGCGAGTTCGCCATGCTGATCCTGATCAACGGGGAGAAGAGCGGTGTCGAGAAAGTCCTGAAAGGCGCCGCGAACGTGGGCGAACGCTGCGGCCTGACGATTCACTCGCGCGCCACGCGCGCGCCCGGCGCCAAGGGTTCGGCGAAGACCGGTGCGATTCCGTTCCAGATCGAGGCGTACTCGATGGACCATCCCGGCATTGTGCAACGCATCGCGCATTACCTCGCCGAACGGAAGATCAACGTCCGCGCGCTCGAGACGCGCGTCAGTTCCGCGCCGACAACCGGCATGCCGCTCTTCTCGCTCCACGCCACCGTCGATATCCCCGCCAGCGAGAAGGTCGCCGAGGTCCGCAAGGGTCTCGAAGACATCTGTGCGTCAGAAAACATCGACATCGAGATGAAGCCGGCAGGGTAATGCGATTTTGGATTTGCGATTTGCGATTTTGGATTGAACAACTCTGGCACCACTGTCCCTATTGAATCCAAAATCCAAAATCCAAAATTGCATCACTTGATTCCCAGGCTCTCGTAGGTCCACCCGTCCAGCGGCGTAAGCGCGGCGCGGTCGACTTCCTCGGCGGTCACGCCAAGCCCTGGCCGCGTGTGCAACGAACGGATATCCAGCTCGCCGCTCGCCGTAGCAAGCACCGGCAGGCCGTCGCTGTGCATGTGGTACAGGTTGGGATGGTTCTTGAGCGCCGCGGCGCGCTCGGCGTCCGAATGTGTCACGAAGCCGCGGAAGAAGTGGTGCCCGTTTCGCTCGACGTGCTCGACGCCCATCGTCGCCATCACCACCAGGTCCTCGTGCAGCGGTACAATGGGCTGGTTGGTCATGTCCTCGCCGCTGATCACGGGATTCGCCGGCCGGCGCGGGTGGCGGAAGACCGTGCCCTTCTCGAGAAGCGCCTTGATCGGGCCTTTCGCGCTCTTGATCGCGAAGCCCTGGTAGCCGAGCTCGATGGCGCGCGGAACGCTATGGACGTTCTCCGTCGATTCGTCAACCACAAGCGGCTTGAACTTCGAGACGCGCGCCAGTTCCTCGCGGATCGAATCGTCGAGCGCCTTCGTGCGCGGATACGGCTGCTCGATGAAGAGCACCGCATCCCAGAAGCGCTTCGGCAGCGCGCCGCCCGCGAACTTCGCCGTCACTTGCGTCAGCGCCGCGGGATCGTGGTAGACCTCGTTGCCGTCGAGCGTGACGAAATACTTCTCGTTCTGCGGAATGTACTTCTCGCACAGCGCGGCGATCGTCTTGAGCCGTTCGATATCGAAGGCTTCGTCGGCGCGCAGCTTGATCTTGAAGTAACGCACGCGCTCGTGCTTAAGATAGTCCTCGAACGTATGCGGCAGCCCGTCCTTCACGGCCTCGCCCGCGGGCACGTCGGTCGCGGTGAGCGGGTCCAGGCCGCCGACGGTGTGGCGGACCCAGATTTTTCGAGCGGCTTCGGCGCGAGCGCCTCCGCCGGCGACCAGCCGTCGAGCCAGGGCTGAGTCGCGCCCGGCTCCAGCCCAAGGACGTTCTCTTTGACCAGCGCGTGATAGGTCTTGCCCGTGAGCTTGCCCGCGGCGTCGATCATCGCGCGCTCGAACATGCTCGTGCCGAAGTTCCCGGTCAGATCGGTATAGTTGTTCGCGCGGGCCCATTTGATCTGGTGGTCGTACAGCTCGCGCCAGAAGTTCCAGACGCTGCGCGGACCGCGCGAGGCCAGATCCAGCAGGACGCGCTGCGCTTCGCCCAGAGCGGCGGAGAGCTCCGCGATATCGTGACGATACGTGCGGTTGGGGCGCTTGTCGTACCATCCCGGCGCGAGCGCGTCGCCCGCGAGGCCCTCGACGCGCTTGCCGCCGGGGCCTTCGACCGTCACCCACAGATGCGCGATCGGGCAGGCGGTGAGCACCGTCGGACCGTAACGGAACGGCATGCGCGTGCGGGTGTTCCGCAGCCGTATCTCGGCGGAGACGGGGCGGATGGGCAAGGCATCATGGCTGGGCATGCGTTCTCCAATTTTGTGCCGGGGCGGATCAGGGCTTCTTCTTCAAGAGTTCTTCGCGCACCGCGGCGAGCGCGGCGACGGCATTCTTGCGCAGGCGCGGATCGCGGCTGCGCGTGGCGCTTTCGAGGAGCGGGAGCGCATCGGCGCCGTAAGAGGAGAGCGAGAAGATGGCGGCTTGCACGAGGTAGCGGTCCCGGTCTTTCAGGGCGCGCACGAGGATGGGAACGATCTCCTTGTGCTCCGGCGCATAGTAGCCGAGCAGTTCCGCGGCATTGGTGCGCTCCTGGGAACTCATGCCCGGGAGCACCAGCTTTTCCATGCGGGGAATCACCGCCTCCGGATCCGCTTTCAGGCGCGCCATGACGCGCAGAACCCAGAACGGCGTCTCGTCGGCCACCTTGACGATCTCGCGCAGCTTGGGCAGCACGGGGTCGCCGATGATCGTGAGCGACGTGTGCGCGGCCCGGCAGACGTCGGGTTCCGGGTCCATCAAGGTCAGGGTGAGCCGTTCGATGACCTTGGCCCCGAGTTCCTTGTCCTTGCCCACAGAAGAGAGCGCCAGCGC
>JACQFI010000083.1 GCA_016200135.1 Planctomycetota bacterium
GAAGAATTTCAAGCCGCGCAGGTCACTGGGCCGCACTTCCGCCTGAGCCATGCCACTATCATCGTCGTGAAAAATGAACAAAAAATAAAGACCGCATTTAGAATACGTGAAACAACGCAACTAGAGTGCCGAACACGATTGCTACGGACCCTGAGTCCCTGCCGAAATTTGAAAAGCTTGGGTTGGCCAAGAAGATTATGCGGAGCCAATGGGCTTGCAACCCATTTGATTACCAACCAGGCAACCAGCGCAAGGACATTGACGTATGCTTCATCGGGCTTCCATACGGCAATCGACCTGCGTACTTGAATCATATCCGAGACCACGGGATTTCGACTCAGGTGTTTGGATCTGGCTGGAGCGACCGAGGCGAAATCGGCTTTCCTACCATGATCGGGCTCCTGCAACGTTCCAAGCTAGCTCTTAATTTCTCCCGAGCCTCGCAAGGCAATCGCAACCAAATCAAGGCGCGATACTTCGAGATACCCGCGTGTGGCGCATTCATGTTGACTGAGCCGGCGGAGGGAATGGACGCCTATTTGACGCTTGGCAGGCACTACGACACCTTTGAGAGCCCCACCGAACTGCTAGAAAAAATCAGATACTGGCTTGATCGCAAGGATCGAGACGCTTTAGCCCTTGAAGCCAGCGCGATAATCCGTTCGAGCCACATTTACTCCAGTCGACTCGAAGAAATTTTTGAATGCATCGGACTTTACGACCGGCCTGCCTAAGATTGGCGTGGTTCGGGATCTGTTGCTTTCGAGGCGCTGCTGACCGAGGGTATTCTCTTGGCTAAAGAATTCATAATTAAAGTCAATTTCGGCGGACTTGGCGATCACCTCTTTTACAGTCACCTGCCACGCATTGCCAAGACCTGCGGCGGCTACGACAAGGTTCTTATATCAACCAAGTCGACCCTTCGCGACAAGTCCTACGGGCAGTTGATTTGGGACCGGAATCCATTTGTGGACGACTACACCGAAAAAGAAGCGCCCTACCCTCTGTTTTCCAAGATTCCAGAAGCCATGAACCTCTTGGACAAGATCATGCTCGAACGCGGATTGGACGATGGACTGCGGTACCATGAGCCCGAGATTTACTACGCGCCTCGGATCATTCCAGAATTGCAAGGAAGGAGGATATACGACCCGAACTACGTGACAGGCGCGGGCGCGGTCTCCTCGGAAAAACTTGCAGAATACTTTAGCACCAACGGCATGCCGGATTATCAATTCCAGTTGCGATCGAAGGCTTATCCACTGGACAAGCCTATAAGGGAATTAGTATCCGAGTCCCTATTACAATATTGCGATATTATTCATTCATGTGGGGAATTCTTCTGTTTGACCTCTGGTGGGGCAACGCTCGCTGCGGCGCTGAAGAAGCCGGTTACCGTCTTTCATGGTATTGGGCACAACCCCATGTTTCGTCATTCCAAATTGCACAATTATGTCCAGGTTTCAAATTCCAGCGTCCAACCTCCGACTTGTCCTGCCCAAATTCCACTAGACACTTCTTTTGATATACTACCCGAAGTCACGGCTTTTCGTGATGCGCTTCGCGCCTATGTGGCAGATTCTGAAGTTAAGGTGGCACTAGATCTGGGAAGCCTCGATGGCATGGTCGCCTCTGCTTTTCGTGAATTCTTCCCTGACGCCAAGATATTCGCCTTCGAGTGCAACCCAGATTGCATCGGGCTATGTGAGCGGAATCTTTCGGAGAAAAGCGAAATCGGCCTCGTCAGAAAAGCGGTCTCAGACGTTTCCGGAATGGTCGATTTTTATGCCATTGATCCAAAGAGAACTCGAACTCCGCATAAGGACGGGAATATTGGGGCATCTTCCCTATTCCGTGCAGATCCCGCCTATCCCCATGAGCATTATGTTCAAAATATGATTTGCGTGGAATCTACTCGCCTTGACGACTGGGCGGACAGAGAAGGGATCAATCAAATTGATTTAATTTGGATGGATCTGCAAGGTGCCGAATTAATTGCGCTTAAAGGTTTGGGGAAACTCCTCAACACAGTGAAAGCCATTTACTCCGAAGTCTCTTTCCTTCCGACTTATCTTGATCAACCCTATGCTAGCACCGTGGACGCATTTTTAAGGGACCATGGATTCTCTCTGTGCAAAATCCTCTACCAAGATCCCTGGCTGGGAAACGTTTTATATGTTCGGAGCGAAAGTATTAGGCACCTCGCTACGGGCTTTCAATCCAACGACTTAGTTCCAATTCAAACTAACGGTAATAATCCATCACACGTTGCGGATCTCTCCGACACGATTAAAGCTGGCCAAAACCAACTCCGAAAACTGGCAGATATTCAATCACTGGTTCCTGCAACAAAAGAGAGCCGACCCGAGAAAATCTCTGCGACAGAAACGATGTTCCCGATTTCATTTCCGTCACCAATGGTGACGATTTGCATCATCACAAATTCGGGTCTCCAAGGGCAGGAGCATCGGAAGAAGTACCTCAGCCGGCTTCTAAAGAGCATCGAAATGGCCGGGTTCCCAAATGGAAATCCTGAGATTATTGTTGCAGGCGCCGTGGACGGGAACATACCGTGCGCCAAGGTATTAGCGTTGAACCATTTGGCGGCCACAGGCCAACTTTGCACCATTAGGAATGCGGCTTGGCAGGCAGCGAACACCGACATCGTCATACAATGCGATGACGATGTGGTATTCACCAAAGGCTATTGGAACGGAGTGTCCAAATCCCTTCGCGACAACTGGGATATTCTTTGTACTCGGCTGCTAAACCCCAATGGAACTCGTAATTGGGACTGGGCGGCGTTCTACCCAGAAAGGGGGCAAACGCTGCTGCCATATGGAGTCAATGATCCCAATGTTTACGCGACTGGAGGGCACGCCATTTTCAGAAAGCGCGTGACTAAAAACATTAAATGGGATGAGAGTCTCCGGTATGGCACCAGCGAGGAGTTCAGCTTTGCAGCTATGGCCCGTAGCCTCGGGTACAAGTTTGCCTTTTGTCCTGAAGCGACCGTTTTCCTTCAGTATCCACATTGCGACGCCTATTCGGCCGTAACAGGCTCAGCGCCGAAACCACCAGACTCCTATTGCCAGGAATTCCAAAACCTGATCCAGACTCTCGATTTGCCCACGGTTCCAATTGAAGCAAGCTCGGATCGTGTTCTCAGAGATCGATTGGTACATAAACTGGACGGGGTCATGAATGGCAGGGACGAGAAAATAGATGTTTCCATTCTCGTTTGTTGCCACAGATACTTGCAGCGGTTCCGGATATTCGCGCAATCCATTTGCCGGCAAGAGTTCGACTTATCACGTGTAGAGGTGGTAGTCGCCAATCCACACTCACCCGACGGGGTTTCATCGTTCCTAGAAACGATCAGAAGTGCACTTGAGACCCAAGATACTGGCCCTTTCTTTCGAGAAGTTTTGATCGACCCAAAACATTATCGAAACAGGGGACTTCAGATCCAAGCAGCCTTTAAAACGTCTTCAGGTACGGTTGCCATAGGAATGGACTGCGACTTAGTCTTGCCTCCCGATTTCTTGCGACGTGTAGTAAGATCCGTTAATGAACATTCGAATAGTGTTATTGGCGTTTATCGCAGATTCCTGACCCCAGGAACAACTGAAAAGATTTTAGCTGGTTTGGTCGACCCTTTTGGCTCATTTCAGCAGGTTGCGATGGAGGATGAAGAAGAAAACCAAGGCTATCGAGGTGTCCTTGGATATTGCCAGGCCATTAAACGCCATCACTGGGAGAAGGTCGGATATCCGGAAGAGTTCGACAATATCGCGAAGTCGGATGTAAGCTTTGTAGAGCGCTTAGCAGGCGTGGGCGTTTCGCCGCTATTCTTGAGAGATGTATATGTCTTGCACTTGCATCATCCAAGGAACTGGGATGGAACAAAGGATTACCTCTGACGCGTTCATAGATAGGTGAAGAGGTACGAGCAGGAATCGGATTCCGTGTCGCTGGCCGACCGTGGCAGGCTTGACGCTATAAACAAGCGGATACTTGCGTTGAAGGAATCGACTCGTAGCTGGATTATGATGTTCGAGGCGAAGAAGGGTAAGGGCATGGACGACGTAGCAGACCGCCTTGCCCGTTTGGACCCGAAATCCCAGCAGGAGGTTGTACGGGCGCTTGTTGTTCAGGTCCGTGTTTAGCGAGTCGGGTATCGACCTGGATCTTTTGGACCCGGCGCGGGCCGGTTCGCACGGACATTCGGTATGGGGTGGCTGAGCGGACTTGAACCGCCAACCTCCAGATCCACAGTCTGGCGCTCTAACCAGTTGAGCTACAGCCACCATCGAACTCGGAAGGCTTCCCTACGGAGTCGCCGTCCTGGAAGGTCCTTACTAGTACGCGGTTGGGCATGGCGTTTCAAGTCGAGAAGCCGCGCCATCCATGGGCGATTTTTGAACGGCGGCAGCAGATGTGGAGTTTACGCTATCGAGTGAGCGCCGGGCGTCCTTTCAACCTCGCATGGTCATACTCCAATATGGGGTCCAGTTGCAAAATGGCATACCGACTTTCCTTTCACGTTGCCGTGGTAAGATTTGGTCGAGGTTCAAGGAACACGATTTATTCAACGAAGGCAATCCATGGCGTGGATCGAGCAATTCATTTTTAATATTCCGCCGGTCCGCTGGCTCGTAAACCTGCCGTGGTCCAGGCTGCTGGGACTCTCCGTTGGAGAACAGATCGCACTGAGCGTCTTGACGCTATGCGTCCTTCTTGGCGGACTCTCGGCGCTCGATCGCATGACCTCCGACGCAAGAGACCCGGAGGCCGCCAAGCCCCGTAAGAAAAAGAGAGGCCTGGGCATCCGGATTATTGCGCTGGTGATTCTGGCTTTGCTTCCTGGCGGGTTGGTGGGTTCCGCGGCCGTGCTTATAGTCATGGGAAAAGAGGGCTGGCGGCGCGATGCTTTCTCAATTGTCGGTCTATCCCTGGTGATCGGAGTGTTGCTGGTCTGGTATTCGTCCACGTATTTCCCCTTTTCGGCCCTGGCGAACAATTTTTATATCTCAGGTGTATTGGGCATTACCTTCGCGCTCACCCAGCTTTGGGCTACGATAAAACTTCTCCGCGAGTACTGGGGCGAACCGATTCATAAAGTCCCTTGGTATCCTCCATTGGCGCTATTCCTACAAACTTCGGTACTCGCATTCCTAGTTTATGCGCTATTGAGCTAATCACGCACTTGTGCTCAACCCTATATTGATAAAGCCCTTACAAAAAGTTTTTATGGCTTCGTATCGAGCTTGACATAAATTTAAAAAGTATCGGGAACAATCTCCCTTTTCTGACGGCTATGGGGCGGGACAAGCAAAGGGTAGTGCGGCGTTCATTCCGATCCGGAGATCGCATGCCCACGACGGCCATGATGATCGATGCGCTGGTGGAGCTGCGCAAGGCTCCTGGCGGCGCGCCACCGGACCACTTCTGGCAACTGGTGGAACGCTTCCGCGCCGATCTGGTGAACCAGTCCCTGGCGATCCTGGGCAACCAGGCCGACGCCGAGGACGTGGCGCAGGAATCGCTCTGTCAGGCCTTCCAGGAGCTGGCGTCGCTCAAGGACCCGCAGCGTCTGGGCGTGTGGATGCGGTCGATCAACCGCTGCAACGCGCTGGACCTTCTCCGCAAGCGCTCGCGCGAGAAGGTCAAGCTCGGTGGCCAGACCGCGGCGGAGAACGTCATGGCGCCGGAGACCACGCCCACGGGTAGCAACCTCGAGAACGTCTGCCGCGCAGGAAAAGTGGAAGTGGTCGCACGCGCGGTGGACACGCTCCCCGAACCCTTTCGAGAGGTCGTCGTTCTTCGGTATTGGGAGAAGAAATCCTACGAAGAACTGGCGCAGTGCCTCGGCGTCCCGGTAGGAACCATCAAGAGCCGTCTCGCCAGGGCCGACAGCCTGCTGGTCGCTAAGCTGCGGAAGCTCTGGGCAGAGAAAGAGGGAATCGCCCGATGAGCCAGATGCCCCGAAAATCTTCCCGGCGCCTGCAGAGCGTGCCGGGTCCCGCGCCCGCGGTTCCTTTGGCGCCTCCGATCACTTGCCAGGAAGCGCCCGAGTACTTCCGCATTTTCCTGGAAGGCCAACTGACGCCCGAGCAGTCGCTCCAGATGCATAACCATCTGGAAGCCTGCCCCAAATGCTCGCTCGCCATTAAGGAACACAAAGAGCTGCTCACGCTCTTGAACGAGACGCTCGGCGCCAACGGGATCAACAGCGACTTCTCGGAACGCGCAGACCGACGCCTGCTCGAACGCCGCGCACTGGCCTCAGCGGGCACCACTTCGGCTAAGGCGATCACGGCCTTGCGGCTTGGCATCACCGAAGATCTTCACGATAGCAAAGAGAATCGCGAACCCGAGGGCGCTCTTTCGAAGCTTGGAGCAATGCCGTGGTGGGGCATCTCGGTGGCGCTGCATATCCTGATGATCACGCTGGCTGGCCTGATCACCATGACCGTTGAGGGCCTCAATTCCAGCGATGCTACCATCGTGGTGACGAGCCTGGAACGCGCGCCGACGATCTCTCCTATGGAACCCGATAAATCCCAATCCAAGCTTCGCGAGGTTCTGGAAGGCAAGCAGGAGACGCCGCCGACCGATCCGGATTCCACCGTCTCCTCGAACATTGTCGTACCGCCGGACATTCTGGCGAAAGCAGAACTGGGCGATCATTTCGAGACCATCAATCCGGACCGGCCGGACACGCACAGTGCTTTCGGCAATCCGGAAGCGCGGATGTTCCACAGCGTACAAGGCAACGACGAACCTGAAGGCGGAGGCGGCAACGGCGGACTTTCGCTTTCCGACGATCTGATCGGCGTAGGGGGCGCGTCGAGCCCAGGGTCGGGCGGCGGTTGGGGCGGCGGTAACGGAACAGGCACGGGCATCGGCGACGGATCGGGCCATGGGAGCTTCGGCTCGCGCACCGGCGGCGGGCGGCGCCTGATGGTTATGCGCCACGGTGGCAGCAAGGCCACGGAGTCTGCCGTCGACAAAGGCCTCGATTGGCTCGCGCGGCATCAGGAAGCCGACGGCCACTGGGATACGGCGAAGTACGGCGGGAGCATGAACTGCGATCCCGGCAACACCGGTCTGGCGCTGCTGGCGTTCCTGGGCGCGGGGCACACCGAAAAGGTCGGCAAGTACAAAGAAACCGTCAAGAAGGCCGTTGCATGGATTATTTCCAAACAAGATCCGCAGACGGGCGAGATCGGCAAGGGCGTGAAAGAACCCTGGCACCAGAACAACGCCTACTACCATGCGATCTGCGGGCTTGCGCTTGCTGAGGCCGCGGGCATGGCGCACATCCCGGATACGATGAAGGCAGCACAACTGGCCATCAAGCATTCCACCGAAGACCGCCAGGCCGGCGACAAGTCCGACAAGGGCGCGTGGCGCTACGATCCCAAGAAGGACGCGGACTGCTCCGTATCCGGTTGGTACGTGATGCAACTCAAGAGCGCCCGCATCGCGGGGCTCCAGGTCGATCCCGCCAGCTTCGACGGCGCGCTCAAGTTCTACGACGAGATGGAAGTGAAGGACGCGAACAACAACAGCGGCTACCCCGGCGGCAAGTTCCGCTACGTGAAGGGCGGCGCCGTGACGCTGAACACCTCCGCCATCGGCATGCTCTGCAACCTGTTCCTGGGCCGCAAAGCAACGGAACTGCAGGGCGGCGCGGACTATCTTGTTCAGAATCTTCCGACGTGGGCCGCGCACACCGGCGAAGGCCAGGGCAACCACCACTTCCCGATGTACTACACGTACTACGGCACGCTGACGATGTTCCAGATGGGCGGCGATCACTGGAAACGCTGGAACGAGGCCCTCAAGGCCATGCTCGTACCCAAGCAGCGCGTCGGCGGCGATGAAGACGGCTCCTGGGACCCTGTCGGCGGCGACGACGACAAGTTCGCCGGCCGCGTGTACATGACCGCGATGGGTTCGCTGAGCCTCGAGGTCTACTACCGCTACCTGCCGATCGTGAAGCACTAACGCGGCAAGCGGGTAGGGTCACGTGTTGTCGCACCAAGCCCGCACTGGCGAAAGTTGACCTTCCCCTCTCTTGTGAATCCGCTATCCTGCGTCATTCTCATTTGCTGAAAGCGAGGCGCGGAGCCGCTCATGTCCAAATCCAACGGTAAAACGGCCGGCAAGAAAATTTACATCTCGGTCGATTTCGAAGGCGCGGCCTGCGTGATCGGCTTTCCAAGCAAGCCCATGGAGACGCTCGGCAGCGGCCTCGAGACCAACACGGCCGTCTTCAAGCAGGCGCAGCGGCTCGTCACGGCCGAAACCAACTCCGCGATCCGCGGGGCGCTCGCGGCGGGCGCGACCGAGATCATCGTCGAGGACAACCACGGCTCGGGGCACAACCTGCTCTACGAGGAACTGCATCCCGAGGCGAAAGTCATTATGGGCGGTCCAAGGCCCAAACGGTTCTGCCTGCTCGATAAGAGCTGCGACGGCCTGATCCTGCTTTGCCACCACGCCATGGCCGGAGCGCAAGGCGGCATCCTCGCACACAGCTACTCCTCGGTGTCCGTGCATCGCATGATCTTGAACGGCCGCCCAATCGGCGAGATCGGGTTCGACGCCGCCATCGCCGGCGAGCGGGGCGTACCGGTGATCTTCGTCAGTTCCGACGACGCCGGATGCGCCGAGGCGAAAAAGTTCCTCGGCCAGGACTTGGTGACGGTGTCCACGAAGAAGGGTCTGGGACGAAACTGCGCGCTTTCGCTTTCACCCAAGAAGGCGCAAGAGTTGACCGAAACGGGCGTCAAGCGCGCCGTGCAGAATAGCCCGGCTCGGAAACCGTATGCACTTAAAGGGCCGTTCACGCTCGAACATGTGTATAAGTGGGAATCTCAGGCGGATGCCGCGGCAGGAGCGCGCGGCGCCGAGCGCCTCGACGCGTACCGCATTCGCCGCCGCGGCAAGACCGTCTCCGAGCTCCTGTGAGCCCTGCGCGAATGCAGAGCGAGCCGCGAGTTATCGTCACGCGTGAGCGCGCCGATCTTCCGCACCATCTTACAGTGAATCCCACCTGCGGGTATGCGCTCGCGGAGCTGCTAAAGGTCCGCGCCCCCGAAAATCCGCCCGCGGATTTCGAGACCTTCTGGCGCGCGACCTACGCGCAAGCGCGCGCGGAAGAAGACCGCCTCGATGTTGCGCGCCGGTTGGCCTCCCAAACCATTGACGGCGTTCGTGTCTCGGAGATGGAGTACACATCCTGGGATAAGGTGCGCGTCGGTGGATGGCTGGTGGAGCCGCCGCCCGGAACGCCGCTCCGCGGTCTGCTCGTCGTCGGCCACGGCTATGGCGGGCGCGAAAGCCCCGAATACGGCTGGTCGCGGGAAGGATTCGCAGCGCTTTATCCCTGCGCGCGGGGCTTCCATCGCTCCGCGCGGCCGGATATTCCCAACGTGGGCACGCGCCACGTGGTTCACGGCATTTCGAGCCGCGAGACGTACGTGCTCCGCGGCTGCGTCGCGGAACTCTGGCACGCCGCCTCTATCTTGATCCGGCTCTATCCGGCGCTTGAAGAACGGCTCTATTATGTAGGCGGAAGTTTTGGCGGCGGACTGGGCGCGCTGATGTTGCCTTGGGACGCGCGCTTCAAACGCGCGCACCTCGGCGTACCCACCTTCGGCCATCATCCGCTCCGGCTCAGGTGGCCGTGCACGGGATCGGGCGAGGGCGTTCGCCACTACGCGGCAAGTCATCCCGAAGTCATCGAGGTGCTCCGGTACTACGATTCGGCCACCGCCGCCGAATCTGTACGCATCCCCACGCAAACGCACGCGGCGCTCTTCGATCCCGTCGTGATTCCGCCGGGACAGTTCGCGGTGGCCAATAGTCTGCGCGCGCCGGGCTCGGAGATCGTCGTGATCCCCAGCGCCCATTTCGATCCACAGCCTCCGGTGTTGACTCAGCAGGAGAACGAGCGGCTCAATCGCGGCATGATCGAATTCATCAAAGATGCCTGAATAGCCGAATTACGACAGGCCGCGAATCTTGCGGAGCTTGTTCCGGCGGTCGCGGGCGAGGTCTTCCTGCGACGGAGGAAAGTCCTCGCGGAAGCGCAGGTCCATCACCACACCCAGCGCGTGGAGGTCGGAAAGACACGTGTCCAGCGTAAGCATGCGGCCATCGGCTAAGCCCAGCGCGCCCTCGCTCGCTCCGACCGTGCCAGGCCGGACGATGCATGCCTGCTTCACGTCGTCGACCGTAAAAGTCTCATTGTGGGGGCCATAGGATAGCTGAAAAACGCCGTCCTTAAGGGTGAGTTTGAAGTCGCGCGCGCGCCAGTACGATTTGCCCTGGCGAAAAGACAGTCCGGCGAACATAGCCAGGAAAACGGCTCCTACGGCCATATAGGCAAGCCCATCGTTGACCGATTTCATTTTATGACGAGCGAGAAACTCTTTTACTCTTTCTGGATCATTTGCAATCTCAACAGGCGGATTTGGAATGATCAGACACGAAACCTTTACTCCCCCCCAACTTAAAAGCAAAAGAGATGCGAGCGAAAAGACGAAGGGGAAAACAAATCCCATCCTGCGTATATGCATTTCCATCGGCTGATGTTGCATCGTCAGGTCCGGATGCTTCTCGATCCACGGGACAAACGGCACGCCCGTCTCCATCTCGAACGCATCCGTCGCCATGCGCTCGCAACAAGCGGCGCAGTAGTTGCGTGCATCAGGCAATCGAACGGGCTTCTCGCCCGACAGGTCCCGCTTGCAACGCGAGCAGGTCTCGCCGGACGCGGCGGCGGAAGGTTCACTCATGGCGCAGATACGTTACTCGCAAGCATGGACGACCTCAACCGCACCCGGAAAGTCATTCCCCTACCCTCTCGTAGATTACCGTTCCGTTCTCGGCCCAGCGAACCTTCCAATGCGCCGCATCCGCGGCGAGCAGTGGCTTCAGAAATCGTTCGGCCACGCGATTTTCTTCCAGCACATCTACGATGGCCCATCGGGTTCCGTTCATGGACTTAAGGCCTTCCAGCAGATTGGCGGTCCGCGGAATCTGCACGCCCTGCATCCCCGACCAGAACCAGACGAGCGAGACCTTGGAACTCAAGACGGCGTCGCCCGGTTTTCCGTTCGCTTTGAGCCACTCAGCCGCCACGTGCATTTCCTTCCATCCCGGGCCGCTCGGCGCGGGCCGCGCGGCGCGTTCGTCGAGCACGTTCTCCCGGAGCGATCGCACTGCGCCAAGCGCAAGGAATATACACATCACGAGTGCTAATTGGGGCCGCCATATAGGCTCGCCCGGCGACATCCGCTTTACTTTCCAGACGGTCCCCGCGATCAACAGGGCAAGCCATACGCTCGCGACGATCCAATCGAGATCGACCGTGCCCTCCGCTTGGGGATTCATCCAAGAAAAGGCGACGCTCGTGAGGCTCACGGCCGGGCATAACGCCAGAACGAAGGCTGCGGCGGCGCTCACCCCTGCCGCAAAGCCGGCGGAGCGTTCAAGCATCCAGCGGCCGCCTTCAAAAAACAGCGCGAGAAAAAGCGGCAAAGTGGGCAGATAAAGTCGTGGCTCGACCCCCGGCCAGAGCACCAAGCCGGCTTGGTAGACGAGAAAGACGGTTGGAATAAGCCAAAGCCCCCGGCGCACAAAGGAGACGGTTCCCGCGCTTGCGACCAAAATCCCAAGAATCGGCAACGGGTAATAGGGGCCAAACCCGGGATAGGCGGCGACCTCGCCGGGTAGGAAAGTCAGATAGTATTTCGCGCTTCGCATCAAGCGTTCGATGAGGCTTCCGGAGACATCCGCCGTCGCGCCCTGGGCCGAACCCGACTCCAACATGCCCACGTATGTTCCGGATATCGAACGCGTATAGGCAAAGAGTCCCGCTGAGAGTGCTAGCATCAGGGCAGCGGCAAAGAGGAGTCTCTTGTATCCCGGTTCGCGACGTTGCGCCCAAGCTTCAACGATGAAATAAATCGCACAACCTCCCGCAATAAAGACACCGGCCGCACGGCACAGCGTTCCCACCACGAGTACCGCTACCAATGCGATGAGGCTCCAGTGCGAAGTTCGGTTTTGTGCGGAGCGGCCCGCCAGCGCCACGGCAACAAGCGCGAGAACCGTGAACGGGACATCGGAAAGGATATCGTGCGACGTGCGCAACAATGTTGGAGCAAGCGCGAACCAAAGCGCGACGCCCGCCGCCGTTTTTCCCGCTTCTTCCGCCGCTGGATTCTTGGAATCCCGCAAACCCGTCTTTATCGCCCACCATGCCGCAAAAACCGACAGCGCCGCACAGAATACCAGCAGCGCCTTCATGGCCGCGACGTTCCGGCCGCAAACCACTTCGACGCACGCAAGCATCCAAGAGAATAGCGGGGGGCGAAACGCAGGCGGATCGCCCTGAGTGTGAATGAGCACGCGTGTGCCGCGCGTAAGCACTGCTTCGGCTTCTGCGATGTAGTCGGCGTTGTCGCCGCCGCCGGGCAGATAGGAATTGATTCCCGCAACGCCAAGCCCAAATGCCGCGGCCATGGCGCACGCGAGAATCGCTCTCTCGGAAGAAGCGTTGAAGCGCATGAGTTCCGGACATCCTACCGGATCTCACGCAAAAGGCGACGTGCGCTCAGTAGGCCCTGCGCTGCCGGCTGCTGGGAATGTTCAGCTTCTCGCGATACTTGGCGACGGTGCGCCGCGCGATGTCGATATTCTCGGACTTGAGCCGCTCGACGATCTCCTGGTCCGAGAGCGGATTGTCCTTGGTCTCCCCCTTCACCATATCCTGAATCTTGAGCATGATCGCGCGGTTCGATTCGCTTTCGCCGTCGACGGTCGAGAAGCCGCCGGTGAAGAAATACTTCATCGGAAACAGGCCCTGCGGGGTCTGCATGTACTTGCCGGCCAGCGCGCGAGAGACCGTACTGACGTGCATTCCGATGCGTTCCGCGACTTCCTGCATCATCAGAGGTTTCAGGTGCGAAGGACCGTGTTCGAAGAACGGCCTTTGAATATCGACGATCTGCTGCGCAATCCGGTTGAGCGTATTGCGGCGCTGAATGACGGACTCCATCAGCCACACTGCGCTGCCGAGTTTGCCCATGATGTACTCGCGCACGGGCGAGTCCTTGGGCTCCTTCTTGAGCAGGTTCAGCGAGTCCGCGGAGATGCGCAGGCTCGGCAGGAAGTGTTCGTTGATCCGAATCACCAACTCACCTTCCTGCTCTTCGACGACGACATCGGGCACCACGTACTGCGGCCGTGCGCCGCCAAAGAGCCGACCGGGCTTGGGATTCAAGTGGGCGATGCGGGCGAGGCCTTCCTTCACCCGCTCCATGCTCACGCCCATGTCTTTCGCGACTTTCGGCAGGCGGTTGTGGCTCAAATCGTCGAGGTGCTTGTCCACCAGTTGTTCTTCAAAGTTCACGTCGTCGTTTAGCCGCCGGAGTTGCAGCAGCAGGCACTCTTTCAAGTCGCGCGCACCCACGCCGGACGGATCGAAACTCTGCACGAGCGAGAGGGCGAGCTCGGCTTCTTCTTCCGTGACCTTGTCGTCCACGACGGCGCGGCGAATGAATCCGTCGTTCTTGTAGAAGACTTCCATCAAAGGGACCTTCAGAAAACCGGATGCGTCCAGCGAGCCGACGAGGACTTCGGCGAGCTGCTTCAAGCGGGGCTCTTCCTTGGAAAGATGAAGCTGCTGCGACAAGTGTTCTTCGAGGGTGATCGTCGGCGCCGCGGTGTTCTGCATGGCCTCCAGCTTGGCGTCCTCTTCGCCCATGCGCCGGACCATGCCGCGTTCGCCGCGCGTCAGCGGATCGTTCCATTCTTTAAGCAGCGTCTCCATGCGTTTCAGGCGCGGATCGTTGTCGCCGTCGGCCGATTCCTGCGCGGGAGTTGCCTTGAGCGCCGGGGAGGACTGCGCGGCATCCTGCACGGCCTCGCCTTCAAGGCCTTCCAGCCACGGGTTGGCCACCAATTCCTGATTGATGTTCTGCTGGAGGTCCATGAGCGGCAGTTGCAGCATCTCGATGGACTGGATCATCTGCCGCGTCATCACCAGCTTCTGTTCCATCCGCTGGCTGAGCGATTGCGTGATCTGCATGGCTATTTCTCCGCCTCTCGTTTCAAAAAACGTGTATGACTCGTCCGGCCGCTTTCAGCCGATAGCCGAAAGCTGCCTGGGTCATTTCGCTTCCTTCCGTCCCTTCAAGGCTTCTCCGATCGTTCCCGCCTGCGCAAAGCTCAGATCGCTGCCCGCGGGCAATCCCCGCGCCAAGCGCGTGATGGTGATGCCCGGCAAACCTTCGTGCAGCCTCCGGGTTAGATACGCGGCCGTCGCATCGCCTTCGACCGTGGGGCTCGTGGCCAGCACGATCTCCCGGATCTCCCCGCCCTTCACCCGTTCAAGCAGCGCCCCGATGCGCAGGTCCTCGGGCTCTACGCCCGCAAGCGGGCTCAGCCGCCCCATCAGCACGTGGTACCGGCCGTGGAACGCGCCTGACTTCTCGATCGCGCGAACTTCGCGCGGCCATTCCACCACACAGATCGTGTCCGCCTCCCGCCGCGGATCGTCGCAGATCGCGCAGCGTTCCTTCTCCGTGAGGTCCCCGCAGACGGCGCAGGGGTGCAGATTCCGTTTCACGTCGCGCACGGCCACCGCCAGCGCCATGGCCTCTTCGGTCGAAGCCGCCAGCACGTGATAGGCGATGCGTTCGGCGGAACGCCGCCCGATGCCGGGAAGCCGCTCCAGTTCCCGGATCAGGCGCTCGAAGCTGTCCGCCGGCTGCGGCTCCTCTTCCCTCGCGCGTTTGCCCATTTGGATTACACGCCCGGAAACCCGGGCGGCAGATCGATCCCGCCCATGGCTTGGCGCGTCTCCTCCAACAGAACTTCCTTCCCCTTGCGCAAAGCGGCATTGGCTGCAGCGGCCACGAGGGGCCCGACGGTTTCCGGATCTTTCAACACTTCCGGATCGATCTCGATCGAGAGCAACTCGCCGATGCCGTTGGCCTTCACTTTCACCATGCCTCCGCCCGCCTCGCCTTCAACCACGCGCATGGCAGCGCGCTCCTGCATCTGAGCCATGTTCTCACGGATCTTGCCGGCTTGGCCGACAAGTTTCATGAGGTCCGCGATGTTGCCCAACCCGCCCATGCTCATGCCATCCACGCTCCGAACTATTCCTTTCGGTCCGCTTTGCGCGCGCGCCGCTCGACGCGCCGCACTTCGCCTTCCACGCGCTCGACCAAAGCCTTGACGATCGGGTGCTCCATAATCTCTTTTTCGTTCACCGGCTCGGAAGTCCGCGTCTCGATCGCCGCCTCTACGGACGGATCCAGACTGATCCGTTTAGCAGGTGTCGCCGGAGCATCCTCGGTATCCGCAGAAACGAGCGCATCCGCTTCGTCTGCGGACTCCTTCGCGGGCGGCCCGTCCATGGGCAACGCGCCCTCGTCATCAAAGGCAACTTCGGCCTCCACCGCCTCATCCGCGTCCTGGTGTAGCTCTGTCGCCGGCTCCGACCGCGCGACCGCGTTGTCTTTTTCCGGCACTCGTATCGCCGCAGCCGCCGGACGCGACAACGGCTGTGTTACCCGCGCGGTCGAGGCCGCGCTTTCCTTCACGCGCGCGAACGAGACACTCAGCTTCTTGCCGTACACCTTCTCGAGCGCCTGATTCAGAACCGCGAGGCGCTCGGGATTCTCGAGCGAATCGCGGTAAAACATCTGCGCGGTCGCAAAGCCGAGTTCGATCTTCCCGGTCTCCAGTTCCAAGCGCACGCTCTGGACATGCCCGAGAGCGCCCGCCATGAATCCGCCGCCGGTCAAGGGCCGCACTTCCGCCAGCACATCATTCCAGCGTTCCGGCACGCCCACGGCTGCAGGCAACGTCGCCTGCACAGGGCTCGAGCTTGCTTCCACGACCGCAGCAGGCTCGCTCGGAGTTTGGGCCGCCGGGCGGGATTCAGCGATACCCGCCGGGCGGCCGTAGGGATTTGGGCGGGGGCCCTCCCGTATGCCGCCCGAGGCTTGAGCGCTTCGCGCCGCCACGGGCGCTCCTGATTCCAATGCCGCCACCAGCTTGCCCAGGTCCACCAATTCCTTCACGCGCGCCGCTCGTACCACCGCCATCTCGAGCGGCAAGCGCGCCTGCGCGGCGTCCTTCACCTGCCGCCTCGCATTTGTAAAGAGCTGCATCAATTGCAGAATCTGGTCTTCACCTAGCTTCTGCCCGAGCTGTGCGTACGCATCCTTCAGATGCGTCTGTCCTTCCAACAACGAGCTCTCCGCGCCGCAGGTCTTGGCGATCAGCGTGCCGCGCAGGCGCTCGCAGAGTTCCACCAGCAGATCGTCGGGATCGGCACCGGCATCGATGGCCTTCCCCACGTGCCCGAGCGCGCCGCTTACCTGGCTGTCCGCGCAGGCTTGCAAGAGATCAAAGAGCAGTTCGTCGGGCGCCGCCCCCGAAATTCCGCGCACAACCTCCTCATCGACCTTGCCTTCCCCCAAGTTCACGGCCTGATCGAGCATCCCTTCGGCGTCGCGCAGGCCGCCCTTGGAGATGCTCGCGATCCGTTCAAGCGCGCCGGTCGTGGCCTTTATATCTTCTTCGTCGCAGATCTGTTTCAGACGCTTCACGATGTCGGCCAGGCCGATGCGCCGGAGGTCGAAGCGCTGGCAGCGCGAAAGGATGGTCTCGGGAATCTTGTCGGGGTCGGTCGTGGCAAAGACGAATTTCACGTGCGCAGGCGGTTCTTCGAGCGTCTTCAGGAACGCGTTCCATGCCTCGGTGGTGAGCATGTGCACTTCGTCGACGATATAAATCTTGTAGCGCAACTGCTCCGGCGCGAGGCCCACATTTTCGCGCAATTTCTGTACGTCGCCGATGCCGCGGTTCGTAGCCGCATCCATCTCGATCACATCCAGCGCGCTGCCGTTCTGGATCGAGAGGCAGGAATCGCACTCGTTGCACGGCTCTTCGGCGACGCCTTTCACGCCGCTACCTTTCAGGCAGTTCAGCGCCTTGGCGAAGATGCGGGCGAGGCTGGTCTTACCCACCCCGCGCGGACCTGAGAACAGAAACGCTTGCGCAAGCCGGCCGGTCCGCAGCGCGTGGCGCAGCGCAGCCGTAACCGTCTCCTGGCCAACAACGTCTGCAAAAGTCTGCGGACGGAACCGCCTCGCGAAGACGACATACGCTTCGCCGTCCGCGGTCTCTTTCTTCGCCGCTTTACCTTCGGACTTCTTGGCGGCCATGAACTCTCCTCGCCACTGACAAACTTGAGACACAGCTTCTCGGTAACAAGAGGCCCTGGCCCCTTGCCGCCGCATGGTGCTCTTTTGCTGCGTCGGAGTTTACACGCTCAACCGAGCCGTGAGCTCGGATCCTGCATTACATGCTGCGCGGCCTTAACCCGAGGCCAGGAGACCCACGGCACTCGAGAAAAAAGACTTATGGCTGCTGCTTTCGCCCTGACCAGGTTCATCCCCTCTCGATGCATGGGGCCTGACCCCGGGCTAAGGCCGCGCTCTAGGAGAACTCCTCTCGAACTACACAACGTGGGCGCTTGGCCGAGAATTCCTGCACTCTCAAGCACCTCTTATGCCAATTACTGTAGCCCTTGTTTTTGTACGCGTCAACGGGAAGTTCCTCATTCTTAGCGATAAGTTTCACGCCCCAGGCCCTAATGTTTTCCATCTATGGAATGCGGGCGTGAAATTACGTAGAGTAGGCGGACCATGCGCATCTTGCATTGCGCCGACATCCACTTAGGCCGCAAGCGCCTCAACGGACGCCTTCCGGACGCCGACTTCGCGGCGGCGCTCGGCCACGTTGTGTCGCGCGCGGTGGAATGGAAGGCGCACGTCTTCCTGATCGCAGGCGACCTATACGATACGCCTCAGATTCCTCCGCCTGTGTTGCGCCAAGCCGCCGAGGCGCTCGCACCGCTGAAGAAGGCGAAGATCCCCGTCATCGCTATCGAAGGCAACCACGACCGGCAAGGGGTCGGAACGCAGTCACCCACCTGGGTCCGCTATCTGGCGGAAGACGGTCTGCTCAAGCTGCTCACCACTCCTTTCACGGCCCAAGGTCCCGTACTCACGCCTTACGATGCCCATACGGGCATGGGCTCGCTCTTGGAACTCGGCGGCGTGCGGTTTGTCGGCGCGGGCTACCTCGGCGCGGGAACCGAACGCAAAGCCCTCGCGATTGCCAAGGCATTGCCCGCGGATTCGAAATCCACGGTCATGCTCCTGCATGCGGGTCCCGAGTACTTCGTCGGTGAAGGCGGCGGATTCTCGAAAGAGACGCTTGCGGCCTTGCGCGAAAAGATCGGGTATCTCGCGCTGGGGCATATTCACCGCCCCATGCAGCACAACGACGAGAGCGGGCGGCCGTGGGCGATCAATCCCGGTTCGCCCGAGAACTGCCGCCTGGACGAAGCCGACATCAAAGGACCGCGCGGCTGGGCGGAGATCGACTTGGAGCCCAACGCGCTTCCGGGACTGGCCGTGCTTCACGCGGAGATCAGAGACTGCCCGCGCCGCCCGGTCGTCCGCCTGGAACTAGACGTCTCAAATTTCGGCAACAAGCTCAAAGAGGGCGCAGAAGCAATTGCAGCGGCAGCGGTAAAATCGATTGAAGCCAAAAACGTTGCGCCGGAGAGCGCCGTGCGGCTCTTCCTTAGCGGAGATCTGAACATCGGCCGCATCTCGCTGGAACCGTTGAGCTTGGGCGCGAGCATAGCGGACAAGGCCAAGGTCGCGGGCGTTGAGATTGACTTGGGCGGATTGAAGCTCTTTACCGGCCGCCCGGGCGAGCGCCGCTCCACGGATGGGCTCTCTACGGCGGAAATCGAGCGCCTGGCGATCGAAGAAGTGCTGCGCGCCCGGCCGCCGGCGGGACTTGAAGAACACGCGGCCGATGTGGCGACGTTTTATGCGAAGTTGAAGGACCTTGTTGCGCGAGGCGCGGGACCCGATGCGGTCCTCGAACTGTTAGAGTCTTCCCATCTGCCGGCAGCGATGGCGAAGGATCTCGAGAAGAGTCTTCTTTAACGCACCGTCAACCTCGGACTACCGTGCTCAATTTTTCAGGTCGTAGCACACCATCTTATCGGCGTAGCGCACGTAGACTTTTCCGTATGCCATCGCCGGCGCGGCGTAGGCAGGCGTCTCTTCCACCTTAAATACCTGCATCTCAGCGAGCTTTACGTATGCGCCGGGGGTTGCCTCCACGAGTCCAAGTTGGCCTTTGTAACTCAGGCAGAGCAAGCAGCCATCCACGAGAATCAGCGTCCCATTACCGAAAGCTCGCGTGGACCACTTTTCCGAGCCCGTCTTCAACTCGACACACTTCAAAGTCGCATTGGCGTCGTTCCCGTTCCCCGAAAAGGAATAGACGTACCCGTCTCTTACGACCGGCGAAGAAGAACAGGCGGAGATGGCCTTGCTCACGGGCAGAGCGAGACAGGCTTATCCTCTTTGATCTCAAACGCCTGGCATCCGGTTCCATAGCCGGTCGTAAGGAACAGACTCGAGCCTTCGACCGCAGGCAAATTCGCGTGGCAATCGTATGCCGTCTTCCAGGGGATCTGCCAGAGGAACTTGCCTGTTCCGGGATCCAGGCCCCGCAGACCGTCGCTCGCCCACGCCATCAGCACGTCCTTGCCGTCCAGCTTGAGCACCGCGAGCGGCGCCCAACTGCCCGGTGCGTTGGGCGATTTCCAGTCGAGTTTGCCGGTCGCTTTATCGTAGGCCAGCACGAGGGGAGCGTTTGGACCTTGGGCATATCCTCCGACTTTCACGAGGATATCCTTGCCGTAGATCACCGGCGATCCGCAGACGCCCCAATACGGAACCTGCGTCTTGCTGTCGTCGAGCGCATTGATGAGCCACTTTTGAGCGCCGGTCTTCAGGTCCCAGCACGCGAGATGGCCGTACACGCCAAGCGTATACACGCAATCGCCCTCGATCACCAGCGTCGCCCGGGCTCCGTTGCCGATGCCGTCCCATTTCTTTACCGATTTTGCGGTAACTTCCTTCATCCAAAGCTTCGTGCCCTTTTCCGCGTCGAAGGCGAACACCAGGTCCTGCTCGTCGTTGCGGCCCATGACCACCACGGCCCCGCGCGCGATCACTGGACTGCTGGCCGAGCCGCTGAATTTCGGATCGCCCGCGGCGAGTTCGGCCGTCTCCCAAACCTTTCGCAGGCCGCCGCTCCAGTCTTTGCAAATACCGGAAGCCGCGCTCTTTCCGTCGCCCGCAACGCCCCGACCGGTGGGTCACTCGTCGCCGGAAGTAGCACCTGAAGCGTTGGCCTGTGCAACCAAAGCGAGCAGGCAGAACAGCGCGATCCATGCGGCGGTGTGGTCCTTAGTGCGAAACATGCGGCACTCCTTGCAAGAATTCCAAAGGGGAAACAAGCCGCTACTTGCGCACTTGCTTGTCGGTAAGCGCTTGAGGCTTTAGCGCGCCGGCGTCCTGGGGAACGCTGAAGATTTTAAAGGTCTTGGTGCTCCAGAATCCGCTGAGGTAGATCGTGTTGGTGTCCGGCGTATAGGTGAAGAACCAGGTCGGGTTGCCGCCCGCCGCCTTGCCGCCGAACGTAAGCCGGCCGGTCTCGGGGTCGCGCTTGTAATAGCCCAGGCCGGCCGCGGGTGACTCTGGCCCGCCGCAGAAATAGCCGATCCGGCCGTCCGAGGTGAAGGCCATTCGCGCAAGACCGCCAAGCTTGCTGATCTCCATCTTCTCGGCGAAGGTCAGCGCGCCGGTATTCGCATCGCGTTTGAAGATCGCGCCGAAGCTTTTGCTGCCGCCAGGTTTCCCATAATCGTAGCGCGTGCAGAAATAGACGTGCTTGCCGTCCGGCGAGACAAACAGGTTGTTGCTGTCCGCGCTGCTCGGTAGATCGGGGATTTCAACGGACGAGGCGTACGCCAATTTTCCATCCTTATCGCTATTCAGCCAGCCGATGCCCTCCGCGCTCACGGAATAGAAATGCATGCCGTCGGGCGAAGGCACCATTCCGCCGCCTATGCCTTTGCCAACGATCTTGTTTCCTAAAGTAGGCTTGCCGTCGGCCGGATCGAGGTTGACCTCGATTACGCAGTGAGCAAATTGCGCGCAGAGATAGAAAAGATTGGGATTGGACGACGGCACCATGCCCGCGACGGCGATGCACGGCAACTCGCCAAGCTTGGTAAAAGATCCGTTCTTGGGATCTACTTTGTACCACCTAAGCCCAATGCTGTGTTCGTCTCCATGGGCATGGGTCCATGCGCCCCCGACGTACAGAATGTTCTTGTTGGATACGGTGTAATTCAGATCGACGTGGGTGCCGGTCCGCTGCAGCTCCGTCGCGACGTTTACGGAATTCAGAAACTTGAGGTCACCGGTCTTCTCGTCACGGCTGAAGCTGTTGATCGTCCCGCTGTGGTGAACCGAAAGGAAAAACATCGGCCCCGTAACGTAGGTCTGCCAGGCCCAGTCCAGTTTCAGGTCGCCTTCCTCTTTTATTTCAGTCTTCAACTTGGGCATCAGTTCGTCGACGGGCTGGCCCGCCCATGCGTGAATGGCACAGACAAGCACCGGCGCCGCAAGCACGAGATAGATGTTTTTCATGGATGGCCTCCTTCGGTTGAACGCGGCGAATCGCCGCATCGCGGTGATACCATATACGCCGTTGCGCACGCGCATTGTCCGCGGAGGAATTGCCGCAATCCGACATTTGATGCCTGAATCCGACGGCCAACGAGCTATCGCGGCAGTTCGCCGCGTATGCGGGCAAGTTCGCGCCGGCGCATCTGCACGGCGCTGCAGCCCCAATGCTGCTGGCAGAGCCGGCTGAAAGACGTCGCGCTTCCGACGCCGATGCGCGCGGCGATCTCCTTAAAGCTGAGCGTCACATCGCCTAGTAGGTCTTTCGCGCGTTCGATGCGCCGCTTGGCCAGATAAGCGCGGCAGGACTGGTTCAATTCGCGCTGGAACAGCCGGTTGACGTAATCCGGGTTGCGCTTCACGGACTCGGCCACTTGCATCACGCTGTGAATTTCCGCCAAATTCTCTTCGATATAGACCGTCGCTTTCCGCACGATCTCATCCGCGACCGAGCGCAACGCGAGCTTGTGGCTCTCGGACATCAGGCGTTTGAGCCACTCCTCGCCCGAAACACCGTCCGCAAGCGCGCCGCAGAACGTCTCTTCTAGCCGGCGGAGGTCCGGATCGTAGAAGTCGGGAGCATGCGCGCGCAGGCCCCTCATCGAACCTGCCGCATCGCGATAGAAGAGCTTCTTTTCCAACACCACTGCGTCGTGCCAGATTTCCTTCTGCGCCGGGAACGCGGCGCCACCTGCGCGCTCAAGCTTGAGCGTGAACTCCGGCGCAGTGATGGCTTGAAGGACCTCCAAGGCCACATCCAGCGAGGCCGTGTTATGTGGCACGCACCAGAGACTGCCATACATCGCGGAAACCGGCGCTTCCGCGGACGGGCCGCGCGGGAACGGCAGGATGCGGATCTTGGTGAGCAGATGGTACGGAAAGCTCTTGAGCATCGAAGGCCAGCCGAAAACATACGCGAAGCGGCCTTCGCGGAACTGGTCCATCGTCGCGTTCTTTTCGGGATACAGGTCGGCGGGATAATTCAGCAACCGCTGCGCGCATAAGCGCTGCGCCCAACCGTACGCTTGCAGGAGCCGCGTCCGGTCCTGCACGATCCGTTCCAGGCCTCCGCCCACATCTACGCCGTTGGATCCCAATAAGGAGACGAAAAATCCATACCGGTGCGTGGGCCCGCCCTCTTGCGCCCTCAAAAGCTGCCCGCGATCATGCACGGCAAACCAGTTGAGCTGGCGCTCTAATTCCGCCCAAGTCGCAGGCGGCTGGAACCGGTTGCGCTGGAGCACGTCGGTCCGGACCATGAGCGAGTAAGGGGTCACATCTTCAGGAAGGGCGAATAGAGAACCGTTTCGCGAACCGAGGTCCAGCGCGCCCAAGGCGAATCGCGAGCGCGCGCGCGGCGGAAAGGCCGCATCCAAGCAGCGCAGCCAGCCGTGCCTCAAGAATGCATTGAGTTCCCTCGAGCGCAGGGGGAAGACGCACAGTGAAGTCCACGGCGCGTTCATCTCTCGCGAGAGCAACGTGACGAGGTTGCCGTCCAGTTTGGAGACGCTTCGAATATCCCATTCGTGCTCGGGATAGCGCCGCTTTAGCGGCTCAAATGCGTCCTCAAAGCTTACGGCATCATAGACCCAGGCCGTGAGACGCCGCTTTCGATTTGCCGTTCGCGCCATGCCGTCGCAGTCTCCGGGATAGATTCAAAACTATAGGCTGCGGCTCGGCGCTTACAAAGACAGGCCGCCGCGCCGGCCGGCGGACTTTTTTCTTCTTGGCAAGCTCTCAGGCAGGTTAACATCGGCACCGCACGGACGGAGAGCTCATGCTGATTCGCTCGATTCGCTTGCTGAACATCAAATCCTTCGGGACCGGCGGCGACGGCAGCGGCGTGCTTGTCTCCTTTGAGCGCGGCCTGAACCGGCTCGCAGGGCCTAACGGTGCGGGTAAGTCCACGGTCATCGAGGCCCTCGGATACGTGCTGTTCGGCCACGAGCCCGACACCGGCGCGCGCCTGGACCTCGAAACGCTTCTGCTCCGCAACGGCGCGCGCGAAGGCGAGATCGAGGCCGAGATCGAGACCGCGGACGGCCGCTTTCTGGTCAAACGCGGTGTCGGCAAACAGTCGAAGACGCGCTGGATCGTGCGCGATCCCGCCGGCTTTGTCACCCATGAGACCGAGGACGAAGTCCGACGCTTCCTGGCTGCCGCAGCAGGCCTGCCCCATCCCGATGGGCTTTCCGATCTCTACCGCAAACTGGTCGGCGTCCGGCAGGGCCGCTTGATCGATCCGTTCGAAGTCACGCCGGCCGAAGCGCGAAGGCATTTCGCGCCGATTCTCGATGTCGAGATCTTTCAGCGCTGCTTCGGCGATTTACTTGAGCCCGTGCGCCTGTTGGAACGCGAGACGGGCGAGGAACTCCGCAAGCGGGATACGGCTCGCGCCCAGGCCGAACTGCTTGCGAGCGCGCCCGAAGAAGCCGAACGGCTTGCCGAACGGCTCGCGAAAGCGGAGTCCTCTATCGAAGCGGCGCGCGGCGAACTGGCCAAGGTACGCGAAGGCTTGGCCGTTCATGAGGCCAAGGAGCGGTCCATTCCCGCCGCGCGAGCGGCCCTGGAAGCCGCGCGAAAGGACGTCGAGAACGCGGATAAGAGTTTGATGGGACGGCGGGAGCTCCTGCAGCGCGCCGAACAGGCACGCAAGGTTCTCGAAGAAAATCTCGAGCCCCACCAGGCGTACCTGAAAGCCCACGAAGATTTCACGGCGGCCTCGGCCGGACGCGGCAAGTTCGACGGCGTGCGCGAGCGCTGCGCGGCGGTGAAACAGCAACTCGCTGCATCGCAGGCCCAGGCGCAGGAGACCGACCGCCAGGCGCGAGAGTCCATGAGCGCGATCGAGAAACGCAAGGCGGACCTGGCCGCCATGCACGCCGCCATCGAGCGGAAGCGCAAGCACAACGAGGCCGCGGCAAACGGCGCCCTCGAACCCTTGAACCCGGCCACACTTTCCGCGGCGCGCGAAGCCCTCTTTGCCGCGGAACGCTGGGCGGCCGATCTCAATGCGGCAAGCAAGAGCGCGAGACAGGCGGGTCTGGATGCTTCGGAGGCCAACCGCAAGCTGGCGCATTTTGACCCGCAGACCGTCCAGCGCGCGAACGCCGCCCGCGACGCCGCGCGACAGGCGCTTGAGGCCAAGCGGACCGAGGTCACGGAGTTGGATGCGCGGCGCAAGTCACGGCGCGAGATGTCCCGCGTGTTGGAACAATCGCAACATTGCCCACTGATGGCCGAACGCTGCAAACAATTCGACTCGGGCAAGCTGGTACTCTCCGAGGTCCAGCTTGACGAGACGCTCGACGACCTCCGCAAGGAGTCCGTCGCGGCCGAGGCCTCATTCAAACGCTTTGAGGAAGCCGCCCAGGCCGCGCAGAAAGAAGTCGAGGCGACGCAAGAGACGCGAATCCATGCCAACCGTGCGCTGATCGATCTCGGCCGCCACCAGGACTTAGCGCTGAATGACGAACCCCGGCAGGCTTGGGCAGTCGCCGCCAAGTCGTTCGCGCCGCCGGGCAGAGATCCCCTGCCGCTGCCCGATTTGCTCGCGCTGCCCAACCCCGGCATGGAGCCTTGGAAGGCGCTCGAGACGGCCGGCGCCGCCGCGGATTCCTTCTGCGCATTCGCAAAATCGGTCGGAGAAGCCGTGGCCCGCTGGCGCACAAGCCTGGACGAGCGCCTCCAAGCCAGCCAGGAGCGGCAACTGCGGAAGGAGCAGGAGCGCCACGATCTCGACGCGGAGGCCCAGCGCATCGCGGAGCGCGAGGAAGAACTCAAGCGGATGGAAGCCGCGCACGCCAAATTGGTCGAACGCACGCGGGAGGCGCTCACCACCGCGGAGGGACTCGCCAAGTCGCTGGAAACGGTGGCGGCCAAGCAGGTGGAACTGGAGGCGCTGGAATCTCGTGCCGCCCAAGCCGAGCAGCAGCGTTCGACGCATGCGGATGCGCACCAGAAATATGTGGCCGCCGAAGCCGATGCCCGGAGGCTCGATCAGGTCCGCGCAGACGTTGCTTTAGGTCTGGGCGATCTGGAGCGCGCACGAGCCTCCGCCCACGCGGCCCTCGAAGCGCGCGACCGCGCCATCACCGCCTACAATGCCCAGGCGCACGCGGATGCCCGGAAGGAACTGGAGGCGTCCGCCGGCAAAGTCATGGCACTGGAACGAGATCTCATGCGCGACCGCGAGCAGTTCGAAGGCGCGCAGCGGCGCGCCCGGCAACTCATGGCCGCGCGGGAGGCGTGGAACGCGAGCGAGGCCAGGCGCGCGCTTTTGGATGCGCGCCGGGAACTCCTGGAACATGCGCGCAAAACGCTGCGCGATGCGGGGCCAAAAGTCGCCGAGCATCTCGTACACGCGGTCAATGCCCGGGCACAGCGCATCTATACGGCGCTCTCGCCAAACGATCCGGGCCAGCTCGACTGGCAGACCGACTACGAACTCCGTGTGGCCACGTCCAACGGCACGCGCCGGTTTGCGATGCTTTCCGGCGGGCAGAAGGTTAAAGCGGCCCTCGCGATCCAGATTGCGCTCGTCCAGCAATTCAGCGCAGCGGGGTTATGCGTATTCGACGAGCCAACCTACGCGCTGGACGCCGAGTCCCGCGGACTGCTTGCGGAAGCGATCGCGGAGGCGCAGGCCGTCACGAAGTTCGAGCAGCTCTTCGTAGTCTCCCACGACGATGCGTTCGACGGCCACGTCGAGCACACAGTCTCCTTGAAGTACGCTCCCGCCACGGGATCCCTCATCGAATAAAAAAAAGCGCGGAGTTATCCGCGCCTTTCGAACTCTTCCAAGAGCAAACGGTATTACTTCGGCAGACCTTCGAGCTTGTTCACCAAATCGTCCGAGAAATCCTGCGGAAGCTTGACCTTGCCGCCACCCAGCGCGGAAGCGTACACGGCCATCATCAGATCGCTGTTGATCGACGCCAGTTCCACGCGGGTCGGGAATTCCTTCCAACGGTTCTGCTTGAGGTGATCGCGGATGTCCGCGTACATCGCGCATTGAGACAGCCCGTCGTCCCGCGGCCACGCCGTCGAGCCGGTCTCGAACTTGCCGTCCAACCAGAGCGTCCAGCCTTGGTTGAGCGTCACCCAGATGCGGCCCTTGCTGCCGACGATATCAACCTGGATGTGGTACCACTTCACGGTCTCGCCGGGCACATCGGGCGCGACGTCGCCGAAATTCATGAACAACCGTGCCGGCCCAAGGCCCGCCGTCGCCGAGGTATCGGAAGGCACGGGGAACTTCCCGAAGCGTTCGATGCCGTGTGCGTTGCCCAGCACCCATTCGGGCTCGGGCAGGCCGGAGATGCGCGCGGCCTTCATCGAGAGATCGAGCACGTGCGGGCCCTGCTCCAGGATGTTCGCGCGCGTGCTGCAGCGGATATAGCGGATCTCGCCCAGGGCTTTCTCCTTGAGCATGCCCCAGAAGCGCTGCCAGTGCGGCATCCACTGGTACTGCGTGTTGACTGCGATCAGGCGGCTCTTACCCAGTTCCGCGAGTTTGCGGGACTCCGACGGCGTCAGCGCGATCGGCTTCTCGATCAGAATCGCGGGCGCGCCGGCCTTGATGGCGGGTTCCACAATGCTCGTGCGGATGGTCGGAGGCGTGCAGATGTCCACGAACTCCGGCTTCTCCTTCTGGATCATCTCCTCCATATTCTTGTAGGTCTTCGCCACCTTGAACTTTTCGGCGGCGGCCTTCAACTTGGGTTCGTCGATATCGCAGATGGCCACCAGGTCGATGGCGCCGCTCTTGATCATGCTGTCCATGTGCGTCTGCGCACGGCCGCCGCAGCCGATCTGCACAGCCCTTAACTTCCCATTTGCGCTCATGTGGTAATTCCTCGTGGGGGATCGTCCGGCTCCCGGTCCGGACAAACTTCACAAAATATCACATTATTTAACAATAGATCACAAGTCAAGGATTTTCAGGCGGGCTCGCGCAAGTGCTTGCTCTATTGAGACTTCTTGATTTCCGCGCGCCACTTGACAGGGTCTTCGCCCATACTTTTACCGGTAATCGCCGAAAGCGCGCCCGCGGCTTCGGCTTTCAATTCCTTGTCATCGCCGGCGCGTTCGAGCGTGTCCACCAGGGCCGGGCATGCGAGCGGGCTGCCGAGTTGCCCGAGCGCCCAAGCCGCTTTGCGCTTGGCCGCAGGCGCGCCGTCCGAGAGCAGCGCAAGCAGCGCGCCGCCGGCCTTGGGGCTTCTTACTCGTCCCATCGCCATGGCGATCTCCGCCTGAACGCTCGCGTCCCGTTCTCTCGGAAGCGCCGCGGCCATGGCTGCGCCGTCGTTCAACGGCTTAGCCAAACCCAGCGCCCGCGCCGCGGCGCGGCGCGTTCCCGGAGCATTGTTCGCCAAATGGGCCTCGATGCCCTTGGTGTCTTTTATCGCAGGCAACTTTCCGAGCGCGTCTGCCGCCGCAAGTGAGACATCGGCATCCTGGTCCAGCAGCGCGGCAACCAAGCGCGGTTCGGCGCGCGAATCGGCGAGCACGCCCAGGTCGTACGCCGCTTGAAGGCGCTCTTCCGGCGAGCCCTTGAGCACCTTGTCCGCGGCAATCTCGAACGGCTCGGGCTTTCGCTCTTTCGGCTTCCCTTCCCCATCCAATTCGCCCATCGCGTCTTCGAGTTGCTTGTTGTAGTCGCCGGTCTGGACGATCACCTTTCCCAACGCCTGCGCAGCGGCGTTGCCACGACCGCCTGCGTATACGGTCAGAATCGAATCGGCCTTTCGGAGTTCGCTCAGTTTCTGCCGAGCCGCGGAGGCCAGCGCGGGCGGCTCAGCACGCGTGGCCAGTTTCACCAGATATAACGTGATCGTTGGATCGGGCAGATCGTTGAGCGACTCGATCGCCGTGATGCGCACGCTTTCGTCGGGATCGTTTTTCAATGCCTGAAAGAGAAGTACGCCCGTATCTATAGGATGGATGCGCGCATATCCGATAAGCGCCGCTTTGCGGACCGGCACCGGCCGATCCGACACCGCCTGTGCTTTGATCGCCGGCGTCACGCGCGCGTCTTTCGTCTCCGCCAAAGCCTCGATCGCCGCAACCGCTACCGCTCCGCTGGGATCCGAATCCTCCGCCGCAAGTTCGAGCGCCTTGCGGGCATCGGCAGCCTCGGGCGAACCGGCCACGATGCGGCCTTCACGCAGGTCTGCGGCCAAGGTCTTTACATGCAGCAACCGCGTCTCGGCGGAGCCTTGCGTCAGAGCCGCACGAAGTTCGTCGGCCTTCGATTTTCCCGGCCGCAGCCAGCCGGCGGAGATACCCACCGCCAGCAACACTACGGCTGCGGCAGCGACCGCCAGGCCCACGCCTAAGGATTTGTGCGTGCGCCACCAGTCGCCCGCGCGCTCAAGCAACGAAGGACCACTCGCGGATATGGAACGGCTCTCAAGAAAGGCCGAAAGGTCCGCGAGGAATTCGTCCATCGACGCATACCGCCGGGGCGGATTCTTCTCCATGGCCTTGGCGCAAATGCGCTCCAGGCTAACGGGAATACGCGCATCGACCTCCCGCAGCGGTTGCGCCCGATCGTGAACAACCTGGTAGATTGTCGCAACGACCGTCTTCCCTTCAAAAGGCGCGCGGTGCGCCAACACTTCGTACATCACCGCGCCCAGGCTGTACACGTCGCTGCGCTCGTCCAGCGTCATGCCCTGCGCCTGCTCGGGGCTCATGTACGACGGCGTGCCCATCACGCTGCCGGTCATAGAGAGCTTGACGCTCTCGGACGCATAGTCCTTCGCGAGCCCGAAGTCCATCACGACGGGCTCGCCGTTATGCCGCACCATGATGTTCTCGGGCTTGATGTCGCGATGAATCACGCCCTGCGCATGCGCGAAGGAGAGCGCCCGCGCGACCTTCTCGATCAACTCGACGCCCTGCCGGTGCCCCAACTTGTCGCCCGCGATGAACTCGGAGAGCATCCGGCCCTCGACGTACTCCATGCTGAGGTACGGCATGCCGTCCACCGAGCCGACGCCGTAAATCTCCACGATGTTCGGGTGTTTGAGCTTCGCGATCGCGCGCGCCTCGCGCAGAAAACGCTGCGCCGCGTCCGGAACGAGGGACTCCGCGCCGGGCAGCATGATCTTGATTGCCGCCTTGCGCCGCAGTTCGAGCTGATCGGCAAGCAAGACGGCGCCCATCCCGCCGCGACCAAGCTCTTTGACGATTCGGTAGCCATCGAAGATCTCGGGAAGCAACTTCTTCAAGTCCGCAGGCGCCGCAGCGCCCTGGATCTGCAGTTCGAGTTCGTCCTCGGGAGCGCCCACCGTCGATATGCCGGGGACCTGCGGCGGCGGCACCAGCACCGTCGCGGGCGACAGGCTGCTCTCGGCCCCCGCCTCAGGCGACAGAACGGCGCGGCAGTCTTTGCAAAGATATTTCTTATCCGGCTGGGCGTTGCGAATCCGGTACGCCTTGCGGCATGCCGGGCAGGTGTACCCATGGAGTACGGCGTCTTGCGGCTGCGCGGCGTCCATCCGTCGGCCTCCCGGCGGCGCTACCACCACAACTTAACCGAGGCGGACCGCGGGCGGAAACCTATTCCCGGCCGGCTTACGCGCCTTCGGAGCGCAATCCGTCGAGCAGATTACCGCGCAGGGCCAAGAGCACGGCCAGCCAAGTCCAGACCAAGCCGCTCACCAGCACGCCGGCCATGGTCCATCCCAGCGATTCGTACGGGATATCCGCGCCGGGACTTCGCAGCGCCGGCACCACGGCCACCGCGGCGGCAATGAGTCCGCACAGAAGCCCGGCCAGAAGCAGAACGCCGTGCTCTCCGGCCACCAGCCAGCGCAGCGTGCTCTTCTTAAATCCCACCGCGCGCAGCAGCGCGAGTTCCCCGCGGCGCTCAAGCACATTCCGCAGGACCACGACGCCCATGCCGATGCTGCCCAATAGGAGCCCCAGCCCACCCAGCACCTGGAACGTGGAGAGGTACGTGTTCTCGACCGCGCTGAACTCCGCGAGACGCCGTGAAGCATCGCTCGCTTCGAGCCCGAAATCTTCCAGCCGCTCGCTCACGTAAGCCGTGACTTCCACCGCGCGCTCCGGCGGCGCGTCGATCAGGAACATCTTGTAGCCGCTCTCCGAGGGGAAGCGCTCGATGAACCGGTCCTCGTCGATCAGCAGTCCGCCTTGCAGGATGGACGTCGCAAGAGTCGCCACGATGCGAACCTTGAACGCCTTCCCGCGTTCGTCCACGAAGTCCAGCGTATCGCCGGCCTCTTTGCCCAAGGCCCAGGTGACGGAATTCGCATCGCCGATCGCCGGCACGGCTCCATCGGTCTCGGTTTTTTTCAACAGGAGCCACGGATTGGCCTTGTCGGCGTGCCCGTCCGCAAAAGACGAAAAGGAGAACGCGCTCCGGTCCGCCAGCGCTTCGGGCCGGATACCCCAAAGCTGCGGCGTCTGCGCCCGGTTGAGGTTCAGGCAACTCGCCTCGTCACCGGCATGCAGGCGCAGTTGAACGAACGAGACGCCATCCAGATCTTTCTTGGTCATGGTGTACGCATCGCGCCCCGCGGGGCTGTTCAGGTCGTGCATCAGGGGCAGCGCGGACTGCGCGAAGAGCGCGAATCCGCCCGTGCCGGACGTTCTCTGCATGGCGCCTTCCTTCGGGTCCATGCGATTCGCACCGACCGCCGCGACCAGAAAGACGCCGCTCGCGAGCAGACCCAGCGTCGCCAGACTCCGGCCCCGCCGCCTGGCCATGTTGCGAACACTTAGCGCCGCCGCCGAGAGTTGCGGCGACTGCGCGCGACCCAAGTGGGCAAGCAGGGCGGCGCCCAGCGTGAGCGCCGCCGTGAGCAGCAGGAAACCGGCTCCAAAGAACGCACCCGCGGCGGCTTCATCCCGCCGAGGACCTGCCCAGGCAACCAGCGCCACGGCAAGTACGATGCACGCGATGCCGGTCCAGGTGGACCATATCGCTTTCGCCGGAGCGGACGCCGCTTCGCTCCCGACGCCCGTGCCCACGCCGAGCAGTTCACGGGCGGGACGCCTGGCCTGACTACGTACGCCGAACCAGATCGTGAACATCACTATGATCACACTCGAGCAAAGGCCGATCGCCAGGGTGGCGGGCTCCGCGTGAAAGAAGAGCGCCGAGGTGCCCACCGCGTCGTGCCAAGCCGTGGAGAGTCCATAGAGCATGGCGCGTGCATAGTAGATCCCGCAACCGACACCGAGTGCTCCGCCGACCAGGGCGAGGCCCATTCCTTCCAGCAACAATACACGGCGCACGAGTTTGGGAGTGAAACCAACCGCGAGCAGCGTGCCGATCTCGGAGGCCCGGCGTTCGATGCTGAACCGGAAGAGGAGCCCCATCAGAATCAGCGCGGCGAGGATGAGGAAGAAACTGAAGCCGATGAACAATTGGCCGAAGTCCTGCGCCTGGTCGCCCGCTTTGAGCGCTTGGTCGCGGACGGGCATGAAGACAAGCCCGGCGAGTTTGGGGTCCAGGTTCTTGCGGAGTTCCGCCGTCAGTTTCTCCTTCGCGCCCGCTTCAAACGGATAACGGATGGCCGTGTAATCGCCGAAGCGGTTCTTCCAGATCGAGAGACCTTCCTTCAGCGAGACGAACGCCTTGGGCGTGCCGCGGTAGTCCTTCCAATATTTCTCGTCCTGGTCGCGGATCTTGTTGGTATCGATCTTGAAGCCCGGGTCCCAATCCTTGCAGTTCTGCGCGTCCTTCAACCCGGGGAAATCCGGCATCAGCTCCTTGTCGGCGGCTTCCTTCTCGATGGGAAGCACCTTCTTGATTTGAAAGGTGCTCGACTGCTCCTCCAGTTTTCGCATGGGGCCCATGACGTAGTACTTCACCGTGATTCGGTCGCCGGCCTTCGTTTTCAGGTCGTCGGCCAGCCATTGATTGATGACGATCTCGCCGTCCTTCGTATCCTCGGGAACGAGCGGCGGCCCCAACGCGGCCACGATGGAATAAGGCGTGGTCTGCTCGCCCGCCTTAAACTCATTGACGAAATACCCGAGAATGCCCCGTGCGCCGGGCGCGGCATTCAGCGCCTGCTCCGCGACAAAGCCGTCGAGGAAGACCCGGCGTGTCCGCAGTTCGAGGGCTTTTCCCGCCGCAGGAATCTCGACCTCCCGAATTTCCAGCTCCGCGTCTTCTAGCGTCCAGGTTTTCTTCAACGCCTCTTCCGCTTGCTCAAGCGCCACCGCTTCGCCGCCGCCCAGGAGCAGCACGTTTGCGCGCGGACCCACGGAGACCGCCTTCTGCAAGGCTTTCAGCGACACGAAGGCATTAAACGGCGGCACCTGATTGGCCTGCAGCCCGAACCGGCCGAATCCCAGGTCCGACGCGATGGCGGAAACGGTCAAGCGGATGCGGATCGTGGCATCGTCTTCGGTCGAGAGCGGCGCGTCGCGCGAGAGGCCGCTGGGCTTATTGACCTTCAGCACCACGCTGTCGCCGAACTTGGCAGCGAGTTGCGCTGCGAGCCGTTCGTTCAGAATCACTTCGCCCGGACCCGGCACGAGGGCTTCGCCGTCGCCCAACTTTCCAAAACGCCCATCCACGCCCAGCACCTGGACGTTGTTCGCGCGCGCGGCACGGTCGCTGCGCACGACGCTGCCCGGAAGCTGCAGCACCGGCGCGGCGAGCGCTTGCACGGCTTCCGCTAAATCGTCGGCCAGCTTATCGCGAAAGAGCCGCTCGCCCGACGCCACCGCGTAACGCACCTGGCCGAGCCGCATCAGTGCCATGCGGTGCAGGGTATAGCGGACCGAATCGCCCACCACCAAGGCGCCGACGAGCACCGCGCTTCCGACTGCGGCGCCCAGCAGCACGCCCAAATGGGAGCGCCAATGGAAGGTTAGCCCGCGCAGGGCTAGCGAGGCCGGCGTCATGCGCGGGTCTCAGAGGTGGCAGGAATCAGCGCGCCATCGCGCAGTTCCAACGCCCGGTTCATGCGCGCGGAGAGCGAGAGCGCGTGCGTGACCAATATAAGGGTCACACCAAGCTCCTTATTGAGTTCCACCAGCAGATCGGCGAGTTTGTCGGACGCCGCCCGGTCGAGCGCCCCGGTCGGTTCGTCCGCCAGAAGGAGCTTGGGCTGATTGATCAGCGCACGGACTACGGCCGTTCGCTGCCGTTCGCCGCCCGAAAGCTGCGCGGGCCGATGCGTCAGGCGAGGACCCAGGCCCACGCGGTCCAGCAGTTTTCGCGCTCGCTCCTCGGCGCCCTGCTTCACGGCCGCATCCGAACTCGCCAAGGTCGGCACCAGGACGTTTTCGAGCACGCTGCATTGCGGCAGCAAATGGTGCGACTGAAAAATGAATCCGATCTTCCGGTTGCGCAACTCGGCCAGCGCCGCATCGCCGAGCGCGAGCAGATCCTGCCCGTCCAAGCGCGCCTTGCCGCCGGTCGGCCGGTCCAGCGTGCCGATGATGTTCAGCAGTGTGCTCTTGCCCGAACCCGATGGCCCGATGATCGCGAGCGACTCGCCCGCGGAGACGGTAAGATTCAATTGATTAAGCACGTAGACCGGCGCGCCGCTGTCGGGCGCATCGTATCCTTTGCTGATGCCTTCCAGTTCGATCAGGGCATGCGATTCCGGCATGGTTCCCCCAACGGTTCAGGGCTTGTCCAGACGAACCCAGCGTTTGGCTTTCATCTCGAAGCGCGGCAGCGAACCGCACGGTACGGCCTTGACAGGAACCCGCAAGGTAAGGGCCGCCTTGAGCCGCTCTTCGATCTTCCGCGCCAAGCCCGCCGCGTCGGCGCAACCCGGCACAGGCTCGATTTGAATGCGCAGCTCGGACATGTTCCGTTCGGAAAAAAGTTCCACGCGATACTCCACGGCCTCCGCGAATTCACGCACGAGTTCTTCGATGGCCGCCGGATACACGTTTACACCGCGCACGAGCACCATGTCGTCGGCGCGCCCCAGAATGCCGCCTTCCAGTTTGAAATCGAATTGGCCGCATGCGCAAGCTTGCGGCGGTCCGCGCCGCACCAGATCGCCCGTGCGGTACCGCACCAGCGGCGAGCCCGTGCGGCCCAAGGTCGTCAGCACCAGCTCGCCCGTCTGCCCTGCCGGAACGACCGTACCGGTATTCGGATCGATAACTTCCGCATAATAAGACGAATCGATGATGTGCAAGCGGCCCGGCGTGCTGGGGCATTCGTAGCTTACGGGACCGACCTCGGTCATGCCATGGTGATCGCAGACCCGCGCGCTACCCCAGACTTCTTCGATGCGTTTGCGCACGCCGGGAATGCTCCCGCCGGGCTCGCCCGCAACGATGATGCGCCGGATCTTCGAGCGGGCCAAGTCCACCGGCGCGGCCGGATCTTCGCTCGCAGCCCCCGCAAGCCGCAATGCGTATGTAGGCGTGCAGCATAGAACCGTCGCCGCGTTGTCCACAATGGCGCGCAAGCGCGCCGCGCTGCTCATGCCGCCCCCGGGAATGCACAGGCAGCCTCGCCGCGTCCCGGATTCATAGGCCGTCCAGAATCCAATGAAAGGGCCAAAGGAGAAGGCGAAGAAGATCCGGTCGGCGCGCGTTACACCGGCCGCGTCGTAGACCCGGTCCCAGTTCGAGAGCATCCACGCCCAGCTCTCCTCGGTATCAAGCCAGCGCAGCGGCGCGCCGGTGCTCGCGCTCGTCTGGTGATAGCGCGTGTAGCGTTCGAGAGGAAAGGTGAGGTTCGAGCCGAACGGAGGATGCGCGCGCTGGTCCTCGATCAGCTCGCTCTTGGCGGTAAACGGCGCGCGCGCCGAGAAGTCTTCCAGAGAAACGATCTTGCCGAGGCTCGACAGTTTTTTCGCATAAAAAGCGTTGGAAGACTCCAGCGCTGCCAGCAACGCACGCAACCGGGCGAACTGCCCGCGCTCTACTTCCGCTCGATCTTTCGGTTGCTCGGCCGCGGACATTGCGCCTCCGTTATGGCGACTTCGTTTCCGGCTCCACGGGGGTGCTCTTGAGCGCGTCGGTGGGCGCGACAGTTACGGCAGGCAAGGGCGCCGCCGGTTTGGACGGATCGGGACGGTACAAGGCCACTAGGCAGCCGCCCACCGCCGCTAAGAACACTCCGGCCACGAACGGCCATTTGACTTCGGAAAAAGTGCCTTGCTTGAACAGCACATATAGGGAAGTCACGATCGGCGCACCGGCAAAGACGATCGACATGATCACGTTCGGCGGCTGCTGGTGGCTTCCCAGCGCAAGTAGGAGCGTGAACGCGCCGACCGCACCGAGAACGCCCGCGAACAGCGACCACTTCCAGCCAGCCGGCTCGAAACTCCATTCGGTCCCGCGCATCAGCAAAAGAGCGGCCGGCGCCAGCACCGCAACCAGAAAGTAAGCGACGCCCACGAACAGGAAAGCCTTCAGGCCGCCGCTCTCTTTATCTTTCATGCCTAACTGGCCGGCCAGAAGCATCGGACCGTACAGGCCCCACGTACAGATGGTCATCCCGGCAAAGACAAGCCAGGTCATTCCCGAAGGTGCGGCATGGTCGGTCGGCGGCATGCTCAAATCTCCTTGAATCCTATGGGTCAGGCGAGTTTTTCTTGCGGCGCGGCCTCAATCTTATCCGCGATCTCGCGCGGGATCGGAACCGCCTTCATCTTTCCGTCCGCATCCTTGCTTACACAGGCGACGACCAGGGCTCCTCGCGCCGTCTCTTCCGGTGAATGAGGTCCAAGCTTTCTAAACACAAACGCGTAGTGAATAGTGCGCTCCTTAATCTCCCGCACTAGTAACTGCACTTCAACCTCGTCCTCGAATCGGAGCGGCTTTTTGTAATCGCATTCAGCATGCACGCGCGGCCAGCCTACCTGAGCGGCAAGCTGCGTGGTGTGAATCGAGTACCCAAGCGAGCGGAAGAACGCGTGCTCCGCCGTCTCCATGAATCGGAAGAAATTCGAAAAGTGCATGATCCCGGCCATGTCGGTCTCGGAGAATTCCACGCGCCGTGTGATCTTGAACTCGCAGGGCATGCTCGCTCCCGAAACCCCTACCCCGCCTTGCGCGCTGCCGGCGCGGAAGACAACCGCACCTGGACGGCGGCGGCGTAAACATCCAGAACGTTTCGCGCCATCCGCTCAACGGAAAAATGTTTCGCCACCGCTTCTCTACCGGCGTTGCCAAGCCTACGGGCTTTCTCCGTATCCAACAACAGGGCTTCCAAGCCGTCCGCTAGGGAAGCCGGATCGTCGGGTTCGCAGAGCATGCCGCCGCCCGTGGCCTCGAGCAGTTCCGGAAACGCGCCGTGTCTGGGTTGAACGACGGGAACTCCGGCCGCGAGGGCTTCAATGACATAAAGTCCAAAGGCCTCGCCGTAAGTCGCCGGCGCGGAGAAAACGGAGATCTCACGGAAGAACGCCCGCTTTTTGTCCAGGTCGACATTGGGTCTGAATTCGACATCACCGCCATAGCCTTCTTCAATAAATTTCACTCTCAACTCGTCGACTAATTTCACGTCCGTGGGCGTCACGCTACCGCCGACCAGAAGCTTCAGGCCCGCGACGGAGCCCTTCCGCTTCAACTTCAGCCAGGCTTCCGCCAAGGCGGGCAGGCCTTTCCCAGCGCACATGCGGGCGAAGTATCCTACGGTCGGCGCTGCCGGCGGCGCCTCCGCGGGCTCGATTCCGTCCAGCCGGATGCCATTGTAGACGACCGCGACCCGCTCGGGGCTCAGTTCGAGCCGCTTCCGCATGAGTTCCGCGTAGTATTCGCTAACAGCAATCAGCCGTTCCATCTCTGCGGCGCGCAGTTTCAACTCGTTCCATGCCTCGGTCCGATGCGGTTCGGGCAAGTGGTCGAGGAACGAGTCTTCTCCCGCCAACGTGCACACAACCGGCACGTTCAGTTCGGCACGCAAGCGGCGCGCCATCCCGGCCAGCAAGGCGTTGGAGAGGACGATGACGTCGGGCTTCATGTGATTCTTCAGCCAATCGACCAGGTGCTCGAGTTCCTTCGCCTGCGCGCCGTGCTCGCCGCGCAGCATGCTCACGGTGAGCGCACCCAGTTCCGCGGGCTGCGTCTTCGCGGCAAATCCGGAGATCCAATTCAAAATGGTCGCGGAGTCAAGCACGCGGTCGAGCGCCTTCGGCGCTTTGCGGAAGATCGAACTCTTCTGCTGCAAATAGACGTTGATTCCGCCGAAGAATACCGGCGTACCTTTGCTCTCATCTGGTTCGTCGGTCTTCAGCGGAAGATACAGCGGAACCAGCAGGACATCGTGGCCTTCCTTGCGCAACTCGTGAACGAGCGCGTTGTCGCGCAGGCAGTTCCCGCAGAACATGCCGCCAGCGCCGGGCGTCAGTTGCACGATCTTCATGCGCCCACCGCGATTCTCGGCCGGCCGTAGGGCAAGGGCTCGGGAAGCCGGGCGAATTCCGCGATCTTGCCGAAGAGTTCGCCGTTCGGGTTGCACGGATTTCCGCTCAAACAGCCGCGCAATTCACCGTGAATCTCGGGATATTTATTCAACAGTTCGGAGAACTGAAAATTCGCGTCGTAAAAGGCGTACGTGAGCCGGCGCATCGTCTCGGCGCCTTGGCACAATTCTTCGCCATAAGACGCGAATTGTGGCGCCGTGAAGACGCCGGATTTTATGGCTGCGTCCGCGGCGTCGGCGGCCATCGCACCGCCCTTCAAGGCAAGTAAAAGTCCGGATGAAAAAATGGGATCCAGCGATGCGAATGCATCGCCCGCTAATAAAAGTCCGTCTGCGGAGCAGAATCTCGAACGATAGGTGAAATCTCCGCTGCCGAAAAAGTGCTCGAAGGCATGGCTGCTTTCCAGGCGCGTTCGAATCCACGCGTTCTTTTCGGCCTCGCGCCAGAAGATCTCTTCGGGGTCCCGGCTGCCACGGTACAGGTAGTCCCGAGCGGCAACGATCCCAACGCTCACGGTGTCTTCCGGAAGGGGGATGTGCCAGAACCAGCCCTGCTCCGGCAGATACGCCACGGTCGTGTCGTTCAAGCCTGAGACCTTGTCGCTTCCGGCGCCCGCGAGGTAGGTCCAGAGCGCGGTCTTATTGAGGCTTGGGTCCCGCTCACGCCAGCCATTCTGCACCACGGCGAGCGCATCGCGCCCGCTACAGTCAAGCGTAATGGGCGCCCGGCACTCCTGCGCCTTGCCTTGAGCGTCTTCGATCCGCACGCCCACCGCCGCGCCGTTCTCGAAGAGAATCTCCTTAACCTCGGTCTCTTCGTGAATCTCCGCGCCGCGTTCGCGCGCAAGGTCGAGCAGCATCTTGTCGAACTCGCCTCGAAGCACGTGCCATGAGGGCGTGCCATCCGTCCCGCGCTCAGCGCTGAAATCGATGCGGGCCGATTCCGTTCCGTCCACGGATACGAAGCGCAGGCAGCGGCTGCGAGTGGCGAAGGCCGAAGACTTCAGCTTTTCGAGAAGTCCCAAGCGCTGGAGCGGCAACGCACAGCCGGGCAGCAGCGCCTCGCCCACGTGGTATCGCGGAAAAAGGTCCTTCTCGAATACAGCCACCCGATGGCGCTTTTCAGCCAAAAGGGCGGCCGCGGAGGCCCCCGCGGGCCCGCCGCCAATCACGATGGCGTCGTAGGTAGAAGCTTTGTCCATCCGTCCCTCGAAATCCGGTTCAGGCGGGCGGTAGAATCTCGACGATCTCCGCCAGCGGACGTTCCGCGCTGTTCCAAAGCGTGTTGCAGCGGCCGTAGAGCACGTGCCGGCCTTTAAGTCCGAACGCGCGGCGAATCGCGGCGTCCGCCTTCAGCTTGAAATAGGCTTTCGGGCTGCTGCGATGTGGCAAGTTCAGTTCGCGCAGGATTCCTCCGAGCGGCCTGCGCCCCTCGACGATTGCCTCGCGCCCGGGCGCCGGAAAGAGCGCGAGATCGATCCGGATCGCGCCGAACTCGATGGGCTTCTCGCCGTGGTCGGTCAGCAGCACAACGTTGCGGCTGTAAGAGTCGCCGCGCACCTCGCTGTTGAGCACCCGCAGATGGATTCCATCCTTATGGTAGCGCTCGAGAGTCGGCGTCATGTCGCCCGTATGCACCAGCAGGCCGCGGTACGGCTCGGGCATCTCCTCTCCGGAGATGACTTCAATAAGCGGCAGTTTCGCTTTCGCCTTGGCGTAGAAAGACGCCAGGGGCTGGACCGGCGCGTACGATGCGACCTTCACCGTCATGGTGCGCCTCCGCCCCTCGTCTCAGGTGTACCTGTCGCCCAGGTGTTGCGGCAGAAAGAACGCATGGATCAGCCGGTCCGCCTGCAACAAGGAGTCGCGATTGAAGCGCACACGGGCGCCTTCGACGCTCAGCCAGCCGTCGGCCTGGAGTTTCTTCAGCGGCTCCGCGAAACGCACAAGCGGATCGACGCCGAACTTATGCGTGAAGTCCACAGCACGGACTTCGCCCGTTTTCATCTGCAGGATCCACTCGCGAATGAGGCGCTCGTCGTTGCTAGGCGTATAGGCGCGCCAGAGCGGCAGAGCGCCTTCGTTCAGTTTTGAAAGATACGGATCGAAGTCGGCTAGATTCTGGAAATGAGTGCCGCCCACGTGCGAGAAGGAAGCGACGCCCAAACCCACCATGTCGGCGCCGCTCCAGACGCAGTCGCGGTAGACGAATTTGGTTTTGGAAGCATCGCGCACCGCGGTGTAGGCGCTCGAAATCGCGTAACCCGCCTTCTCGAATTCCGCGAAAGCGTACTTCACCCACCCGCGCTTGGTCGGCCAGTCGGCCACGGGCGCCGCGAGTTTGCCCTGCGCCTTCATCTCCTTGTAGATCGTTGTGTTGTACGGCACCTCCATCTGATAAATCGTAACGCTGTCCGGCGCGAGGCCGATCGTCTTCTTCACGCACTCGCGCCAGTTGGGCTCGGTCTCTTCCACCATGCCCGCGATCAGGTCGATGTTGATCTGCGCAAAGTCCAGCGAGCGCGCGTACTCGTAGGCGCGCCAGATCTCCTTCGACCGGTGCGCGCGCCCGTTGATCTCGAGGATATGGTCGTCGAAGTTCTCCACGCCCAGGCTCAGCCGCGTGACGCCCATCTCGCGGATCGCCTTGATCTTCGGCTCGGTCAGCGTTCCGGGCTCGCACTCGAAGGTCACCTCGGCGGCCTCGGTCCACGGCAGAATGCGTTTCATCTCGTCCGTAAGATGTTGAAGCTGGTCGACGGAAAGATACGACGGCGTTCCGCCGCCAAAGTAAATGAAGTGCGGCTTGCGCCCGCCTATGAACGGCCGCGCCGCGTAGAGTTCCAGTTCGCGGATGGCCGTGTTCAGGTAATTGCGTATCTGGATCGAGTCCTTGTCGGTGTAGACGCGAAAATAGCAGAAGTGGCAGCGCTTCCGGCAAAACGGAATGTGCAGGTAAATACCCAGCGGCGTGCCGGGCTGCGGCGCGCGGTTCAGCGCCGCTTCCGCCTCGCCCACTCGCTCCGGCGACCAGTACGCGAAGGGTGGATAGTTCGAGACGAAGTAATTGCCGACGGTCGTCTCTTCGGGCGGCGAAGGCGCGCGCAAGGCTTCGGTCGTCATGGCGGCCTCCTGTGCCGTTATTTCTTCTCTTCAAAGCAGTAGACGTTTCCGTCATCGGAACCGATGACCACCAAGCCATCGCCTACGGCCGGCGAGGCGGAAATCGCCCCCCCGATCTCGTACGACCACACCAGTTTGCCGTCGGCGAGTTTCAGCACGTAAAGACGGCCGTCGTCCGAACCCACCACCACTTTGTCGCCGCACACGACGGGCGAACTGTCCACCTTCTCTTTCGTCTCGAAAGTCCAGACCTGCTTGCCGGTCTCGCGCTCGATGCAATGCACGCGCTTGTCGCGCCCACCCACGACCACGCGGTCCTTGGTGACCGCCGGCGAAGAGAAGAACGGCAGATCCTGATCGCCGTAGCTCCATACCGGTTCGCCTTTGACGATGTCCATGCAGACGAGCCGGTTCCCGTAGTGCCCAAAATACGCGCGCCCGCCGGTCAGCGCCGCGGAACCGGCGATGTACGATCCGACCGGACACGCGTTCGCTTCCTGGCCGTCCTTTACGGTGATGACGTGCAGTACGCCGTCGCAGCCGCCGAAGACGGTCTTGCCGTCCGAGACCGCCGGCGAACCGTTAATGTAATTCCCGGTCTGGAACGACCAGACCTCCTTCCCGTCCACGGAATCGAAGCAGTGCATGGAATTGTCGTAGCTGCCGGTCAGAATCCAGGGCTGCTTGCCTTCGGGGCTGGCGGTCAAATTGGGAGAACCGAGGATCTTCGCGCCGGTCTGGGCCTTCCATTTGAGCTTTCCGGTTACGGCGTCCAGGGCGTAGAGATTGGCGTCCGCGGAACCGGCGTAGACCACGCCCTCTAGCACCAGCGGCGACGCTTGCACAGCCGATTCGGTCTCGTACCGCCAGACTTCCTGTCCGTTACCCAGATCGATCGCGTAGACGCGGTTATCGAAGGAGCCGACGTAGACAATGTTGTTTTCGATCGCCGCCGAAGAAGACACCTGCGCTTCGGTTTTGAATGTCCAGCGGAGGGTAAGCGCGTCCGGCAGGGTCCCCTCGGCGATGCCTAGAAGTTCCGGCCCGCCGCGGTACATAGGCCACTTCGCCTTCGACTTCGGGCGTTCGATGAGCTTAGGTCTGGGCTTCGGACGTTCTTCCTTGGGACCGGTCTTTTCCTCCACAGCAAAAGGGTGAGCCTCGTGGGTTTCGGTCACCCGCGGCGGTTCAGAGGAGCTTTTGGTCTCTGCTGGCTGTAGCGTGGGAAGCGGCAGCACCGAAGGCGGAACTGGTGGCCCCGCCACGGGATCGGCGGGCTTGGGCTTGTGCGGCGCGAAGTACAGCAGCACGCCGGCGCATGCAAAGCCCAACGCGAGGATCACCAGCACGACACGGGAGCCTTGCATCACGAAGCTCCTTCGTCATCGGAGCGTTTGCGCACGGAGACCATCGTCTTCCCGCGGTCGCCTTCTCCGCGTGCCTCAAAGGCGGCGCCGTAAAGCTGCTCAAAGTCTTGCGCGTGCACCGGCCGCGGGTTGAAGTTCGCCGTCCACTGTTTCGCGGCTTCTTCGGACATCTGCGCGATCGCGTTCCGTTTCGCGCCGGCCTCCTCGATGGATCGCGGCATGCCCGCTTCGTTGAGCAGGAATTCCAGGCGCGCCACGAGTGCCTGCAGGGCCACATCCTTGGGATCGCCCCGGCGGACCAGCCCGGCAGCCGCCGCCAGCTCAGCGTAGCCCGCGCGCGCCTCGGGATCTTCGCCGTTAAAGCGCACGACCAGCGGCAGCATGAGGCCCACCGCCACGCCGTGGACGATGCCGAAATGGGACGTCAGCGGATTCGCGGCCGAATGCGCCGCGCCCAGCATGCTGTTCTCGATGGCCATGCCCGCCAGCGCGGCGGCCCAGAGCATGCGCCCGCGCGCTTCGAGGTCCGTGGGTTCTTCGAGGACGCGCGGCAGGCCGAACGCCGCGTAGGCGAACGCGCGATGCGAAAAGAGGAGCGAGAGCGGGTTGTGCTTTTTCGTGACCGCGGTCTCGACGGCGTGCGCGATCGCGTCGATGCCCGTGCACGCCGTCACGCGGCGCGGCTGGGAGACCGTCAGTTCCGGGTCGAGAATGGCGATGCGCGCCGCGGCTTTGGGATCGCCACAGGCCATTTTCTGATGCGTAACTTCGTCGGCGATCAGCGCAAACGACTGGCACTCGCTGCCCGTGCCCGCGGTCGTGGGAATCGCAATCAGCGGAAGCATCGGCTTCTTGGCTTTGCCGACGCCCCAGTAGTCCTGCATGCGCCCGCCGTTGGTGAGCAGAAAGTTGCAGCCCTTGGCGGTGTCCATGCTGCTGCCGCCGCCCAGGCCGAGGATCGTGTCGATGTCCGCGGATTTCGCCACGGCCAAGCAGTCTCCGGCCTCTTTTGTGGATGGGTTTTCTTTAACCTTATCGTACACCACCACCGTAATGCCCGCGGCTTCCAAGCACTTCTTCGTACGGCCCGCGTGCCCCGCGGCGACAATGCCCGGATCGGTGACCAGCAGCACGCACCGCGAACCGATTTCGCGCGCCAACTCGCCCACGCGCTCGATGCTCTTCGGACCGAATACGATGCGCGTGCGCGGCTCGTAATTGAAGCTGTTGATCTCGGCTGTCATCGTCGCGTCGTCTCCACCTCACTTATGTAAACACCGCGCCGGGTTATGTTGCACGTCTTAAAAATTGCTCACGTGCAGAAAATCGCCCGTATACCGCGCTCCTTTTATACCGCGGCCCGCTGAATCGCGCGCCGCACATACAGGAACTCGAACAGGTTCCCTTCATGCGGCTGGTCCCATGAGACATGGTTCGTCGGCAGCGCGCCTAAATTCAGCCGGCCAATGTGCGGCGACGCCAGCAAAGCGCGTTGAAACGCCGCGTCCTTCGTGATGCCGGTCACTACCAGCGAGGGCCCGATCAAATCCAGCACCTGCGCCTGCGGAACCTCCACCACGCTCGCATATGGGAAGAGGAACTCGCGGTTGGCCAGCGGGTGCTGGAAGTTCTCGCACCACACGACGGTCGGACGCAGGTAAATGCCCCCGTCCTGCACGACCTTCCGCGCGCCGTTCCGGTACTTGGCCGTAACGTCTTCCGCACCGGGCGTCTTCAGGCCTTCCTCGATGGTCCCGTCGATCCATTCGGCCATCTTCGCGTTGGCAAAGCCCGAGAGCGCCGCGGTCTCGTCAGTTGAAGACCGCACGTTCACCGGGCCCAGTTTCTGCGCGAGGGTCTCCGCGATCTCCCGTCCATGCGAAGGCACGAGCACCGCCGAGGCGTTCACGCAGCTCCGCCCGCCGTTGGCGAGGATCGACTCGACAATCACGTCGAGATGCTTCTTCCAGTTCCCGATCTCATCTTCGCCGATGATGACCTTGCTCCGCCCCGGGCCGTGGACCTGGATCGCGGGGTTCGAGGCGTACTTGGCCGTCGTGCCTTCGTCGCCGAAGATAAGCGCGCGCCCGCACGCCTTGAGGATCGTGTCCGCGCCTTCGTGGTCCGTGGGATAGAAGCCAAAGGCTTCCGCCGGGCAGCCCGCGGCAATAAACGCCTGGATAATGCGATACGGCGTCCAGGGTTCTTCGCGGCCCGGCTTAAGCACTACCGGGATCTTCAGCGCGACGCTCGGCATCCAGAGCGAGTTCACGCCCGGCGAGTTGCTCGGGAGCACCACGCCCAGTGCCTTCGTCGCCGGGAAGTAACTCACTGGCACGCCCGCCTGTTCGCCAAAGCCTTCGTCCACGACGCGCAGGTCCATGCCGCGCGTCAAGCCTTTCAGAATGGTGTCCATCTGCGTAAATACATGGTGGACCTTGGCCATGTTCCTGCGGCACATGATATGCGGCAGGCCGCTAGTCTTGGAGAGATTCTCGACGTACTGCTGCGCCGTCTGCGTCTCGCCGGCCGTGCCGAACGGCAGCGTCCCGTTCAGGAAGAACTCGCCCGCCTTCGCGCAGATCGCGAGCATCTTCGACGTGGGAATCTTCTGCAGCGCGTCGAACGCAGCGCCGATCTTCGCGAGATCCTTGCGGATGATCCCGGAGTTGACCTGGCTGATCGAGAGCAGCTTCTCGCCCGTGCGGTGATCCGCGAGCTCGGTTTTTTCGAGGCTCTCGTAGATCCGGCCGAGTCGCAGGACTGGGAGGTGAGGGATGCCCATTTAATACACCCCTTCCACGATGTTCTTTTCCATCGCCCCAAACGGCCGCACTTCGGCCACGCCGTCCCACGCGTACGGCTCGCGCGGTTCGCGGCGGATGGCTTCGTCGCGTTCCAGGAAGCGTGGCATGAAGAATTCTTTGGTCAGCGTGGTCAGTTCCACACGGCCCCATTCGCCGTAGCCCACCACTTTCTCAGTCTGTTTCGGATCGACGATGCGCAGCACCGCACGCGGCTGCGGCGCGTAGTACGTGATCGAAAAGTTGTCCTGCGGCCGCAGCGGCACGCTCGCCGCGAGGCCCATCAGCGTGTTGCCATAGGTCGGATAGAAGCCAATCTTACCTTCGAGCACTTCCTCCACGATAAAGCGCACGTATTGCGGCGCCATGGTCGTCCCGCCGCAGAAGACGCCGCGGATGCCCGCCTGATACAAGTCGATCTTCTCGGCGAGGGCTTCCAGCAGTTTTGGCGTCGTAAAGAGCCCGCTGACCTTGCGGTTTTTGAGGATCGTCACAGCCTGATCGACGACGTGCTCCATGTACGCCTTCGCCTGCTCGAACTGTTTGTTGGTGATGACTTTCTTCACCCAGCGCGGATCAAGGTCGATGAAGTAGCACGAGCTTCCGCGCACGTTCGCGAGGTGTTCGATGGCCAGGCGCAGGCGCCGTGGGCCGGTCGGGCCCATCATCAGCCAGTAATGATTGCGCGGGAAGTGCGCGTCGTTGATCTTCTCGCTGAACTCCGAGTAATCGGTCTTGTAGTCGTCCCAGCCGATGCGCTGCTTGGGCATGCCGGTCGTGCCGCCGGTCTCGAAGATGTTGAACGGCCGCCCTTTGAAGGCTTGCGGCGCCCAGACTTCCGGCTGCAGGTCGCGCAGCCATTCGTCCTGGAAGTGCGGGAAGTGCATCAGGTCCTCGAAGCGCTTCACGTCCTTCGCGGGATCCCAGCCGGCTTTCTCCTTCCAGTCGAGCCAGAACGGGCTGCCGGATTCGTCCGAGAAATGCCAGCGGACGATCGTGCGCACGTGGTCGTCGAGGCTGGCCTTGGCGGCGGCGATTGCGGCATCGGGAACGATCATCGTCTTGGTCATCCGGCCTTCACTCCACTAGGGGCCTCGGCAGGCACGGCCTGCGCGGCGGAAAGGGTAACTTGCAAGCCCGAATCCATTGCGGGCGGAAAGTATTTATCGATGGTCGCCTGCGATGGCGGCTTTGTCAGCAGCGATGCGACGGTCACGCAGAAGGCCGAACCGAAGACCATGGGCACCACAGGCATGAATCCGTACACGCTGAGTTTCCCCGCGGGCGAAAGGAAGAGCAGACGGACCGCCTCCCTGCCTTCGCCAAGCGCCCAGAAGACCACACCCTTCCCCGGCTGCCAACCCGCCGAACCGGGACCATAGCGGTTCTCTAAGAACGCCACGCCGGCGACGGCCGCGCCGACGAAGAGCGTGGCCGCGAGCGCGCCGTATTTCGTGCTGCGTTTCCAGAAGAGCGCCGCCAGCATGGTCGGCGCCAGCGCTGCGAATCCGGAGAACGCATAGGTGATGGCGAGATCGAAGATGCCCGCGGGCTTGTAGATCGCGATCGCATAGGCGACCGCGTTGACCAGCAGGATGAAAGCGCGGCCGACGAAGACGGTGCCCTTCTCGCCGAACTTCTTCGTGCCGCCGTAGTAGTCGAAGACGTCCTTCGTGAACATGGTGCTGAGCGCCAGGATCTGGTGGCAGTCCGAACCCATCACCGCCGACATGATCCCCGCGCCAAGAATGCCCGCCAGCCACACCGGCGCGTGATGGGAGAGCATATCCATGAGCACACGTCCGGAGTCCCGCGCAGGATCGGCGTAGTGAATACTGAGGTCGGCGGACGCGATCGCGCCCAGGAAGACACACGGCAGCCAGAGCGCCATAATCGCGAGCGGGTACGCGACCACGGTCTTCTTGTAGGCCGTCACGTTCTTGGCCGTGAAGCACATGATCGCCATGTGCGGGAACATGATCGAAGAGAGCGGAATGAAGGTGTAGCTCCAGAAGACCGCCAGCGGCATCTTTTCCCGGGTAAGCAGCGTCGAATGGGCGTCCGCCATCTTTTCGACGACCGCGGAGAAGCCGCCCTCCAGATTCCCCCCGATCACCGCGCAGGCAATCGCGCCAAAGCACAGGAAAAGGATGGTCTGGAAGACGTTCACCAGCACCGCGCCACGCATCCCGCCGAAGAAGACGTTGCCGATCACCACCAATGCAACAATCGCGGCGCCGACCTCGTAAGAGATGTAGTGCTGCGCCTCCATCACGACCGTGCCATCTGCGTGGACGACCTTCTCCATGACCGGCAAATGGTCCGGCCCCATAACGACGCTCAGTGCGGAGAGGATCTCGCCGCCGCCGATCACGCTGATGATGATGTAGGGCACCAGCATCGCCGCGCTGAGCGCGAAGATAACCGTCCCGATCTCCGAGCACTCCCAGCGGCTGCGGAAGAATTGCACCTGCGTCATGTGCCCGAAGCGCTTCCCGTGCGCCCACAGACGCGTACCGATGAAGAAGAGCGTAAGCGGGATCACCAGCGCCGAAGACGAGGCCATCAGCCCGAAGACCCCGATGCCCTCGTTGTACGCCTTCCCGGAACTGCCCAGGATGGCGAACGCGGTCATGTTGGTCGCGAAGAGGCTCAGGAAGAAGACGACGCCGCCCACCGAGCGGCTCGCCAGAAAGAAGTCCTCGCCCGTCGAACGGCCCTTGCGGAACGCGAAGATGCCGATGTACAGGACCACCGCCAGATAGATGAAGATGACGATGATCGGAATCATGCTAATGCGCCCCTTGTCCGGTATCCGGATTCAGGGGCTCCACTCGTTCCAGTTCCACGGGCCAGACCGTCTTGACCAGGAAGGCCAGCAGCAACGAGGCCACGCCGCAATACGCCGCGTGATACGCAAGGCCGACGGGAAGGAACCCGAAGACGAGCGGATGGGTTTCCTTCCAGTTCCAGTAGTCCTGGTGCGCCACGTACGTGGCGACGATCAGGAACGCGGAAAACCACTTCATGGCCGTCTCCTAGCCGCGCGCCGCGGACTTCCAGGCGAATCCCGCCAGAATCAAGGCGGCAAGAGCCATCAAGGGCATGAAAGCTGTGGTCCCGGATGGTTCCGGTGCCTCGCCCGCCGCCGCGCGTTGCGTATCGTGCTTGGCCGGGATCTCCCCGCCCTTCTTATCGCCGTCGTCTTTCTTGGCGGGGGCGTCCGCGCCGCCCTTCGGCGCTGCCGCGCCGGCCTGAATCGCGTACAGGCGGTTCTCGAGTTCCACGTACATCACGCCGTTGGAGACCACCGGCGTCGAGCGGACTTTCGCGGGGAACTTGATCTTCTTCGGCTCGTTGGCCTCCTTCTGCGCTTTGAAGACCAGCAACTCGCCCGCCTCGTTGCCTACAAAGACCTTGCCGTCCACGGCGAACGTGCCGCCCCAGATCAGCGTCCGGCAGTTGTAGTTCCAGCATTCCTTTCCGGTGTCGGCGTCCACGCAGTGGACGTTACCCGAGTGGTCGGAGATGAAGACCAGCCCGTTGTACAGCGAGGCGGTGGAGATCGTGCGCATCATCCCCTTCTCGCCTTCGCCCGGCACCTTCACGCCGTCGAAGGACCAGACCTTGCCGCTTTGCGTGACGTCCCCTTTCTTCGTCGCGTCGATGCAATGAAGCATCCCCAGGCCCGTGCCGTGCTCGGGGTCCTGTCCCACCGCGATGTAAATACGATTCTTATAGAAGACAGGCGTGGCGATGATCTCGCTGGGGCCTTCGCGCGTCGGATAGCCGCGCTTGCGGCCGTCGGGCAGAAACTTCCGCTCCTTTGGGTTGCAGTCGTACCACCACACCTTCTTGAGCAGCATCTCGTCGCCTTCCTTCACCGGCGTCGGGTCGAAGGCGTAGACCACGCCGTTGCCCGCGCCGAAGACGAGCTGCGGTTTGCCGTTGACCGTGATGAGCGTCGGCGAGGACCACTGCCCGTGGAAGATGCTTGTCCCCACTTTGGCGTCGTCTTTGGCGACCAGTTTGCCCGTCTTCCGGTCCACGGCGATCAGGCAGGGCGCGTTGGGCGACGGGATGTTGCGGTGCGTCCAGTCCTGGCCGTTCGAAGTCCCGGTGTAAACCAGATCGCCGAGCACGATCACGCTGCAGCTCGACGCGTTGTGCGGATAGACGCCGAGCTCTTCCTTCATGTCGTAGATCCAGACGATGTCGGCGTCGAGCGGTCCCGGCTTGACCGGCGGGCTCCCCGGACCGGCGAAGTACTGGCCCTCGTCGGTGAACGGTCCCTCGTTCTTGCCTTCGGTCATGCCCTTCGTCGTCAGGCAGACCAGTTCGCAGCGGTTGGTCACGACGTACACGCGGTCGTCCACCACGGTGGGCGACGAACAGATGCCCAGTTCTTCCCAGTCGTTGGCCTTGCCCGACGCGAGCTTGGGGCAGACGAGCTGCCACAGGAACTTGCCCGTCGCTTCGTCGAAGCACATCATCACGCCGCGGTCGCCCACGTACTTCGGATCGCGCTGGCCCTTGTTGTTCGTGCCGACGTAAATCTTCCCATTGGCGATAGTCTGGTTGCCGTAGCTCTGCGAACCCAGGTCCACGGCCCACTTGATGTTCTTCATCGTCGCCGGGTCGATCTCGTTAACGGTGCCTTCCTTCTTCTTGCCCGGATCGAAGTCGTCTGTGATGTTCTTCTCGTCGCTGGCCATGTTGCGGTCGCTGCGCCCGCCCCACTGGTTCCAGTCGCCCACGCGCGGCTCCTGCTTCGTCTCGACGGCCGCGGGGTTGGGCGTGGCGGGGTTCACGGGCGTCTCGGCCGTCTGCGGGCCGTCGGGCGCCTTGACGGCGGCGATCTTGGTCGCCTGTGAGGCGCGTTCCTTCGGGTCGTTGGCCGTGACCGCAAGGTTGTCGATGTACACAGCCTTGTCCGCAGGGTTGAAGCCGAAGAGGCCCGGCGATCCGTTCGCATGCCCGTTCTTGTGCGCGAGCGCCAGGGTCCAGGCTTCGGGTTCGGGCTTACCCCGCTCCCAGGCTTTCGCCTGCACCCACGAGACGCCGTCCGGCAGATGTTCCACGCGGGTCTTCAGGCGGTACCATTTGCCCGACTCCCACGCGAACGGCACGGCCTCGCGCAGGCGCTCCAGGTTCGAGTTGATCTCGAGCTCCTGCGAGTTGCCTTTCAGGATGATGCAGTAGCGCTGGTTGATCAGCCCCACCTCGCTCATTTTCTGTTTGTCGCCGTCGCTCATGACGTCGGCCGCGACTGTGTAGTCCGACTTGTCGGGATGCCCGAAGAAGACAAACGAACGCTGAAAGCGCATGTTCGCGTCGACGATCTTCGCCAGCACCTTGCTCCCGCCGACCTCGCGCACGTCCCATTTGAAGCGCGCGCCCAGCCACGGCAGCGGCGGGTACGCGAAGGGCACGCCCGGATCGTGGAAGAGCGGCGCCTTGTCGTCGTCGGTGGCGCTGTGGAGTTTGAAGCCCTCGAAATCCTCCTTCACCGGCAGCTCCGCTACCGCGCGGCCGCGGATGTAGCCGTCGACGCCGTCCACCGTGCACTTGTACATTCCGGCGCTCGGCTCGTTGCTCGACCCGCCGGTGATGGTCATGCCGTCTTCGGAGAAGGTCGCGTTCAGCGTCGCTTGCACTTTCGCGTAGGTTGGCACGAAGCGCTCCCACTTGGTGCCTTTGGTCTCGCCGATCAGGAAGCCGTTGGCATCCACTTCCCGCAGCGTGATAGGGAAGCTCAGGCCCGGCCGCAGCAGGACTTCGTTGGGCACGACCACGATCTGCTTCTTCGGCCCCGGCGCGGGGTCTTTTTCGATCGGCAACGGCGCCGGAACGCCCGCGTTGTCGCCGGCCTTGCCGAAGCAGTAGAATTTCTCCGTCGTGTGCAGGTACACCTTGCCGTTCCATGCCACGGGCGCGCTCAGGCACTCGCCTTCCACTTCCACCTTCGAGAGTTCTTCCACGCCCGCGTCGGTCGGATTCAAAATATAGAAGAGGCCGTCCTTAAGCGGCACGTAAAGCCGGCCGTCGGCGGCCAAGAGCGAAGCGTGTTCCTGTTTGTTGGCGAGCTTCTTCTGCCAGAGCACCTTGCCCGCGTCGGGATCAATGCAGACCAGTTCGCCGTTCTCGGTGGTCTGGTAGATGCGGTTTCCAAGCAAGATGGGCGAGCTGCTGAACGAGACCAGATCGTCGATGCGCCAGGCTTCGCTGCTCTTGTTCAGCAGCACGGGGCCGGGTTCCCCCGCGGGTGGTTCCGCGCCGATCTTGACGGCCGTCATGCGGCCGTGGGTGGGCGCGTCCAGGTTCTCGAGGCCCTGGATCGCGATGACCTTATCCTTATAGAGGATCACCGACGTGTTGATGCCGCTCTGGCTGATGGGATAGCGCCACAGCGGTTCCCCGTTGCGAACGTTGAAGCAGGCGACGTCGCCGCAACCGGTCGTCACGTAGGCCACGCGCTTGCCGTTCTGCCAGGCCAGCACCGGCAGGCAGAACGAGTTGTCGTGCGGCTGCACGGCCGCGGGAGGAACCTTGGGGTTCTTGGACGGAATTAGGCTCGGAGTGCATGACCAGACGAGGCGACCCGACTTCTTTTCGAAGCCGTAGTAGCGGTCGCAGGCGGGTCCCTGAGCGCCCCAGTTGGTGGTGATGTAGTGCATGATCACGAACTCTCCGTCGACGATCGGGCTGCCGACGCGGCCATTGGGGAAAGTCATCTGGCCCAGTTCTTCCATCATGGAATGATGCCAGACTTCTTTTCCATCGGGCGTATAGCAGGCGAAGATGCCGGCCGCGCCCATGGCGTAAATGTTGCCCGTCTCGGGATCGATAGCCGGGCTGCCGATGGAATAGCGGTTGTAGATGATGTCGCTCAGGAAGTCCTCGAAGACCGCGGCCCAGATGCGTTTGCCGGTCTCCGGGTCCAGGCAGACCAACTCCTCACGCAGTTCCTCACCTTCGCCCTCGTAGGCCATCGTGTACAGCTTGCCGTTGGCGATCACCGGCGAACCACGGCCAGGCAGCGGGATGGTCCAGAGGTCGTTCTCGCCCTTAAGCGCCCACTTGGCCGGCAGACCGGTCTCGAGCGAACAGCCGTTCTGCTGGGGGCCGCGCAAGGTCAGCCAGCCCTTCACTGGGGCGGGAGGCGCCTCTTTCGGAGCCTCTTCCGCGCGCACCATCCAGGAAATCATTCCGCAGAATAACACGGCCGAGAAGAGGGCTCGGGTATGGAGATTCATCGTGGGCTCCCTTGAACGCGCCAAACCACTGGCAGAAACACTCTAAGACGTGTAAACCCCTTGAGTTCCGAACAGCGGGGGTAAATCATACTTGTACGTATGATCTAGCCGTGCGGTATACACCAGGAAAGTTGGGATGGCAACGAAAAACTCCCCGCGACCTGCTCTCGACGATCCAAGCCGGCGGCGTTTGCCGCCGCTTCTGCGCCGGACTTGGTACAGCCTCAACCAGGCGTTCCGGCGGCGGATCGCCTACAGCGGCCTGACGCCGGATCAGTTCACGATCCTGCGCACACTCAAGGAACACGAGCCCGCGGGCCTGACGCAATTCGAACTCGCCGAGACGCTCTCGAGCGACCCCAACACGATCTCCTCGCTGCTCAAACGCATGAACCAATCGGGGCTGGTGGACCGCAAGCGCCACGAATCCGACCGGCGAGCCCTGCAGGTTCGGATCACCACCGAGGGCCTGAAGATCTTCGAGGAACTCCGCAACATCGCGCTCGATCTTCAGGCGGAGATTTACGCCTCCATCCCGGAGGACCGCCGCGAACCGTTCCTGGCGGACCTGGAAGCGCTCGCCGATGCCGCCGCGGTGCTTGCCAAGCAGAAGCCGCCCGGCGAAGCCAAAAAAGAGAAGCCCGCCAAGAAGCAGCGGGCTTGATCCACTATTTGAACCGTTTCGGACAGGCCGTGCGCGTCTACTTCCCGCTCAGGTCCGTGCAGACCAGATCGCCTTCCTTGTTCCGCGCGTAGAGCTTGCCTCCGGCAAACGCGGGCTGCGTCCAACAGGTCTTGTCCATGATCTTGGCGCTCGCCAGTTCCTTGTAGGCCTGGGGCGAGGGTTCCGCGACCGTCAGTTTGCCGCTCTGGCTGAGCATCACCAGTTTGCCGTCCACCAGGATCATCGTCCCGCCCAGTCCCTGCTGCGTCCACTTCGCGGCGCCCGTGGCGATGTCCAGGCACTTGAGCTGCTGGCCGCCGTTCTGCCCGTTGAAGCCGAAGACGCAGCCGTTGACTCCGATGCAGTTGCTCCAATGGGACGCGATCTCCTTGTTCTCCCAGAGCTTCTCCGCCACAGCGCCCTTGATCTGCAACCCGGCGCAGCCGCGGCCGTAACCCGAAGAGATGAAGACCTTATCGCCCAGGAAGACCGGATCGATGGAGTTCACGTCGTAGGAAGTATCCCACGCGAAGGACCACCCCACCGCACCAGTGGCCGGATTCAGCCCGTAAAGTTTCTTGGCCCCGAAGATCGCGACGCCCTTCGCGCCGCCAATGTCGAACGGCACGGGCGTCGCATAGCCCGGAGCCCCGGCGGCGGACTTCCAGACGACGTTGCCGCTGGCCTTGTCCAGGCCCACGCCGCTCTCGTTGAGGTTGTAGACCACGACATTGCCGACGACCAAGGGCGAGCCGGAGAGATCCCAGTTCGGCGACTTGGAGCCCACCAGTTGCCGCGCGTCCTTCTGCCAGAGCACGGTGCCTTTGGCCGCATCGAGGCCGAAGAGATGGCCCTTGCGGCTCATGGTGAAGACCTTGCCGCCTTCCACCACCGGCGCCGCGCGCGGCCCGGGATATTCTTTGTCGGATGGGCACGGGTACGAGTGCTTCCAGACTTCTTTGCCCGAGTTGGCATCCAGGCACCAGACGGTATCGTTGCCGTCGGCATTCCCGAAAGCGTAGACGTGGCCACCTGCAACCGAGACGCCCGCATAACCCTCGCCGATGCTGGCCTTCCACACCTGCTTAGGACCGCCTTGCGGAAAGGGCACGGCCAAGGTCTTCTCGGTCGAGACGCCGTCATTGGTCGGGCCGCGATAGTTCGGCCATTCGCCTCCAGCCGCCACGCCGGCAAGCGCGCCCCGATTGGCCAGTGCCATAATAAGGATAGCGCTGGCCGCCAGCCCCAATCGGAAACCTTCGCTGCGGAAAGTGCACATGGTCACGTTACAACCTCCTCTATTGGCCTTAACCTGTCCTTTTAGACCTCTGACTCCCTGTATGTATTCAATGCTGCCCTAACTTACAAAAAGAACCCCGGAGAGCAACCTTTAGATCGTTGCTCACGTAAAAAGATGCACCTAGGTGCACTCGGCCTGGAAAGGCACGGCTATTCCTGCTTAAGGCCCGTACCTTTACAGGCGGCGCAGGGCCGTTTTCCGGCTTGGCAATCGGGGCATTTGGGGGCGACGCCATCGGCTACCTTCTTCGCGCCTTTACATACCGCACAGGTCACCTTTCCCACTCCCTTGCAGTTCTTACAATCAATGGTGGTGGTGCCGCCGCAAGTTGGGCATTTGCCGATGTTGACGTACTTGTCCTTCTGGAACTCGATGACTTCCCCCAGATGCCGTTCGCTCCATTCGACGTACCCCCCGCCGAAGGTGAAGCGCTTCCACATCAGGTCTTCTTTGCCCTTGTACCAGGTGCCTTCGCTCAGTTTGAGACACTTGCCGGGGCACGTAATCTTCCCTTGGTTGCAGCCCTTGGTGGTGCACGGGACGAGGCCCGTCGCGGCGCACGTCTTGCAGTCGACGGTATTCTTGGCCGAGATACCGGTGCCGTTGCAGGTGGCGCAGGTGACGGTGCGCAGGCCCTGGCAGACGGTGCAGAGCTTATCCTTGTTGGTTTCGCGCCATTTCTTCTGCATCAGATCGTACGTCATGCCATTGCTGAGTTCCTCGATGCGGTCCCACGGGACCTTCATGTCGATCATGTTGCCGCCGAGGTTCACGCGCAGGACGACGTGGTCGAAGTCCTGCGACACAAGATCGCCCTGTTCCTTCTTGCCGTCCTTGTAGGTGAGCACAATCTCTTCGGCGCGAACGCTCACGTTCGGCAGCGCCCCAGCCAAGAGCAGCACGAGCAATACGAACCTCCAGCGTCGTTGCATCCTTTTTTCTCCTTTTATATGAACAAGCGGCGCGGGCAGCATAGCATCGCGGGCGCGCGCGAGCAATAAGGTAGGCGTATTGGTTTTTGGGTTGGCTGGTTTCTTGGTTGGCTGGTTTTCTAGTTGGATGGTTCGCTGGCTACGGCGTTTGCTAGAACCAGCCATCCAGCCAACCATCTACCTCGCCGTTATGCGGAGAGGACGGCCGCGCTGCGGTCGTTGCGGTAGGGCGCGGCGGCGGAAGCTTCGGGTCCGCCTTCCACCAGATTCACGCCTTGGGCAATCATGAGACGCTTGACCTCGCGGCCGTCGAGTTCCGCGGGACTGAGGCCGCGTTGCGCGCAGAGGGCCGCGGCGGTGCCGCAGGCCTGGCCGACGGTGCAGGCGGGCGGCATGACGCGCATCGAGGAATGGACCGCGTGATCGACGCTGATCGGCCGGCCGCCAACCAAAAGGTTCTCGCAGCCTTGCGGCACCAAACAGCCGTAGGGGATCTCGTACCAGTCGCCCTTGGGCAGGTGGACCATCTCGGTGCCGGTCCCGGTCGGGTTGTGGATATCGATCGGGTACGTCACGCGGCAGATGCCGTCTGGGAACTTCGAGCCGCGCTCGTAGTCCTTGCGCGTAAGGTAGGCGCGTCCTTTCACGCGGCGGGTCTCGCGGACGCCAATCTGCGAGCCCATCGAATGCAGCCGCGCGTTCTCGAAGCCGGAGATCTCCGAGCGGAGGAAGGTAATAAACTGGGCTACCTGGCGCCGCCCTTCGATCTCGGCGCGGGAGAACTGGAGCGTGTCCGTGCCCTTGCAGCCGACCACGCGAGTGGTGTTAAAGTGGATGCGGTCCTCTTCGACCGTATGAAAGTAGAGCACGTTCTCGCGCGGGCAGACGATGCGCCCTTCGGCCTTGGCCTGCTCGTACTTCTCCTGAAGAATCTTGCGGTCGGGGATGCGCTTCACCTCCACGTTCGCGAGGTCGAAGTTGGTCGTCATCGGCTGCGCGGCGCCGTCGCCTTCGCGGCCGAACTCGAATGGGCAGCCCGCGCGCGCCGCGAGGTCCGCGTCGCCGCTGGTATCGATGAAGACCTTGGCGCGGTGCGCGGTGAGGCCGCTCTTGCCGAGCATCAGCACGCTGTCCACCTTCGCGCCGTTCAACAGCGGGCGGTCGAACATGACGTGGTAGAGGATCTCGACGCCGGCCTCGAGGCAGATCTGTTCCGCGGCGAGTTTGGCGGTCTCAGGGCAGAACTGCCGGTGCGGGAGTTTCATGCCGCCGAGTGCCTCGATGCGCTTGCACCAGTCCTGGAAGACGCCCGTATCGAGCGGCTTGCCGTCGTGGTGGTTGGGCATCCACGGATTGACGTGCCCCGCCGTCGCCATGCCGCCGAGGAATCCGTAGCGTTCGAGCAGGACGGTCTTCGCCCCGTTACGCGCCGCGCCAACCGCAGCGCCGATGCCGCCGGGCCCGCCGCCGAGCACGATCACATCGGCCTCGTGAAGGACCGGAATCTGTTCCTGGGCGGGTCGCGTGACGGTGGCGGGCATTAGCGCTTCTCCAGTGGCCGAATCGGCTATTAATACTGTGAGATTACAACTCTTCCTGTTAAAAATCTTCGCGTGGTACGTTACAAATATAGGGAATTACGCTAAAATGCAGAAAATCTTCTTGGGAGTCGGACAGGACAAGTAATACGAGATTTGCACTTTTTCCAGCGATTTCGGATCCCGAACAACACCGCTGCCAACAACTCGCAGGAACTCTTGATTTTCGCCTCAAACTTAAAGAAGATTCTGCCTAGTAGGAGGCCCCATGCTTAATCGCCTTAAAGCGCCACATCCAATGTGTTTTTTGGCGCTTTTATTCTTCATTTTCACATTGGATGCGGAAGAACCGACAACGTTCCCGCTAAAGGACAAATCGATAGAACGGATTGGAGATCGTCTAGAAGATCAGGCAGACATGGCCCAGATAGAAACAAGGCCGATTCAATTTATTTTGAACGCGCTTGGTAAGAACACTCAGGAACAATTGGAAAAGAACATTAATGCGGGAATTGGATTCAACAACCTTATGCGCAAACCGGAGGATTACAGAGGCAAAGTTGTTTCGCTATCCGGATATCCGGTCCTGAGCTCGGAATGTGCCTTCAAGGAAGGAAAGTCCGGCGTAAAAAGCCTATGGCATGTAATACTGGTGATGCCTGACAGCAAATTGTGCTCCTTTCTAACGACAGAGAAACCCGTCGAGCCATTAGATGCAGAAAAACCTGTGTCAATAGTCGGCATTTTTCTAAAGCGACATGCATTCTTGAATCAAGAACAAGGCGAAAAACTTTCGCTGGCTCCTTTAGTGATTGGCAAAACCATGAAATTCGCCGCCGATCCGGCTGCGGTCGCCAAACCGAATGCCGCGCAATTGAAGATTGCGCTGACTAAACTGCCTCGTCCCGGCAAACCCGCGATTAATTGGTCTGAATTGCCTAGCGCAATTATCGTAATCATGCATGTTGATGAGCAGGATAAATGTTGGGTAAGTGTGGATGGTAAGCGTTTTGATCTCGAAAAGGACCGCGACAAGAACAAAACTTTCGTCGACTCCCTGAAGGCAACAGCCACAACGAGAATGGAAGAAGAGCATCTTGAGCCTGCGAAGAATGGCAAATGTGCCATCCCCGTGAAACTTAGAATTCCCGAAACCGCTCCCATGTATTGGGTTGAGGTAATCGTTGTCGCAGCGGACCAAGCCGGTTTGCTAGAAATTCGATACTCGCCTGAAAAGTCAGACGAAAAGAGTCCGCAGGCGCCAACTGAGAAATAACTTGCGGACTAATCTGTCCTCTGAAAATCGGAGACAGCGCACGCCAACTTGACGAGGCCGCTCATTCGGCGCTTTCGGCTTGGCCTTGTCTTCGCGAAGCCACTCATGGCGCGCACAGCGCGGTCAGGACGACTCGAAAGCCGACGAGCGTGCCGGCGCTTATGTAAAAGGCACGCCAAGCGGACGTACAGTCCGTGGCGCGGTAGCGCGTAACAGCCTCCACGCAAAAATTGGGTAAAACTGCTCTTTTGAAACCTGCGAGCACGCTGCGAAATTCCCCTCTTAAGTAAGGGGGGATACAGGGGGTATCTGTTTCGCTCCAGTAACCTCCCCTTACCCCTCCCTACACAAGGAGGGGATTTCAACCGAGCAGTAAAATGGATTATTTGATCCCCAGCGAAGTCTTCGCGTCGGCGACACGGGCGGCGCCTTCCTTGGCATCCAACGCAGCCGCTTTGGCGAACTCCTCGTTGGAAAGGTCCCCGCGGCCGTCTGTCAGCGCATATACAGCCACGAGGATATGGTCGTCGAAATCGTCCTCTTTTAGAAACGCGCGAGCCACGTTGAGCCGCTCCCCCGCCGAGAGCCGGGTCCACGGAATGGGGAGGGCGTTGCCGGCCACTTCAACTTTCAGGTCCTTTTCGTCCGCGGAGACCACCTTCACGCTTTCCTCTCGCAGCCCCATCACCTTTATCCACACGGAAGGATGCTGCCCGTCTTTGCCGCCTTTCACTACGCGTGCGATCAGTTTGGCGTCCCACTTCGCCAGGGCATGCGCGTCGATCTTCGGCGCGACCGGCGTCTCCGCGGCAGGCGATTGCGTTTTCGCCGCGACCGTCGCGACGGGGGCGACGGGCCTGGCCGGCGGCGCCTTCTTTTCCAGTGCCATCGGGCCGATATAGGATGTCGCCGCGACGACGTCATCGTACCACTTCTTGTTCTCGCGGATCGTGTTGCGACCGATGTGTAGCTCAATCTCGAAGCGATCGATCTTCAGCGTGGCCACGTCGCGAAGCCGCAAGTTGGGCCAGTCGCCCACCAGTTTTCCGTCCTGCCAGGCGGCGATACGGCCGTCCCGCTGGCCTGGGGTATTCGCCTTGAGCATGAATTCGCAGCAATACCAGCGGTCGAGTTCCTGAAGGACCTCGGGGCGCTTGACGAAGTCTTTTCCGAAGTCGAAGGCCTTCCCGCCCGCATAAGGCGTCACCTTCCCGGAAGGGAAAAAATGGTCGCCGAAGCGATCGCGCTGCTCGGGGTGATAGACGTAAATATTGAGCAGCCCAGGCGAAGGGTCGGCGGCATCGCCCCGCCAGTGCTCCAGGTTGGCCAGGAATTTGTTTTTGCCGTCGGCGGGAATGCCGGGCGTCGCCATCTTGTTGGGACCCGTGTAATAGTTCGCCGACGCGCCTACGCCGTTGTGGCTGGAGCCCACCTGGTCGAAGCCTTTCTCGAATTTGGAATAGTGGCGGATAAAGATCACGTCCGTGGGCGTTTTGATGAATTTGATCAGCGCGTTGCTCAGTTCGGTGTCCCGTTTGGGCACCGAGAACTCAAGCGACTTCTTTCCGCCATGGACATTCCCGGGCTCTTCCGCAAAGCGTATGCAATCATCGTGGAAGACGTTGTCCCAATTCTTCCGCAGGTCCGCGGGCGAGGAATACGTCTCGAAATCGTCCGCAAGGATCACCGCCGGGTCCTTGTCGATCCCCCGGTCTCCGGGATACTTCGCCGCGATCCCGTTATCCCCTTCGGGAAGCGGCGCAAGCTGCCCGGGCGTGGCTTCTTCGCCTGATAAGGAACTCACGCCAAACGGAAGGAACATCAACAGCACGACCCATAGCCAGCGCATGATGGGCCACCTCGATGCCGGCACTCTCGGCACGGACACTCGGCCGCCCGTCAGGCAGCCGCCTACCTTAACTATGCTGATTCCCAGTGTATTGTTTTATGAAATGGAAGCAATGATGTGACATCTATTAAGGTTATACCGTTCGAAGATCGGCGCGAACAGCCGCGTTAGTAGCGTCAAATACCGGGACACAGGAAAACCACGAAAAGAGCACGCTAACTTGACGAGGCCACTCATTTGGCTCTTACGGCTTGGCTTTGCCTTCGTGGGGCAGCGACTCCGGATAGGCCGCCTTCAGGTCTTTGACCATGCCGGCGGAGATCACGTCCAGTCCGTGCGGGTTGAGGTGCTCGTCGTTGAACCAGGCTTTCCCGTCGGCCTTGCGCTCGGCGTCTTTGGAATCGTCGAGGATAGCTTTGTTGTAATACTGCTGCGACAATTTCTGGCTGCGGATGCGCAGGTCCCAGTCGCTCTTTTTGAAGGCCGCCACCATGTAGGCATAGACGTCGAGCATAGGATAGCCGCGTTCTTTGGCCAGTTCGCGCGTCTTCGCGTAATACTTCGCGCTGATGGGCTCCGCGGCATCCAGGCCGCGCTCCTCCCACCATTCGCGGCTCTTGTTGCTCGTGGAGGTGCACAGCACGATCTTGACGCCCGGAAAATCTTTCAGCAACCGATCGCAGAGTCCTTCGAGGTTCTTCTTGAACTCATCGGGCGTACAGATGTCCTCGTCGTTTCCGCCAAACTGAATGAGACACAGATCGATCTTGTGCAAGGGCTTGACCTTTGTGTCATAGGTCCCGCCTTCCGCCATGCATTTGGGAATCGTGCCGCCGCTTTTGGCCGCGTTATGGGCTTCGAGTTTCTGCTTTGGGTAGCATTCCTGGAGCTTGCGCTGCATGACCTGGTCCAAGCGCTGCGCAGGTTCCAAATAGGTCGAGTCGGTGATGCTGTCGCCCAGAAACGCGATCTGCACGGGCTCCTCGGCATAGGTTGTACTTGCCGTCATGGCGGCAAGTGCAAGCACCAGCAGCGTAAGGACCCCTGTGCTTCGCATGCGCTCTTCTCCTTTTTGTGTGATATACACCACCCTGTCGTCCAAAGCCCTTGGAATTGTCCCACAGAATTCTTCGAACATTTGATAACGTAATTAGATACGTTATTTCTCGGACGCAGCATTGGTGTTCCTGGCGCCGCCCACCCAAACGTCGAGAAGCCCATCATTTTTGATATCGCAGGTCACGATGGGGTTGGCGTCCCAGCCGCCGCACCTCAGCAACTTTCGGAACTCGCCCTTACTACTTCTCGGTCAGATCCAGGCAGACCAACTCGCTGTCCGTGCGAACGTACAGGCGCCCCTGCGCCAGCGCCGGGAACGACCACACGTTTCCCTTTTGCGCGACTACGCGGGCCCGTCCCAATTCCTTGTAGCCGTCGCGCACCGAGGCGTCGAACATGGAGAGCTCGCCGGTCTCGTGCAGTTGGAATACTTTGTTATCGGAGCCAATCATACTGTGGTGCCGCTCTTTGGCTTCCGTGTGCCAGAAGTTCGTTCCTGCCTTGGCATCATTGCAGAACAGCCGAATGCCTATGTCCTTCTTAGGGCCATGCGCGTGGAATCCCTGCCCGAAGACGGCCCCGTGGTAAATCAGGTAGTTGGACCACCGGGCGAGGTGATTCTCATCCTTCCAGAGCACGTCGGCCTTGGCGCCGCCTCCAGATGGCACGGAGAACAGGAGTGTCGGGCCGTCACCTCCCCCGCCTTCAACCGCAAGCAGCCCCTCGTTCGCGATAGGCGGCGGCGTATTGTAGTAGCTTTTGCCTGCGTTGCCGTTCCAGAGGAGTTCGCCGTTCAACGCATTAAAGCCCAGCACATCGCCATCCTTGAACAGTTTCCGGTCTACATAGGACGGTACGGCGATGGCCACATTCGTCTCGCCCATCTTCATGAAGCCGAGGGACGAACCGTAATTGCCGAAGGAAGGCGTACGCCAGACCTCCTTGCCGTCGGCCACGTTCAGCGAGAGCAGGCCGAGCGTGTCCGTGCAGACCATCACGACCACTTGATCGCCGGCGAGCAGAGGCGACGAGCAGGCCTGGAAGGTCGGTTCGGCGCCCTTCAAGGTCATCCCGAACTCGGCGGCCAGGTCCCGCTCCCAGAGGACCTTGCCCGTCTTCAGATCGAAACACCGGAGATGCCCATCGAGGAACTGGCAGATCGCCCGGTCCTTCACCGTCACCGGGGTCGCGCACGAGCCCCAGTAATATCCGTGCGGTTCCGCTTTCACTTCGCAGGGGAAGGTCGCCTTCCACAGTTCCGTGCCGTTCTTGATGTCGATGCCGCGGACCGTCTCTTCCGGAAGCTTGGGGGCGGGCGCCGCGGGATCGGCCCCGGTCTTGGCGACGGGCGCTTTCGGCCGCGGACCGCGCTCCACAAGAATCAGAACACCGTCCTTGATGGACGGCCCCGCGAAGCCCGTCTGACAGGGTGTCTTCCACAGTACCGGCGGCCCATCGGGCCCCCAGACCTTCGCCAGTTTAGGTCCCTCGTTGATGCCATTGCGGTTGGGTCCCAGAAATTGGTTCCAATCCGCGCCGCCTTCTTCCGCCGCCAGCATTTGAAGCGCGCCTAATGCGGCTACAACAGCGGCGATGGTCTTCATTGTTGTGCACGGCATAATCCGCACCTCCTTATAAAGACCCATGACTCGAGCCTATCGCCCCGCCCTCTGCCTGCTTGGCACAGGGCCCACCGATGCTCCGCTCACGTAACGCGCCGGTACCTCGAGCACCAGGCCGGACAAGCCGCCGTTCTTAAGGCGCTCGTGCATGCGCGTCACCGCGGCCTTGGCCATCTCGTCCCGGTCTGCCACCACCGTGGCGAGTTTGAGGCTGGCCGCGGCGTCGGGGAAATTACCGCCGCCGACCACGCTGATGTCGCCCGGCACGGAGAGCCCGCTCCGCTCCAGCGCCCGGACCACGAACTGCGCCAGTTCGTCGTTGAAAACGATCAGCGCCGTCGGCCGCACGCGGGCCGTCACCAACCGGTGAATCACCGCGTCGGCGCCTTCCTGCTGGAATGGGATCTCGAGACAGCGCTCCGGCGCTGAATCCAGGTGCGCATCTTCCATCGCTCTGCGGAAGAACAGCGTATTGAGAAACGTGTTGTGGAGCATCGTGAACCGGATCCCGCCATCGGCGGTCTTCTGCTTGCTGAGCGCGCCGATATAGAAGATCTCGCTATGCCCAAGGGCTTTCAGGCGCTCCAGCGCCTGCCGGTAGCCGCTCAGATTGTCGACGACCACGCGGTCGGCGCGGCTCGGAATGTCCTCGCGCATCTCGAAGACCAGCAGCGGCGCGGTGGTGTTCTCCAGCCGAGCCGCGTATTCCGGCCGGCTGGAAGGGAAGGAGATGATGCCATCCACGCCGTTCTGCGGGAGGCGCTGGCTGGACGTGCCGGGCGCTTCGGCCTCGAGACAGACCTTGACATCCATGCCCAATCGCACGCAGTGGCGGCAGAGGTGGCCCAGCAGTTCTTCTTTGTAGGGCTCGAATTCGTCGTTCGGAATCAGAATCGAGACCACCGGCCTGCGCTGCGTCTGCACCCACTCGGAACGTTGGCAGACCGAGGTCGGCCTGCCCCGCGCCTTTCGAACCAGACCTTCCTTTTCCAGTTCGCGAATGGCTCGCCGCAGCGTCAGCTTGTTCATCCGCAGCACTTTTGCCATCGCGCCTTCCGAAGGGAAGACCATGCCCTCCGGGTAGAGCCCGCCCATGATCCGATTGCGATACTCCGCCTGGATCTGGCGGTAGGCCGGAATCCCATTCTTTCTGTTCAGGGGCACCGTGAAGACGTCTTTTGCCATATGTATGCCTTATATAGTTAAACTATATATCTAGTAACCCACCTCTTGCGAAGGAGTGTCAGGATTCTCAAGGATTTTCTCCGCAAGAAGCCGCGGCAAGGCTGCTTTGTGCGGTCTATTCCACCACGGTACGACCATGAGCATCAGACGGCGCCACCAGCCAGGTGGCAAAGCGCCGCTGCTTAGTGTAAAAAAGGTTCCGGACAGGATTAGGCTTCACGGAACCGCACGCGACCGCCATGGATCTACGCACACTTCGCAAGGCCGTCTTTCTGGACCGCGACGGCGTGATCAACGTCTTTCCCGGGCCGGGCAAGTTCGTGCTCAAGTGGGACGAGTTCATCTTCATGCCGCAGGTCCAGAAGAACCTGCAGCGGCTGCGCGCGCGCGGGTTCTTCCTGGCGCTGGTGACCAATCAGAGCGGTGTCGGGCGCGGGCTGATGGAACTCGACACGCTCCACGAGATTCACAAACGGATGCAGCAGGAACTCGACCACGCGCGGCTCGACGCGATCTACTACTGTCCTCACCACCCCGACGAAGGCTGCGCGTGCCGCAAGCCCTCCGCGTTCATGCTGCAACAAGCGGCGCGCGACCACGCGCTCGACCTGACCCGCAGTTTCCTGGTCGGCGACAGCGGGCGCGACATCGAGATGGGCCGCGCGGCGGGCTGCCGGACGGCGCTCTGCCGCGAGCACCTGCCACCGAGCATCGAGGCCATGCAGGAACGCTACCAGCCGGAGCGGCTCTTCAAGACGCTCGCGGAGGCCGTGGACTGGATTCTGGCCGAAGACGCCGCAATAGCCTGAGGTCCGTTTCGTAAGATTGGGCTATGTAAAGACGGGCGGGTGGTGGTAGAGTGCGCCATCCTTTTGTAGGCCACCAGGCGAGGATCCAGCGCGTGCCTATTGAATTCAAGGTCGGCGTCATCAAATCCAAGGCGGGGGTCACAGGCGTGAAGGTCTCTCTGGACGGTTACGTGGACGCTTCGACGCTGAACGAGTTTGAGCAGGTGATGGGCAAACTGATCGAGAAGGATGTGAAGAACGTCGTAGTCGACTGTACGAAGCTCGAGTACATCAACTCCGCCGGTGTCGGCCTGCTGCTAAAGTACACCGACGAGTTCAAAGAGATCGAAGGGCGCTTCGCGCTCACGCACATCCCGCAGGGCACCATGGCTGTGATCCAGATGCTCGGCTTCGACAGGGAACTGAACATCTACCCCGACGAGGCGGCCGCGTTGAAAGATGCGGCCAAGCCGGCGAAGATCTGAACGACTGAACATTACGTATTCGGCTCTTTGAAGGAAAACCACACCATGTCTCAACCACCTGAAGCGGAAAAGACTGCGCCGAAGCATGCGGTCATTCCTGGCGAACTGTCCCTGGAAAACCTCCGCGACGTGATGGGCGGAATCAGCGCCTTGGCCGCCACCAACGGCGGCCCGAAGCCCAAGCCGCCGCCGCCCCAGATCATAAACGGGCGCTACAACTCGCCGTTAAAGTCCCGTTTCGCCACACTCTAACCCCGCTTTCAGTACACCCATGAGCGGGTATTCCGCCGTTCCAGAGGCATGGAACCGGCGCTCGAAGCTTATTGAAATAGCTGCCGAAAGCTCGCTTGGCTTTTCCGCATCCTGCCTATACTTAAGGAGTCCTTAATTCCAAGCTAAGCCGCATCAGGAGCGACGCATGGCCGACGCACCGTCCACACCTTCCGGTTCGACTCCCGCAACCCCGTCCAGCGACGCCGCAAAGCCCGCGGAGGCGCCCAAGCCCGCCGCGGCAGCCGCAGCGACCGCGCCCAAGCCTGCGGCGGCTCCGGCAGCCAAGCCCGCATTGGCGCCCGGCAAGACCGCGCTCGCGCTGCAGCCGAACTCCGACACCTGGCCCGACGAGAAGCCGCAGGTGATGGACATCACCACCTCCAACATCGCACGCGAGCTGCGCAACATCATCCGCGGCGAAGTCCGCGACGACCCGTTTGCGCTCAGCATGTACAGCACCGACGCGTCGATCTACGAGATCGAGCCGCTCGTGGTAGCTTACCCGCGCGACGAGGAAGACGTGCGCGCCTGCATCTGGTTCGCGCGCACGCATAACGTGCCGGTCATCGCGCGCGGGGCGGGCTCGGGGCTTACCGGCGAATGCCTCGGCCGCGCGATCATCCTCGACATGAACGTCCACATGGCTCGCATCATCGAGCTCGACCGGCAGAACCTGACCGTGGCCGTCGAGGCCGGCGTGGTGCTCGACAGCCTCAACCGCGCCCTGAAGCCCTACGGTTTCCGCGTGGGGCCCGACCCGGAGAGCCGCGACCGCTGCACGATCGGCGGCATGATCGCGAACAACTCCTGCGGCGCGCGCTCGCTCAAGTACGGTAGCATGCGCGACAACCTGGTGAGCTGCCGCGTGGTCTTAAGCGACGGCACCGTGACCAACCTGCGCAGCGTGGTGCGCGGCGGGTCCGACCACGAGCGCAAGAAACACGAGGAAGGACTGGCGGGCGCGATCAGCCGCGAGTTGCCCGAGATCTGCGCGAAGAACATCGACGCGATCAAGAAGGGCACGCAGAAGATCCGCGCCGAGCGCAATCGCTCGGGTTACCTGGTGGACGGCGTTAACGGCGTGGAGCACTTCCATCCGCAGCGCCTCATCGCAGGCAGCGAAGGCACGCTCGGCGTCGTCACCGAGGCCATCGTGCGCGTGGTCCCGCTCCCCGGCGAGACGAGCCTGGCGGCGGTCTGCTTCGCGAGCCTCGCCGATTCCGCCAAGGCGGTGCCGGCCATCCGCGAGACCCGGCCCGTCGCCTGCGAACTGCTCGACCGCACCATTATGAACTTGGCGCGCCAGGCTAGACCTGAGCACGCGCATCTGCTCCCCGAGAACGCCGCCGCGATGCTGCTGGTCGAGTACGAGGCCGACAACCGCGAGGCCGCTCAGGCCAAGCTCACCGTCCTGGAGGACCGCCTGAAACAGGGCGTGGCACACCAGAACTTCATTCCCATCCCCAGCCGCAAGGACCAGCAGGCGGTATGGGCCATGCGCAAGGCCGCGACGCCGCTCCTCTTCCGCCGCCCCGACGGCCTGCAGCCGGTGCCGATCGTCGAAGACGCCGCGGTGCCGATCGAGAAACTCGCCGAGTACGTCGAGAAGATGCAGAAGGTCTTCGAGAAGTACAAGCTGGAGTATTCTTGCTATGCGCACGCGGGCCACGGCGAGCCGCACTTCCGCCCCATGCTGGACCTGACTAAGAAAGAACACGTGGACCTGCTCGAGAAGCTCGCGGGCGACTGCCACGCGCTCGTCTGGGCCTGCGAGGGCACGATCTCCGGCGAGCACGGCGAGGGCTTGGCGCGGGCGCAATGGATCGAGAAGCAGGCCGGCAAGGACCTGTACGAGGTCTTCAAGCAGGTGAAGGCCCTCTTCGATCCCGCGGGCATCCTGAACCCGAACAAGAAGATCACCAAAGACGCCCACTTGATGATCAAGAACCTGCGCCAGGGCGCGAACTACCGCCTCAGCCAGGGCGAGCGGCCCAAGCCGAGTTCCATCAACCCGACGCAGGCCGCGAACTACCGGATGTTCAAACCGCAGACGTCGGTCTGGAGTGAGATGACCGTCGAGGGCTTCGCGTCCAATCCCGAGAACGTCCACAACCATGGCGCATCGGTCCTGCACTGGGCTCAGGGCGAGATGCAGGACGAGACCACGCGCTGCAACGGCAACGGACACTGCCGCAGCACGGGCCCAGAGGCCGCCATGTGCCCGCGCTTCAAATACAACCGCATCGAAGACGCGAGCCCGCGGGCGAAGGCCAACATCCTGCGCCGCATGATGACCGGGCGGCAGCGCCAGGGCGCGTTCAACTCACCCGAAGTCATCGAGATCATGGACTACTGCTTCAACTGCAAACGCTGCGTGGACGAGTGCCCCTCGGCGGTGAACATCCCAAAAATCGCGATGGAGGCCAAGGCGCGCTACCACGCCTCCCACGGCCTTACGCGCGACCAGTGGTTCTTCACCCGCATGGAGCTCTGGTGCCGCATGGGTCGGGCGCTCGCGCCGCTCGCCAACACGGTCTCCGAGTTTGCGATCTTCCGCTGGCTGCTTGAGAAGGCCGTCGGCCTCGACCGCCGCCGCGATCTGCCGAAGTTCAAGTCGCTGCGCCTGCGCCACCGGCTCACGTTCTCGCCCGAAGGCCCGCGCCCCAAGGTCGTCCTCTATCCCGATCTGGTTCCGAAGTACAACAACCCCGAACTGCTCCAGGCCGCCGTGGACGTGCTCGAACACAACGGCTTCGAGGTGCTCGTGGCCGAGGCGCCCTGGACCAACATGCCCGCGCTCACGAATGGCGCGGCCGTCGAAGCGCGCGCGAACATCCGCGAGGTCGTCTCCGTCCTGGCCCCCTATGCCTACCGCGGCTGGCCGATCCTGTGCCTCGAGCCCACCGCGACGCTCTGCCTGACCAAGGACTTCCTCTATTACGTGGATACGCCCGAGACCCGCGCGGTCTCGCGCCACACGCAGGACCTGGGCGGCTTCCTCCTCGGCCTGCACAAACAGAAGCGGCTCAAGACCAACTTCCAGCGCATCGAGGTGGATTTCGCGTACCTCACGGCCTGCCACATGAAGGCCCTCGGCATCGGCAAGCCGGCCGTCGAACTCCTGCGGCTCGTGCCCGGCGTGAAGGTGCAGACGCTCGACGACAAGGTCTGCTGCGGCATGGCCGGCGATTTCGGGATGGTCAAGAAGCACTACGACGAGGCCATGTGGATCGGACGCAATCTCTTCCGCGAGGCCGCCGAGTGCAGCGCGCGCGCGGGCTGCTGCGAGAGCTCCGGCTGCAAGATGCAGCTCGAACACGGCACCGGTAAACCGACCGTGCACCCGATCTCGATCCTGGCCGCCGCCTACGGCTTCGCGCCCGCCGAGGCCCGTACGTTCATGCTTGAGCCTATCGACTCCGCCGCACCCGAGACTCACGGCGAAGACGCAAGCCACACGGAACCGGAAGAATCGGGACACGGAGAGAGCCACGGGCATAAGCACGAGGCCCACGCGCACGCCGGCCACTAATAAGTGGGGCGGCCCTCTGCGCCTTCTTGCGTAGAGTGTGCGTACGCCCAAACGCCTGGAATCGCGGGCGCACGGTTGGCAATCGGAAAATTAAGTGCTATTTTACCCGCGGGAGGCGCAGGCATGGTCCCGCAGTCCTTGGATACCGAAGACTGGGCAGCCAAGGTCCAGCTTGATCTTCTGCGCAAGGCCAGTTCGCTACGGCGGCTGGAAATCGCGGGCGAAATGACCGCCGCGGCGTGGAACGCCTGCCGCGCCGAGTTCGACCGCCTCTACCCCCACGAGACCCAGGACCAGCGCGACTACCGGTTCCTGCGCCACATTTACGGCGAAGCGATCGCGCGGGACTTTATCGCCCAGCGGAAGCGGATCTTGGGACCGCGCAACGAGACCGTTGCATCGACAAATGGGAAAGAGATCAACTCGGGGCTGAACCCTACGGCCTGAACGGATCGCCGCGTTTGTCGGGCTGTTCGGTCTCGATGTGCGGGCGCTGCTCCAACGGGCGGTCGTCCAGCGTGGTCTGGTTCCGCGGGCAACCGGTGAAGCCCGCCAAGGCGAGAACCGCCAACCCCAGCAGACCCATCCAACGCAACATCCGCGCGCGAATCAATCGCATGGCAGCCTCCTCGCTCAGCCCTTCAGGCAACCATCATGGTATCCGGTCGTGAATGGCGTCAAGCGGGCAAAACCGAAGCGCTTGGCTCGTAGCTCGCGACTCGCGGCCGTCTGCGTTTCCTGAAAGCCGAAGGCTGTAGGCAGCGAGCCAGTAGACCAATGGCAAACGGCCGGTTACGCCGTCTCGGCCTCTTTCTGCTCGATAGTCAGGCGTTCGAGCAGGCTCGCGTAGCGTGGATTGCCGCGGAGCAGTTCCAGGTCGCGGTCGTTGCGCATGTGTTCGAGGTCGCGGTAGCCCAGGTCGACGGCCTTCTCCAGCGCCGCAAGCGCCTCCTCTTTCTGGCCGGTGAGGGCGTACGAGCAGGCGAGGTTGTACTGCACGACTTCGTTCTCGGGGCTGATCTGGCTCAAACGCAAGTCTGCCTCGAGGCCCTTTGCGTAATCGCCGCGCTTGGTGTAGGTCTCGCCGAGCAGCGCCAGCGCTTCGGTGTGATTGGGCGCCACCGAGAGGATCTGCTCGCAGAACTCGACTTCGAAGTCGCCATCCTTGCGCGGGGCGAGTTCGATCGCGTGCGTCACGCCGGCGGCAAAGCCGTCCATGTACAGCTTGTGGATGTCGAGCGAGAAAGCGCTGCGGGACTTCTTGCGGTTTCGGGAGCGCATACGGCGGTGTTCCTCGTCGCCCAAGCCCAGCCCTTTTTCCAGGCGGCCCGGCTGAAAGTTCCGTATATTATTGTGCTCGCAACCGTGGGTGCGCGTCAAGATCACCCGCGCGATTTTTCGGCCCCAGGAACCGCCGCACGTGAGCGTTCGCCAACTGCCCCTGCCCTTTGACGCGGCGGCTCCGGCCGCGGGCACGGAAAATTCCGCCGTTCCTGCACAGGTGAACCGCTCCGAGCGCCCGGAAGCCCGCGCCGGCGCGCTCTTCCTCCAAGTGGCCCGCGAACGCCGCCGGCAGAACATTAAGGGCGTGCGCGTGAGCTTCCGGCCGTTCCGCTCGACCCTCTACAGCTTCCGCATCAAGCCCGACGGCGCGGCGCTGCTCCAGTTTCACTCGGCCTTCCGCGAAGCTTCCGACGCCGTGCTCCAGCAGGCCGCGCATCTGATGCTCTGCCGCACCCGCCCGGCGCGCAGGGGCCTCGACCGCGCCGCCTACGATGCCTTCGTGCGCGCGCTGCCGCCCGAAATCTTCGATCTGCCCGGCGCGCGCCGCGGCGCCGTCCGCGCGCGCCCCGGTCCTGGTATACACCGTTCGCTCGACGAAAGCTTCCACCGCGTGAACGTGCTGTACTTCGAAGGCCGGCTCGCCAAGCCGAAGCTTTGCTGGAGCCCGGGAAAGTCGCGTCGGCTTTTGGGCAGCTACCACGAACGCACCGACCGCATGATCGTCAGCCGCGTCTTCGATTCCGCGCGCGTCCCCCTCTTCGTGCTGGATTACCTAATGTACCATGAACTGCTCCACAAGCACCTGGGCGTGCACCGCCGCGGCGACGGCCGGCGCTGCGTGCACAGCCCGGAATTCCGACGCCTGGAACGGAAGTACATTCAGTTCGAAGCGGCGCTCGCCTTCCTGAAAAAGCTCTGATTTTCGGTCACGTTGCGCTTTCCGAACTCATCTACACCCTTGGGGCATGCGCCTTGTTTCAACGGCGCGCCCGGAGGGACTTGCCATGCTCCTGCGTGCGCGGCTAACCCTTCCAACGGCGTGCTTGATTCTTGCCTGCACTTTCCAGGCCGGCGCACGCGCGGCCCGGTGCGGCGAAGAGAAGGCGCCTACGCCCGCGGAATCGCTTGCCGTGGCCGCTAACCGCTCCCGTTCCGCGTCCGAGCGCAGCGAAGCCATCAAGCACTTGGGCGGACTGACGGCGAACGATGCCGGCATCGTCCGGGACTTGAACCTCGTCGACGCGCTTCTTGCGATCTCCAAAAACCGCGACGAAGACCGGTTCCTGCGCACCGACGCCGTCGAGGCACTCGGCGAGTTGCAGCTCCGGGTCACGCCGGGCGACGGCTCCATCAAGGACCGTTACGCGGAGGGCTTCACCAAAGCGCTGAAGGACGTGGAAGAACATCCCCAGGTCCGGGCCGCCATCGCGCGCATTTTCCGCCGCACGCTCAAATTGGGCCGGCTGCCCGACGACGCGGCCTACGACGCCCTGTTGGACTTGGCCGAGGACGGCGACACGCGCATGGCCTCGCGCAATGTGCCGCTCAAGCTGCGCGTGGAAGCCGTCCGCGCGCTCGGCGTGCTCGGGTCGCCCAAGTGCCTCAAGACCCTGATCGGCATCGTGCTTGCCCGCGATATCCATGCGGTGCTGCTGGAGAACGCCGTCAAGGCGCTCGGCGATCTGGTCCAGCAGCTCGAAAACGTCAAGGAGCTCGATCCCAACGCGATCCGGCGCCTGACCGAGATGGCCGCGGGACCGGAGCGCGAGAAACTTCCCGTGGAATTGCGCGCCGTGGCCTTGAAGACTTTGGCGCGCGTGCAGGTGAAGGGCGGCAAAGTGCAGGAGTCCGTCGTCGCGGCCATCAAAGAGAATCTGACTGAGAAGAGCGAGGCCCCGCTGGTGATCGCGGGCGTGGAAGCCTTGGGCCTGCTCGGGGACGCCGCATGTCTGGACGCGCTTGCGAAGGCATTTGTCGATTTCTACAACCCGGCGAAGCCCGATTTCGCCAACGATGTCGCCATTCGCGCGAGCATCATGACGACGCTTGGGAACATGCTGCGGGGCGCGGGCCGCAAACTCGATGCCGCGGCCCTCAAGACCAGCGCAGGCATTCTCGCGCAAGCCGTCGATCCCCAAGCTCAGAGGAAGGAAGTCGATACGGTGATTCAGGCCGCAGCCTTTAACCTCCGCTATCTGCCCACGTCCGCAAAGGAGCCTAGCGCCGAGATCCAAACGGCGCTTGAAAAACTGGTCGCACGGCTGCGGGAATCCCGCGAACAGAAAAAGGACGTGGCGCGAACCGTGATGGAAACCCTCGATGCGTTGACCGGAATGCCATTCGAAGACGATGCCAAACGTTGGATTATGTGGTACCAGGATTCTTCCAAGCCCGCCCCGGCTCATCCCTAACGCTGGCAGCTTTGAATCATTGGTCACATCGTGCGTCTCGATTGCGTCCCAGGTAAGAACTTGGGCGCGCCGCCGGTCGGTCTTTTCGCATTGACAGTGTGTGGCGGCGTTCGTACAAACCGTTTTGCAGCCCAACAATGTCCAGGTCCGTCCGGCATCCAAGTGCCGAGCCGCGCAGGCGTTTTCAGGAGGATACTCCATGGTTTCCGGCCGTGTTGGAATTGGCGCATGGGCGATGCTGTCGCTGGCGCTCCTGTTGTTCTTGCCGGGCCGCGCGCGTGCGGCTGGCGTCGAACACGCCAAGCCGAAGCCGGCGGACCTGATCAACACGGCCAAGAAGACGTCCAATCCCATGCAGGATCGCTCGCAAGCCATCGCCTCGCTGAGCGCGATGAGCACGGCGCAGGAGGTCCGCGACTTCCGCGTCGTCGAAGCGCTGCTCGAGATCGCGCAGAACAAGAAGGACGACATCTTCGTCCGCATCGCGACGATCGAGGGCCTGGGCATACTCCAGTACTCGCTCTTCCAGACCGACGACTACGCCAAAAACCGCTACATCGAACCCTTCTCGGCCATCATTAAGGACAAGACCGAAGACGAACTGATCCGCCAGTCCATCGCCACGACTTTCCAGAAGACGCTCAAGGCTTCGGGGCTTAAAGATAAAGAAGCCTTCGATACGCTCTCCAAGATCGCCGAAGACAAGACCGAGGCGCTCCTGGTCCGGATCGCGTGCATCGATTTCATGGGCGCCTTCGGTTCCGACAAAGGCATTGGCGTGCTGGCGGGCATCCTGAGCCAGATCGAACTCGACAAGCAGGTGCGCGAGTCCGTGGTCCGCGCGATGGCCACGCTCTTGACCAGCATCGACGACGCCAAGGACTTCAACTTCCCCACGATCAACAAGATCAAAGAGATCGTGACCGACAAGAACATGGCCATCGAGATCCGTGCCTCGGCCCTGACCGCCCTCGCGCGGCTGAAGTCGCTCGGCGCCAAGGGCGTCGACGAGAGCGTGATGGAGGTGATCAAGCAGGTCCTGAAGACCGAGAACGATTCCGTCATGGTGATCGCGGCCATCGACGCGCTGGGCATCGTGGGCGATGAGAACGCCCTCGACGACCTGAAGAAGGCCTACGGCGACTTCTTCGACGCCAAGAAGCCCGACCGCCCCGCCGACGTGAAGATCCGCGTCGCCGTCATGAAGGTCCTCGGCAATATGCTCGCGCAGCAGAACCAGAAGTCCGCGCCCAACGCCGCCTCGATCAAAAAGTGCGTCGAACTGCTCACCAAGGGCATCGACATCCAGGCCAAGCCCGCGGAAGTGGGCGATGTGACCTCCGCCGCGATTTACTCGCTGCGCTACCTGTATCCCAAGAAGGCGCCCTTCCAGGCGGTGCAGAAGGACGTGATCGACAAGCTGATCCTGATCATCAAGCCGACGGTCAACACTTCGCGCGAGTTCGACGAGGCCGTGATCGATACGCTGAAGGCCATCACGCGCCAGCCGTTCGGCAAGGACCCCGCGCGCTGGGACAAATGGTACGACGAGACCTATGGCATCAAGGTCAAGCCGTAAGCTGTTCTTCGCACGCTATCGCAACGAGAACCGGCGGCCTTGAGCCGCCGGTTTTTTTGTTGCCTGAAAATTCCTGGGTTACGCGTTAGAGACCGAAGGCCGCTTCAAGCGCGGCGTCCACCTGCGCCTTGCATGCGGCTATGCGCGCGGCGTGGCTCTCGCCCGGCACGTGCAGGCGCAACAGTTCTTCGCCCAGCGCATGCAGCGGGCCGTCCGGGGCGAGCAGATCCGCGGGGAGCGGCAGGCGCTTGAGGTCCGTGATATGGACCTGCGGGAATATCTTCCCGCTCTCGCCGGTGATGGCGAGATAATAGCGCTCATAGAACGGCGCGTTCATGCAGGCGCAGAGCGCGGCCAGCGAGAGCGAATTCCCCGGCTTGGCGTACGTCGCGTGCACCGAGTTGCGCGTAAAGAAGCGCTCGCGGTCGACGGTCGCGATGAGGCCGCGCGCGGTCTGCCGCGTGAGCAGCTTCTCATCGCGGTCGAAGATCGCGCGCTCGCGGAGCTGGCAGTTGAAGGGCTTGCCCGGGTGCGGCGGGACGTGCTCGTGCGTCTTGTCGTACTCGATCCAACGGCCTTCCCAGCGCACCGGCGAGAACGCGGAGAACTCGGCGCCGTCGATCACCCGCACGTGCTTGTGCGGGTCGAAGGCCGCGCGCGTGCCGTCCTCGGCGACGAAGACGTGCCCGTCCACATGCCCGAGCAGGCGCTTGGGGAAGGGCTGGAATCCGGTGGAGATGCCGTCGCGGACCTCAAAGAGCGTCCCCAGCGGGACGCCCAGGCGCTCCATGGCCGCGATCTGCCGCCGCAGCGCGGGCGCATGCGCGCCGCCGAAGCGCAGGTCCGGGCCCAGCGGCAAGCTGCGTTGAAGACACAGCCCCGCGGGCAGCGCCACGCGCGAGGACTTCGCCGGCGACTGTTTGCGCACGCGCAACACGACGGTCTCGACCACGCGGCCTTCGAACGCAGACGCGGCGACGGGCTCGATCGATTCGATCGTGAACTGGAGCAGGTGCTCGCGCAGCGCGCGGTAGCGCTCGTTGCGCTGGAAGGTCGCGGGGAGCACGAAGGCCAGCGTCCCGCCCTCGCGCAACAACTGCAGCCCGCGCTCTACGAAAACCGCGAAGAGATTGATCTTGCCCGAGGCCGCGCAGCGGAAGCGTTCGCGCAACTGGCTCAGCCTGCGTTCGGTCAGACCGCGGCCTTCCACAAAGGGTGGATTGCCGACGACCAGATCGGCCTTCAGGTCCAGGCCGGGCAGCTCGCCCAGGGCGTCGGCACAGTGCAGGTCCAGCGGGACGTCCTCCGCCAGCCGCGCGCCTTCCCAGGCGGCCATGCGCAGGTTGAAGCGCGCCAGCGCCAGCGCCTGCGCGTCGGTATCGATGCCGCAGAGTTCATGCGCCAGCACCGCGCGCGCGGCTTCTTTGGCGGGCTGGCCATTCTGCATGCGCCGGTCCAGCGCGCGCTCGAACGCCGCGACCAGAAAGACCCCCGCGCCGCAGGCGGGGTCCATCACCCGGCGCGGCCCAAGCATCAAGCCGCCGACGATGCCCCGCGCGATTTCAGGCGGCGTGTAGACGTTCGGCGCGCTCACGCGCCCGGCGCGGCCCATGCGTCCGTTTGTTCCACCACGGCGCGCGGCCTCCGAGCGCGCTCGTGCGGCGAGCAAGGCTTCGCCTAAGAGCGCGTCCTCGCGCCAAGCGTCGTCAGGAAGATGCTGCTCGAGAATGGCGCGGCAGGCGTCTTTCTTCTTCGCCGCCGATTCGGAGAGCGGGAACGCGCGTTCAAGCTCGTGCAACCAGCGCTGCGGCGCGCCGGGATGTGCGGAGCGCGCCAGCCGGCCTTCGGCGGCCGCGTGAATCCACGCGGCGGCCTCGGCCTTGGGCGCCTCGTTGAGGAGCGCGCCCACTCTTCGGGCTAGCTTGAGCGGCCCGAAACTGGGCCGGAGGATCTTCGCCGCGCTTCGCCGGACAGGCTCGGGAGCCACGGGCTCGTGCGAGCCGGCGCGGCGAAGCGCAGGGCGTTCGCTTTGCGCGGAATCGGCTGCGGACGCCGAAGCAGCAAGCGCTTCGGCCGGCGCCGAGGTATCGAATCCAGGAACTCCCCCCATACGTGCAAGGATTCGGCAGTACAGGCCCGCTGGCTTGAGGGAATCTTCGTCAGGACGCCATAAAGATAAGGAGCGATGGCCGTATTAGGGTGCGCGAAGCTCGCGAAGCATGCCCGGTTTATTTCTCGGACTTTACGCCGGTCTTTGCTTCTGCGGGCGGCGCGTCCTTGCTCTTCCCTTCCTTGATCAAGTCGGTCGCTTTGCGTATGGATACTTCGCCGGTCGAACGGACTTCCACGATCAGGACGTTGTTCTTGCGGACCTTCAGGCCGACGGCCGTGCTCTGAGCGCTGCGGACGCCATACCGTTCGCGCAGCTTCGGGTCGTCGGGAATCTCCCAGAACTTCGTCCAGAGCATGCGCTCGAACTCGCTCGGCGCTTCCTTGCTCGCGTAGGCCAGCGGCGCCTGGCCTTTCTTATCCAGCGAGTAGCCGCTGTCGGGCTGGAGCCGGTTCGAGAAGATGCGCCGGAACAGGAGCAGGCTCTTGCCTTTCAGCGCGTCGCCGTTCTGGATGAACGCGTCGTCGAACTTGAGCGCGAAGGCGTCGACATAGATCTCGTCGCCTTCGAGGGTGAAATCCGGGAATTCCTGGATCGGATTCCCGTCGGCGTCGACTTCGGTGAAGCGCACGGTCGTCATCGTCTGGCCGTCGGAAGCCGTCTGCTGGTCGGTGACGTACAGCGTCGCGCGGCGTTCGGTGTGTTCCAGCCGCTGCACGAAGGACTCGAGCTGCTTGCGCTTCTCGTCCAGCTCCTTGATCTGCTTTTCCTTCGCTTCGATGAGGCGCTGCTGCTCGCGGCGCGGCTCGAGCACCAGCCGGTCGGCCAGATACACGCCTGCCGAACCGAACCCCGCCAGGACCGCGGTCCAGAGGAAAAGCCGGACGGGCAATGGTCTTGACTCGCCTGCGGACATGATGAGCTCCTTAGCATACGTAACTTCGAGTATCGTCCGAATACACGACAATCCTTACCCATAGGACGCACAGCGGCGGCTATACTTTCAAAGCCATTATACCTCATAATCGCCTGCGCTTGAAATCCTCTCCGAGGCGTGTATGGATGGAGTTCCATGAATGCCACGTTTCGCGCCGCCCCCGCTCGATCGCCCGATTCTCGGCCATCGCCGCATCATCACGCTCAGTAACTTTCTTATCCTTGCGACCGGCCAGCGCCCTTCCGGTTCGCACGGGTCCGGACGTGTGGTTCGTTTGCAGGCGTTAACGCTGGCTTAGAAGAGTATGGAAAGGACCGCTTGATCATGCTGCCTCTCGTTCGCGCCGGCACGCCCGCGGCGGACCGTCTGCTCGCCAAGCTGAACGGGCGCCTCGCCGCGATGGAAGCGCTCGACACGGCGCCCTACCGCGTGCGCGTGAAGAAGCTCTTCGGCAAGGCGCTCGCGCCGGGCGACGTCGTCGCGCGCATCCTGCAGGACGTTCGCGCGAAAGGTGATCGCGCGCTCTTCGATTACGCGCACCGCATCGACGGCGTGAAGCTGAACGCCCGCACCCTGCGCGTGAGTCCAAAAGAGATCAAGGCCGGCTACCAGCGCACGCCCAAGGAAGTCCGCGACGCGCTCAAGCTCACGGCGCACCGCATCGCCGAGTACCAGCAGATGATCCTGCCTTCGCACGTGCCGCCGCAGTCCGGCTGCTGCGGGCCCGAAGGCGTGCGCGTGGGCCTGGCGTGGTCGCCGCTCCGCCGCGCGGGCCTGTACGTGCCTGGCGGCACGGCCGCGTATCCGTCGAGCGTGCTCCACAACGCGCTCCCGGCGATGGTGGCCGGCGTAAAGGAACTCGCTATCGCCACGCCCTGCGGTCCGGATGGCAAAGTGAGCGACGGCGTGCTGGCCGCGTGCGAGATCCTAGGCCTCGGCGAGGTCTACCGCATCGGCGGCGCTCAGGCCATCGGCGCACTCGCATACGGCACGGCCTCGATCAAGCGCGTGGACAAAATCGTGGGCCCCGGCAATCTTTTTGTGATGCTGGCCAAGCGCGCGGTCTTCGGCCACGTCGATATCGACATGCTCGCGGGCCCCAGCGAGGTCCTCATTCTTGCCGACAAGACCGCCAACCCCGCCTGGGTCGCGGCGGACTTGCTCGCGCAGGCCGAGCACGACGTCCTGGCCTCGTGCGTGCTGCTGACGGATTCGCTGAAAGTCGCGACGGCCGTGCAGGCGGAGGTCATGCGCCAGCTCGCGACGCTGCCGCGCCGCGAGATCGCCGACGCCGCGATCCGCGACTGGGGCGCGGTGGTGGTGACGCAGGACTTGAAAGCGGCCGTCGCGCTGGCGAACGAACTGGCGCCCGAGCACCTGGAGATTCACACCGCCAAGCCGGAAAAACGGATCTCGGAACTGCGCACGGCCGGCGCGATCTTTCTCGGTCCGCACGCCACCGAGCCCCTCGGCGACTACCTCGCCGGCCCCAGCCACACGCTGCCGACGGGCGGAACCGCGCGCGCGTTCAGCGGCGTAAGCGTGTACACCTTCCTGCGCCGCACGAGCCTGATCGCCGCCGACGCAAAGGGCCTGAAGGCGCTCGCCCCGGCCATCGAAGCGCTCGCACGCGCGGAGGGGCTGGAAGCGCACCGGCGTGCGGTGGCCGTAAGGAATCAATAACACTAAATGCTCGACCAGAAAGGCAGAAGTATGTCATGTACCTCGCACAGGTGTATTTTCCTTTGCCGAAAGGCGATCGGCGCAAAGATGCGCTTGAAGCAGCCGATTCCATCGTCTCTTGCTGGCGCTGGAACGGACAGGTTCTAAGTCGCGAAAGACTTGCCAGTATTGGAAAAGA
>JACQFI010000095.1 GCA_016200135.1 Planctomycetota bacterium
CGACGCCGGTGAGGCGCGTGGTGTTCTCGGGCAGGCCGTACGCGACGTACTCTTCGCCCGCGCTGTAAGCGATGACCATGACCGTGATCGCGACCGTGCCCTGCGCGATGGCCTTGATCTTGCCGCTCGCGCGCGCATGCACGAAGACGCGGCGTTCGACGCCGAACGTGCGGATCACCGTGACGAGCAGGTCGCGGTAGAAAAGGATCATCACCATCCAGAGCGGGATCCAGCGGCCGTGCGCCTGGCTGGCGAAGGCGAAGTAGACGCTGAGGCGGAAGGTCGAGTCGGCGTACGGATCGAGGAGCTTGCCGAAGTCGCTCACCTGGTTGAGTTTTCGGGCCAGGACGCCGTCGAGGATATCGGAGATCTCACTGAGCGCGGCGACGACGATGCAGGCGAGGATGCCCTGATGCGGCGTGAGCGCGTCGCTTAAGAATCCGCCCGCGCCCGTGCCGATGAAGAGCGCAAGAAAGACCGGCGCCGAGGCGAGGCGGAAGAGGGTCAATAGATTCGGGATCGACACGCGGCGAAGGTACGAACGAAGCGGAAAAAGTCAAACGCGGCGCTCTTACCGCAACGACTGCATCCACGACTTCAACACGGAGACGCAGAGGCACGGAGCACGGCGGAAACAACGTTTGCAGTAACGGATGAGTAATCAGTGATCAGTAACTGCTCTGTTGAAATCCCCTCCTTATGTAAGGAGGGGTAAGGGGAGGTTAAGGCCGAGAAGGAGTTAACCCCCCCTGTATCCTTACTTAAGGGGGGAATTTCCGCTGCGGCCGAGGGTTTTCAACAGAGCAAGCAGTAACTGCTTACTGCTTTTACCGATAACTTTCGTTCTACGCGCTTCAGCGAAGCCGTTGCGCGGGCCCTGCGAGGCTCTATGATGCCCGCATGCTCATCTTGTGCGACTTCGACGGGACGATCACCGAGCAGGACGTCACGAATCTCATCTGGGACCGCTACGGCCTTCCCGAATGGCGGGAGGTGCTTTTGCCGCCGTACCGCGCGGGCCAAATGGCGCCGCCGGAACTGATGGCGCGCTGGTACGCGCCGATCGCCGCCAGCGCCGCGGAACTGCTCGCGTTCGCGAGACCGCAAGTCAGCCTGCGGCGCGGCTTCGACGAACTGCTCGCGGCCTGCGAGCGCAACGGCTGGCCGTTCCGCGTCGTCAGCCAGGGGCTCGACTGGTATCTGAAGGACTTTCTCCCGCCGCGCGTGAAGTTTCACGGGCTGCGCGCGGAACTGCGCGGGACGTGGCAGGTCAGCGTGCCGCCGGAGGTGAATCTAAAGCCCGGGCAGGACTACAAGTCGTGGGTGCTGGAAGGGCTGCGGCGCGAGTTTCCGCAGCGGCCCGCGGTCTTTATCGGCGACGGCACGAACGACCTGCCGATCGCGCGCGAGGCCGAGCGCGTCTTCGCCGTGGCCGGGAGCACGCTGGAGAAACTCTGCGCGCAGCACGGCATTGCGGCGACGAGCTTTGCGGATTTTCATCAGGTTATTGAGGCGCTGGGGGCGGCGTCGTAGAGCGTAGAGCGTAGAGCGTAGAACGTAGAACGTAGAACGTAGAGCGTAGAGCGTGAAGCGAAGAGCGAAAAGCGAACGCCGTGTTGCATGCGTTTGAGTGTAGAGAATCCCGCCGACCGAAATCTCTTAAAGTTCCCGCCAGATTTTGTTCAGGCATGCGCTTGCCTTGTCGAATCCCCTATAGGGTCAAAAACTGTTATGGCTTAGGGAGGGGGAGGCGATGAACGGAAGCGGGGGATTTCATTGGCTGTTCTGGATGGCGGTGGTCGTAACGGTAGGCGCGACGAGCGGGGTGATCACGAGTGCCGTGGTGGCCTCGCGGGCGATCACGACCAAGTTCGAGATGCCCATCCGCCAGGAGCAGGCGCTGCAAGTGACGGGTTCGGCGCGCAAGCGCATCCGTTCGGACCTGGCGGTCTGGGAGATCAACGTCAGCGGCGAGGGGCGCGATCTGGCCACGGCGTACAAGGTCGTAAAGGACGGCTGCGACCGCATCGCGGCGTTTCTCGACGCGCAGAAGTTCACGCCGGCGGAAACGGCGGCGGGCGCCATCGCCACCGAGACGCACTACAAGTTCGAGACCCTCGGCTGGCCGCCCACGCAGCAGCGGGTGCAGACGGAACAGATTGAGAGCTACACGCTGCGCCGCACCTACACGATCACGACCAGCCGCGTGGACGACGTGGCCAAGCCGGCCTCCGAGATCACCGAGTTGATCAAAGAAGGCGTGAAGGTCGTCTCGTCGCCGCCCAATTATTACTATACGCAGATCGGCGAACTGAAGGTGGAGATGCTCGGCGAGGCGTCGAAGGATGCGCGTTCGCGCGCGGACCAGATCGTGAACAACGCCGGGTGTACGATCGCCGAAGTGCGGCATGCGCGCATGGGCGTACTGCAGATCACCAAGCCGAACTCGACCGATGTAAGCAGCAGCGGGATTTACGATACCACGACGATCGAGAAGGACGTGGCGGCGGTGGTGGGGCTGACGCTGGGGTTAAGATAAACGCAGGTTCTCGATTCAATCCTCAAGCACTCAGCGCCTTCGCGATGCTCTCGCGGTAGGGCGGGCGGAGGACGCCTTTTTCGGTTACGAGGGCGGCGATCAAGGCGGCGGGCGTAACGTCGAAGGCGGGATTGAAGACTTTGGCGTTGGGCGGGACGTTCAGCGTGCCTTGGGGCTGGGAGATTTCGGCGCGGGCGCGCTCTTCGATGGGGATCTGCGAACCATCGGCGAGCTTAAGGTCGAAGGTGGAACTCGGCGCGGCGACGTAGAACGGGACGCCGTGGTGCTGGGCCAGAATCGCGAGGCCGTAGGTGCCGATCTTGTTCGCGGTGTCGCCGTTGGCGGCGATGCGGTCGGCGCCGACGATTACCGCGTCGGGCTTGCGCGCACGCATGACGCTCGCGGCCATGTTGTCGCAGATCACCGTCACGTCGATGCCGGCGTGCGCGAGCTCCCACGCGGTGAGCCGCGCGCCTTGCAGCAGCGGGCGGGTCTCGTCGGCGAAGACCGCCAGCTTGGTCCCGCGCGCCTGCGCCGCGTACAGCACCGCCAGCGCGGTGCCGGAGCCGCCCGTCGCGAGCGCCCCCGCGTTGCAGTGCGTCATCACGGTCGCGCGTTCCGCGGGCAGCAGGCTTGCGCCGTGTGTGCCGATGGCATCGCACATGGCCCGGTCTTCACCGTGAATCGCCTGGGCCTCGGTTTCGAGCGCGGCCTCGATGAGGTCGATCGGCTTGCCGGCCTTGTGCAGAGCGAGCGCGGTTGCGCGGCAGCGTTCGACCGCCCAGCGCAGGTTCACCGCGGTGGGGCGCGAGTCCGCGAGCTGTTCACAGAGCGTGTTGAAGCGCTCCGCCCAGTTCACGGGCTGCGAACCGCCGCAGCCTTCAGCGCCTTTGCGGGCTTCGCGCGCGGCCAGGAGCACGCCGTACGCAGCCGCGCACCCGATGGCGGGCGCGCCGCGGACGACGAGGCGCTTGATGGCATCGCAGAGGGCCGCGACGTTTTCCACATCCAAGTAAGCCTCTTCGGCTGGAAGCTTGGTCTGGTCGAGCAGGCGAAGGAGCGTGCCGTGCCAGGCGAGGGTGGGAGGGAAACGCAGGGAAGGCATTTTGGATTTTCGATTTCCGATTTTGGATTGAACAACAACCAGCAACGGCTACTAAACTAATTCCAAAATCCAAAATCCAAAATCCAAAATCGGGAATGCCGTCATGCGAACGGGACCATCGTGCCCAGCGCCTTGATCTTTGCCATCTGCTTGAGGCGCAGTTCGCAGTTGCGGATTGAGCGGCGCGCCGATGGACCGAAGTGCGGGACGCCGTGGCCGGCGAGAAAGAGGTCGGGCGGATTTTTGCGGATGGTTTCCATGGTCTGGATGTACGTGCGGAGATTGGAGAGCCAGAAGCCGTCAAGCCAGCCGACGACGCCTTTGGCCTTGCCCTGGTCGCCGATGATCGCATCGCCGGTGAAGAGCACGTCCAGGCCGTGCATGCGCGCGCGAAAGCCGACGTGGTCGGGGATGTGTCCGGGCAGCGGGACGACTTTGAAGCGGAAGGGCGGGCAGGCGAGCGCCGCGCCGGGGTCGAAGGGCGTCATGCGCGCGGGCGCTCTGAAGGCGCTGCGGTTGCCGTCGTAACCACAGCCGACGAGGCGGTAGTTGCCGCGCTTCAGGTAGTCGTAGCACATGCGCGGCACGCGCACGCGCAGGCGCGGGTACTTCTTCGTCCACGCGACGGCGCCGATGATGTGGTCGGTATGGCTGTGCGTGATCCAGATCTCGCGGATGCGCCGGGGATCGTGCCCGGCGGCGCGCAGGCAGGCTTCGAGCTTCTTCGTATCCGCATCCATGCCGGAATCGACGAGGACATCGAAGGCGCGGCCTTTGAGCAGCCAGACGTTGCAGCCGCTCTGGCCGCCAAGCGCCGGAACCTGCCCCCAACTCCCGCGGCCGACCCACCAGACGGACGGCAGCACCGCGGAGGCGCGGTCGTAAAAGCGGGTGTCGGGGCGAGGTGCGGACTTGGAGGCCATGCTGGAGAAACCCTACGGGTACGGTTGTCGCCCAAAACGCCGGTTAGGAAAAGTATCCAAAGCCTGCTAATAGGACAAACGGCAATAGGACAACGGCCATAGGACGCATGTACACTGCCGCCATAGTTTTGAGCGTTGAGCCTTGCGGTTTTGTGCTTGATTCGGATTTCGAGCTTCGAGTTTCGGATTTGTAGTTACTTCATATCCGCCGGATCGAAGACATAGTGCAGCAGGTTCGACTTGTTGCAGGCGCGGACGAACTTGGCTTTGAGGCCCGGGGGCGTCTTGGCGAGGGGGTCGTCCACGAGCGCGGGCGTGGGAAGCTGCCAGCCGGCATGGACCTTGAGGTCCCACATCCAGTTGCCCATCTCGCCGGAGGCCACCCAGATGTGCGGCGTGAGGCCCGTGCCGGCGTGCTTGTTGGCGCCGTCCTGCGGGCAGATATCGAGCAGCACCGCGCCGCCGTCCTTGCCCGCGGGCGGGAACTGGCGCACGGAGATCACGGAGCCGAGCGGGACCGAGAAGAGGTAGGTCGCGGGGGTGAAGCCGCCCTTGGTGTCGGGGCTGGCGCGCTTGTCATTCACGAAGACGCCGGCGGCGTACTCGCTCGCGACGATGATCTTGATCTTGTGCAGCCCGCCCCGGGGGGCCTCGGCCTTGAGGCGCGCGGTGCGGGCGGTCTCGTCCTGCATGAGCTTAATGTCACCGGGTTCGAAGGCCGTGTGCATGCGCACGGAGCCGATCTTGACGGGGGCCTTTGAAGCCACGATGGCGGGGAAGTAGCGGCCGGTGGGCGAGGCCGCGAGGTTGAGTTCCTCTTTTTTGCCGCCGACATCGACCCAGGCCTTGCGGCCCTTGAATTGCACCACCATGTGCTTGGGCCCCGCGGCGGAGCTGTCGCGCAGCGAGAGCGGCTTTTCGACTTCGTTCGCCCAGAGGTGGATCGTGCCGTCGGATTCGTACCAGCACGTGGCGACGGGATTTAGGAAGCGCTGGTCGGAGTAGAGCGCCCAGCCGTAGTCCGCCCCGGAGGTCGGTTCGATCTGGGCTTCCAGACGTTCGACCTGCTGGACCGGGATGCCCGAGACGATGCCGAAGGTCTCGCGCCCGCTGGGGCTGAGCGTGATCGAGCCCGGCCGCCAGTTGACCTTGGAGCCGAGGAGCAGTTGCCATTCCTGGCGCTCGTTGGGCTCAAAAGTGAGCTGGTCGTAAACGAGTTCCCAGCGGTCGCCCGTGGGTCCGTCGAGCGGGATCGCGGGCGCAGCGAAGAGGTCGTCCCAGGGCTTGCCGCTGAGCTTCACCCGCTCGTAGGCGGATTCCATCTCGACGCGGTTCTGCGCATACCAGGTGGTGTTCGCGAACTTGGCCTGCATCTCGTCGAGTTGCGTCTTGGCGGACCCGACCTGATTCTTCTTGAGGCTCGCGTAGACCTTGTCAAAGGCTAGTGAGGCCGCCTTTTCGAGGTCCTGGTCGGGCTCGGCGGGCGGTACATCGGGCGGCTTGGTGACGAACTTGGGTGTGGTGGAGACCGGGTCCGGCGGCGGCGGTTCGGACGGCGGGGTCGGTTCGACGATCTTGGGCGGCGGCTTGACCGGGACGATCTCGGACGGCTGCACCGGCGGCGGGTTGTCCGGCTTGATCACCACGGCTTTCGGCTGGGTTTTCTCGTCCGGGCCGACTTTCACCACAACCGCCGGCTCTTCGCCGGTCTTGGTATTCGCGCCCTTTTTGGTTTCACCGCCCCCGGCATCGACCGGCGTGAGCGTGAAGCCGAAGTAGAAGCCCGCCGAAATGGCGATCAAACCCACGAACCACCACGCGAGCACGGCGCCGGCGCGTTCGGGCGGCTTGAGCGCGGGCGTTGCGGGTTGGACGGCTTGGGCTTCCGCCGCGCGGACTGCGGGCCTGGGCGCGGCTTCTTTTTCCTTTTCGGGCGCGGGGTGGCGCTCAGAAGGCTTCTTCGCGGCCGGCGGTTCGTGCTGGGAGGGCTCGGGCGCGGGGATATCCGGGAGGGGCTCGGTGTCGCGCTTCTCGCGTGGCCGCATGACGACAGGTTCGGCGAACTGCCCTTTGGAGAACTTCTCGTCGCCGTCGCCGGGAGGTCCGACGGGTTCCTGCTTGCCCGTCTTGCCTTGGCGCGGGCGGATCGGTTCGAGGTTCTTGGTCGTCGAGCGCCCCACTTCAGGATCGCGGGGGCCGACGGGCGCGAGCGGCCCGGTCTTGCCGAGCTTGGGCCGGATGGGCGCGTGCGGACCGGTGGTCACGCGCCCGCTGCGTCCGCTGACGCGTGAGTACTTGGAGGTGGGGATGTCTTCTTCCTTGGGCGGCGGCCGGGTCGATGGCGTGTACTTGATGGAGCTCTTGGCCTTGAAACCCGCGGCGTGATACGGGTCTTCCCTGTTCAAGATCAGGGCGAGGTCCTCGGCGAAGTACGCCGGTTCCTGGTAGCGTTCCTTGGGGTCCTTGGCCATGGCCTTGGCGATGGCGAGTTCCAGGTCGGCGGGGACTTCGACGTTGTGTTCGCGCGGACTGGGGGCCTCGTCGGTTACGTGCATGACCATCACGGCCGTGGAGTTGGTCTCTTCGAAGGGCACCTTGCCGCAGACCATGTGATAGAGCGTCGCGCCGAGGCTGTAGATGTCGGCGCGGGTGTCGATGTCCTTGCGGCCCTTGGCTTGCTCGGGCGAGATGTAGTGCGGCGTGCCGACGGCCTGGCCCGACTGCGTGAGCCCGGACTCTTCGGCCGCGTGAAGTTCCTTGGCGAGGCCCAGGTCGCAGAGTTTGGCCGTGCCGTCCTTGGCCATCATGATGTTGTCGGGCTTGATGTCGCGGTGGATGATGCCGTGCCGCCAGGCGTAGGCCAGGGCGTCGGCGATCTGAAGCACGATGCGGACCGACTCTTCCCAGTTCAGCGCGCCTTCCTTGCGCAAGCGGCGCTTGATGGTCTGGCCGTCCACGAATTCCATGGCGAAATAGGTGATGCCGCGCTCTTCGCCGACGTCGATGCCGTGGACGATGTTGAGGTGGTCGAGCTTGCCGGAGGCGCGGGCCTCGCGGATGAAGCGTTCGCGGAAGGTCGGGTCCTTGGCCAAGTCCTGCGGCAGGATCTTCAGCGCGACGATGCGGTCCATCGAGATCTGCCGGGCCTTGTAGACCGCGCCCATCGCGCCCTTGCCGACGGCCTCGATGATCTCGAACCCGGCGATTATGCGGTTCGGCGTGATGGACTTGCGGCAGGAGGTGATCTGCTCTTCGCTTAAGTAGCCGCGCTTGCGCAGGATCGTGGGCAGGTCTTCGGGCACGCCCAGGTCCGTGAGTTTCTTCTGGACCTCGAGGGCCTCGTCGAGCTGCGCCTGGGTGAGAAAGCCATGTTCCAAAGCGGCTTCCGCCAGCGACTTTTGGCGTGGAGATTCGCTGCTCTCAGCCATGCTCGGCCTCACACCCTGAACTACTGAACGTGCTGCACGCGTGCAAGGTTACACGAAACCTTGAAACTTACGCCACAAGGTGCGTCACCTTTCTGTATAAACCAGAGTAGGGCTTTTGATCTCGTAAAGACGTGACGAATGTTACTCTAAATGCAGAAAAGGGACAAGGACGCCTGTGTGCGCGGCGACCTCTGCCGAGACGGCGGAGCTACGGTTTAGAAGCGCGCGGTTATTCGTCGAAGGCGTAACACTTCCCGTTCGAGCAGACGAAGATAACGCGGGAGCCGTTCGCGCCCAGGTTGACCATGGCCGGCGTGCCGATGAGGCGGCTGTTGTTCGCGTCGCGGAAGGTCCAGGCCACCTCGTAACCGTTGTCCACCTTCTGCAGCGCGTAGAAATAGCCGGCTTCGGTCCCGAAATAGACGCGGTCGCCCACGGCCAGGGCGGCTTGGACGACGCCGCCGCTGATCTGGTCCTTGGTCATGCTGTATTTGTTGGACATGCGGTCGGCGTCGATGATGAAGAAGCCGTCGGCGGTCTGGGTGCCGATGAAGAGCAGGGCGCGTTGGAGCGCGGGCGGGGCGTAGGGGGTTCCGCCCAGGTTGAAATTGTAGGCGTCGGAGCCGCCCTTGGCGTCGAAGGCGAAGAGCGTGCCGTCGTTACTGCCGGCGATGAGATATTTCGAGGTGAGCACCGGGGCGCCACGAATGGGATTGCCGTTTTTGCCGAACCAGACGCGCTCCCGGTTGCCTTCCCGCACGCGCTTGCCGTCCTTGACGCCGATGGCGTACAGGTTGCCGTCTTCGCAGCCGAGCACCGCCACGGCGTTGTCTTCGATGAGCACGGGCGCGGTGGTGATGGGCGCGGGAAGTTCCTCCGAGCCGCCGCCCCAGAGCTGGTTGCCGCGGTCGGAACTGAACGCCCGCAGGCGCTTGCCGTCGGCAACGATAAAGAAGGGCTTATCGAGAGTGAGGGCGAGGCGCGAGACCAGCGGCGGGACGCGCAGGGGTTCCGAAGTGGTCTGGATGGGCTGGACGACGGGCGAACCGAGGCCCGGTTCGGCGACCACGGCCAGTCCGCCCTTCGTGACGTATAGCAGCCGCGTTTTGCCGCCCTCCTGCATGGGATAGATCGAGCCGAGAACCTCGCGTTCGAGCGCGTTGCCCCGCACGGGGGACGGGAAGGTCCATTTCTTTTCCATCTTGTCGCCGTCGATCTGGATCAGGCTGCCGTCGGCGGCGCCGACCCAGAGGTACTTGCCGTCGGCCAGGGGATTGCCCGCGGTCTGAAGTTCGAGCTCCAGGACGCCGGCGGGCTCGCGGTCCAGCCGGACGCGCGCCGTGGGTCCCATGCCTTGCGTGTTGAGCGAGACGGTGCTGTAGCCTTTCTTCTTGAACTCGAATTTGCGCGGCTTGCCGGTGTCTTCGTAGCGGAAGATGTTCTCGCCGTCCCTATTGGCCGTGTTGACGAATTTGCCGTCGAGGAAGACCTGCACGCCGCTGGTTTCGGTGCTGAACTTGACCGGCTTCTGGATGTCCGGCGGGATCTGCGGAATGCGCCGGAAGCTCGCCACGAACGCTTCCTTAAACGTGTATTCCTCGATCACGTCCTTGAAGGCCTCTTTGGGCGATTTCTTCAGCCGCGCGACGCCCTCTTCGAACTCCCGGATGCGCTGTTCGATGATGCCTTTGTGCGTCTTGGCGGCCTCGAGTTGTTCGTCGGTGGCGAACTCGTTATCGAGCACTTTAGCGAACCCGTCGCGCGCGAGGTAGACGTTATCCTCGCGCTGCAGGCGCAGGGCCTCGTCGAGGTCGTCCTTGCTGTTCTGCTGGCCGCCGGATTTCATGCGCTCGAAGTTCTGCTGCGCGACGGCGCGCTGCCCTTCGTACTTATGAACGGCGTCCTCGGCCAGCTTGTTGACCCGGACGATCGGGGACCAACGCCCAAGCAGGCCGCTGGAGTTGTACATGGTCAACATCTCGTCGTACCTGCCGATTGCTTCCTGGTAGCGCCGTTTGGCCTCGCTGGCCTGGGCCTCGGCGGCGAGCGCCTGGCACTGGGACTGGACGCGCTTGAGCGTCTGCCAACTGTCGAATTCGCGGAAGGCGCCCGCGGCCACAAGCAGCAGGACCACGACGATCACGGCGCCCACGATCAGGGTGCGCTTGGTCCGGGCGCGGCGGTCTTCCTCGGTCAGCATCACGCTGGCGAGTTTCTTGCGCAGGTGGGAGAGCGTCGGCTGGCACTGCATGGCTTTGCGGTAGTTCTCGGCCGCGGCCTTCGTCTGGCCCTGCTTGGCGAGCTGGTCGCCCAGGATCTCGTGTTCGCGCGCCGCACCGGTGCGGTCGCCTTCGGCGATGAAGACCTGGATCAGTTCGTTGCGCAGTTCGGCGTTGAGCGGCTCGCATTCGAGCGCCCGGGTGCAGGCGGCGCGGGCCTCCGCGAACTGCTTGTTGTTGGTGTAGGTGTGGATCAGTTCCTGGTACTGGATCACGGCCTCGCGCTTCTGCCCGCGCTTGGCGTAGATCGCGCCGAGGCGGTCGCGCGAAGGAAGATGCTGCGGGAGCACCTGCAGGATGCGGCGGTAGAGCTGGATCGCGGCGTCCTCGTTGCCTTTCTTCAGTTCTTCCTGCGCCAGGACGCTGAAGTGGATCGCGGCCTTGTCGGAGAGCCCTTCGCCGGCGAGCGCCTCGGCCAGCGACTTGCGGGTCTCGGGGTTGTCCCCGCCCACGGCCAGCAGGCGTTCCAGAACTTTGCACCGGCGCGCCTGGTTGCCGTCCTTGGCGAGGCGCTCGGTGGCGGCCGAGAGTTCTTCCGGCTTAGCGGGCCGGACCATGGACCCTTGCAGGAACCCGGCGACGGCCGAGAGCACTTCGAAACGGAAGAGAAACGAGTCCTGGATCAAGTCGTCGATGTCGCGCGTGCCGTCCACCAGCGAGAGCACGCGCTTCTCGACCGTGTCTGTCTCGAGTTGCCCCGACGCGGTGGCCTCGCGGATATGCGGGTCCACGGTGTAAATCTCGCGGAAGGACGGCACCTGCTGGCGGAGCTTGTCCCATTCGTCCACGCGCCGCGCGGCTTCCATAATCAGGTGCGAGATAGGGAGCTTGGGACCCTTGCCGGCGGTCTGGTCGACGAAGAGCCCCGGCGGCGGCGGGCCGTCGACGAACTCGAACTGCGCCTTCTCCCAGCCGAAGAGATCGTAAATCTCCTCCTCGATCTGGTGCCGGACGATCTCTTCGACCTGCTCTTGCGAGAGGAACTGCAGCGCGACCATGCATGCGCCGAGGGGCTCGCGCACTTCCGCCTGCCGCGCGAGCGCTTGCGCGACCTGGTCTTCCGTGGCGACGCCGCGCCCGATGAGGATCTCGCCGAGCAGCAGCGGCTTCTGGGTTCCGTGGGAGAGAAACTTGACCTGTCCCGCTTCGAAGTAGACGTGGCGTTCGGAGCCGTTCTGCACGAATACGCGCAACGTGCCCGTCTGCTGGTTCATCGCCAGGTTCTGGAAGACGTCGGCGAGGCTAAAGCTCTCTACGCTGCCCTGGAAGCCCATGTGAGCAGACTTTCTCCGCGCCGGCGTGGCCACGATTTGGCGCACTACGGGCCACGCCTGATATAAAGCACTCCAGATAGGGCTCGACTGCTATCCTAAAGGTATGTCATGACGGGTTTTTCCGCAAGCGCCCGCCGTCAGGATCGGCGTTATTCGGTCCTTAATATGGTCGTGGCTCCGCCGTCTCGGCGGAGGTCGCAGCGGCGTCCCGCCGCTGCACAAGCGCCGTCCAGTGGGTATGCCCGTGAGACCATCGGCTGGACGCCGGTGCTGTGCTCGGGCGCTCTCGCTGGACTTTGACCCGGATATGCTACATAACGACGTGCCCTCGCTGCGGTTTGTAAGGTTCATCCCAACATGGAGCTTGGCATGAGCACGATACCCAAGACGATGAGAGCCCTGGTGAAGGAAAAGGCCGGGCCTGGACTGGTCATGAAGGCAGTGCCCGTCCCCGAGCCCGGCATCAACGACGTACTGATCAAGGTCCACAAGTCTGCGATCTGCGGCACCGACGTTCACATCTACACCTGGGACAAGTGGGCGCAGAAGACGATCAAGCCGCCGTTGGTGGTCGGGCACGAGTTCGCCGGCACGGTCGCGGCCGTGGGCAGCAACGTCAAGGGCTTCAAGCCCGGCGAGATCGTGAGCGGCGAGGGCCACGTCGTTTGCGGGCTCTGCCGCAACTGCATGGCCGGCCGCCGGCACCTCTGCGCGCATACCATGGGCGTGGGCGTGCAGCGCAATGGTTCATTCGCGGAGTACCTCTGCATTCCCATGACCAACGTCTGGGGCGCCGACCCTTCGATCCCCATGGAACTGCTCGCGTACTTCGATCCGCTCGGCAACGCGACGCACACGGCGCTCAGCTTCGACCTCGTGGGCGAGGACGTGCTCATTACGGGCGCCGGCCCGATCGGCTGCATGGCCACCGCCATCGCGCGGCACTGCGGTGCGCGCTACGTCGTGGTCACCGACGTGAACGAGTACCGCCTGGCGCTCGCCAAGAAGTTGGGCGCGACGGCGGCGGTGAACGTGAAGGAACGCAAGCTCGAAGACGTGCAGAAGGAACTCGGCATGCACGAAGGCTTCGACGTCGGCATGGAGATGTCCGGCAACGCGCAGGCCTTCGAGACGATGCTCGAGAACATGGCGCACGGCGGACGCATCGCGTTGCTGGGCATCCTGCCGAGCATGGCCGGCGTGGACTGGGACCAGGTGATCTTCAAGGGCCTGCTCATCAAGGGCATCTACGGCCGCGAGATGTACGAGACCTGGTACAAGATGACCGCGATGATCCGCAGCGGACTGAACGTCCTGCCGGTGCTCACGCACAAATTTCCCATCGCGCAGTACGAAGAGGCCTTCAAGACGATGATCAGCGGGCAGAGCGGCAAGGTGGTGATGGAGTGGGTGTGAGTACATAGAATCGTTTTCGCAACGAAGGGCGTGCATGAACGAGAAGACTATCGGCGAGAACATCCGGCGCCTGCGCCTGAAGAAAGGCGTCACGCTCACGCAGGCCGCCGAACAGGCGGGGCTCACCAAGAGCACGCTCTCCAAGATCGAGACCGGGAGCATCTCGCCGCCGATCTCGACGGTGCTGCGCATCGCCGACGCGCTGGGCGCGCCGATGGCGGAGTTCTTCGCGGAAGGTTCGAAGAGCAGGCATTACGTGGTGACGCGCAAGGGGAAGGGGACCCCGATCGTCCGCGACGGCTCGCAGTTCGGCTACGCGTACGAGGCCCTCGCGCTGGATATGCCGGCCAAGAAGGCCGAGCCCTTCATCCTCACGATCAAGCCCACCGATCCGCCCGCGACTTTTCAGCACGGCGGCGACGAGTTCATGTACATCCTTTCGGGCAAAATGGAGTTCACCATCGCGGGCGAGAGCACCGTCCTCAACCCCGGCGACTCGGTCTATTTCAACCCGCGCGAGAAGCACAGCGCCCGCGCGCTGGGCAAGAAGCCCGTGCGGTACCTGGATATCTTTATGCAGGATAGCGGCGAAGCGATGGACGCGGGCACCACCAAAGTATAGTTTCGCCAGCTAGCGCCCAGTTTCTTTAAAAGAAACAATATTTATGGCTTGGCGGTAGCTGCGGTCGCGCGATAGCCGCGCAACCGGCTCGCCTGTCTTTAGTTACGTAGGCCCTACCGGTCCTATGGGTCCAGCTACCCGCGGGCTTGACTTCGTTTCTTTATGAGATACAGTGTTTCTTATAAAGAAACAAGCGCCTGGAGGCTGAAAACATGACCGAACGAAAAGTGATCCTCACCTGCGCGATCACGGGCTCGATTCACACGCCGTCGATGTCGCCGCATCTGCCGGTAACGGCGGAGCAGATCGCGCGGGAGGCTATCGACGCGGCCGAGGCCGGCGCGGCGATTCTGCATCTGCACGCCCGCGACGAGGCCGACGGCAAGCCCTCACCTTCGCCCGACGCCTTCATGCGCTTTCTGCCCGAAGTGAAGCGCAAGACCGACGCCGTGATCAACATCACCACCGGCGGCGGGCAGAACATGACCGTGGAAGACCGCGTCCAGGCCGCGCTGCGCGCCAAGCCCGAGATGTGCTCGCTGAACATGGGTTCGATGAACTTCGGGCTCTTTCCTATCCTGCAGAAGCGCGGCGAGTGGAAGCACTCGTGGGAGACGCAGTACCTCGAAAGCAGCCGCGACTTCATCTTCCGCAACACATTTAAGGATATCGAACGCATACTGAAGGACGTGGGCGAGGGCTGCGGGTCGCGCTTCGAGTTCGAGTGCTACGACGTCGGCCACATCTACAACCTCGCGCATTTCCTCGAACGCAAGCTCGTCAAGCCGCCGCTCTTCGTCCAGTTCATCTTCGGAATTCTAGGCGGGATCGGCCCCGAGACCGAGAATCTGATCTTCATGCGCCAGACGGCCGAACGCCTTCTTGGGGACGCGTTCCAGTGGTCGGTGCTGGGCGCGGGCCGGCACCAGATGGGTCTCGGAACCACGGCCGCGCTGATGGGCGGCAACGTCCGCGTGGGTCTCGAGGACAGCGTCTACATCTCTAAAGGCAAACTCGCGGTCTCGAACGCGGAGCAGGTCCGCAAGATGCGCGGGATCCTGAAGGAACTCTCGCTGGAGATTGCGCGACCCGAGGAAGTGCGGCAGATGCTGCAACTGAAGGGCAAGGAAAACGTCGCGTTCTAACAGCCGAAATGAATGGCCGCCAAGACGCCAAGGCCGCCAAGAACAGAATTGAATCTTGCCTTTGCTTTTCTTGGCGTTCTCCGCGTCTTGGCGGCTAATCGCTTTTCTTTTGGAAAGGAAACCATGAGCCACCGAAACTTCCAGACCATCGCCGTCTTCGGCACAGGCACCATTGGCGCGAGCTGGGCTGGGCTGTTCGCCGCGCGCGGCTTGAACGTGCGCTTGTACGACGTAAGCGCCGAAGCGCTCGCGGCGGGGCAGCGCAAGGCGTTGACGGCGCTCGACGGGTTGCTCGCGGCGGAAGAGGACGCGGAACTTCAGGCGCAATTGCGGCAGGAGGCGCGCGGGCGCATCCAGGTGGCGAAGTCGGCGCAGGAACTGCTCGACGGCGCGGACTTTGTTCAGGAGTCGGTGCTCGAACGCTACGGCATCAAGCGCGAGGCGCACGAGGTCATCGAACGGCACGCGGCGCCGGAGGCGGTGATCGCGAGCAGTTCGTCGGGCCTGCTGGCGCACCGCATGCAGGAAGGGCTCGCGCATCCGGAGCGCTTCGTGGTCGCGCA
>JACQFI010000096.1 GCA_016200135.1 Planctomycetota bacterium
TGCTCTCCGGCCTGCGCAATCTCTGCATCCACCTGCTCGCCGCGGCAAAATGCGAAAACAAAGCGGCCCTCCAACGCCGCCATGCCGCCCGCCCCCTCGAAGCCCTCGCCCTCCTTAAATCCGGATAATTGAATGGCCTTGCCGCTCCGCCGCGCGTTTTTCTCGTAGCAGCGGTGTCTTGCCGTCGGTCTCGCCTGCTTTTCGTCCCCCTGCGCTCTTTTTAGGGTAGAATGGTATGGAGCGAATCGAGGCCGCCGTCTAGGATTCCCCCATGCTGCGCTGCCTGCTGCTCACGCTCTCGTTCGCCGCGCCACTCGCGTTGGGCGCCTTCGCCGCCGAAGACGCCCCGCCGCCTCCGCCCCAGCCCGATCCCCGCGCCGGCGTCGAAGAAGAACCCGCCGCGAAGCTCGACGAGCCCGCTATCCGCCGCAAGTTCATGCTCGCTTTCACTTCCGCCGAAAAGCCCGAAGCCAAGGCCGACGCGGTCTACATCCTTAAAGGAATGCGCGAGAAGGACTCGCTCAAGCTGCTCACGGGCCTGCTCGGCGATAGCCTGCCCACCGTCCGCCGCAACGCCTGCCGGGTGATGTCCGAGACCCCCGACGCCGAAGGCTACTTCGTGAAGCCGCTCACCGCCGCGCTCTACGACCGCAACTACATGGTCCGCGCCTCGGCCGCGGACGCGCTCAGTTCCGCCAAGGTAAAGGAAGCCGCGGTGAAGGCGCTGGTCTTCGCGCTCACCGAGACCGCCCAGGAAGGCGTGAAGCTCGCCAGCTACGCCCACACGCTCGACGACACCCTGAGCAAACTCACCGGCAAACAGTTCGGCAAGACCGACGACCTGAAGAAACTCGCACAGTGGTGGAACGAGTTCTGGACGCAGAACGGGAAGTCCCTCGCCCAAGCCGACGAAGCCTACCTGCGCAAACTCTCCGGCAAGCCCGACGACCCCGCCGAGAAGACCGGAGATGAAGCAAAGACCGGCTCGGATGAAAAGTCCCCCGCCCCCGCCGAATCCAAGACCGGCGCGCTGAAGACCTCCGCCGAAAAGACGCCGGGCAAACCAAAGGTTGAAGACGAGTAGCCGGAACGATTAATTCGGATTCACCCGCGCAGCGACCTTTCGGTCTCGCCAAACACTCCATACCAAAGTGACGAATAAGACCAGCGAGAGCCACAGCTCCGGCAGGACCAGCACGCCCCACTCGTACTCCGGCCGCCGCCGTTGCCAGATGCGGACCTTTCCATCCTTGGATGCGCTCGCCAGTCGCGAACTGTCCGGAAAGAAGAGCACTTCGGAAACCTCATCCGTGTGGCCTTTCAAAATCTGTAGCGGCTCCTGCGACTCCACACCAATAATCTTTACATTGTTCCCGTCCGGAACCGCGATCAAGCGCCCATCAGGCGAGACCACGGCTTTTCCGGGTATCGTGAAAAGCCTTCCTCCGGTATAGGCGTCCCAAACGATAAGCGCATCGTTGTTGGGTTGCCATTGTGATGCGAAAAGTCTCCCATTCGCCAACACCCAATCAACAAGGTAATGCCCATCGGTGACCAAGGTAACTCTATCTGAGTCGTCCTGAAGCGATTGCAGGAGAAAGGAATATTTTTCGGGATCGACATCGATTTCCGGTTCGACACAAGCAATAGCATGTTTTTCGCCTTTAAAGATTGTAATCACCCTTCCATCAAGCTCCATAATCTTATTTTCACTTGGCCACTCTAGGACAGCGGACTTTCTTTGCCCGGCGAGAACAATGCGGGAACTCTTCTTGAGAAAAAACAACCCCTGAAAATCTTCCGACTCAAATGCAACGTTTGTCGAATCCGTCGCGTAGATTCTTACCCCCTTTACCTTCAATTTATCATCGGTCGACATGAGTTGGAACGCGATCCATTTCGAATCGCTGGAAAAGGCATGCGGTGAAAGTTGGATGCTTTCATCGTCGGGGAAACGAGTAATCACTCGGCCTGCTTCAAGGTCATAGATGAGTGGAGCTCCGAGTACAAATTTGCCGTTATTGGGCTCTCCATTCTTCTGAAATGCCAAGGCAACAAGTCGGCCATCTGGAGATATACTTGCATCAAGCAATGGCTGGTTGTCTGCCTGATAGAACTTTACCACTTCACCTGTATCTGCATGGCATACGAACAGCCTCGCTTTGCGTACGCTTGCATTCCATTCAAATATCCAGCGAGAATCCTCAGAAAAACTAAACGAGTGAAACAATACACCTTTATCGCCCTTCTTGAATAGTCTGTTACCGCCAATCGTATCCCAAACTGCAAATTCTCTTGGATTTTCGTTTACCGAAGACCAATCCTGTTTTGAGTCAACCGCAAGCAGCTTTGAGCCGTCATTCGAGATTGTCAGGTAGGTTGGAGGATTTTCATTGCGCAGCACTGCCACGACGGCCCACGGCTCCCACCGCCACCACAACGCCCCCAGGCTGCCGACCAGCAGCGACAGAAGCACCATCGTCAGCAGCGAGAACCGAATTCGCGATAGCCAGCGGCGCAGAAAGGCGGCCATATTGCATCAGTATAGCACGCCAGCCACATGTCCTCACGCATCAGGCAACCCATAATCCAATGGGTCGGCACAACAGCCAACGAGCTAGCCAGCCAACCAGCAAATCCTTGCCGTTGAATCGAAAATCGGAAATCCAAAATCCAAAATGAGTTCCTCTTGACGCCCGCCTCCTTATAGGTTACTGTCCCTTGCAGCGAACGCGTGATTCCCTATGGGCGATCCTAACCACGCGGCTCGCAACCCGAGGCAAATTCCAACCCATAACCAGAGCACATTGAACCCGGCGCAGCCGCGTCGTGCGTTCCCCCTCTCCCCTTTGAGGGAGAGGGGGCAGGGGGTGAGGGGCCGGTGCATGCCCCGCGCACTTTAGCCCACGGCAGCGCTGCTCCCCAAAATTCCGGCCCGCAGAAGCGGCTCTGCCGCCTGCTGTGCGGAAAGGCTCCGCCTTTCCGGAGGGCACTGTTGTCTCTGTAGTTCCGTTCGAGGCTGCGCCTCGAACGCGGCGAGGCCCAGCCTCGCGAATAAAGAAGAGTGCCGCCAACGGAAAGGCATAGCCTTTCCGCACAGCAGGCGGCGGAACCGCAACGGCGAAATAAGGCAACGCGCATCATGTGCATCTTTTTTTCGAAAACGAGCCTTCAATTCCAATCCTTCGTGGACCATCTGTTGTCGTTCTTTCGGATTTCGCCCTTCGACCTTCGGATTCGCCGTTCATCATGTGCATCTTTTTTCAAGAAATCAGAGCCGCATGGCCATTCTTCGTGTCGACTCGCGCCCTGCGTTGACGATTCCTTGTCCTTCTTTCGGATTTCGAGTTTCGAATTTCGGATTTGCCGTTCACTACGTGCTCATTTTTTCGCGAAGTTCGCGCGACCTTTGGACCTTCGACTTTTAGACCGTTCGTCCGACCTCCCGTCCCCCGAAACTTGGAACTGGGACGCGGGAGCTACTGTGCGGGAGGCCGAAACCCGAGCCTCTCAGTTCATCTGGTGCAGACTTTTTTCGAAAATGCCGAGCGCTCCGTGCCGTTCCTCAGCACTTACTACCCCGAAACCTATTTGTATGAAGCCATCTCCCAGAGGCGTCGGCCTAGCGAATTCGGACAATTGAGGTTCGGAGTAATAGCACTCAGGACTCAGGACTCAGCACTAAGAAGGAGCGCGAGACCCAGAACTCAACCGCTGAAGTGACATAGCCACGTCGAACCGCAGGCAAGCCACGACACGCGACGGCGCGACCGTCTCGTGCCAAAAAAAGAAGCGGGCGTTTCCGCCCGCCTCGGTATGCGTCGTATGGAGCGAAGGGGCTTACTTCTTCGGAGCTGCGGCCTTCGCCGCGGGAGCACCCGCTTTTGCTGCGGGCGCTGCCGCCTTGGCTGCGGGCGCAGCCGCCGCCGCGGGTGCCGCGGCTCCGGCTGCGGGTACTGACGCGCCCGCCACCGCGTCGTCGGCCTTGGCCTTCTTCTTCGCCACGGCTTTGATGTTCTTGACCTTGGGCAGGCCCGTCACGTTGCTGCGGCCCTCAGACCACTTACCTTCATCGATCAGGCGCGTGATCCGTTCCATGCGGGTCAGGACGTTGCGGTGCTTGGAGAGCCCGCCACCGGTGCGTAAGCTGCGATGAATCGACATCGGACGTCACCTCGTAAGTCGTTGTTGCCGTTAGCCCAACACAGAGTGAGGTAACATATAGAGGCGCGCGCGCGGCGCAACTTCAAATCCCGAGTTCGTAGCATCGGCGTCTCGCCGATGAGTCCGTGGCATCGGCGTCCCGCCGATGGTCCACCGGCGTCCTCGCCGGTGAATGGCCCACTACAGCGGCGAGACGCCGCTGGGACCTCCGCCGGGACGGCGGAGCCACGATTTCCAGACCGCGAGAATCCGTCCGCGCCCCTTTGATTCCAATTGCGCGGCTGTCTATACTACGCAGCGTGAACCGGCCGGAATCCAAGCGCTTAGAGGAACCCCGATGGATCTGAAACTGGACGAGATGGAACAGGCGGTGCGCGACGCGGCGCGGGAGTTCGCGGAGAAGAAGGTCAAGCCGATCGCGCGCGACCTCGACCAGACCGGCCGCTTCCCCGAAGAGCTCGTCAAAGAGATGGCCGAGCTCGGCCTGATGGGCATCTACATCCCCGAAGAGTTTGGCGGCGCGGGTATCTCGGCGACGGCGTACGTCTACGCGATCTACGAGATCAGCAAAGCCTGCGCGAGTACCGGCGTGATCCTCAGCGCGCACACGAGCCTCTGCTCCGACCCGATCCTGCGCCACGGCACGTCTGCGCAGAAGGAAAAGTACCTCAAGAAGCTCGCCTCGGGCGAATGGCTTGGCGCGTACGCGCTCACCGAACCGGGCTCGGGCTCCGATGCGGCGAACCTCAACACGGTCTACGTGGACAAGGGCGACCATTACGAACTCAACGGCACCAAGCTCTTCGTCACCAACGGCGCCTACGCGAAGACGGTCGTGGTCTACGCGACCAAGGACAAGACGCTCGGCCACAAGGGCATCACGGCCTTCATCGTCGAACCGACGTTCCCGGGCTTCAAGCTGGGCAAGACCGAGCACAAGCTGGGCATCAACGCGTCGAGCACCACCGAGATCGTGTTCACCGGCTGCAAAGTGCCCAAGGAGAACATGCTGGGCCCGGAGCTCAAAGGCTTCAACGTCGCGCTGGAGACCCTCGACGGCGGGCGCATCGGCATCGCGGCGCAGGCACTCGGCATCGGCCGCGCGGCGCTCGAAGCCGCGGTGCGGCACGTCAAGCAGCGCGAACAGTTCGGCGCGCCCTTGTCGAAGTTGCAGGCGATCCAGTGGATGATCGCCGACAGCGCGATGGAGCTCGACGCGGCCGAGCTGCTCATGGTCCGCGCCGCGCGCATGAAGGACGAGCACGGCACGCGCTACACCAAGGAAGCGAGCATGGCCAAGCTCTTCGCCAGCGAGGCCGGCTTCCGCGCCTGCGACAAGGCGTTGCAGATGCACGGTGGCTACGGGTTCATCAAAGAATACGATGTCGAGCGGCACTACCGCGATATCCGCATCTGCCGCCTGTACGAAGGCACGAGCGAGATCCAGCGCATGGTGATCGCGGCGAACGTGCTCAAGGAGATCGTCTGATAACCGTGGTATACTGTAAAAGGAGGCGTAACCATGGTTATCTACGATCAGGACGTCCGCGTCTCACCGGATGTTTCCGAACGCCTGTTGAGGCCGCTCTCGGACGATGACGCAAACTTCCTGCTAGCGGATCCCGAATTGCAGGCCGAGAGCAAGCGCACCGGAATCGACCTCGCGCTGTTGATAAAGAATTGGAAGCTTGAACCCTCCGAACGTTGGCGCACCAATCGCCGCCAGGCGCTTGCGCTGGCCCGCTGGGACCAAAATGCGCGGCAAGCGGGTTTGAAACGATGAGCGCGCCCGTAGACTTCGAAGCGGCGCTGGCTCTATTAAAGAAACATGGCGTGCGCTTTGTCGTTATCGGCGGGCTATGCGCACGCGCCTATGTATCGAACTATGTCACGCTGGACTTGGATGTATGTTATGAGCGCAGCAACGACAACTTAAAGCGGCTTGCCGCTGCGCTGCGTGAAGTCCATGCCCGCTTAAGGGACGCGCCCTCCGGATTGCCGTTCAAACTCGACGAAAAGACTTTGCTCATGGGGGCCAATTTTACCTTCGAAACGGATGTAGGCCCTTTGGACATCTTGGGCGAAATTGCCGGAGTAGGCGGTTACGAATCCGCGGTGCGAGACGCAACGGAATTCCCTGCGTATGCCGTGCCCGTGCTCTCCCTGGCGCAACTCGTGGCCTCAAAGAAAGCCGCCGGCCGCCCGAAAGATCGGCTCTTACTTCTGGAACTCGAACTGATTCTAAAAGCGCAAAACAAGCTCGATGATCGCAAGCGCCCTTAAGTGTGGAGATAGATAAGACCCGCCGTCTTGCTCAGACCTTCCATCCTCAAGCACACTTGGGCGCGCGCACTCTAGAGGGAGAAACGGCAGGAAGAGTGGAGCGCCACAATGGTTGAGAATAGTGCAGAACAACGCGGTTGCCCTCTGAACCGTCCGCGGCATGATGGCGCGGCATGTCTAAAGCGAACGCACTCAAGAACGCCCTGGCCGCGCACGCCGGCCTCCAGCGCGTCTCGAACTTAAAGGATACGCGCGTCGAAGCCTGGCTCGCGCTGGGCGACAGCGCACCGGCGCGGCGCGAGAAGAAGCTCTTTCAAGTGGAAGGCCTGCGGCCCGCGGAGCTACTGCTCGCCGAGGGCCTCTACTCGACCGAAGAACTGATCCTGGTCTCCGAAGAACTCCTGCACCGCCAGAAGGACACGCAGGACCGCGCGGCGGCGCTGGTGCGGCGCGCCACGGAGAAGAAAGTTCCGGTCTTCGACGTGACGCGCGAGATCTTCCGCAAGATCGCCGGCGTGAACAAGATTCGCGGCGTGATGGCCATCGCCGAGCAAGGCGCATGGACCGTCGCGGACCTCGTCGCAGAGACCGCGAGCGCCAAGGGCCTGCTGGCCGTGCTGGTGGGCCTGAACGATCCCGGCAACGTCGGCACGCTGATCCGCAGCGCCTTCGCTTTCGGCGCGCACGCGCTGCTGGCGCTGGAAGGCACCACGGACCCGTACCACCCCAAGGTCCTGCGCGCCTCTGCGGGCCACTTGCTGCGGACCGCGAGCGGCTCGTGGAAGGACTTCCGCGTCGCATGTTCAGAGCACGGCGTCCGCGTGCTCGGCCTGGACGCGGAAGAAACGGGTTCAACGCCACTGGACCAGCTCACGCGCGAGGCCGACCAGCCGCTCGCCGTCTGCATCGGCTCCGAAGGCCACGGCTTTCCCGCCGGCGTGGAGGGTTTCGATCAGCGGGTGAGCATCCCCATGCGCGCCGGCGCCGAGAGCCTCAACGCAGGCGTGGCGGGTTCGCTGGTGCTGTGGATGATTCGGAACAAGAATGCATAGCGTTTTTTGGTGCCTAGTTTATTTGCTCGCCTTTTTCATAAGCAATCTTGAATTCTTCGTAGATGAAGAATCGTGTTTTACCCTCGGTCAGGTGTTCAACCATCAGGGGTTTTACCTCAGAGTTCCAATCGAGTTTTCCCAATCCAGCACCGATTTTGGGAAGCGCAACACTCACTATTCCATTCTTAGAACAATGCGATGCCAGATTCTTTAGCCCTTTATTTAGAAATGAGCGCGTAGCGTGATAGAGGTCCGGCTGGGTAGCAATGTAGATGAATCCAGGTCTGGTTCCTTCTGGTTCAATAACTACCAGGTCTCCACCATCAAAAGGTTTATTTCGAGTCTGCCGTTTAAACTGTTTTTGAACTTCAGGCCATTTCGATGAAATCTTATGTGCGAGACCGGTACCCAGACCTTCTTGCGCGCCGGTGGCAACGCCCTGAGCCAAATACTGTGCCGAGCTCTGAAGCATGTCACCGCTTACAAACTTGACCATATACCGACTCCTACACAACTCGTATTCTCGGTTCCCTTGCAAGATACAATATCTCAACTTTGTTGTCACAAAAGCCCAGCGCCTCTACTTTCGCTTCACCGTCGCCGTGAAAAAGACAATCCGGAAGCCCCCCGGGTCGGCGATGCAGATCGACGTGTCGCCCCACGGGTTGTCGCGCAGGCCGTCGACCACGTTCGGCTTGCCACGCCACTCTTCCCAGAGCGCCCAGACATCGGCCACGCGCAGCGAGACGTCGCAACTCGTCACGGGCCAGGCCGCGTCCTTCTGTTCCAAAAGCTCGATGGTCCCCGCGCCGGTCTCGAACATCGCCCCGCGGCGCTGCCCGCCCCACTCGTATTCAATCGGCCAGCGCAGGTCCTCCGCATAGAAACGCCGGCGCGCATCGAAGTCGGCTACAAACAGTTTCAAGCGGAAGGTCTCGACCTTGGTCTTGGGGTCATGCATATAGCCAGTCCTCCAAAAGGGCTCCCACATCCCCTCTATCACAGGCGATGTTCAACCGTTAACTGTTTCCCGGTAATAAGGATGCAAAGGGTAGATGCATTCCCCTGCGCGGCGGTATAGACTACCTTCAGACAGTAAGTAAGGAGCGTCGATGCCGGACTTTGAGAGTGCCAAGGCCGCGTACGAGAAGGCCATCGCCAAGACGCCCGAGCGCAAGGACGCCTTGTTCAAGACGCTCTCCGGCGGCGAGGTGAAGCCCCTCTATACTCCGGCGGACACCCAAGGCGACGACTACCAGAAGGACCTCGGGTTTCCCGGCGAGTTCCCCTACACGCGCGGCGTCCACACCACGATGTACCGCGGGCGGCTCTGGACGATGCGCCAGTTCGCGGGCTTCGGGACCTCCACCGAGACCAACAAGCGCTTCCATTACCTGCTCGAACACGGCCAGACGGGGCTCTCGGTCGCCTTCGACTTCCCCACGCTGATGGGCTACGACAGCGACCACAACCGCTCGCGCGGCGAGGTCGGCCGCTGCGGCGTGGCCATCGATTCCGTCGACGATATGTCCGATCTCTTCGACGGCATCCCGATGGACCAGGTCAGCACCTCGATGACCATCAACGGCCCGGCGGCGATGCTCTTCGCGTTCTACATCGCCGCGGCCGAGCGCCAGGGCGTCAGCAGCGAGAAGCTGCGCGGCACGATCCAGAACGACATCCTGAAAGAGTACCACGCGCAGAACTCGTGGCTCATCGGCCCCGAGCCGTCCATACGCATCATCACCGACATCTTCAAGTACGCGGCCAAGAGCGTGCCGCAGTGGAACACGATCAGCATCAGCGGCTACCACATCCGCGAAGCGGGCAGCACCGCCGGCCAAGAACTCGCCTTCACCCTCGCCGACGGCCTCTGCTACCTCGACGAGGGCGTGAAGGCCGGCCTGGAGATCGACGACTTCGCCCCGCGCCTGAGCTTCTTCTTCGATGTTCACATCGACTTCTTTGAAGAGATCGCCAAGTTCCGGGCCGCGCGGCGCATCTGGGCGCGCGAAGTGAAGAAGCGCGGCGCGAAGGACCCCAAGAGCATGCTCCTGCGCACGCACGCGCAGACCGCCGGCGTCTCGCTCACGGCGCAGCAGCCGGAGAACAACATCGTCCGCACCGCCTTCGAAGCTCTCGCGGCGGTGCTCGGCGGCACGCAGAGCCTGCACACGAACAGCTACGACGAGGCGCTCGCGCTGCCGAGCGAGAAGGCCGTGCAGATCGCACTGCGCACGCAGCAGATCGTCGCCCACGAGACCGGCGTGCCGAACGTGATCGACCCGCTCGGCGGCAGCTACTTCGTGGAGGCGCTCACCGACCGCATCGAGGCCGAAGCGTACGAGTACTTCAAGCGCATCGAGGAACTCGGCGGGATGTTCGCGGCCATCGACAGCGGCTTCTTCCGCCGCGAGATCGCCAAGTCGAGTTTCATGCAGCAGCGCGAGATCGAGACCGGCCGCCGCAAGATCGTGGGCGTGAACTGCTTCGACGGCGAACACGAAGACCCGCACGCGCAGCCGCTCCTGTACATCGACCCCAAGCTCGAAGAGGAACAGAAGCGGCGCGTGCAGCGTACCCGGGCGACGCGCGACGCGCTGAAGGTCGAGGCCGCGCTCCGCAAGCTCGAAGAGGCCTGCCGCGGCAAAGATCAGAACGTGATGGCCGCGCTCGTCGATTGCGCGCGCGTACGCGTGACGCAGGGCGAGATGTGCGACGTCTGCCGCAAGGTCTGGGGCGAATACCGCAAGCTGGCGGCGGTCTGAACGAATCGTAGAGCGAATAGCGTAGAGCGTGGAGCGTGGAGCGAAACGGCCGCACAACGGCGTCCGTTTCGACTTACGTTATTTTCGCTCTACGCTTCACGCTCTACGCTACACGAACCGGCCCCCGGAGACCCACCGCATGAGTACGCCCGAAGTCCCCCACCCCTACCTGCTCGACCCCGCCGAAGAAGCCGACGCACTGAAAAAAGTCCTTTGGGCCAGCCACGAACCGCTCATGTTCATGCGGCGGCGCGGCGGCATCAAAATGGACTATGCCGACTACTACGAAAAATACCATCGCCCCGAGAACGTGGAACTCTGGCGCAAGCTGCTCGGCCCGCACGGCCTCGAGCGGCTGCACTTCCACAAGGGCATGGGCCTGAAGACCGAGCGCGAGGAGATCGACCGCACGATTGCCGTCGCGAAGAAGATGCACGAACTCGGCATGCACGTCTCCGTCTACATCGGCGGCACGTTGCATACCGACTGGTTCTTTAAAGAACGCCCCGAGTCCCGCGACTGGATCGCCATCTCGACCGCGGGCACGCCCATCACCTACATGGGCTACCAGCTCTGGCGCTGGTTCCCGTGCCTGAACAATCCCGGCTACCGCAAGTACGTGAAGGAAGTGCTCGACGTCGCCATCAATGAAGTGCAGGCCGACGAGATCTTCTTCGACAACCAGATCCTGCGCGGCGAGCCGCGCTCGTGCCGCTGCAAAGTCTGCTGCGAACTCTTCCCCAAGTATGTCGAAGGCAAGTACACGCCCGAGCAACGGATCGACCGCTTCGGGCACCCCGACGTAAGCGGCATCACGCCGCCGCTCTGGACCGACGAATGGCCCGCGGGCGCGGTGCGCACGATCAACGACCCGGTCACGCAGGAGTGGACGGACTTCCGCTGCCGCAACGTCTACGACTTCTATCTCGACATGCGCCAGTACATCCTCGCGAAGAAGCCCGCGGTCGCCGTGGGCATGAACATCAAGGGCCTACACCCGCACAACCTGATCTTCGACAACGGCATCGACCACGGCCGCTGGCAGGCGCCGGGCTTCAACTGCTGCGACGCCGGGCTGCACGCGGCCATCGGCAAGCGCGGCAACCTGCTCGCCGAATTCCGCGCCTACAAGATTACGCACACGACGGCGCTCACGCAGAGCACCCAAGGTTCGCCGCTCGACGACGTGCTCTGCCTGGCGCTGAACAAGGCCCTCGACGTCCCCGGCTTCTGGAAACGGCCCGGCATGGGCCGCGAGGTCGCCCTCTTCGGACCGTTGGGCAAGTTCTTGCGCGTCCACGAAGAGGAGCTCTTCGGCACGCGTCCGATCTACATGGACGTGGCCGTGCTGCGCTCGTTCCCGTCCATGGCCTACCACTGCATGAACTGGATTCACGGGCCGCTCATCGCCGAGCAGGGCCTGTGGGAATCGCGCATCCCGTTCGGTATCGTCTTCGACCAGAACATGAACACGCTCTCGAAGCACAAAGTCGTGCTGCTCTGCAACCAGGAAGCCCTGAGCGACGATCATCTCCAGAAGTTGAAGCGCTTCGTCGAGGCCGGCGGCGGTCTGGTGGCCACGGGCGGCACCGGTTCGCGCGACGACTGGCGCCGCGTGCGCGTGAAGAACGCGCTGACCGAACTCTTCGGCATCGAAGTCGGCGCGAAGCCTTCAAAGACGGAATGCGGCAAGGGCCGCGTCGCGTACATCCCGCAGCTTGTCCCGGCCGTGGAACATCAGGAGATCCCGTTGCGCCATCCGTACGGCTCGCACGGAGACTGCCTGGCGCCTAAGAACTGGAAGGCCGTGGAGGGCGCCCTGCGCTGGGCCGCGGGCGGGAAGTTCTCCTTCGAGGTGAAAGCGCCGAAAGGCGTGGCGTGCGAGTTCCGCGAGGGCCCGACGCCCAAGGACCGCGTCGTCCACCTGCTCAATTTCCACAAGAAACCGCTCAAGAGTTCGATTACGGTCTTCATGGCCGCGGGCGAGAAGGAGAATTGGTCGCTCAAAGTCCTGAGCCCCGATGCCGCGCCGAAGTCGCCGCCCAAGCTCAAGAAGGTAAAGGGCGGCGTAGCGTTCACACTGAAGGGCATGGGCAGCATTTACGCGGCCTGCGTGCTCACGCCCGCTTAAGAACCGACCAGGAGACGCCCGTTCCGGGCTCGTATGGACGAACCGAAAGCGCCCGGATCGGGCAAACCCGATATGGTCTGGTACACCGTCGAGAAGACGATCTTCATCCTCGAGAAGGGCCTGCTCCTGATCGGCGCGCGCGAGACGCCGTGGACCTTCAGCGTCGAACTCCACGACCGCGTCGAGATCGTGCGGCCCAACGGGACCGTGACGCGTTCGCGCGTGTCCGATATCTACCCGAGCAACGAGCGCGCCGGCGGCGACCTGCTGGTGGAGGGTTTGCGCCCCAACGAGGTGCCTCCCGGCAGCAAGCTGCGCGTGCTGCACTCCAAGCGCCGCCGCGAAGAAGGCTAGCTTCTTTCCGTGAGCATGGACCCGGGCGAATACGACGCCTGCACCTACTGCGGCAAAACGATCTTTCCCGGCGTAGCCGAGTGCCCCTACTGCCACCATTACACGGACGGCAAGGGGCCGCTCGGCACGGATGCCGAAGAGCCGCGGAAGCTTTCTCCCCTTTACGTAACCGTCGGATGGGTACTCGTCATCCTGACGGTCTTACCCCTGCTCTGGGCGTTGTGGCGGGCCTTCACGCGGTGAGTTGCGCCGCAGCCCAATCTTGTTAGAAATTCAGCATGGCAGAAACATCCCAGGCGCATCCCAACCGCAGGCACCGCATCCTCGTCGCCAAGCCGGGCCTCGACGGCCACGATCGCGGCGCGAAGGTCGTCGTCCGCGCGCTCACCGAAGCGGGCTACGAGGTCATCTACACGGGCTTGCACCAGGAGCCCGAGTCCGTCGCGGAGGCCGCGCTTCAGGAAGACGTGGAGGCCGTGGGCCTCTCGATCCTCTCCGGCGCGCACATGACCCTCTTCCCCGCCGTGATGGAACTGCTCAAGCAGAACGGCATGGCCGACGTGCTCGTCTTCGGCGGGGGCATCGTGCCGCAGCAGGATATCGACGCGTTGAAGAAGCTGGGCGTCGCGGAGATCTTTACGCCCGGCACCGACACCGCGGCGATCGTGAAGTACCTCGACGCGTATTTCACCGCGAAGGACGCCCAGCGTAAAGCCTGAGCGCGGAGACGATCGACTCATGATCCGTAAACATTCGCAGCGCCCGGCCACGCTTCTGCTCGCGGCGCTCGCGCTGCTGCTCGCGCCGCACCTTGGGGCGGCGGAAACCCCGGCCTCCGGCAAAAACCTGCCCGTCATCCTGCTCACGGGCTTCGAGCCCTTCGGCGGGCTCGAGAAGAACGCTTCGTGGGAGACCGTGAAGACCTTCGAAGGCAAGGAGATCGCCGGCTACAAGATCGCGACGGCGCTCCTGCCCGTGGTCTACGACGAGATGGCCGAGCCGCTCAAGAAGGCCATCGAGAAGAATAAACCCGAGATCGTGATCTCGTTCGGCGTCGGGACGGAAGTGATGCAGACCGAACTGATCGCGCGCAACGGCTACCACCGCATGAAGCCCAAGGATAATAAAGGCCAGCGCCCGCCGCGCGAGAAGATCGACCCGAATGGTAAGGACGAGATCCCCACGCTGCTCCCCGCCGCTGCGATCGTGAAGGCGCTCATGCAGGCGAAGATCGGCGCGCAGACCTCGAAGGACGCCGGCGGATACCTCTGCAACGAATGCTTCTACCGCCTGATGGAGACCGAGGTGCAAGACGCGCCCATCAAGCTGCGCGGCTTCGTGCACGTGCCGGACTTCGGCACTCCGGACCCGGCCGGCGGCGCTTTCACCGCCGAGAAGTTGATCAAGGCGGCGCAGATTGTCATCGAAGAGACCGCCAAGGCCGCGAAGAGCCCTGCGCCCGCGCCCGCCGAA
>JACQFI010000093.1 GCA_016200135.1 Planctomycetota bacterium
CGCACCCCCGCGCGCCTGAACTGGGCCCTCTGGGTCGCCACCGGCAAAACCATGCAGCAGCACGAAGCCGCGATCCTGAAAGAGATCTTCCAAACCTGGTCCTACAACCACCAGACGTGCAGACTCATTGCGAAAAGTTCCGAAGCTGAATTCCAGCGCAGACAAGATCAAGACCAGATAAATTTAGCCCCAAATCCACCCATAAATACATCCCTACATAAGGAACCCCCGCTCCCCGGCCCGTCCCAAGCCCCCAACCCAGCCCACGAACACGCCGCATGACCGTAGCGCGTGAACCGTAGAACATAAAGCGTGAAGCGTAGAGCGTAGAGCGTGCGGCTTCGCCGAATTGAATTATTGTGCAGCGTGCTTGTAGATTGGATTCCGTTCCGGGGTGCCACGCCGCGTAGCGGGGTGCGTAGCAGTTTGAGCGCGAGGCGGGCCTGACGGCTTTACCGCCGATGGGCATGGGCGCGAATGGGAGGCGCGTGCTGCGTGCTCACTCGTCCCTTGGCCGGCCGTCGTTTTTCATCAGCCAATCGGCGTGGTGGGCGCGGCCGGTGTGGCGCAGGCATTCGCAGAATTTCGGCAGCGCGGCTGTGTTGGCGTGCAGCGGGCCGCCTTCGGCGATCACTTCGAAGAGCGGGTCGGGCTGGCCGCTGCGCGCTAATTGCTCGGCGACCCACCCATCCATCAGGCGCAAGCCATGGCCGACGAGGTCCGGGCGCGCGGGCGCGAGGTTGTGCTGCTCGTGCGGATCGTTCTGCAGGTCGAAGAGCATCAGCGCCGGGAAGTTCTTGTGTCCGGTGTGATACGTGCGGATAAGCAGGTGGTCGCCCCAGCGCGCGCTGCGCTGGCAGGACCAGGCCCCCTGGCTGAGCACCAAAAACTCGCGGCCGAGGTCCGTGCCGTTGCGCAGCGTGCCGGCGAAACTTGCGCCGTCCCACGCGGCGGGCTGCTTGCCGCCGTGGAGTTCGCAGAGCGTGGCGGCGAGGTCGATGTTGTAGTGCAGGCCCGAGCAGAGGCGGCCGCGCTTGTCGTCGGTGAGGCCCGGCCACTTCACGATCAGGGGGATGTGGTTGCAGCCCTGGTCGGCGGTCTGGTGGTCGCCGTAGACGTTCAGTTCGCCCTGGTTCTCGCCGTGGTCGGCCGAGACGATGATCGCGGTGTCCTCGTAGAGGCCCAGCTTCTTCAATTTTTCGACGATGCGGCCGACGTAGTGGTCGGCGTAATGGATGCCGGTGTCGTAGCCGTCGATCCACTTCTTCCAGTCGCCCACGTTGCGGATCGAGTCCGTCCCGCGCGGCCAGGGGAAGCTCAGGTCGTTGCGCCCGTGCGGCACGACGGCGTCGTGCGTGCCGTAGCTCGCGCGCTGCCGGTCGATGACGGCCTGCGTGAGCCACGCGGGCGGCGGGTCGTCCTTGAACGGTTCGCCGTACTCGAGCGGCGCGTCGTAGGGCGTGTGCGGGTCCCAGACGTTCACGTGCAGGAACCAGTGGTCGCGGCTCTTGTTGTTCTCGAGCCAGCGGTCCACGTAGGGCCAGACGACGTGCGCGCCTTCGAGCCCGTTGCTGCCGGTGTCGTAGGTCTCGTGGAAGCCGTACATCACCTGATACGCGGTGTGGCGGTGCGGGAAGGGCGAGATCTGCGCGGTGTAGCAGCCGGCTTGGCGGAGGACTTCGGCCAGCGCATTGGAACAGTGGACGCTGCGGAAGTCGCGGCCGCGGCCCTGCGGGCGCAGGTCGGCGCGGAGGCCGCCGTGGTTGACGACGCCGGTGTGGATGCCGAACTGTCCGCTGAAGAGCGCGGTGCGTGAGGGCAGGCAGGGCGTGTCGGTGGCGTAAAAATTATCGAAGCGCACGCCTTCCGCCGCCAGCGCGTCGATGTGCGGCGAGGTCTGGCGGTGGTAGCCGTAGCAGCCGAGATGGTCGGGCCGGAGCGAGTCGATGTCGAGGTAGAGCACGCGCATGGTTGGGGGTCCCCCTTTTAAGAAGCTGCACGTTCAGCGGCAGAAAGGTTCACGCGCTTCGCGGCGTCGAGCGCCAGGCGGATGAGGCGCGCGTGCGCGGGGCCTTTGAGCGGCGCGGGGACGGCGGCGAGCGAGAGCACGCCCCAGAGCGCGCCGTCCGCTTGAAAGACCGGCGCCACATAGCGGCGCACGCCGTGAAAGTTTGGGCAGAGGCAGACGGCGAGGCCGCGGGCGCGCGACTCGTTCAGGTACTTGAGCAGCGCCGCGGTCTTGAGCGGCACGCGGGTCTGGTTTTTCCAGTACCAGAGGCGCGAGCGCGCGGGGGCGGGCGCGGGATCGCCCCAGGCGAGCGCGGCGGCGGTGAGCGCGAAGAGTTCGGAGCGGTCCGGCTGCCAGCCGATGCGCGCGCGCACGGCCACTTCGCGGTCTTCGGGCACGCGGCGGTCGAGCATGGTCAGCGCGCCGCCGGAGTACGCGAAGAGTTCGACCGTGTGGCCCGCGGCGCGGACGAGGTCCTGCATTGCGGCGACGGCGCGGAGGCGCAGGTCCTCTTCCACGGCGGCGAAGGGGACCAGGCGCAAGGCGGCGCGGTAGCGGCGGTCGGCGGGGTCGCGCTGGACGGCGCCGCAGGCTTCGAGCGAGGCGAGCAGGCGGAAGACGGAGGACTTGGGCCAGCCGGTGGCGTGGGCGAGGTGCTCAAGGGATGAAGCGCCGTCTGCACCCAGGCGCTTGAGCAGCAGGAGGCCGCGGGTGAGGGCGGGGGAGGGGTCGGGGCCGCTCAGGGGACGAAGTTCCATATATGGAACAATGTATCGTATATGGAATACCTGTCAAGAGGCTTCCGTTCCGCCTGTGCCACGCGCCCCGCCACCGTCTGTTCGGGTACGCACCCCGGCAGCGGCGAGACGCCGCTGCGACCTCCGCCGGGACGGCGGAGCCACGATAGGTTGGGCGCGTTAGCGCGCGGCGCGGCGCGGCGCACGGCGCATGGCACACGGCCATGGCGCATGGCGCAACGGGAGCGGTATGATAAAAGGAGAGGCCCGCGGTCTTTTCTCTGGGCTGCGCCGGCGGAGCGAATGCTTGAACAGCGCTAAACCTCTTGGACTGCTCTCCGTTTTTCGCCACCGCGCTTTCTTATGGATGTGGCTGGGCGCGGGCATCTCGAACATCGGCAACTGGATGGAGAACGTCGCGCAGGGCTGGGCGGTGGTGCGCGACGCGAAGGACGCAGCCCAATCGGCGTTCCTGATCGAGATCCTCAACTTCGCCGATTTCCTGCCCGTCATCTTTCTGGCGCTGCTCGCCGGGGTGATCTCCGACCGCGTGAACCGCAAGGCGTGGCTCTTTACGCTGCAGGCGTCCGCCTGCGTGCTCGGCACGGCGCTCGCCGCCGTCGGTTTTCTGGGCTACCTCACGCCGGGCGTCGTGATCGGGCTCACCTTTGCCGAGGGTATCGTGTGGGCGCTCAACGGCCCGGTCTGGCTCTCGGTGCTGCCGTCGCTGGTGCCGCGCGCGGAGATCCAGAACGCGATGGCCGCGTCCAGCCTGCAATTCAATCTCGCGCGCCTGATCGGCCCGGTGATCGCGGGCGCGATTATCGGCGCGTTCGGAGTCAACGTCGCTTTCGCGGTCAACGCGGTCACGTTCGTGCCGGTGCTGTTGGCGGTGCTGAGCCTCCCGCCGCAGCCGGAGCGCTCGGGCGAGGGGTCCGCGCCGGTGCTGGAGGATCTCAAGGAGGGCCTGCGGTTCGTCTGGGGCCATAAAGGCACGCGGCGCCTGGCGGTCATGTCCGCCACCTTCATGTTCCTCTCCGCGCCGCTGCAGGGTTTGCTCGCGACGTTCGCAAAAGAGGTCCTCGGCGGCGATTCGCGGCTCTTCGGTTTCATGCTCGGCGCCATCGGCCTGGGTGCGGTGATCATCGGGCGCATGCCGGGCTATTACCCGCGGCACCATCTGATCCCGCTCGCGATGTGCGCCTACTGTGCCTTCGCGCTCGCCTATTCGTACTCCAACACGATCTGGCTGAGCCTCGTGCTGCTCTTCTTCTGCGGCATCGCGCTGATGCTCACCCTGAACACCACCAACACCGCGAACCAGTTGCTGGCGACGGACGAGAACCGCGGGCGCGTGGTGAGCGTGATGCTGCTGTGCAACCAGGGCGCGATGCCGCTGGGGCATCTCTTTGCCGGCGCCTTGGCGAGCGTGCTCGCGCCGCAGGCGATCGTGCGCGCGATGATCGGCGCGCTGTTCGTGCTCGCCGCGTGCTTCCTGTTCTTCCGCGAACCGGCGATCGATGGGTTGGAGCGGCGGGCGCTCAAGCGCAACACCATGATCCAAGCGGTTGCAGAGGCGATCACGGCGGAGTCGCACCGGCCGCCGGATGCGCTTGGCGATTCGCCCAACGCGCCCTCCGCCGCGAGCGAAGAATAGGCCGCCGGGGCGCGAAGCGCTAAGGCCCGCCGGGGGCGGTCTGGGGCGGCAGCTTTAAATAGCGGTAGTAGGTCTCCAGGCAGAGCGCGCCCAACGCGGTGGATGCGACTTTCCCAAAATGCTCCATATCCTGGCCCACGGCATTCCATGAGCCGTCATCGTCGCCGCCTTTAAGCTGGTGCTCGGCCAGCGTATCCTTCTGCGCCGCGTTCCATTTCTTCCAGAGATCGCCGTCCTGCTGAAACAGAAGCAGGCTTGCGGCCTGCCAATGAATAAGGTCCGCCTGCTTGCCGCCGTCGCCCCATTCGGGCGCGCCGCGGTTGGCCACCCATTCGGCGCAGGCCGCAAGATTGTCGTCCTTGCTGTTTGTGAGGGCCAGCCTGCAAAGCGTGCCCAGGGCGGTGAGGCGATGCGCGTTCGCGTCGAGGGGTGCATCGGCCGCGGGTGCAAAATGGCTGGACCGCGTGATGCCGCGCAGGATATTTTCCATGCGCATCTTGGCTTCGGTTGAAGGGTCGTGCTTGAGGGCCTCGCGCAGAACCGGTTCGGCGGCATGGCCCAAGGCCAGGAGGGCCTTCTGCGCACCCTCGCGCTCGGCAAATTCGTCTTTGTCCAGATCCGCGACCAGCTTCGCGGCGGCCTCCGGATCCACGGCCTTGTCCGGCGGCGGGGCCTTCTGCACGGAATCGAGGAACCGTGCCGCACCATTAAGCGTCTCGTCCGGGACCTTCAACCCCGCACCTTTGGCGGCCTTCAAGGAGAGGATGAAATACGCGCTCACCTGCGTGCTCCCGGTCTTGCCGGACGCCATGGCCCAGCCCGCAAGCTTGCCATCCGCGTCCTTGAGCTGTGCTTTGGCCGAAAAGTCCACGGCCTTTTGAGCGGCCTCAATAGTATCGGGCTTGCGCCCCATGCCGGCCGCTTCCGCCAGGGCCCAGGCGGCGAGGGCGTGCGGAGCACCGAGGCCGAGACCGTCCTTGGCTTCGTCTGCGGAACCGGCGATCTCGCCGCTCGCTTTCTGCCGTGCGATCAGCCATGCCACCGCGCGCGCTACGTTGTCCTTGTACTGGCCGACCTTTTCGGTGTGGCCGGCGCCCAAGAATGCGAGCACGGCAAGCGCGGTGACGGTGGTGTCGGTTTCGGCGCTGGCCTCATATTTTCTCGAGTCGAAGCAGCCGTTGACTTCTTGGTGATTCCTGAGCCAGGTCAGCGCGGTCTCCACGGCGCTCTCGGTGGCTTTCGAGCCGCCGTGGCGCATGACCATCAGGCGCCGCCCGCCGCCGTTGCGCGCGCCAAACCTGAAGAGCGCGAAGGGTTCGGCGGGCGCTGGGGCCTCGTCGTCGTTGGCGCACACGAACGCGCTTGCCGCCAGAGCGCACAGGAGCGCCAGCAGGGAAAGGATGCGCATGAAGGTGGACTCCTGTATACGCGACGCGGGCTGTGCAGATCCAGACGTAAGGATAACCTTGGGTGTTCCCGATTACTCAACGAAAGGCAGGCCGGTTTCTTGCGGCAGAACCGCCACAGGGCAGGACACGCGGACGAACGCATTCCTGCGCGGCTGCTGCGGTGACGCCCTGGCGCGGCCGCGGGACCCGGCGTAGGTTGGGCACGGTGGAGGATGCGGAACGTGGCTGAAGCGGCGGGGTTCGATGCGGCGATCCCCGCGCCCGGCGCGCTGGGCGCGGAGGAGTGCCGCGCGCTGATCGAGCTGAGCGAGACGCTGGGCTACGCGCCCGCGCCGCTCGAAGGACCGCACGAGGGCCCGTTCGGATTCCGCGCGCCGCAGGGCCGCGCGAACCACCGCAGCGCGCTGGCGGACGCGGCGATCGCGGGGCTGATTTGGAAGCGCGTCGCCACAAGCGTGCGCAAGGCGCTGCCCGAAAAAGAAGCGCTGGGCGTAAACGAGCGCCTGCGCTTCTACCGCTACGACGCGGGCGAGGCTTTCCCCGCGCATACGGACGGCTGCTTCGAGCGATCAGAGCGGGAGCGCAGCCTGCTAACGCTGCTCGTGTACCTCAATCAGGACTTCGAGGGCGGCGAGACGGTGATCTGGAAATGCGAAGAGGATCTGAAGCAGGCGCGGCCGGGAGCGACGTTCGTGCCGCAGACCGGAGCCGCGCTTATTTTCCCGCACGAGCTGTGGCACGCGGGCCGTCCGGTGACGCGCGGGCGGAAGTATGTGTTAAGGACGGACGTGATGTTTCGGGTGGCGGCGAGCCATTGAAAGCTTGAGAACGCGCTAAGCATCTTCCCTTTAAGCAAGGGTGCGCTTTCTCCGTTCCTGCAATCCCTCCTAACCCAGCCTTACATAAGGAGGGGATTTCAATCGCGCGGCGTGAGCGTTAATGAATGCCGTAGTCGAACGCACCGACGAGGTCCTTGCCGTCTTCGCCGACGATGTTGAGGCCGAGCGAGAAGTCGCCGGTGGCCGAGTCTTCGTTCTTGTCTTTGAAAAAGTTGACGAAGACGCGCGCCTGGCGCGCGGCGCCTTCGGGCCAGCCGGACTGGCCCTTGAGCAGTTCGGGGTCGGTGAAGTTGAGTGAGACTTCGAACTTGGCGGGCTGGCCGTAATCTTTGAACGCCTGTTTGTGCGCGTTGGAGAACTGCTCGAGCGTCATCTTCTTCTTGAGGTGGCTGGAACAGAGCTCGTAGGCGCTCTGAAAATCCTGCTTTACGATCAGGTCGCCGAAGTTCTTGCCGTAGGCGCGGTAGGTCTCGTCGCGGCTCGATCCGCCGGCTGAACTGCTTCCGCCGCCTGCGCCGCAACCGGCGAGCAAAAGCGATATCACGAACGGCGCTGCCCAGGTTCGGATGTTCATCTTCATACTCCGAGCGGTACTCGCATGTACGGCCGCCCCTTCCCCCCGCGCCCGCTCCCCCAATGGGGGAGCAGGAAACCGCAGCGAAGTTCTTTGGGGTGCCAGGCGCGTCTTTGGCTGGCGCTTTAACAAGCGGTTATTGCGACTTGGCCTCGGTCTTGGCTTCCGTCTTGGCCTCCGATTTCACTTCGGACTTCGCTTCTTCCGTCTTGGCCTCGGGCTTCGCTTCCGTTTTGGCCTCGGTCTTGGCCTCTTCCGTCTTGGCGCCGGCTTGGGCGGTCTCGATCTTCTCCGCGCCCTTCTTATGGAAGAGGGCGGTAGCGGGGACGAGCTGTTTCTCGAGGCCCTCGGCGGACCACGAGAACTTGCAGCCCGCGCCGCCTTCGTTCTCGAAGAACTCGACCTTGATCTCGACGTCGCCAGCCTTCAGTTCGACTTCGCCGCTCTTCTCTTCCATGGCGTGGAGGCCGGGGTTGTCGACGACCTGCTTGCCGGCGATGAACACGCGCGAGCCGTCGTCGGATTCGGTGTAGAGCGTGTACTTGCCGTCTTTGGGGACGCGAAGGACGCCGGTCCAGCGGATGTAGAAGTGATCGGTGTACTCCGTGCCGGGCCACTTGTCGTCCATGGTCTCAAAGGCGACTTGCTTGTCGACCTTGACGACGTTGGGCTTCTTGTCCTTCGCGATCGCGGGAAAGTCTTCCAGGACCGCGTCGAAACCAAAGATCTCGCTGACGAGCCCGGCGTCCTTCTCCTCTTCCGCGGCGCGCGCGGCGCAGATTCCAATGCACATAACCAACGCGAGCAGCATAACGTATTTCATGGAGGGTCTCCTGAGAGGGTTTTATGGGTTCCAATAAGGCAGGGGGAGAATAGCGGCCTTTGCGCGCAATGCAATAGGTCGTCTGGAGGTCAAAAAGGGCTCGCGGCTCTCGGCAGACAGCCACTTAGACTTTCAGAATCTATGGATGCCGAGCGCTACGAGCCAGGAGCATTCTGTCCGGCGTGCTTAGTGCTTCTTCCACCAGTCCGGATCGCGCTCCCAAGGCTGACGCGGCGCGTAGTCCTCTTCGGCTTCGAACTCGCTGTACGCCTGGCGCAGGCGGTAATTCTCGAAGGCGAAGATGAAGAACATGAACGCGGACACGCCCTTGCCTTTGTTCTCGCTGAATTGTCCCCAGATGAGGAACGCGAGTCCCGCGGCCAGCGCCACGACCATGCAAAGCGTATGCGCCCGCCGCGCGCCGCCACGCGGGTTGCGCGCGACGATCAGTTCCTTCGCGATCTGCCCGCCGTCCAGCGGGTAGACCGGCAGCAGGTTGAAGAGCCCCCACAGCAGGTTGATCTCGAGCAGGAACTGCAGCGCGAGCCACCCGTGGAATTCGGCCTCGCCGCCGACCCGCAGCGCGTCGTAATCGAAGACGTACGAGAGCCCGAAGAGGATGCCCCACAGGATAAAGCCCGCGCCGGGCCCCATCAGCAGTTCCACCACGCGCTGCCAGCGCCGCAGTCCGCCTGCGCTGATCGCCAGTCCGCCGAACTGATACAGCACCACGCGCACGCCGTACGCGCCGAACGCCTTCGCCGTCAGCGCGTGCCCGAACTCGTGGAGCAGAATCGAGACGAAGACGCACGCGATCCAGACCAGCAGCGGCGCCAGCGTGATGCGGTCCTGCCAGCCCAGAAACGCCGCGCCGATCCAGAACCACGGCGCCACGCGCACCGGCACGCCCAGCATGCGCCAGCGCAAGTCGGCCTTCGTCTCCGGCGGTTCCGCGATGATCTGCATGCAGGCTCCTGAGTGGAGCGTAGCTTGGTTTGCGTAATTTAGAATTTACTTTCGGATTTCGAGTTTCGATATTCGTATTTGTAGTAATATTGTTTCGGATTTCGTGTTTCGAATTTCGGATTTGCCGTACCGTTACTCGAACCGGAAGCTGTCTCTCGGCTTGACCGGCTTGATCATCTTTTCAGTGTCGCCGTTCACTTTTCGCGCCTTCGCGGGCTCCTGAGTGCGGCGCTTCGCGAGCAGTTTCTCGAGTTCCTGCGCCAACACTTCTCCGCTCGCAGGCCGGTCCTGCGGCGACTTCGAGAGCAGCTTCATGCACAGCGCGCCCGCCTCCGCACTCACCGCGGGATTTACGGTGCGGATATCCGGGGGCGCGTTGTTCACGTGCATCAGCATCACGTCGTAGAAGTTCTCGCTGTCGAACGGCAGCTTGCCGGTCAGGCACTCGAACATCATCACGCCCAGGGAGTACAGGTCGGCCTGCGGTCCCAAGTCGCGCAGGCCCTGCGCCTGCTCGGGCGAGATGTAATACGGCGTGCCGACCGAGACGCCTTCGGCCGTGAGCGCCACCGTCTGCGCATGCTGCTCGCCGTAGGCGCGCGCCAGCCCCAGGTCGGTCAGTTTCAGCACGCCTTCCGGCGTTACGATCACGTTTTCGGGCTTTACGTCGCGGTGCAGGTAGCCGTTCTGGTGTGCGTGATGCAGCCCCAGCGCGACCTGCCGGCAGTACTCCAGCGTCTCGGCCTCGGGCAGCTTTCCGCCGTTCTTTTGCAGCCGCCGGTCGAGCGCCTCGCCTTCCACGTACTCCATGCAGATGTAGTACAGCCCGTTCACGGTCGCCACGTCCAGGCCGGAGACGATGTTGGGATGGTGGAGTTGCCCCGCCGCGCGCGCCTCGCGCAGGAAGCGCTCGAACATGTTCGCGTCCTTCGCCAACTCGGGAAAGAGGACCTTCAGCGCCACGATTCGTTTGGTCACAACCTGCCGCGCCTTGTAAACCTTGCCCATCGACCCCTCGCCGAGCTTACTTAGGATCTCGAAGTTCCCGAAGCGCTTCACGTTCTAGGCCGGCTTCATTTCTTCCATGAGCTGCCGCAACTGCTCGGGCGTGATGTACTTTTTCTGTACCAGGATCTCGTCCAGCGTCTTCTTTACGCCTAGTTTGGCCACGGATTGATGCACGGCGAGGGCTTCGTCGATCTGCTGCTTATTCAACAAGCCGCGTTTGATCGCCAGCACCCAATGAGGATGCTGCTCCAGCACGGAAGCGGGAATCGGGGTGGACGCCATGCGAAAACCTCGTGCAAACGCTTCCCAAGTTGACGGGACGAACATACGCAAAAGGTATGTAAGCCCCTGCTCTAAGTCAACCTGGAATATACGTTCTTGTGAGTTTTGCAATCGTTAGTATGGGGTAAATATACGCTCATGCGCAATCGAGTAACCCCTTTTGGTGGCAAGCCCTTACAAGCAAGATATATCACATGCGCAATTTCACCTTTTTCTCTGACCACTTTTTTTGTAGAGCACACGTGCGATTCGTGGTTTTCTTGGCGAGTGGCTGGGCATTCCCCAACAAGATGGGCCGATGATCGTTGACCCTATTTCAGAAAGGTACTCGTGCTCCCATTCCTTACAGCTTTTTCCAGGCCGTCCTTCGCCGGCGCGCGCGTCAAGGCGCGGCCTGAAGACTTCGTTGTCGAAGAGCTTGCGCTTTACGAACCCTCCGGCACCGGCACCCACGCCTATCTCTGGATCGAGAAGCGCGGCCAAAATACGCATGATGCGGTGCGCCGGATCGCGAAGGTTCTCGGCAAGCGCGACCGCGACGCCGGCGTGGCGGGTCTCAAGGACGCTCAGGCCGTCACGCGCCAGTGGATCAGCTTCGAGCACGTCGAGCCGGATAAGCTCGCGCGCCTCGACGCCGCGGCCCTTGGTCCCGGCCTGCAGATCCTCCATGTCTCGCGGCACGGCAACAAGCTCAAGATGGGCCACTTGAAAGGCAACCGCTTCGTGATCCGCCTGCGCTTCGAAGCCGGCGCGGCGCCCGCGGGCGCCGCGAATACCGCTCGCGCCGTCCTTTCGGAACTGCAGCGCCGCGGCGTCCCCAACTATTACGGCGAGCAGCGCTTCGGCCGCGGCGCGGGCAACGTCGGCCTCGGCCGCCTGTTGGTTCAGGGCGATGAGGCCGCCTTCACGCAGGCCTTCGCCGCGAGCGGCAACAACCCCGCCCGCGCGCGCGACGGCAAGTTCCGCAACCTGCTGGTCAACGCCTTCCAGGCCGAACTCTTCAACCAGGTCCTCGCGCGCCGCATGCCCGAACTCGGCAAGTTCCTGCCCGGCGATCTGGCGCTGCTCCATCGCAACGGTGCGGTCTTCAAGATCGAGGACGCCGCCGCCGCGGAGAAAGAACAGCCGCGCGCGGACGCCTTCGAACTCAGCCCCAGCGGCCCGCTCTACGGACCCAAGACGCCGCTGGCCGAGGGCGAACCCGGCCGGATCGAACGCGAGGTTCTTGCCGCGAGCGGCGTAAGCGTGGAAGACTTCGGCCGCAAGGAAGCCGAACGCCAGCCCGGCGCCCGGCGTGCCTTGCGCATTCCGCTACTGGAAGCTCCCGAGGTGAGCGAAGACGCCGAAGGACTCGTCCTCAAATTCGCGCTGCCTTCCGGCGCTTACGCGACCGTAGTCTTGCGCGAACTGCTCGGCGATGCGCAGGAATAGGAAGACGGCCTATCGCGCCGCCTTGGATAGACGCTCAAAGTCTCCCTGCAGTGAACGATAAAGGCCCTGCCACAGGGGATAATAGGTGTCGTAAATCTTCTGATTCTTTTTGTTGGGCGTACAGGGGTCGCAGGTCTGCACGGTTGCGGCGCAGGCTTCTTCCACGCTGGAGAAAGCGCCGGTGCCGACGGCGGCCAGCAGCGCGACGCCGTAGGCGGGGCCCTCCGCCGCGACCAGCCCGCAGGTGGACTGCCCGAAGACGTCGGCGAGCGTCTGACGCCAGAACGGGTTCTTCGCGCCGCCACCGGTCACGCGGATCTCCTTCACCGGCAGCTTCAACGACCGGAAGATCTCGATGCTGTCGCGCAGGCTGTAGCAGACGCCTTCAATCACCGCGCGCGCGAGGCGCCCCTTCGTCGAACTCGGCGTCAGGCCCGCGAAGACGCCCGTCGCGTACGGGTCGGCGTGCGGGGTGCGCTCGCCGGTAAGATACGGGAGAAACTGCACGCCGCCGCTGCCGGCGGGCGCGGCCGCGGCCTTATTGACCAGCAAGTCGTACGGATCGCCGCCGGACGCTTGCGCTTCGGCCACTTCCTCCTGGCCCAGCGCGTTCTTGAACCATTGGAACGAGCCGCCCGACGAGAGGCTTACGCCCATCATGTGCCACTTACCCGGCACGGCGTGGCAGAACGTATGCGCGCGGCCCAGCGGGTCGGTCTTTACTTCGTCGGCGTGCAGGAAGACCACGCCCGAGGTCCCCAGGCTCACCACCGCGACGCCGCGCTTGACGATGCCCGAACCCACGCCGGCCGCGGCGCAGTCGCCGCCGCCGCCGACCACCGGCGTGCCCGGCAGCACGGCGCCGCCGAGCGCCTCGCTGGCCTGCCGCGTTACCTTGCCGCTGACGACCGTCGATTCGAAGACCTGCGGCAGCAGCGCCGGGTCGACCTTTAGTTTCTCCAGCAGCTTCGCCGACCACTGGCGCTTCGCGACATCCAGCAGCAGCGTGCCCGACGCGTCGCTCACTTCGGTGGCGTACTCGCCGGTGAGCAGGAAGCGAACGTAGTCCTTGGGCAGCAGTGCCTTCGCGGCCTTCGCGTAGTGCCGCGGTTCCTGGTTGCGCACCCAGAGGATCTTCGGCGCGGTGAAGCCCGTCAGCGCGGGATTGCTGACCATTTTGAGCAGTGCCTTGCGTCCGCCCGCGCGCTGGGTGATCTCGTCGCACTCCGCCGCGGTGCGCTGGTCGTTCCAGAGGATCGCCGGGCGCAGAACCTTATCCGCCTTGTCGAGCAACGTAAGGCCGTGCATCTGGCCGCTGAGGCCGATGCCCTGGATGTCCTCCGGCCGCGCGCCGGCGGCTTTGACCGCTCCGGGCACGGCTTGGCGCACGGCGGCCCACCACTCGGCGGGGTCCTGTTCGGACCAGAGGGGCTTGGGCGCCTGGCAGGTGTGCGAACCGCTTGCGCTGCCGCGCACAGCGCCGCGCTCGTCGATCAGCAGCGCGCGCGAGCCCGAAGTGCCGATGTCGATGCCGAGAAAGAGGGCCATGGGATCTCCAATACGTGGGACGAGGGGCGGGGGACGAGGCGCCGCGCCGCGTCCTGTGTCCCACGCCTGCTATTTTATCGTTTGGCCCGCGGAGTATAGCCCGCCGCGGTAGCGATGAAAGGGCACGAACGGGCGTTGTAAAGACTCCAGTTTAGAGATAATGGGCTCGCACGCAGCCCTATGGTGGGACGACTTTGGAGCACGGGACGAGCGATTTATGAGCGATTCGAGTGCGCCCGGCGGCCCGCCACAGGGCTCGGATCCGCAACTCAACGACACGCTGCGCCCAGCTTCCGGGTCGCCGCTGGTGCCTGGCAGCACGCCGCCGCCCAGCCAATTTCATGTGGGCCAGAGTTCCAGCGGGCAGATCCTGATCGCGCCGGGTTTCTCGCCCGCGTTTCCCATCCAGGACCTGACCGTCGATCCGTTGCTCACGTCGGCGCCGCGGGTGAGCGTGCTCGGCCGCAACGTTCCGTCGCTCGACGGCATCCCGATCCTGCACAAACTCGGCCAGGGCGGCATGGGCGCCGTTTACTACGCCTACCACCCGCGCTTGGACCGCGAGGTTGCCGTGAAGGTGCTGCCGCAGCAACTCGCCGCGCAGAATCCCGAACTCGTGCAGCGGTTCTTCCGCGAAGCGCGCATCGCGGCCAAGATCCACTCGCCGCATCTGGTCGGCGTGCTGGACGTGGACCAGGACGGCGGGCTCTTCTTCATCGTCATGGAGTTCGTCCGCGGCGGATCGGTGCGGGGGTACCTCGAGAAGCTGAAGAAACAGGGCCGCGTGGGCACGGACGAGGTTGTGGCGCTGGACGTCTGCATCGCGGCGGCCTTGGGCCTGGCCGAAGCGCACGCGCGCGGAGTCGTCCACCGCGACGTCAAGCCCGACAACATTCTCCTGCCCATGGGCGCTGGCGACGCGCCGCTCTTTACCGAGGCCAAAGTTGCGGACTTGGGGCTCGCGCGCGGCGAAGGGCAGGACACCGAACTGACCATGGCGCACTCGTCCATGGGCACGCCGGGGTACCTCGCGCCCGAACAGGCCACGGACGCCCACACGGCCGCGCCGCCCGCGGATGTCTACGGCTTGGGCGCTTCGCTCTATGCCATGCTGGCCGGACAGGCGCCGTTCACGGGCACCTCGGCCATGCGCATCATGATGGACACCGTGCAGAAGATGCACACGCCGATCCGTTCGGTGCGCCCCGATATCTCGGCCGATACCTCCGCGGTGATCGACCGCAGTCTGGCCAAAGATCCCGCGCAGCGCTTCGCGAACGCCGGCGATATGGTCGCGGCGCTGAGCGCGTGCCGCGCGAAGTTCGGGCATCCGTCCGTGGTGACGGGCGCGATCACCGCCGTCGGCACTGCCCAGGGTTCGGGGCTGGCCCTGCCCGTGCCGCCGCCGCTTCCGTCAAGCTCCGCGCCTGCCGCAGTGCCGCCGCCGCGGCCCAGCGGCCTTACCATGCCCGTGAAAGTGCTCCTCGGATGTGTGGGCCTAAGCGTTCTTATGGGCGGCCTCGTTTTGGCCGGTTTGCTTTTGCTGGGTCTCAAGCTCAACGCGAACATGGTGGCGCCCATCGAAGCACAACTGCAGGATCTCAAGCAGGGCAACATAGACGCCGCTTACGAGAAGACCTCGAAAGAGTTCCGGCAGGCGACCTCGCGAACCGAGTTCGAACGCTTCGTGAAGACTTATGTGGCGCTGAGTAATTTCGAATCCGTGGCCTTCTCGGAGCGCCAATTCAAGAACAGCACCGGGACTGTCAAGGGCGCCATCACGGCCACCGACAAAAGCACGTCCGAGGTGGAGTACGTGGTCGTGGACGAGGACGGGGCATGGCGGATTCAGAACATCCGCATCCGCGGGCCTCTGGCCACCGACAAGAGCCCAGAGGCCGAGACGACGCCCGGCCAGACGCGGATTACGGCCCTCACGACCGGCACCGAGGCCGACGAGCGCGGGCTGCTCAAATCTTCCAAAGTATCATTCACAACGAACGATGGGACGATCTACCTGAACGCCAAGATCGCCAACGCTGTCGCCGGCTCGCGCATCACCGCGGCGCTCAGCCAGGCCGGCGGCACGTTAAAGCTCGGTCCGGTCACGCAGCAGATCACGCAGGAAGGGAGCGTGGTCAGTCTCTTCAACTTCTCCCCGCCCTCCAGCGGCTGGCCCAAGGGCCGGTACGAAGTGTCCGTTTACATCTCCGGCGGCGCGAGCAGCAAGCACACGTTCTACGTGCGTTAATCGTGCCGGTGCCGTATTGTGGAAGGCGCTCCAATCCGCTATCCTAATGGTTTTGCTCCGCATCCTAATCCTGTTCGTGTCCATGGGTTCAGGTATTCAAAATGAGCGCTCCGCAGAACCCGTATCTGCCCCAACCCAATCTTCCGCCGCAGACCACGGGCGAAGCCACGCCCGCGCCGCCCCAAACAGGCATGCCCCCTGCGCTTTCACCGGTCCCGTCTTCGCCCAGTGCCAGGAACTGGACCCCGGAGGGCCTGAACCCTGCGGGTACGGAGATGCTCTCCAAGCGGAACGTGGCCCCACAGGACCTCACGGCCGATAAAGTTCTTCTTGCCGCTCCGCGCACGGAGTATGCCGGCCGGCCCGTCCCCACGCTGGGCGGCATTCCGCTGCTGGCCAAGCTGGGCCAAGGCGGCATGGGCGCGGTCTATTACGGCGTGCACCCGCGGCTCCAGAAGGAAGTCGCGGTCAAGGTGCTCCCGTTTCTCCTGGCGGAACAGCAGCCCGACCTGGTCCAGCGCTTCTATCGCGAAGCGCGCATCGCCGCGCATGTTCAGTCGCCGCATCTCGTCAGCGTCCTCGACGTCAACGAAGAGAACGGCCTCTTCTTCCTCGTGATGGAATTCGTCCATGGCGAGACGGGCAAGAAGTACCTCACGCGCATCAACGAGATGGGCAAGGCCGGAGCCGAAGAGATCGTCGCGCTGGAGATCTGCGCCGCCGCCGCGAAGGGCCTGGCCGCGGCGCACGAAGAGAACATCGTCCACCGCGATATCAAGCCGGACAATATCCTTATTCCCACCAGTAAAGATGGGGAGCGGCTGAATTTTTCAGCCGCGAAACTCTCCGATCTTGGGCTTGCCCGCGGCGAGGACGTGCATCAATCGCTCACCGGCACGCAGTCCGCGATGGGCACGCCGGGGTACATGTCGCCCGAGCAGGCCATGGACGCGCATTCGGCGGGCGTGCGTGCGGATGTGTTCAGCATGGGCGCGACGCTGTATGCGCTGCTCTCGGGCCGCGCGCCCTTTACCGGCGCGTCGGTGACCAAAGTCATCTTCGACACCGTGCAGGCGCCGCACCCGCCGATCACGCAATTCCGCCCGGACCTCTCGCCGGCCACCATCTCGACGATTGAACGCTGCCTGCGGAAGAACCCGGCCGAACGCTTCGCCCATGGCGCGGAACTCCAGGCGGCCCTCCAAGCCTGCCGCGAGATCATGGGCGAACCGGAGCCGACGGTCCGCGGGAACCTCCCCATCCGGCTGGAGGCGCCGGCGGCAACGCCGATCCCCGCGGTGCTTCCCGCGCAGACGCCGGCCACGGCCTTTACGCCGGTGCCCCCGCCCGCGGCGAGTTCGCAGCGGATGCCGCTGCCGCAGTCGGACCTTCCGGCCTTTACGCCGCTCCCGATTCCAAACGCGCCGGTTCCGGCGGCTCCGCCCGCCCCGGTGCCTGCCAAGGGCGGCGCCGGCCGTGTACTCGCGGCCGCCGCCGTCCTGCTGCTCCTCGCGGGCGGAGGCTACGGCGCCTGGTTTTACCTGGACCAGAAGGCACGGGAAGAAGCCCTTGAAACGCGGCGCTCCGAGATTGCCGCGGCGGTGTCTAACGCGCGGAATAAAACCACCGACGAGAAGGCGCTGGGCGACGGTGTTGCGCTGCTGGAGCGGACCGAGTCCAAGTACAAGGATGCGCCCGAGGCCGAACTGGCCGCCCTGCGCACGCTGAAGGCCGGCCTCAAGACCACGCTGGCGCAGAAGAAACTCGACCGCGAGATCACCGAGGCCTTCGCGCAGGGGCAAGACCCCGGCGCGCTCGACGCCGCGTGGGCGCGCTTGGGCGCGCTGGAACTGCAGCTCAAGGACGAGCGCGGCGTGGACCTCACCGCGCTTGTGGAGGCGAAGAAAGGGCTCGCCAGGCGCCGCGAGGACCTGGAGCGCCGCCAGCGCGATTTCCAGGCCCTGCTGGAAAGCGCGGGCCGGCTCCAAAAGGAGAATCCTGCCGGAGCGCTCGAGGAACTGGCGAAAGCCGAGGCCCTGGGCAAGGCGGATGCGTCGAAAGGGTTGCCGGACCTTCTGGCCGGACTTAATCCGGAACTCTCCGCACGCCGCGCCACGGCGCAAGCCGCTAAGGACGCGCTCGATAAGAAACGGGATGCCGAAGACAAGCAGAAACAAGAGCAGGACCGGCGGGCGAAGTTCTCCCGCGATCTGGAACACGCCAAGAATGCGTTTTACGAACAGAAGAACGTGGTCCTGGCCGAGGCGGCTCTGAACGACGCGCTCAAGGCGCTTGGTGACTTGGATCATCCGGACAAGGAGACCGCCGCGGCCTTGCTCGAATCGATCCGGCTGGAAAAGCTGAGGCAGGCCAATTTTGCTTCCTGGCTGGGCAAAGGCAACGAGGCCCTGGACGGGAAGAAGTACGGCGAAGCCAAGACGGCGTTCCAGAAGGCCCTCGAGGCCTGGCCCGATGCGCCGCAGAAGGAACTTCTGCTCTCGAAACTCAAGGAAGCGACTGAAGAGTCCGCCAAGCAGGGCGAGGAAGAGAATCTCACCGAAGCGCGCAGGCTCCAACAGCAGCAGAAATGGACCGAGGCCGCCGCCGCGTATTCGCGGGTTCTCGACCAGCACCCGCGCCACGTCGAGGCCACCAAGGGGCTTTCCGATTCGACCTACGGCGGCGCCGTCAAGGCGGGCAACGATGCGCTGGCGCAGAGGCGCTGGATCGAGGCGGAGCAGGCTTTTGCGCAGGCCCTGAAAGAACGCGCCGGCGATCCCGTGGCGAAGAAAGGCTCCGCCGAAGCGCGTTACGGGTCGGACATGCAAGAGGGCGCCGAGGCCGCGCAGAGTCAATCCTGGCCGAAAGCCAAAGCCGCCTACGACCGCGCCGCCGCGGAGAAACCTGGCGACGCCGAGGCGCAGCGCGGGAGCCAGAACGCCCAGCGCGCCATGGCGCAACAGCAGTATGCCGACGCCGTCGCGGAGGGCCGCCGCGCCCTCCAGGCGGGGAACAACGCGGGCGCCGCGGCGGCGTTCAAGCGCGCGCTCGATCTGATCTCCGGCGGCCGGGAAGCGGCCGAAGGTCTCGCCGCCGCCAATGGCGTGAAAATCGTCCTGGATGCGAAGACCGGCTGGAAAGACTCGAGCGTGAAGGTGAAACCCGGCGATAAGGTGAAAATCACCGCGACCGGGCAATGGAAGTCGTTCCACTTAGGGCGAATGGCGGACGCCAGCGGCAAAGGCGGCTCGCCCACCGGGCGCATCCTGAACAAAGACGCGGAGAACCACGAGTTCTTCAGCGAGACGCTGCTTGCGCGCATTATGAACGCCGCCGCCGCGCCGCCCCGGAAAGTGGGTCTGCTGGCGGCTGCACCGCCCCCGGGACCGCCGCCTTTTTATGTGGGCAAAGAGAAGGCGTTCACCGCCGAGAGCGAAGGCGTGCTGCAGTTCCAGATGAACGAAGAGAACGCGATGCTGGCCAACCCGCTCTACGACAACGAGGGCCAGTTGGAGATCGTCATTCAAGTCATCCCGGCCTCGTTCGCGGCCGGAGCGGGCAACCGGCCCGCGCCGGAACCGGTTCCGGCTCCGCCCGCGCCGGTGCAAGCGCCCGCCGCGACGGAGCGCCCGCCGCCGGCGGAGGCCGCGCATGGGAACTTCGAGACGCTTGGCACGTTCGGCGTCTACGCCAACAAACCCGGCCAAGGCGTCCCGCTCGACAAGAACGGCAAGGTGCTGCCCATTCGCACGGATCTGGACAAGGACCAGTACGCGGAAGCGCTCGCGGAGCGCAAGAGCGTCCTTACGATTGCCAAAGGCGCCAAAGTCCGGATCGAGGCCGCCGGAAAGTGGTTTTCAGGGCCCACGGGCGCGTGGGTCACCGCGGACGGCGTGCACGACGACGGGCATGCTTCGGTGAAGCAGTTCCGGGCCTTTAAAGGCGCGAACGACGAGTTCAACATTGACACGCTGGTCGTGTTTGTGAGCGACAAGGAGAAGAACGCGACCGAGGACTTCGCGAAGATTCAGGAGGCCGGGATGGTCTGGGGTTGCTTAGACAAAGACAAGCCCATCGAGTTTGTCATGCCGGTCACGGGCACGCTGCGCTTCCAGCAGAACCGCGACGGCTATTACGATGTCACGCAGGGCGCCGTGTCCGTCACCGTCTCCATCGCCAAACCGGGCAAGTAACGCGCGCCGCGTCATTTTACCGAAACGAATATCTCGTCGAACTTCACGCCGATGCCGCCCTTGTCGAACTCGAAGCGCACCGGCTGCGCCTCGATGCCGATGCCGTCGTAATCTTCTCCGTGCAGGAAGAGTTCCAGCTTGAAGGGGACGGTGGGATAACTGTTCTTGCCCAGTTTGACCTGCCCGAGCAGCGCGCCCGAAGGCGAGATGTTCAGGACGACGGCCGTACCGGCATCGTATACGGTTCCATCCTTGAGCAGAACTTTGATGTCGGCGGCGATCTCAACGGCCGTCCGGCGCGTCTCGCGGTAGTGCACGCGCAGATGATCGAAGAACTCTGCCGCGCGCTCGGCGGCGTGGAAGGCGTCGTTGGACGCCTTGCGCGGGACCTCGGGCGTATGCTTGTCCACGGGTTTGCCCGTGCGCGCGGAGATCCGCGCCAGGCGCTGCGAAGGACGCAGGGTGTCTTCGGGGTCTTCTTTGGGCATGGGCCGGCCTCCGCGAACCGTCGGGAGCAGCCTACGCCATTTTACCGGATGCGTAAAGGCGGGCGCGTCAGGCGGTGACAGTGATGTCCTCGAACTTCACGCCCAAGCCGCCGGTCTCGCACTCGAAGCGCACCGGCTTGGCATGGATCACGATGCCTTCGTAATCGCCGCCGCGCATCACGATCTCCACGCTGAACGGGACGACCGGGTAGGCGTTCTTGCACAGTTTGACGCGGCCCAGCAGGGCGCCAGAAGGCGAGACGTTCCGGATGAGGGCGACGCCGGTGTCGTATACGCCGCCATCCGCGAGCAGCAGGCGGATATCGGCGACGATTTCCACCGGGGTACGCCGGGATTCCCGGTAATGCGCGCGCAGGTGATCGAAGAACTCGGCCGTGCGTTCCGCGGCGCGGAAGGCGCTGCGCGCCAAGGTCCGCCGTTCGGTCGCGGGCAAAGGCGTTGCCGGAAGCGCGGCCGTTTCGGAAACGGTTTCGGTCATAGCGGCGGTGGATTCGGTCAGGGTGGAAGACATGGACGGTACTCCTTTTTAAAACGGCCAGGATTCGGACCGCCCGGAAGCGGGCATCCGTTGTGAATATCGTCCATTCCGAGCCGTGGATTGAACAAAAACGCCCGGCAAATGCCGGGCGTTCCTGGAAGTCATCGGGAGCTATATGAGATATGGGAAAGGCGCTATTTTTTAGCGGGCTCTTCGTCCAAGCCCGAGGGCAGTTCCATCTGGCCCTTCAGGACGCGGTCCAGGCGGACCTTCGACATGGGGCGGAGTTTGCCGTCGAGCTGCAGGACGTGGTAGAGCGTGATGACGCCCAGATCGGAGAAGCGCGCCATCGTCGGCTGCATCTCGCGCAGCACGACCTCGCGCGACATATCCTGCAAGCTGCGCCCCGGAATGTATTGCAGATTGGTCTTCTGCGGATCGTCCACGTCCTCTTTGCGCAGCACCTGGCTGGGATTGAACGGCGAGTTAAAGACTCTGCGGAAATCCATAAAGCTGATGTAATTCGGGACCAGGTCCGAAAGCTGCTGTGGGAAGCGGTCGAAGTCGGCGGCATAGATCTGGACCGCCAAGCCGATGCGCTTGAAGTTGTCGTCGATCTGCCCGGAGATCTCCTGCTTGTGCCGCGCGTTGATCGCGGGCCAGCCGATGGCGCCGATCAGGCCCACCAGCGATAGATTGCCGGTGGGGGAGTTGAACTCGATCAGATCGCCTTCGTTCGGCGCCGAAGAGGCCCAGCCCATCGGCGTGAGGTGCGACCGGACCACGGTGTCCGGCGGGATGCTGTTGAAGAATTTGCGGCCCAGGATGCCCTGCTTCGCCATGGCGGGGAAGAGTCCGTGGTAGAAGGCGTCCGACAGGTTGGGCAGATCGACGAAGGTCACCGCATAGCGGCTGTCGCTGAAGCCTGCCAGCATGTCCTTGAACTCTTTGCGTTCCGAGAGCGCCTGCTTGGCCATCTTGGACTGCTGGATGGCCTTCTGCAGCGCCTGGAGGTTGTCCGACAGGAGCAGGAACTGCCGCTCCTGTTCGCCGGGAGTGGGCGGAACGAACTTGACCAGCGCGTAGGAGACGAAGAACGAGGTGCCCTCGGGCCGCCCTTCCGCCTTGGCCGCAAACGGCAGCAGCGGATCGAGCAGCGGGATGGTGCGGCCGCCGCGATGCGCTTCGTCGGGCTTCGCGCCGAACTGGTACCAGACTTCCTCGCCTTGGAACGGAATCTTCTTGTATTCCAGCCGCGTGCCCCGCTTGAAGCGCTCCAGCAGGTCCGTGGCCGCGGCCACGTCGGTGCGCTTCACTTCGCAGAAGAAGACCATCTGGAAGACGTCCTGGAACTTCTTCTCCAGGGACTCGCCGGGCAAGTAGTTGACGAAGCAGCCCATCTCGCCCTGGAACGGATCCAGCGCCCTCCAGGCTTCCTCTTCGTTGGCCACGGCCATGGCGCGCATCAGTTCGGGCATGAACCCGCCGAACGGCCCCGGCTGGCCTTCATGATCCTTCTGCTGGGTCATCATGACGGCGGGCTTGACGAGGTCGACCAGCGCGCCTTGGCGCGCATGAAAGAAGAGCGCATCGGCCGAGCAGAAATGCGCGGCGAAGTTCTTACACGGCGCGGGCGGCGCGGCGCGCGGCAACCGCATCAGCAGGCGTTCCTTGATCGCCGCGTTCTCGCCGTCCCCCACCTGCACGCCCATGGCAAGCTGCGGGCGGTTCTGTTCCAGGTTTTTGGTAAACTGGCCGAGCAGTGAAGCCAGCACAGGCTGGCCTTCCAGCGATTTCTGAATCTGCGCCGTGGCGTCCACCTGCAGGTAAACCTGGGCGCCGTCGCCGGTCCGCGAGAGCGCCGCGTGGTAGCCGTCGTTCTGCGAGAGCGTGCCGCGGCCGCGGTTCTCGACATAATTCTTCACCGCTTCCGCCACGATGCCCTTGCCCTGGCCGTAGAGGAACAGGTTCTCCACGAAGCACCAGGACTCGTCCAGATTCAGCTCCTGGCACTTCATCTCCTGCACCGTGTAATCGCCGATCTTGATCTGGTTGTCCTTGAACTTCGCGATGTCCATGGTGGCCGCGAAGCGCTCCATCTGGTCGCTCAGGTTGAAGCGCATGTTCTCGGAGTCTTCGCCCGTGGGCAAAGCGACCACGGCCATCCAGCGCGGCTCCGCGGGCGCGCCCTTCTCCGCCGGAACCGGCAGTTCCAGGGCAAAAGCCAGACCCTCTTCGACGTACTTGTCGAGCAGGATGGTGAGCAACTCGATCTCGGCGGAGCGCCGGCCGATCTCGAAGTCCGTCCGGGCGCCATCGCCTTTGACGTAACTTTCCTTAAGGTTCTTGAGGGTGTCCTTGAGCTGCTTCTGCACGTCCTCTTCGCTCATCAGGCCGTAGAACGCGCTGCGCATGAACGCCTTCTTGGCCTTCGAGAAGCTGGGCGTGGCGATGTAGAAGATGCTCTTATCGGAAACGATCTGCTCGGGGGTCAGCTTCTTGACCGGTTTGGGGGCTTCGGGAGCACCCTCGCCGCCGGCGGCAGGGGCCTCACCCGCGGCACACGACCTGAGCCCCGCCGCCGCCGAAAGTACAAAGGCGGCCGACAAGACCCATACAGCGACAGTGGATCGGAAGTTGGTGGTCATGGCGAACCAGGGGCTCCTTCCCAGGCGTTCACTGGGCACGAAAAACCAACACTAAGCACACTACGTGCAGCGCGATTAAGATCAAGTCGCTAGGTAGCTTCCCAACGCTCATAATCATGGCCGACTTTTCCCCTACATTCCAGTAAAATTCTGGCCTTGGCCCGACTTACCGGGTTCCCACGCTAACAAGCTCCGAATGGCTTGCTCTTCCGCAGCATGGTGATGCTTCCTTACTAGATTTTATCGGGACAAGACTTGCGCGAATGAAGTGCTTTCGGTAAGCGTGTTTGGCTCGAACGAACTGAACTCCAAGGAGCCGATCCTATGCCCGCAGCGCGATCCGTTGCAAACGTTTCGTCCCGCCGAGCGCTCCTTTACAGTCTGCTCGGAGACCTCCCGCCGCGAAAACGTTCCATCGGCGGGAAGAAGATCGGGGAGGAGGACCGCGAGAGTTATGTGCTGGAACGCTGGGCTTTAGACCTGAACAGCCTGGAGGTCGTGCCCGCGATCTTTGCCCGGCCGCGCAGTTCGGCGCCCTATCCCGTGATCCTTTACAACCATTACCACGGGGGCGAGTACAAGAACGGCAAGCGCGAGCTCGTCGAGCCGCGCGACGCTTTCGGCCAGCGCCTGCCTTGGGCCGAAGAGTTCGCCCGCCGCGGCATCGCCAGCCTCGCGCTGGACCACTGGAACTTCGGCGAACGCTACAGCCGCGCCGAGAGCGAGGTCTTTAAAGAGATGCTTTGGCGGGGACAGGTCATGTGGGGCATGATGGTGTACGACAACCTGCGCGGCGTGGACTGGCTCTGTTCTCGTGAGGACGTAAACCCCAAGCGCATCGGCACGCTCGGCCTGTCCATGGGCTCGACGATGGCCTGGTGGACGGCGGCGCTCGAGGAACGCGTCAAGGTCTGCGTGGACCTCTGCTGCATGACCGACTACCACGAACTGATCGCCGCGCGCGGCCTAGACGGCCACTGCATCTACTACTTCGTCCCGAACCTGCTCAAGCATTTCACCACTTCGTCGCTTAACGCCCTGATCGCGCCCCGCGCGCACCTCTCGCTGAACGGCAACTACGACCGCCTCACGCCGCCGCGCGGGCTGGACCGCATCGACCGCGAGCTCAAGAAGGTCTACCGCGCCGCCGGGGCGCCCGAAGCCTGGAAGATGTTCCGGCGCGACGTGGCGCACTTCGAGACCGCCGAGATGCGTGCGGAGATCATGGCTTGGCTCGACCAGTGGCTGTAGCTCAGCGCCCCCTTATCGCGGCCGTCCGGCAGGAACTCCAGGCCCATGGCGATCCCAAGAAGGCCGCCGGCGCGCAAGCCTACATGAAATCGGCCCTGCCCTATTATGGCGTGCCGACGCCGCTCCAGCGCGCCATCTATCGGCGCGTCTTCGCGCAGTATCCGCTCGAAACGTTTGCAGCTTGGCGCGCAACGGTTCTGGAACTCTGGCGCAAGGCCAGCCATCGCGAAGAACGTTACGCCGCCATCGCGCTTACCGAAGACAAGCGCCACGCCGCCTTCCAGACGCTGGAGACGCTCTCACTCTACGAGGAACTGATCGTCACCGGCGCGTGGTGGGACTACGTGGATGTCATCGCTTCGCACCGGTTGGGCGAACTCTTGCGCCGCTATCCCGCGCCCATGCAGAAGGCCATGCGCGCGTGGAGCCGCGACAAGAATATGTGGAAGCGCCGGTCCGCCATACTCTGCCAACTCGGCTTCAAGAAGCAGACCGACCTCAAGCTGCTCTACGACTGCATCCGGCCCAACGTGGCCGACAAGGAATTCTTCATTCGCAAAGCGATCGGCTGGGCCTTGCGCCAGTACGCGTGGACGGACCCCAAGGAAGTCATCCGCTACGTGAAGGAGCACGAAAGCGCGCTCAGTCCGCTCAGCAAGCGCGAGGCGCTGAAGAACTGCGGCAAGCGTTGAAGCATTGCGATCGGGTTCGCTACAACCTCATCGCGCACTGCACGACCAAGTCCTCGAAGTCGAAATCCGTCGCGGTCGCGTAGGAGACGCACTTCACCTGGCCGTCGAGATCGAACGCGAGGTACGTCTTCTCGGGCGTCTTGAGCATGAGCTCCATGCCGGTGGCCTTGTGGCCGGCCTCGTGCAGGACCTTTCTTACGCCGCCGTAGTCGTCGGTGTTCACCACGGCGCTGCGGATGCTGCCGAGCTTGACTTCCATGTCCTTGATCCAGAGCTTGCGTACGTCGGCGACCATCCCCTTCTTCTCGCACTCCTCCAGCATGTTGCCGAGGTCCACCGTCGGCACGTCGAGCTTGTAGTAGTCGGCGTAGTTGACGGTGGATTCTTCTTTGCTGCCGGAGACCTGCAGCGCGAGCGCGTCGAGCAAGCCCGAGATCTCCTTGATCTCGCTCTTGCCGCCGCCGCAGAGCAGTTTGCCTTTGACGAGGCGAAAGGAGGTCATGCGCACGGTGTTGACCTCGTTCTCCGCGAGGTCCCACATGCCGAGGTCGAAATTCTTGACCTTGATCACCTTTAAGTAGGTGAGCCAGAACCATTCGCCGCGCTTGCGCAGTTGCCCCGGCACGACCTTGCGGTCGTCGGTGACGTACTGTTCCAGCGCGTCCTTCATGTCGTTGGAGAGGTACAGATTGCGCGCGATCACGCCGAATTTGGCCATGCGAATGCTCCGAGGTTGCGCTGAAGGCTGGCATCCTAGGGCCGCGGCGCGCGATGTCCAGGAAGTCTCGAGCGCGCTGCTGTTCTGGACGGCGCGGATTCGCGGGATAAATTACATCCATGCGCGCGACCCTGGTCAAGACCTTCACCTTCGAAGCCGCCCACCGGCTGCCGCACGCGCCGGAAGGCAACAAGTGCCGCCGGCTGCACGGGCACAGCTTCGTCATCGACGTCTGCGTCGCAGGCGAAGTCGATGCGCGAACCGGCTGGGTGATGGACTTCGCAGAACTCAAGCTAGCCGCGCAGCCCGTGATCGAGAGCCTCGATCATCAATACCTGAACGAGATCGCCGGGCTGGAGAATCCCACCAGCGAGGTCCTCGCGCGCTGGCTCTGGGAGCGCTTGAAGCCCGCGCTGCCGCTGCTGCAGCGCATCGACGTGCGCGAGACCTGCACCTCCCGCTGCGAATACCGCGGCGAGTAGCTCGCGGCGCAGGTCCGTTCTCACCGCAGAGACGCTGAGAACGGCACGCAATTTGGCACGAGTGGCTTTCCAATATTCAGTTGGGTTTTGGTGGGTTAATTCCTGGGTTGGCGAGCTCCTTTATAGTCCTGAGTCCTAAGTGCCGAGCAACGGCACGCAGCCGCTCAATTATTGAAAAAAGTCTGCACATTATGTGCACGTCGCACGGTAGCTCCTGGCCGCGGGTCCAAGTTTCGGGGGCGGGAGGTCCAACGGTCCCAGGCGCCGCCGAGCGCCGGGGAATTTTGAGGGCGATCTTCGCGTAAAAATGAGCACGATGTGAACGGCAAATCCGAATGTCGAAGCACGAAATCCGAAAGAACAGCGACGGAGCGTCCACAAAGGGCACGAAGGAACACGAAGAACGGCGCTGATTTCTTGAAAAAAGATGCACATCTTGAACTGCAATTCTGAAATTC